>JBOEGN010000048.1:0-3346 GCA_050633445.1 Thalassovita sp.
ATGCGCGCTGGGTCGATGCGTTTTTCGAGGCGATGTCGGTGATGACCACCACCGGATCGACGGTGTTTTCCGGGCTGGATGACATGCCGCGCGGACTGTTGCTATGGCGCGGAATTCTGCAATGGCTGGGCGGGATCGGTATCATTGTGGTCGCCATGGTGTTTCTGCCGGAACTGCGCGTCGGCGGGATGCAGATCTTTAAATCCGAGGCCTTCGACACGATGGGCAAAATCCTGCCCCGCGCGACCGAGATTGCCACGCAGATCTCGGTGATCTATGTGGCGATGACCCTGGCCTGCGTGCTGTGTTATACCGTGCTGGGGATGCAGCCGTTTGACGCCATTGTACATGCGCTGACCACGATCTCGACCGGAGGCTTTTCGACACGCGATGCCTCGTTCGGGGCGTTTTCGGGGCCGTTGGAGTATGTGGCCTCGGTCTTTATGATCCTCGCGGCGCTGCCGTTTGTGCGCTATGTGCAGATGGTGAACGGGCACCAGACCGCCCTGCTTAAGGACCCGCAGGTTCGTGGGTTTTTGCTGATTATCACTCTGTTGGTGATCGTGACCTATTTCGTGCTGACAACGATTTTCCCGCATCATTGGGAGCAAGCCTTCCGCGAGGCGCTGTTCAACATTACCTCGATCATTTCGGGCACGGGTTATGCCAGTGTCGACTATATGAACTGGGGTAACTTCCTGATCTCGATCTTCTTTTTCATTGGTCTGATCGGGGGATGTGCGGGCTCGACCGCCTGTTCGATCAAGATTTTCCGGTATCAGATCCTGTTTGCCTCGATCCGGTCGCAGCTGCGCAAGACGCAGTCGCCAAACGGCGTTTTCACACCACGCTATGCAGGGCGCAAGATTGATGACGACGTGCTGAACTCGGTGATGTCGTTTTTCATGTTCTTTATCGTCACGCTGGGGGTGCTGGCGGTGCTGCTGGCGCTGACGGGGCTGGATTTTATCACCTCGGTGTCCGGCGCGGCGACGGCGGTGGCCAATATCGGGCCGGGTTTGGGCGATCAGATCGGACCGTCGGGGAATTTCTCGGGGTTGAATGATCCGGCCAAGTGGCTGTTGATCGCGGGGATGCTGATTGGCCGTCTGGAGCTACTGGCCGTCTACGCCATTCTGACCGTCAGTTTTTGGCGGGCATAAAAAAGGCGCAGCCGAGGCCGCGCCTTTTCCGTGATTTCCGAGGTGTTACTGCCAGCAGCTGACCAATACGGTCATGCCCATCGCGCGGCCGGTCAGGTCCTCGGCGGGCATTGCGGTGATCAGGTCGGTTTGTGACGCGCTCAGCCCTAAATCCCCCATCAGTCGCTGAATTTCACTGCCATCCAGCGCAAAGCTGACATCCTTGGGCAGCTGTTTGCCACCTGTGGCCGCGGGCAACAACATTCCCAGAACCTCGCCTCCGGTGTCAAAAACGGGGCCGCCAGCATCGCCAGGCAGCGCGGCCAGAGCCAGCCGGTCCAGCGTTTCCTCGCCTTGCAGCCCACGCAGATCAGCCAGGGTGCCATAGGTCAGCGTGGGCGCGTCCAGCAGACCTCCGAAGGAATATCCCGACACGGCGATTTCCGATTGCAGGCGCGGGGTCGCGGTCTGGAACCGGGCGACGTCCAAGGGGGCCAGACGCTGGGTTGGGCGCAGAATCGCGAGGTTCGCGGTGGTGTCGCTGCCCTGCACGGTGACCTCCAGGTCGTTCTCGATAGTGATACGGGTGCATTGCGCCACCACATCAGCCGTGGTCACAACGGTGCCCTGATCATCCACAAAAAAGCCCGAGCGCGACAGCGCCGGTTTGCGGATTTCCAGCCCCGAGACCAGATCGACGCGTTGATCCATGTTGCTGCCGGCAGCGGGGTCCAGCACGCCCTGGGTCCGGGCAAAGCTGACCTGCATCTCGCCCAGCAGACGTTCGCGGCGCTCTTCGTCGCCAGTGGGCCAGATCAGGGTAAAGCCCTTGATCTCTCCGTCCTTCAGGGTTGCCTGTGTGTGCGAGATGAATTCCGCACCTTCGCCCACCAGCATGAACGAGTTTTTGTCCAGCTTACGTGCGCCATTCAGCGGCACGATTTCCAGCGTCTGCATGATGTCATACAGACCGTACAGCGTGTTGCGATCCCCGGTTTGCGAGATCAGCAACACCCGAGCCTGAGGCACAGAGCCGGTCGCTGTGAAATGCGCATAGGGAGCTTCGTATTTCTCGAATCCCACGGCACCAAGGGGCAATTTGATGTCGATCCCCACGCGTGCATCCGCCACCAGTTGCAGGTCCAGACCTTCGAGGATGGCGTTATACTGCGCCAACAACTCGGCCCGTTGGCGGGTGGTCAGAACGCCGGTTGGGTCATAGCCATTGGCGGATTGCCATGCGGACATCGAGGCTCGGGTGCCGCGCCCGTAAGACCCATCAATCGCCGCGTTATAATAGCCAGCCCATTGCAACAGGCGTTGCAGCGCGCGTTTTTCGTCGCGGGTCAGCTGGTTTTCGCTGGCGCGGGCCTCGCGCGGGGTTTCGTCGACCTCGCGGATTTCCGGTTCTGCGACGGGTTCGGGCTCGTCTACTGTGACGGGTGTCACGGGCTGCACAGCGGCTTCGCCAACAGGCCAGAACTGGCGCTCGAAATTCGAGGAATAGGCGATAAAGCTGTCCCGCGGAATCGCCCGTTCCGAGCGATAGACCCGCAGCACTTGTTCGGCATCCCGGCGTGCATAGGGGCCCAGAACGACGGCGTACCAGCCGCCGCGCATGGCGAATCCGTTCACATCTTGCAAATTGGCCGCATAGTCGCGGGCCCGTTGGGTTGCCTGACTTAACGTTGGCTGTGCTTCGATCTGCACCCAGACGGCATCGTCCTGCGCAAACAGGCTGCGGGTGGCCAGCAGCACGAAAAGAAAGGCGGCGGTCACTAATCTCAACATAATTTCAAAAGGTCCTTGCCCTGTGTTGTTCGTCGTCTTTGGTCTGTTTTTAGCAAATCGGACGTTTGGTGCACTCAAATAATGCAAGTTCGCGCAATTGACCCCGCTTCCTGCTGGCCGTAGGTAGGTCTGGAATTTTTCTTTGGCCTCATTTTGAGGCCGACAGGGCAGGAATGTCAGGGCAGAACTGATGGCAGACACGACCACCAAACCGCGCAGCTTTCAAGAGATCATCCTGAGGCTTCAGAATTACTGGGCTGAAAGGGGCTGCGCCGTGATGCAACCCTATGACATGGAGGTCGGGGCAGGCACGTTCCACCCGGCCACCACGTTGCGGTCCTTGGGCTCGGTTCCGTGGGCGGCGGCCTATGTGCAGCCCTCGCGCCGGCCCACCGATGGGCGCTATGGCGAGA
>JBOEGN010000049.1:0-1359 GCA_050633445.1 Thalassovita sp.
TGTCCGCCGGGGAAATCCCGCGCGAGCTGTCTGCGGGCCGCATCCATCTGGGCGTGACCGGCACCGATCTGGTTCGTGAAAAGCTGGGTCAATGGGACCAACAGGTCGAGGAACTGGCCGAGCTAGGCTTTGGTCACGCTGATCTGATCATCGCTGTGCCAAACTGTTGGGCGGATGTTGATGTGTTGGACGATCTGGACGCTGCGGCAGCCAGTTTTCGGGCCGCGCATGGTTTCCGTTTGCGGATCGCGACCAAATACCACCGCCTGATCCGCGAGTTTCTGTATGACAACGGGGTCGCGGATTATCAGCTGGTGGACAGTCAGGGCGCCACCGAAGGCACCGTGAAAAACGAAACCGCCGAGGCCGTGGCTGACATCACATCGACCGGCGATACCCTGCGGGCGAACCACCTGAAAATCCTGTCAGACGGGCTGGTCCTGAAAAGCCAGGCAACGTTGTTCCGGTCGCGTCAGGCCTCGGTTACCGAGGCCGAGCGTGCAACGATCCAACAGCTGAAGAAGGTTCTGGGAATCGACTAACCTAAAGGACGCCAATTTCCGATAGCGCTGCTGACAGTTCTGGCGGCAGCGCGTCTTCGGCCTCGCGTCCGGGGGGCAGATCGGGGGGGCTGTCTTCGGGTTTCAGGTAGCGCCAACCCTGGAAGGGGCGACGTTGGGCCTGAGCGGTGCGGTGAAGTTCGCGATCAAGCACAATGGCGCAGCGGCGGATGCCGTCGGATCCGATCACCTCGTCCATCCTAAGGACACGCTGACGGCACTGGATCACGCCCTTGATCACCCAGTAAATCGAGCCGCCCGCCAGAATCTCGGGCTCGCGTTTGGGCCACATCCGGGTGACGTGACGTGGCAACCCGTCAGGCCCCTGAGCCTGCGGCAATTGCTGCCAGGCGGTCAGGGTTTCCACAGTTTCGGTTCCAACGCTAAGTTTGATGAGATTCATGACAAAACTCTATAGATGGTGTATTGTTGTGGGGTCAAACACAAAATGCAGTGGTTGATCGAAGTTTTATTTTGGCTCGATTTGGCGTTGACGCCTGCCAGATCAAGCCCTAGACGAGACCACCTTGAAGGGCTGTATCTGCCGCGCCTTTCTGATGATAACATAAAAGCCACATACGAACAGGAAGCCTGCCATGACCCGTTTTGCCGCCCCGATTTCCGAACAGATCTGGGACATGAAGTACCGACTGAAAGAGGCCGATGGCACGACCGTTGACCGGACGGTCGAGGATACTTGGCGGCGCATTGCACGGTCCTTGGCCGAGGTCGAAAAAGACCCCGCTACGTGGGAGGAGAAATTCTACCACGCGCTGGAGGATTTCAAATATCTGCCCGC
>JBOEGN010000049.1:1385-1526 GCA_050633445.1 Thalassovita sp.
CGCTGACCATGCAGCAGGGCGGTGGCATCGGCTATGACTTCAGCACGATCCGGCCCAAGGGCGCGCCTGTGGCTGGCGTCGCTGCGGACGCCTCGGGGCCGCTGTCCTTCATGGATGTGTGGGATGCGATGTGCCGCACGA
>JBOEGN010000049.1:1657-2394 GCA_050633445.1 Thalassovita sp.
CTGCGCATGTTCAACCTGTCGGTTCTGGTCACCGATGACTTCATGGAGGCCGTCAAGGCCGATGGCCCGTGGGAGCTGAAATTCGGCGATAAGGTCTATCACACGCTGCAAGCACGCGATCTGTGGAACAAGATCATGAAGTCGACCTATGACTTCGCAGAACCCGGTGTGATCTTTATCGACCGTATCAACAAGGCCAACAACCTGAACTATGTCGAGCAGATCGCGGCGACAAACCCCTGCGGTGAACAGCCCCTGCCACCCTATGGCGCGTGTCTGCTGGGCTCGGTCAATCTGGCGCGTTTGGTCAAGGATCCTTTCGGGGCTGGCGCTGGTTTGGATGTTGCCGCCTTGGGTGATCTGGTGGCAACGGCGATACGCATGATGGATAACGTGGTCGATGCCTCGAACTTCCCACTGGAGGCGCAGGCCCAAGAGGCATTGGCCAAGCGCCGGATCGGTCTGGGCGTCACCGGGTTGGCAGACGCGCTGCTGATGGTCGGGCTGGAATACGGCACCGACGAGGCCGCCGCCATGGCTGAAACCTGGCTGAAGCAAATCGCGCGGGCGTCCTATCTGGCCTCGGTCGAGCTGGCCAAGGAAAAAGGGGCTTTCCCACTGTTCGAAGCCGAGAAATACCTGGCCTCGGGCAACATGATGCAGATGGACGACGACGTGCGCGATGCGATCCGTGAACATGGCATCCGCAACGCGCTGCTGACCTCGATCGCGCCCAC
>JBOEGN010000050.1:0-63664 GCA_050633445.1 Thalassovita sp.
CTGGATCGGCAAATCGCGCGGGTTGCAGTTCAGCTTTGAGCGCACGGATGGGGGCGAGATCGAGGTCTACACCACCCGCCCCGACACGCTGATGGGGGCGTCATTTGTGGGGATTTCCCCCGATCACCCGCTGGCCAAAGAGCTGGAGGCCAAGCGCCCCGAAGTCGCGGAATTCTGCGCCGAGGCTCGCAAGGGCGGCACCACCGCCGAGGCGATTGAAACCGCCGAGAAGCTGGGCTTTGACACCGGGTTGACCGTGAAACACCCGCTGGATCCGAATTGGGAACTGCCCGTGTGGATCGCCAACTTCATCCTGATGGATTACGGCACCGGCGCCGTGTTCGCCTGCCCCGCGCATGACGAACGCGACCATGAATTTGCCACCAAATACGACCTGCCCATCATCCCAACCTTTGAACCGGTCGAGGGCGAATACCCGGAGGATGCGGCCTATGTGCCCGTGAAAACGGAAAAAGTCCGCTATGTGAAGGGTTTCGCCGGGGACGCGCTGCAAACCGGCGAGGACGCCGTTGCCGCCGCCGTGGATCACTGCGAATCCAACGGGATCGGTCAGGGTGTCACGAAATTCCGCCTGCGCGATTGGGGCCTGTCCCGTCAGCGCTATTGGGGCTGCCCCATCCCCGTGGTCCATTGCGACGACTGCGGTGTGGTGCCCGAGAAGAAGGAAAACCTGCCGGTCGAACTGCCTGATGACGTCAGCTTTGACATCCCCGGCAACCCGCTGGACCGTCACCCCACTTGGCGCGATTGCACCTGCCCGAAATGTGGGAAACCGGCCCAGCGTGAGACCGACACGATGGACACGTTTGTGGACAGCTCGTGGTATTTCGCCCGTTTCACCGCTCCGCGCGCTGACACGCCGACCAACATGGCCGATGCGGAATACTGGATGAATGTCGACCAGTATATCGGCGGGATCGAGCACGCGATCTTGCACCTGCTCTACTCGCGCTTCTTCGCCCGCGCGATGAACATCTGCGGCCACCTGCCCGAGAAATCCAAGGAACCTTTCAACGCTTTGTTCACGCAAGGCATGGTGACCCACGCGATTTACAAGACGACTGGCGAAGATGGCCGCCCCGTGTACCACTACCCCGAAGCGGTTGAACTGCGCGACGGCAAGGGCTTCCTTGAGGACGGTACCGAGGTAACGATCGTGCCCTCGGCCAAGATGTCCAAGTCGAAAAACAACGTCGTGGACCCGGTTCAGATCATCCAGCAGTACGGCGCCGATACGGCCCGTTGGTTCGTGCTGTCCGACAGCCCGCCCGAACGTGACGTTGAATGGACTGCCTCGGGTGCCGAGGCTGCGGCCAAGCACCTGGCCCGCGTCTATCGTATCGCCAATGACATCGCCGGGATGGACGCCGCCGACAACGCCAAGCAAGACGAGGCTCTGCTGCGCGCCATGCACAAGGCCATCCATGATGTGACCACCGGTGTCGAATCCTTCGGCTTCAACGCCTCAATTGCGAAGCTCTATGGGTTCACCAACACGCTGGCGAAATCCAAGGCGGGCAAGGGGGCGAAGACTGAGGCCGCCAAGGTTCTGGCGCAGCTGATGTCGCCCATGACCCCGCACCTGTCCGAGGAAATCTGGCAACTGCTGGGCGGTGAAGGCCTGATCGCCACGGCCGCATGGCCGCAAGCGGATGAAAAGATGCTGGTCGATGATGCCGTCACCATGCCGATCCAGATCAACGGCAAACGCCGCGCGGAAATCAGCGTGCCCAAGGATATGCCGAAGGAAGAGGTTGAAAAGCTGGCGCTGGCGCAGGATGCTGTGATTAAGGCTCTGGATGGGGCCGAACCGAAAAAGGTGATTGTTGTGCCCGGACGCATTGTGAATGTGGTTGTCTAAACGCCTGACCCTTGGATTGATCTGCGCTGCGGCCCTGACGGGCTGCGGCTTTGCTCCGGCCTATGGGCCTTCGGGGGCCGCTGGTAAGCTGCAATCGCAGATCATCGTTGATGCTCCGACGGATCGCGATCAGCAGCTCTTGGTGCAAGAACTGGAGAACCGGCTGGGGCGCACCGGCATGGGCCGGTACGCGCTTGGCTATCAGCTGACCTATGAACAAGCCCGCATGGCCGTGAGTGCGGATAATACGACGACCCGGTTCAATATCGTAGGCCAAGCTGATTACACTCTGCGTGACAGTTCCAGCCAGCAGGTCCTGACCCAAGGCAAAGTCACCGGCTTTACCGGGTATTCGACCACCTCCAGCACCGTGGCGACGCTGGCCTCGGAACAGGACGCGCGCGAGCGGCTGGCGGTAATGCTGGCGGATCGGATCGTGACGCGGTTGATTGCTGCCGCGCCGGGGATTTCGGAATGAAACTGGCGGGCCGCGAGGCCGCACGGTATTTCTCGTCCCCTGACAAGGGCAAAACCGGGCTGCTGATCTATGGTGGCGACGCCATGCGCGTGGCCCTGAAACGCCAAGAGGTCATCGCAGCCCTGATCGGCCCCACCGGCGAAGAGGAAATGCGCCTAACCCGCATCCCCGCAGCCGAATTACGCAAAGACCCGGCCATGCTGCTGGACGCGGTCAAGGCGATCAGCTTTTTCCCCGGTCCGCGCGTCGCCTTTGTCGAGGATGCAACCGATGTCACCGCCGCCAAGGCCATCTTGCAAGCGTTGGAGGATTGGTCCGAAGGGGATGCGCAGATCATCGTGACCGCGGGGGCGCTGAAACCCGCCTCGAAAATCCGCAAGGCTTTCGAGGGCCATCGCAACGCCTTTGCCGCCGGCCTGTATGACGATCCCCCCACCCGCGAAGAGATCGAGGCTGACCTGGCCCGCGCAGGCCTGACAAATCTGGATAACGGGGTAATGCAGGACCTGACCGCTCTGGCGCGCGACCTGCCTCCGGGTGATTTTCGCCAGACCCTGGAAAAACTGGCGCTGTATAAGCGCGGTGACGAAACCCCTGTCAGCGCCAAAGATGTGGCCGCCTGTGCCCCTGCCTCGACCGAGGCCGCACTGGACGACGTGCTGAACATCGTCGCCGAGGGACGCACCGGTGAATTGGACCCTGTACTAAAGAAAATGCAGGCGCAGGGCACAAATCCGGTGTCCTTGTGCATCGGGGCCACGCGACATTTCCGGACGCTCTATGCCGTGGTGGCCAATCCCGGCGGACGTGTCTTTATTCCCGGCAGTTTTCAGCAAAAGGAACGGATGCAGCGCCAAGCCCAAGGCTGGGGCCCGGCCAAGCTGGAAAATGCGCTGACCATCCTGACTGATACCGACCTGAAACTACGCTCGGCCGGGCAAACCGCGCCCGCGATGGCCTTGGTCGAACGCATGTTGATCCGTTTGGCCATGTTGAGCCGACGTTAGGTTTTTCTGGTAATTCCCAGCGGCTTGCCCTTTGTTGATGCCCGGAGACTGCGCATCAGGCGCCAGCAGGGAGATCACTATGTACCAAGTCATCGGCGAAACCTTCAGCCGCGCCACGCGCGTTACCTGGATGCTCGAAGAGCTGGGCCAGCCATACGAACAGATCAAGGTAAATCCCCATTCCAAGGAAGCCTATGCGCACAACCCCTCGGGGAAGATCCCTGCGTTGAAAATGGGCGATGAGGTGCTGACGGATTCCACTGCGATTCTGACCTATCTGGCCGATAAACATGGGGACATGACCTATCCTGCTGGTACGATTGAACGGGCGCGCCAGGACGGGCTGACCAACATGATTCTGGACGAGCTGGACGCCGTGTTGTGGACCGGTGCGCGCCACAGCTTCATTCTGCCCAAAGACAAGCGAATGCCCGAGGTCAAGGAAAGCCTGAAATGGGAGTTCGCCCGCAATTGCGACCGGCTGGCCACCTACCTGAAGGGTCCGTTTTTGATGGGCGATAAGATGACGATCCCCGACATCATCGCGACCCATTGCCTGAACTGGGCCTTTTCCGCCAAGTTCCCTTTGGAAAACAAAGAGCTACTGGCCTATTCCAAGATGATGCGCGCGCGCGCGACCTTTAAACGCGCGATGTCAAACTAAGGGGTAAGGGGGCGCTGCCCCCAACGCCTTTGGCGTTTCCCCCGGAGTATTTTCAGAGCAAAGAAGGGGTTTGGGACAGGGCACGTGCCGCGTGATCGCCTGCCCATTTTCCTGTGGCCAAGCAAGCGGTCAGTAGGTAGCCGCCTGTTGGGGCTTCCCAGTCCAGCATCTCTCCGGCGGCGAAAACGCCTGGGTGTGATTTCAGGGTCAGCTCGGGTGTCAGCGCGTCTAAGCAGAGGCCGCCTGCGGTTGAGATTGCCTGATCCAGTGGGTTGGGCTTGCCCACCGGAAGAGGCAGGTTTTTCAGTGCGTGGGCCAGGTCTTTGGGCAACGGGCGCGCGCATTCCATCACGAGGGCGCGTTTCACCGGGTCGCGCAGCAGTTTGCGCAAGCGGTTCGCCGTGCTTTGTTTGGCCTTGCCGGTCGCGAGTTTTTGGCGAATCTGATCCTCGGAAAGGTCGGGCATCAGGTCGAGTGTCAGCGACGCGCCCTCGCGCATGGCCCGCGAGACGGCATAGATGCCACCGCCTTCGACGCCGCGCGATGACAGCACGAATTCAGCGCGGACCTGGGTTTGCCCTGCCTTTAGGATCACGTTTTTTATTGGCTGCCCGAAATGGGAGGCCATGTGATCGGACCAGGGCACCTGGAAGCCCATATTCGCGGGTGAAAACGGGGTGACAACGCTCTGAGACAGCATCCCGGCCCATGCTCCATCAGAGCCTAACCTTGCCCAACTCGCGCCTCCGCAGGCAAGGATCATCGCATCTGGATGCGGTATCTTTTTGCCCTCGGGTGTTTCAAATTCGGGGCGTTCCAGACCGTCAATCCAACGCCAGCGGGTGTGCAAGGTGACCCCTTGAGCCGCCAACCGGCCCAGCCATGCCCGCAACAACGGCGAGGCTTTCATAGCCTTTGGAAAAACACGACCAGACGAGCCGGTAAAGACCTCCTGCTCCAACGACTCGGCCCAGCGCATCACGGATTCGGGGGGGAAATCCTGCAACATGGGTCGCAGGAACTCAGCGGCCTCGGCGTAGGCAGAAAGGAACGTCTCGAAGGGTTCGTCCTTGGTTAGGTTCAGCCCAGATTTTCCCGCCATCAGAAACTTACGGGCGGGCGAGGGCTTGGCCTCGACCACGGTGACCTGATGCCCGGCATTGGACACGCGATCCGCCGCCATCAATCCCGCAGGCCCAGCGCCAATAACCAGAACATGGCTCATTTCGGCAGACCGTTTTTAAATTCGATAACACGATGCGGATAAGGGATTTCGATCCCGTTTTCCTTTAGCGCATTCCAGATTTGGAACAGCACCTTCGAGGTGTATTTGTTGCGCCCGTCGTCAATGCCATTCACCCAGAATTCCAGGCTGAAATCCACACCGCTGTCGCCAAAACCGCGCAGCTCGCAATCTGGTTTTTCGGGGTCAGTCAGTACAAAGGGCAACTTGGCCACGGCTGTCTCAACAATCTCGGGAATAGCATTGATATCAGTGTCATAGCTGACCGAGAACGGCGCCTCGTACCGATTGGCGCTGCCTTGATCCGAGTAATTCACGACCCGCGTGGTAATGAAATCCTCGTTCGGAACCACGATCCAACGGCCGTCGAATGTTTCCAGAATCGCGGCGCGTGCGGTCATCTTGACGATGGTTCCGGCCTCTCCACCATCCAGCTCGACATAATCGCCGACGGTCGCCTGCCCTTCCAGCAACAGGATCACACCCGAGATAAAATTCGACGCGATCTTTTGCAGACCAAAGCCCAGACCAACGCCAACCGCACCGGTCAACACCGCAAGCGAGGTCAGCGGGATCCCCATAATGTTCAAAAAGATCAGGAAGGCGACGCCAAATATCCCGATCTCGGCCGCTTTCACCGCCAATTGCCGCGTCGCAGGCCGCATGGTTTCCTGTTTCTGGATCAAGCTGACGGATTGATCATTCGACCAACGCCCCAGCCAGAATATCGCACCCCCAACAACGACAAAGCGGATCAGGTCCAACAAGGAAAACGACAAGTTCCCCAAGGGCACCACCGCCGCGTCCAGCTTGGCGGTCGCAACAGTCAACAAGCCCAGCGTATACACCGCCGCAATCGGCAGCATCACGTAGCGCCCCAACAGCTTAAAGAACGCGTCCTGGATGATTTCACGCACCAACAGGCGCACGGCAATGAACAAGAACACCCGCTTGCCAAAGGCGATCACCGCACCGCTGTCAAAAATCGACCGGACAACGCTTTCGCCGATCCCGGTGAAAACCCACGCCAGCAAGGGCAACAGCAAGGGCAGGAACTGATGCAAAAACAGTCTTGCCTTGGCGGTATAGCCCGCTTCAGCCGCCGGGCTCAGCCATCGCGACAAAAGCGGCTGCAATCGTTTGTTGGCAAAGCGCGCCGCAAACCACGCCACCAACAACAATCCAAACTGCGACCACGCCTCTGGGCTCAGCAACCAGCTTTCTGCCAGTTCCCACAATTGCAAGGCATAGCCCGCTATCTCTTGCACGATCTCCGGCTGGTCTGACAGATCAAATTCCATACCGCCTAACTCCCCGCAATCCTGTCCACTTGGCTCAAACCGTCATGCCGTGACTGCCAACACAACACAAGCTTTCCCATCCAAACGCCCACCACTTCTTCTTTTCAACAATATCCCGGGGGAGTCGCGCAGCGACGGGGGCAGCGCCCCCATTTGGTTCAGCGGCAAAGGTCCTTGATCCCGACAGCGATGTCAGGCTTGGCAGCCAACGTATCCGCCGCGATCTCGCGGGCGGCGGCCACCACATCCCCGTCAATTACCCGATCCACCAGACCAAAGCTCAGCGCCTCATCCGCCAAAATCTTCTGCCCACCCATCAGGATCAGTTTGGTCCGCGATGGCCCGATCAACGCCGCCATGCGTTTCGGATCCGAGGGTTGCGGCAGGTAGCCCAACTTCATCACCGGATAGAAAAACTTGGCCCCTGGGACCGCAAGACGGATGTCACAGGCCAGCGCCATCCCATTCGCGCCCCCGGCCAGCGTGCCGTTCAACGCGGCGATGGTCAGCCCCGGAAGCGCGGCAACGGCCCCCGACAGACGTTCCCACAGCGGCGAGATCGCAAGCCCGGCGCGTGCCTCGTCCAGATCGGCCCCGGCGCTAAAGACTTTGCCGGTGCCCGTCAGGATCACCACGCGCGCCTCTTGCGCGTTTTCAAAGATGTCGCACAGCTGTTCCAGCATGTCCCCGGTCAGAGAATTCGCCTTGTCCGGTCGGTTGATTGTTACAGTCCACAGCCCGTCGTTTTTGTGCAGGTCAATCATACCAGCCCCACCTCACGTCTGATGTTTTCGTCTCTTAACGAGATTTCGTGCCCGCACAGGGCATCCCCGGCGGGACCGCTCATCCACAACAGGCATTTGGCGACCCATTCGGGGGGGATGTGATCCTCCCACTCCAATTCAGCCACGGGGCCCACGCCGCTGGCCTTGATCTCGCGCTGCATCTGAGTGGCGACGGTGCCAGGCGACAACCCCATGATCCGCATGCCGTGGTCCTGCATTTCACGGTCTCCGCAGCGGGTCAGCATCGCCGCGCCCGCCTTGGAACTGCAATAGTGGCTCCACCCGACCAAGGCGTTGTGTGCGGCCCCAGACGAGATTGTGATCACCGTCCCGCCCCCATTCCCCATCATCACCGGAGCAGCGGCGCGCATCCCGTAATAGGGGCCCTTTAGGTTCACATCGATCGCAGCCCCCCAGGCATCGGGGTCCGAGGCACTAAGATCCGCGACGGGTTCGATCACCCCGGCGTTGTTGATCAGAATATCCAACCCGCCAAAGCGATCCACTGCGGCCTGCACCGCGCGGTCCACATCGGCAAACACGGCCACATCTCCGGTGACCGCCAGCCCGCCAATATCGGCGGCGATTTCTTCGATCCGCCCGCCCGAGCGCGCCATCAGCACCACATTTGCGCCCGCATGGGCGAATTCCCGCGCAGACATCTCTCCGATTCCACGGCTGGCGCCGGTGATCAGAACCGTCTTCCCTTTAAAATCGGCCATGTGCCCTCCATCTGTTGAACATGTGGTAAACTGCTGATCTGCAAGGGTCCAGCCGCTTGGCCCTTGACCCTTGTACCCATTGGTCAGAAGCTAGGCGCAATTTGAATAAGAGGAAGGTTCATTATGAAACACTGGACTGTTTTGAAATCCGGCACCGCGCTGGCAATTTGCATGACGGGCTCGACTGCATTTGCCGATATTTCCGCGCAGGATGTCTGGGGCGCGTGGAAGGACCAGATGGCGCAGGCGGGCTATGCCATGTCTGCCAACGAAGCGATGTCGGGCAGCACCCTGACCGTTTCGGATATCAACATGACGATCACCCTGCCGCAGGATGACGGCACTGTTTTGGTCGACCTGGACAGGTTTGAATTCGTCGAAAACGGCGATGGTACCGTGAATGTCGTTGTGCCCAGCGTGATGCCGATTGACGTTATGGTCGATTCCAAATCCGACGGAAAGGTGATCGCCAAGGCCGAGTACCGCTCGGCCGGGATGACATGGACGGTTGCCGGTGTTCCCGACGCGATGACCCATTCGCAAATGGCCCCCAGCATCACAATCGCCCTGACCGGACTGGAAGTTGACGGAAAACCCGTTGACCTGGGCCAGCTGGAAATGACGATGAACGACATCAGTTTCCAGGCAACTATGTCCAAGGGAGCATCCCTGACACAAACCCAGATCGGCTCGGCCAGTGGGTTGACCTATGTCGTGGACATGACCGACCCCGAAGGCTCGGGCGACCGCATCAACCTGCGCGGCAGCATGCAGGACCTGGCCTTTAACGGCACATCCCAGACCCCCGAAGGCGTGGACATGCAGGATTTCGCGGCTGCGCTGGCCGCTGGATTCGGCTTTGACGGGTCGTTCTCGCATGGCGGCGGCACCACCCATATCGAAGTGACCGGCGAGGGCGATGAGTTCCGCGCTGACACGTCCTCGACTGGGGCGACGGGCCGCATTGCGATGAATGCCGGCAAACTGGTCTATGACCTTAGCGGTCAGGGGATGAAGGTGGATGCCTTTACCTCGGAAATGCCTTTGCCGATCTCGTTCGAAATGGCCGAAAGCGCGTTCCGTCTGGTGATGCCTCTGGCCAAATCCGACGCGATCCAAGGTGTGGAACTGGCGTTGAAGCTGGGTGATTTCACCATGGCGGACATGCTATGGGGCCTGTTTGACCCCACCGGGCAGCTGCCGCGTGACCCTGCTACGATCGAGCTGGACCTGACCGGCGACGTTAAGCTGACCCACGACCTGATGGATGAAAAGGCGATGGCCCAGCTGGGCGAAATGCCTCCGGGCGAATTGCACGCGGCCAAGATCAACACGCTGACCGTGCGTGCTGCCGGGGCTGAACTGACCGGTGACGGCGCGTTCACCTTTGACAACACCGATCTGACCAGCTTTGACGGACTGCCGCGCCCTCAGGGGGTGCTGAACCTGATGCTGGTGGGTGGCAATGGTCTGCTGGATAAACTGGTCGCCATGGGCTTTGTCCCCGAGGATCAGGCCATGGGTGCCCGCATGATGATGGGTCTGTTTGCTGTTCCTGCGGGCGATGACGTCCTGACCTCGGTCATCGAGGTGAACGAACAGGGACATGTTCTGGCCAACGGACAACGGCTGAAGTAAGCTCTGACACAACTGAATGCGACCGCGGGTCAAGGTGGCCCGCGGTTGTTTTTTGCCCTTTGCGGGGGTGTTGCAGGTGCCATTGCTTGCACAGTCGCCTCGCGCAGATTACCTGAGTGGCGCAAAACGAAAGAGCCCGTATGACCGATACCCTGGATACGCTGACCCACGCCTTGATGGACGCCGCCAAAAAGGCGGGCGCCGATGCCGCTGACGCGATGGCGGTCTCGGGGACGTCCCTGTCCATTGATGTGCGTGGCGGAACGCTGGAACAGGCGGAACGGTCCGAGGGTACGGATATCGGCCTGCGTGTTTTTATCGGTCAACGGCAAGCGAACGTATCGGCGTCAGACACCCGGCCTGAAACCATTGCCGCGATGGCGGAACGCGCTGTCGCCATGGCCCGCGAAGCCCCCGAGGACCCTCATATCGGCTTGGCGGATCCGGACCAGTTGGCCAAAACCTGGGATCTGGATGCGCTGGAACTGAGCGACCCGACGGCCGAACCCAACCCCGCTGAATTGCAATCTGACGCCCAGACGGCCGAGGCCGCAGCGCTGGCTGTCGATGGCGTCACCAAGGTCAGCGGCGCGACTGCAGCCTATGGCAAACGGTTGATCCATCTGGCCACCTCGAACGGGTTTTCGGGCGGGTATGCGCGCACGGATCGCGCCACCAGCTGCGTTGCCATCGCCGGCACCGATACCGGGATGGAGCGTGACTTTGACGGGGATTCTCGTATCTATCAGGCTGATCTGCGCAGCGCCGCGGATATTGGCCAATCGGCAGGTCAGCGCGCCGTGGAACGGTTGGGCGCACGCAAACCGCAGACCGGCACCTATCCTGTTTTGTTTGATGAGCGTATCTCCTCGGGGTTGATCGGGCATTTGCTGTCAGCGATCAACGGCAGCGCCATCGCGCGCGGGTCGTCCTGGATGATGGAGGCGATGGGCCAACAGGTTCTGCCCGCGCATCTGTCCGTGACCGAGAACCCGCATCGCGCCCGCGTCCCGGCCTCGCGCCCCTTTGACGCCGAAGGCCTGCCCACCCAGAAACGGCAGATCATCGAGAACGGCATCCTGACAGGCTGGACCCTAGATCTGGCGCGCGCTCGGAAACTGGGGATGCGCTCGACCGCGAATGCGGCACGCGGTGTTTCGGCTCCGCCGTCCCCTTCGGTTTGGAATATCGAACTGACGCAAGGGGACCAGTCGCGCGACGACCTGATCCGTGACATGGGCACCGGGCTGATCGTGACCTCGATGATCGGCGCAACGATTAACCCCAATACCGGCGATTACTCGCGTGGCGCTGCGGGTTTCTGGGTGGAAAACGGCCAGATTCAGTATCCCGTCAACGAATGCACCATCGCGGGCAATCTGCGCGACATGCTGCTGCGGGTTATCCCCGCCAACGACGCGCGGACGCATCTGTCGCGGGTTGTTCCATCCTTGCTGATCGAGGGGATGACACTTGCCGGGGACTGATCTGGAGCTGCTGACCGAAGCCGCCAAAGAAGCCGGACGCATCGCCACGCGCTTCTCGGGCAAGACTGCCAAGTCCTGGGACAAACCCGATGATCTGGGCCCCGTGACCGAGGCGGACCTGGCGGTGAACGACATGCTCTTGCGCGAGCTGGGTGCAGCCCGGCCCGACTATGGCTGGCTCTCTGAGGAAAGCGAAGACAACGACACCCGCCTGGGACAGGAAAAGGTGTTCATTATCGACCCGATCGATGGCACCCGCAGCTTTATCGCGGGCGCGGACACCTGGGCGCATTCGCTGGCGATCGCTGAAAATGGCGTGGTGACAGCGGCGGCGGTGTATCTGCCGCTCAAGGACAAACTGTACACCGCGGCCGCAGGACGCGGAGCGTTTCTGAACGGAGCGCCAATCCGCGCCTCGGAACGTAGCGACCTGTCGGGTGCGACCATGATCGCGGCCAAGCCGAATTTCCATCCCACCAACTGGCGCGGTCAAAACGTGCCGGATGTGAAACGTGCGTACCGCCCTTCGCTGGCATATCGCCTGTCGCTGGTGGCCGAGGGTCGCTTTGACGCGATGCTGACCCTGCGCGACAGCTGGGAATGGGACATCGCAGCGGGGGACCTGATCCTGCGCGAGGCTGGCGCCATCACCAGTGACAAACGCGGTGATACTTTGCGCTTTAACAACCCCTTTCCGCAGGTCAAAGGCGTGTTGGCCGCCGCCCCTGCGCTGCATGCGGATCTGGCCGGACGGTTGGCACAATGGCCCGACTGATCCCTACCCCCCGCAAAGGCAGCTAAGCCATGGCCCGGTCTCTTAGTCTTGCGGCCTATCTGGCACTGACCCGGCGTGTCGCACGCAATCCGGCCAAGTATCACGACGATCGCCCGCAGGGGCATTTGGTTTGGGGGCACGCGACATCGTCCTCCAAGGCCGCGTCTTTGGTGCAAATGGTGCGCCGGCTGCGCGCACAAGGTTCGCTGGTGTCGCTGCTCCTGACCACCCCCGCAGATGTGCCACGGCCCGACCACCTGAAATCCTATGTGCTGTGGCAACACGTCCCCGAAGAGGCCACCAGCGAAATCCGCCGTTTCCTGGCCCATTGGGCCCCCGATATTCTGATCTGGTCTGGCGGCGGGCTGCGCCCTGCCCTGATCAACGCGGCGCATCGCCAGGGCATGCCGATGTTCCTGGTCGACGCACAGACCAACGCCTTTGAGAGCACACGTTTCCAGTGGTTGCCCGATGTGACTCGCGCGGTTCTGACGATGTTCGGGCAGATCATGGCCGTGGACGATCGCGCCCGGCGACGGCTGGGCCGGTTGGGCGTTTCAGGTGCCAAGGTTCTGGTGACAGGACGCCTGCAAGAAGCCGCAACCGCTCTGGATTGCGACGAGCAGACCCGCGATGACCTGGCGGAATCTTTGGCTGGCCGCCCGATCTGGTTGGCTGCAATGATTCAACCCGAAGAGTTGGACACCGTGCTGCAAGCGCATCGCGCGACCTTGCGCTATGCCCACCGTCAGTTGCTGATCCTTGTGCCCGACGATGAAACCCGCGGCCCGAATTTCGAGGCCCGGCTCGAGGCAGATGGCTGGCGCACGGCGATATGGTCTCATGGGGACGAGCCCGACGAAAACACGCAGGTCCTGCTGGCGGATACACGCGGTGAAATGGGGCTGTGGTACCGGATGGCGCCGATCACGTTTATGGGGTCTTCGCTGATTGCAGGCCATGGTGGACGTGATCCATTTGAACCGGCGGCCCTTGGCTCGGCGGTGCTGTATGGCCCCAATGTCAGCCGCTATCTGCACGCCTATTCCCGTCTGGCCGAGGCCGGAGCCGCGCGAATCGTGCGCGATGACGAGACCCTGACCGGGGCCATTACCCGCTTGTCCGCGCCCGACCAGGCCGCCATCATGGCGCATGCTGCCTGGCAGGTTTGTTCAGACGGGGCAGAGGCAACGGATGAATTGATGGCGCAAATCCAGGACATCCTGGATCAACAAGGGACGACGTAATGCAGCCTCCGAAGTTCTGGTACAGCGCGCCGAACCGACCCAAGTGGCAAGCGCGACTGTTGGCGCCCCTGGGCGCGCTTTATGCAGACCTGACCCGGCGACGGCTGGCCAATGGCGCGCCCTTTCGCGCCGATGTCCCCGTTATCTGCGTTGGAAATCTGAACGCCGGTGGCACCGGCAAAACCCCAACCACAATCGAGATTGTCCAGCGTTTACAAGCCATGGGCGCCGTGCCCTGTGTCGTCTCGCGCGGCTACGGCGGCAAACTGGATGGACCGATCGAGGTCGATCCGCGCCAGCATGGTGCCGCGGATGTGGGCGACGAACCCCTGCTGATGGCCGCCTTTGGACCCGTGATCGTCGCCAAGGACCGCGCGGCGGGTGCGCAACTGGCTCAGGAAAAGGGTGCGGACATCATCGTGATGGATGACGGGTTTCAGAACCCCTCTTTGCATAAGGACCTGTCGATTGTCGTGGTGGACGCACAAAAAGGCTTTGGCAATGGGCGCTGCATGCCCGCAGGCCCGCTGCGTGAACCTGTGGATGTGGGGCTGAAGCGCGCTGATCTGATCCTGTCCATTGGGGAGGCTGAGGCGCAGGCGTTGCTTGCTGACACTTGGGCCGACACGCTGAACTTGCCACATGTCACAGGTCATTTAGCCCCGCTGCAAACCGGGATGGACTGGACCGACACTCCGTTCCTGGCCTTTGCTGGAATCGGTCATCCCGAGAAGTTCTTTCGCACCTTGCGCGGCCTTGGAGCGAATGTGATCCGGGCAGAGGCGCTTGATGACCATCAAGCTTTAACTCCGGCCTTGATGGTCCGGCTGGAAAACGAGGCCAAGCTGCGCGGTGCCCAGTTGGTTACGACAGAGAAAGACGCCGTCCGTTTGCCGCCGGATTTCCAACAGAAAGTGATCACGTTGCCCGTGCGGTTGCAGGTGGATCAGGGCGAGATGTTGGATGAGCTTTTGAAGGCGCTGCTCTAGGGGCTTTGCCCCCGGCCTTCGGCCTCCCCCAGAGTAGTTTGGGAGCAAAGAAGTGGGTTAGCGGATGATCAGGCGGCTGGTGGGGCGCAGGTTTTCTGCAATGAAGCGCAGATGGGCACGGCTGAAGGCGACGCAGCCGGCGGTGGGTCTGCCAGGGCCGCGCCATTGGTGCAGAAAGATGGCGGAACCTTTGTCTGGGATGGCGTTGGGGGAGTTCCAGTCGGTCACAAGGATCAGATCATACATCGGATCTGCACGGCGCATGTGTTCGTGGCTGTGCGCATACGGGGACTGAACGTGCGTGTTATAGGCCGGGTCATCGGAGGCGTCGGACCACAGGTCGCGCGGGCCAATGGGTTTGGCCCATCTGGTCGGGGCAGTGATCCTGTCGGGGCGGTAGTAGATATCAGCGATACGGAGGGTGCTGCGCGGGGTGGCTCCGTCGCCCTCCTTTTTGTTGTGTGTCAGACCAGCACGGCCGATTGTGCAGGGAAAGCGGCGGTTCAAGAACCGGAGATGGGTCGGCGTCAGGACAAGGTCGTGGATGTTCATTTGACCAGCCTACAGTAGATGGCCGGATTTGGCGGCCTTGGTGGCCAGGTAGCCGCGATTGAAATGGGTCTCACCCACCTTTAGCGGCACGCGATCCGTGACGGTAACGTTGTTTTTCTCCATCATCGCGATCTTGCGGGGGTTATTGGTCAGCAGACGAACGGCGCTGAACCCCATGGATTTCAGGATCTGCGCACCCAGTTTGAAGTCACGCTCGTCATCCTCGAAGCCCAGACGGTGGTTGGCCTCGACCGTATCGAAACCCTGATCTTGCAGTGAATAGGCGCGCATTTTGTTGGCCAGGCCGATGCCGCGACCTTCTTGGTTCAGGTACAGCAGTACGCCTGCGCCTTCGCTGCCCATCTGGTCCAGCGCGGCATGCAGTTGAGGGCCGCAATCGCATTTCAGGCTGCCCATCACATCGCCGGTGAAACAGGCCGAATGCAGTCGGGCCAGCACAGGTTTGTCCCGCGCGGGTGCGCCGATTTCAAAGGCATAGTGTTCTTCGCCGCCATCCTCGGGGCGGAAAATATGCAGGCGGCCTTTTTCATGTGCAGTGACAGGCAGGCGGGCGCTGACCACGGGATGCGGAATCGGAGAGGCGGCCAACAAGGGCTCGGCCTGGGTGGTCTGAACAAGCGTCAGCGCGTTCTGCGCGGCAAAGCCAGCCGGATCAGACAGCGGAAGCATCACCACCGCAGGCAGCAACAACGCGGATTTTGCAAGGTTGATCGCCAGGCGATGCGCAGTCACATCACCGCCACGCTGCGTGAACAGCGGACCCTTCATCGGGGTCTTTAGATCATCAGCCGGATCGGCCACACCCGCAATCCAGGTCAGCGAGACGTCCGGCGGCAAGATCACCCGCGCCAGATCAATGTCATAGCACCGCGCCTTCAGCGTTTCAGCGCGCCGCGCCGTGATCGCCAAGACAGGTTCACCGCCCAGCGCGCGCAGATCAGCCAGCCGCTGCGCGGACAGGGTTTCGGCCGCAATTACCAGCATTCCCTGCGCGCCAGACAGCACAACAGGCACCCCCATCCGCAGATCAGCGCGGGCGCGGGCCAGGATTTCTGTTACATCGGGGGCAAAACTCATAGGGATCTTCCGGCAATTTCCCCAAACATGTACGTCTTTTTCATGTGATTTGAAACATTTCGCAGGCGATTAACACGAGGGCGTGAGAGGATTGCAGCATAACTTGTTTGAACAATCCCGTGACCTCATGTTTTTAGCATGAACCAAGGAGGGTCCGAACATGGGACAACTCAAGAAAATTCTTCTCGTCGATGATGACGAGGATCTGCGCGAGGCACTGAGCGAACAACTGGTCATGACCGAAGACTTCGACGTTTTCGAAGCCGGTGACGGCGTACAGGCCATGCAGAAAACCAAAGAAGGTCTGTATGACCTGATCATCCTGGACGTTGGCCTGCCCGACACAGATGGCCGCGAGCTGTGCCGCCTGATGCGCAAACAAGGGGTGAAGGCTCCGGTATTGATGCTGACCGGCCATGACAGCGACGCCGACACCATTCTGGGTCTGGACGCCGGGGCCAATGATTACGTCACCAAGCCGTTTAAATTCCCTGTCCTGCTGGCCCGTATCCGCGCCCAGCTGCGCCAGCATGAACAGTCCGAGGACGCCGTGTTCCAGTTGGGGCCGTACAGTTTCCGACCCTCGATGAAGCTGCTGGTGACGGATGATGAAAAGAAAATCCGCCTGACCGAGAAGGAAACCAATATCCTCAAGTTCCTGTACCGATCCACGGATGGCGTTGTCCCCCGCGATGTGCTGCTGCACGAGGTCTGGGGCTATAACGCCGGTGTCACCACCCACACGCTGGAAACCCACATCTATCGTCTGCGTCAGAAGATCGAGCCCGATCCCTCGAACGCGCGGCTGCTGGTGACCGAATCCGGGGGCTATAAACTGGTCGCCTGACGGTTTGAGCCAGATCAAGGCGACGCCCCAAGCGATTCAACTATAGATTAAGAACCCCGTCGCATATGCGGGTTATCATGTGCACCTCCCTGTTGGACTGACCCGGGTAAACGCCCGGGTCTTTTTTCTTTTAGGGATGGGAAAATCAGGCGTCGCTCAACCATGCCGCGATCTGGGCCTTTCGGTGACGCGAGACCGGGATCTCCGTGCCATCCGTCAGCAACAGCACCGCGCTCCCGTCACGTCGTGTCATCTGTTGGACTGCATGACGCGCCACCCAGTACGACCGGTGCGGCTGCATCCCGTCCATCCCCTGAGACTGGCTGACCATGTCCCGCAGCGGAACACGTTCGATGACCGGGGGGCCGCCGCTGTGAAACTCGACGTAATGCTCGACCGACTTCATCCATTGCAACGGCGCCAAGGCAACCGTGCGCCCGTTCACCTGCAAAACATCTGGCGGACAGGGTTGATCCGGCGTGGACTCTTGGGTGGGTGCGCGTGTCGCAAACGAGACATTTTCGAAACGCGGCAAAACCATCGCGACCGTCAAAAATTCGATCACCACAGAGATCAGGAAATACCTAAGGACCTCGCCCCAGATTTGCAGATTGGTAATGCCTGTGGCCCCGAACAGCTTCTCGGACAAGACATAATTTGCCCAAACCATGCAGGCGACCCCGACCAGGCAGATGACACCGGATAAGACCGGAATGTCCCGCCCTGATAGTCGCTTAACCCAATCAAACACAACGAACTGCGCCATCCACATCAGCGTCACGAAATAGCAGACAAATAGCCAATACAGAAACCGACCCAGCAAGGGCAATTCCACCCCAAACAAAGGCGGATTGAACAAGGCCACCACCACGGCAAAGCTGCACAGATAGAAAAACAGCACCTTAGAGAACGAAATCTTCACGACCCCAGGGACATCAACCCAAAAGGCACTGCCATTCGTGGCAATGACGCGCAATTCATGACTTGTCGCTTGGTAAGTTTGGAAAATCATTGGAAATAATGTCTACCGAGGATGTTTTATCAGTCTAGTGCATTCGCACACTGCCTGTCACGACCCTCAAGGTTGAATGCATCTATGAGTTTTCTGCCCTCGGCATCTGGTCCGTGACCCAAGGTCACGGGCCATTTTTTTGCCTGCGGTCCAGGCGGGCTTTCCCCGGTTGCATTCGTGCTCTACCTTGCGCACGAAACCGAAACAGGAGCCCCCGCATGTCCTTCACGCTTGCCACATGGAACATCAACTCGGTCCGCCTGCGCGAACCCATCGTTTGCAAGCTGATGGAACAGGAAATGCCCGACGTTCTTTGCCTGCAAGAATGCAAAAGCCCCGTGGACAAAATCCCGTTAGAGCAGTTCCACGCGCTTGGCTACACCCACATGGTGGCACGCGGGCAGAAGGGCTATAACGGCGTCGCGATCCTGTCGAAACTCCCGATTAAAGAGGCCGGCGCCGAGGATTTCGCATCGCTTGGCCACGCACGTCACATTGCCGGGCGCCTGGAAAACGGAGTGACGATTCACAATTTCTATGTTCCCGCAGGCGGCGACAAACCCAACCGCGAGATCAACGAAAAATTCGGCCAGAAACTGGATTACCTGACCGAGATGCGCGACTGGTTCCATTCCGAGACGCCCGAAAAATCCATCCTCGTCGGTGATCTGAACATCGCCCCGCGCGAGGATGACGTCTGGTCGCATAAACAACTTCTGAAAATCGTGTCGCACACCCCGGTCGAGGTTGATCACCTGACTGACGTGATGGAGGCCGGAAAATGGGTCGATATAACGCGGCAAGACATCCCCTCGGGGCAGCTGTATTCCTGGTGGTCCTACCGCGCCAAGGACTGGAGCGCCGCCGACAAAGGCCGCCGACTGGATCACGTCTGGGCGACACCGGATATTTCCAATGCCGCCCATAGCAGCCGCGTCCTGCGCGACGTGCGCGGCTGGGAAAAACCCTCTGACCACGCGCCTGTCTTTGCCACCTTTGATCTGTAACAGACGGGTTGTTCCCGGCCTTTGCAGGCTCCATATATGTGCCAACTCTTTCCGTAAGGACGACCTGATATGCTGGAACTTGGACAAAACGCTGCCCCTGCGGGCGATCTGATCAAGGACGTGACCGAAGAAACCTTCATGGCGGATGTCGTGGAGACCTCGAACGAGGTGCCGGTGATCGTCGATTTCTGGGCCACCTGGTGTGGGCCGTGCAAAACCTTGGGCCCGATGCTGGAGGACGCAGTCACCAAAGCCAAAGGCGCAGTGAAGATGGCCAAAATCGACGTGGACCAGAACCAGCGTCTGGCGCAGGCTTTGGCGCAGCAGGGCCTGCCGTTGCAGTCGATCCCCACCGTTGTGGCCTTTGTCAAAGGACGCCCGATTGATATGTTCCAGGGCGCTGTTCCGGCCTCGGAAATCGACGCGTTTATCAAACGTGCCATCGAAGAAGGTGGCGGTGATGCCAGCGGTGGGCTGGATGATGCGCTGGCCGCAGCCGAGGAAATGCTGACCGAAGGCGCTGCCGAAGACGCCGCTCAGGTCTTTGCTGCCGTGGCCGAGGAAGACCCCGAAAGCGCCGAAGCCTTTGCTGGTATGGCGCGCTGCCAGATGGCGCTGGACGATCTGGATCAGGCCGAGGCCATCCTGAACGGGGCCCCCGCCGCCATCGCCGAAGCCGCCCCGATCGAGGCCGCTCGTGCGCAGTTGGAATTGGCCCGTCAGGCCGCGAATTCCGGCCCCCTGGACGAGCTGCGCGCGGCAATCGAAGCTGACCCCGCCAACCATCAGGCCCGTTTCGATCTGGCCCAAGCCCTGCACGCCGATGGCCAGGTCGAGGACGCCGTCGACACGCTGCTGGATCTGTTCCGTCGCGACCGTGAATGGAACGACGGCGCTGCCAAGGCCCAGCTGTTCACCATCTTCGAAGCGCTTAAGCCAAACGACCCCATCGTTTTGAACGGTCGTCGCAAGCTTAGCTCGATGATATTTGCCTGATCCGTTTGGCGGGCTAACTATGGCGTCATGGCACTGAACTTCGACCTTCCCGCGATCCTGCCGGTCTTTCCCTTGTCCGGAGCGCTGCTGCTGCCCCGGTCTCGGTTGCCGTTGCATATCTTTGAACCGCGTTATCTGGCGATGCTGGACGACGCGCTGAAAACGCCAGAAAGGCTGATCGGTATGATCCAGCCCTGCGTGGATTGTGGACCGGGCGACCGCCTGCATCAGATCGGCTGCGCGGGGCGGATCACCCAGTTTTCGGAAACCGAGGACGGGCGGTACATGATCACGCTGTCCGGTATTTCTCGATTCCGCGTGAGTGAAGAGCTTGAGGGCTTTACCCCGTACCGCCGCTGCCGGGTGACCTGGGATGCCTTTGCGCGCGACCTGGGCCCCGAAGAAAAAGACACAGCATTTGATCGGGCCGTGTTTCTGGACGCGCTGTGCCGCTACTTTAAAATGCGCGGGCTGGAATCCGACTGGGACACCCTGGAAGGTGCCGATGACGAGCTGCTGATCAACTCGTTGTCGATGCTGCTGGATCTGGAACCCGAAGACAGGCAAGCTTTGCTCGAAGCGCCTTGTCTGTCGACCCGACGCGAAACACTTGTGACCCTGATCGAATACGCGCTGCGTGGCGGCGACGGAGAGGAAATCATGCAATGACCGATACCCCTGCTTTTGATCGCCGGATGCTCGAGGCGCTGATCTGCCCGGTGACCCACGCCAAGCTGTCCTATGACCCCGAGGCGCAGGAGCTGATCAGCAAATCCGCCAATCTGGCCTTTCCGATCCGCAACGGCATTCCCGTGATGCTGGTGGACGAAGCCCGCGCGCTGGACTAATTAGGGCCGAAACGGTCTTTTCTGGAAAATTCACGCAGAATCGCGTAAGCTTCCCCTACGTCGCTTTCGACAGAGCAACGTATAGGGAGGATATTTCATGCGTAATTCAATTCTGGCTGGCCTTGTTTGTTTGGGCACCGCCAGCGCAGGTTGGGCAGATGGCTTGACGGACGCCGGTTTCCAATTCAGCGCCGACTACACTCGTTCTTCTTCAGCTGGCAATGACATCGACATGTTGACGTTCGAGGCAACGACGGACCTGCGGTTTGGGAATAATTTCCGGCTTGGCGTGGGCTTGGGTCACAGCAATATGGATGCTTTCGGCTTCGATTTTGGGGCGACCTCTATTTCGTTGCATCCCGGATATGAAGTTTCTCCGGGGTTAATTCTCGGCGGCTTTATCAGCCATACGACCACCACGACGCCCGCCAATTTCAGCCCCTTTAACCTGTATGGGCTGGAGGCCGACTATTTCGGTGAAGGCTTCAACATCAGCGCCTATTACGGCGAGCTTACCGGCAGCAATGTGCCAAGCGCGGGCACCAATACCTCGGCCGGAGTGTCGGTTGCGTTCGACATCAATCCCCGATTGCAGGTCTACGCCGATTACGACCGTGACAATTTTGATTTTTGGGGCATGGATGTCACGGGCACTTTCTTGGGGGTGCGTTGGGTGATCTTTGATGGCATCAGCTCTGCGATTCCGGCAAATCTGGACGTCGGCGTTGGCCGCCTAGAGGTGAACGGCGTGGACTATGATCAGATTCGAATTGGCGTGAACATCCCGCTTGGCAACCAGTCGCAACCGGATCAAAGCCGCGATATTGATCCGTTCCAGTCGATCGGACTACAGCACACATTCTCGTTCTGACACGACGATCCGCAAGAAATTCAACGGTCCGGGCGTTGTCCGGGCCGTTTTCCGTGCGCGGCTCTTTTCCATCTGCCCGACTTTGGGTAAGGAACGTGGAAAGGAGCGCCCCATGAGCATGAATTCTTTCGGTCATCTTTTCCGCGTCACCACCTGGGGCGAAAGCCACGGGCCGGCCTTGGGGGCCACTGTGGACGGGTGTCCTCCGGGCGTCGCGCTGACCCCCGAGATGCTGCAACACTGGCTGGACCAGCGCAAACCGGGCACCAGCAAATACACCACGCAGCGGCGCGAGCCTGATCAGGTGAAAATCCTGTCCGGCATGTTCGAGGGCCAGACCACCGGCACCCCGATCCAGCTGATGATCGAAAACACCGACCAACGCTCCAAGGATTACGGCGATATCGCTGAAAAATTCCGCCCCGGTCACGCTGACATCACCTATTGGCAGAAATACGGCATTCGCGATTATCGCGGCGGCGGGCGGTCCTCGGCCCGTGAAACGGCGGCCCGTGTGGCCGCCGGTGGCGTCGCGCGTGAGGCGATCAAGGCCATGGTGCCGGGCGTCGAATTCAAGGGCTACATGACCCAGATCGGCCCGCATGGCATTGATCGCGACCAGTTCGATTGGGACCAGATCGACCAAAACCCGTTCTGGTGCCCCGATGCGCAGGCCGCTGGTGATTGGGCTGACTACATGGATGCGCTGCGCAAATCCGGCAACTCGGTCGGTGCTGTGGTCGAGGTGGTCGCCAAGGGCGTTCCCGCCGGTCTGGGGGCGCCGGTCTATGGTAAGATTGACACCGATCTGGCCGCCGCGATGATGTCCATCAACGCGGTGAAGGGCGTCGAGATCGGCGAAGGCATGAACGCCGCCTGCCTGACCGGCGAGGACAACGCCGACGAAATTTTCATGGGCAATGACGGCCAGCCGGTGTTCAGCTCGAACCACGCGGGCGGCATCCTGGGCGGCATTTCCACCGGGCAGGACTTGGTGGTGCGGTTCGCGGTGAAACCCACCAGCTCGATCCTGAAAACCCGCCAGACCATCACCAAATCCGGCAAAGCCGCCGAGATCATCACCAAAGGCCGTCACGACCCATGCGTCGGCATTCGCGCCGTCCCCGTGGGCGAAGCGATGATGGCCTGCGTGATCCTGGACCATCTGCTGCTGCATCGCGGACAGATCGGAGAAAACCGGGGCAAAATCGGGTGAGCGAGCCCTTGCGTCACTCTCTGCGCCGGATCGCGGCGCAAGAAATGGCGCAGGACGCCGCCCATGACCTGGCGCACCTGGATCGGGTCTGGTTGACGTGTCAGGACATCTCCAAATCCTTGCAAGTGGACAACGCCCCACTGATGGCAGCCGCCTATTTGCACGACCTTGTGAATCTCCCCAAGGACGACCCGAACAGGGCCCAAGCCTCGACCCTGTCTGCGCAGGCGGCGATACCTCATTTACGGGCTTTGGGTTTCACAGGCATCCAAGCTAACCAGACCTGCCATGCGATCACTGCGCACAGCTTTTCCGCAGGAATAGAGCCTGTTTCAGACACTGCACGCATTCTGCGCGACGCGGACAGGTTGGATGCTTTGGGGGCAATTGGGATCGCGCGAACCTTTGCCGTTTCAGGCCAGCTGGGTCGGAAATTCTATGACCTGGATGACCCGTTTGCCACGACCCGGACTCTGGATGATACAGAGTTTGCATTGGATCACTGGCCACTTAAGCTCCTGCGCCTGCCAGACGGTATGTTGACCGAACGCGGGCGCCAGATCGCACAAGAACGCGTTGCCTTGATGCGCGATTTTCTATCCCATTTCGCGTCTGAAATCGGCGCACCCTCGCCTGCCCATTGGAGCTGACATGCTGGACATTCTGACCATCACCTTCCCCATTTTCGCAGCCATTGGGCTGGGCTATGCCGCAGTTAAATTTCGCCTCTTCGCGCAGGCCGAGATGCGGACGCTGGGCAAATACGTGATGAACGTCGCCCTGCCTGCCCTGTTGTTCAGCGCCGTGGGGCGACGTGATTTATCAGAGGTTTTGAACTTCAGCTATATGACCGCTTTTCTGGTCGGCGGCGTGGCGACGATCGTGGTGATCTACGCCGTTTTGGCGGCGCAAGGCGTCGGGCCAGCGCGGCGCGGTGTGGGGGCATTGGGGGCCTCTAGCCCGAATTCGGGCTATGTCGGCTATCCCGTGATGCTGCTGCTTTTTCCTGATCAGGCGGGCGTTATTCTGGCGCTGAACTTTGTGATCGAGAACTTCTTTATCATCCCCATCTGCCTGGTCCTGCTGGAATTGTCGCGCAAAGAAGAGCACGCCTCGTTAGGGCGGATGTTGGGCAATCTGTTCCTGTCTGTGGTCAAGCGCCCAATGGTGCTGGGCCTGTTGGCCGGGTTTGCCCTGATGCTGTCTGGGATTCAGCTGCCCTCGGGTGCGGATCGGCTGCTGGATATGCTGGCGGCCTCGGCCTCGGCGCTGGCGCTGTTCGTTATCGGAGGCTCGCTGGTTGGGCTGCCCATGCGTGGCAATACTGGACTGGCCGCGCAGATCATGGTGGGCAAGCTGATCCTGCATCCCGCAATGGTTTTCGCAGCCGCCGTTCTGTTGGTGCCCTTGCTGGGCCTGCCAGCGCTAAGCGCGGATATGCATACGGCGGTCATCCTGTCCGCAGCCATGCCGATGTTCGGGATCTACACGGTGCTGGCGCAGGAATACGGGCACGAGGGCGTTGCCTCGTTCGCGCTGTTGGGGGCCACGTTCGGGGCTTTCTTTACCCTGTCAGCGCTGCTTGCGATCCTTTAGGCGGCCTGCTGTTTGGACAACTGCACCGCCAGAATGCCCAGCGCGATGGCAACGACACCGACCACATCCAGCACGCCCAGGCTTTCGCCCAACAGCGCCGCCGCAACCGCGACTCCAAAGAACGGATTCAAAAAGTGGAAGGTCGAGGCTTTGATCGCGCCAACCCGGTTAACCAGCCAGAACCACACCCATGTCGCCGTCAGGCCGGGGATCAAGGTGGTATAGATAAAGGCCACCACCAGCTGCCAGGTCATGTCGACGGACATGTCCTCTAGTATCGCAGCGGGGACGGCCAGAATGACCGACCCAATCAGCATTTGCAGCCCAACGATCATCATCACATTCCCACCCGAGGACGCGCCGCGCACGGACAGTGTGGCGACGGTCAACGCGATGGCTGCGATGAAGCACAGGGCCAGACCAAAGCGATCCACTTCGCCCTCAAGCCGAGCGCCCATGATGACGACCACACCGATGACGCCCAGCAGCAACCCGGCGACACCCAATTTCGGCAAGCGGTCCTTAAAAATGACCCACCCGGCCAGCGCCACCATCAACGGCATGGTCGAGGCAACGATCGAGGCAAGGCTGGCCTCGATCGTTTGCATGGCCACAAAATTCAGACCCAGATACAGCGCATTCTGGCAGAACCCAAACAGGATCGTTGCCTTCCATTGGGCGCGTGTCAGGCGGAAACTTTGACCCAGCGCCAGGGCGATCCCGACACCGATCAGGCCCGAGATCAGGAACCGCAGCGACAGCGACCCCATGGGCGGCGCATATTGCACAATCACCCGCGCCGAGGTGAAGGCCGACGACCACATGAAGGCAAACGCGATGCCCAACCCAATTGCTCTGATGTCCACCCGAGTGCTCCTGAAAATGAAAAGGGCCGCCCCAACGGGACGACCCTTTCCTAAACTTTGATCAAAGGCAAGATCAGGCGTTAACGCTGTCCTTCAGCGCTTTCGCGATGGTCATTTTCACAACCTTGTCGGCCTCTTTCTTGATTTGCTCGTTGGTGGCGGGGTTGCGCACCATGCGCTCGGGGCGCTCACGGCAATAGATTTTGCCAACGCCGGGCAGGGTCACAGCACCACCGCCGGAAACTTCACGGGTGATGATGGTGGTCACGGCGTCCAGCGCGGCACCAGCAGCCTTTTTGTCGACGCCCATTTCTTCGGCCAGTGCGGCAACCAGCTGAGTCTTGGTCAGAGGTTTGGTCATTTTTTTATTCTCCTTCGTTTGCCCGATTTCTAGGGCCTCATTGCGCGGCATTTAACTGTATGTCGTAGGGGAACACAACGAATTGTGTCCCTGAGCCCCATAAAAACATACCTTTTGTGACACCTGACGCGAGGTCACAGGAAAGCTGTTTCATCGAAACTGCGCAGCTTCCTGCTGTGAATTCGCTCCAGAGGCATGTCTCTTAACCGCTCCATCGAGCGAATGCCAATCAGCAAATGACGTGAAACCTGAGTTTTATAAAAATCGCTGGCCATGCCCGGTAATTTCAGCTCTCCGTGCAGCGGTTTGTCGCTGATACACAAGAGCGTCCCATAGGGAACACGGAACCGGAACCCGTTGGCGGCGATCGTGGCGCTTTCCATATCCAGGGCGACCGCGCGCGATTGGCTGAGGCGCTGGACCGGGCCGGTGTGGTCCCGCAGCTCCCAGTTTCGGTTGTCCAGGCTGGCGACGGTGCCGGTGCGCATCACGCGTTTCAGGTCATAGCCCTCCAGCGCGGTTTCATCGGCGACCGCCTGTTCCAAAGCGATCTGAATCTCGGCCAGTGCAGGGACAGGCACCCAAACGGGCAGGTCATCGTCCAGCACCTTGTCTTCGCGCAGATAGGCGTGGGCCAACACAAAGTCCCCTAGGCTCTGACTGGCGCGCAGGCCAGCGCAGTGCCCCACCATGATCCACGCATGAGGCCGCAGCACAGCGATGTGATCCGTCGCCGTCTTCGCGTTCGATGGCCCCACTCCGATATTCACCAAGGTGATCCCCGCCCCGTGTTTCCGCTTCAGATGATAGGCGGGCATCTGAGGCATCTTATCGGTGGGCGGCAGCGGGTCATCGGGGCCCGTGATTTCGACATTCCCGGTGCTGACGAACGCGGTATAACCGCTGTCAGGATCGGCCAGCATCCGGCGGGCATAGGCCTCGAATTCAGAGACATAGAACTGGTAGTTGGTGAACAACACATGGTTCTGAAAATGCTCGGGGTCAGTCGCGGTGTAATGCGACAGTCGGGCCAGTGAATAATCCACCCGTTGCGCGGTAAACGGCGCCAGCGGAAGCGTACCGTCAGCGGGCACGGCATAGGTACCATTCACGATATCATCATTGGTGGTCTCCAGATCCGGCACGTCAAACACGTCACGCAGGGTAAAGGCCGCGGCCCCTTCCTGAGGCACCGTCGCCCCGCCAACCGCCATCGCGAAATGCACCGGCATGGGCGTCGAGGACACGCCGATCACCACGGGCACCCCGTGATTTTCCACCAGTAGGCCGATCTGCTGTTGCAAGTAATGCTCGAACAGGTCGGGGCGCGTGATGGTAGTGGCATAGGTGCCTGGCTCGGCCACATGGCCAAAGCTGAGACGCGAGTCGATCTGGGCAAAGCTGGTCGTGGTGATCCGCACCTCGGGATAAAACGCGCGAAACCGCACCTGCGCGTCCCCGTCACGCATGGCCTGTGCGAATTTTTGCTGAAGGAACGCGGCAGCGCCCTCGTACAGCTCTTGTAATCGCGCCACAGCGGCCTTGGGGTTATCAAACGCCTGCGGCTTTGGCAGGTCAGGAAATTGGACAGTGGCGTCCTGCGGGTTCGGGGTCATGCGTGCCTCTCTTTTCGGTGACGTTGACACGAGGGCGGGCCACGTTCAACCTTTGCGCAGATGTGCCCCACGGGAATGGCAAATGGATTACGAAACAGTCTCGGCCGAGGATTTTGGTGCCAGCCTGACAGGGTTGGGCGTGAATCTTCTGGTGACAGACGTCTTGCGCAGCGCCGCATTTCTGCGTGATCTGTTCGACATGGGCGTCCACCGCAGCACCGCCGATTTCGCGATCATGACCTATGGTGAGCACGTGTTTCAGCTGCACCGCGACGCAACCTTTGGCGATCATCCGCTGCAAGGATTGCTGCCGGAAAACCCACCCCGTGGGACAGGAATCGAACTGCGCCTGTATCAGACCGACCCTGATGACGCCGCCGCTCGGGCCGAGGCAATCGGCGGACATGTGCTGCAAGAACCCGCGAACAAACCCCATGGCCTGCGGGAATGCGTGATCCTGGACGCAGATGGGTATGCCTGGGTGCCCTCGCGCGTCCTGGCATTTGAGGAGCGTCCCTGATGGAAGGGTTAGACCGGTTCATCGTCGCCCAAGCGCGCAACTTTGCCGACGCCGAGCGCGAGATCACAGCAGGGCAGAAGGTCACGCATTGGATGTGGTATGTCTTTCCTCAATTGCGCGGGCTGGGCCGGTCGAACTTTGCACAGCTATATGGCATCGAGGGGTTGGCCGAGGCAGAAAGCTATTTGGCGCACCCCGTTCTGGGGCCGCGATTGGTGCGCATGTGCGAGCTGATGCTGACCCATCAGGGCACCCCGCCCGAAAAGATTTTGGGGAAAATCGACGCCCTGAAGCTGCGCAGTTGTGCAACGTTGTTTGCTGCGACCGCAGACGCGCGGCCAATATTCGAGGACGTGTTGGAGGCATTTTTTGACGGCTGGCCCTGCGCCAAAACCGTCAAGCTGTTAGAGAAGGAATAGGGGGGGCTGTCTGCCCCCCAAGGCCTGCGGCCTCCCCCCGAGGATATTTTGAAAAAGAAGAAGGGTGGTCGAGGGCTAGGCTGCGTCGAAGTCGAGGACCAGTTTATCGCTTGTTGGGCGTGCCTGACAGCCGAGGGTGAAGCCCGCGTCCAGTTCCCATTGTTCCAGCGAGTAATTGGTGGCCATTTCCGCGCTACCTTCTTCGACCTTGCAGCGGCAGGTACAACACATACCTCCCTTGCAGGAATAGGGGAGTTCCAGGCCCTGACGTGCCGCAGCGTCCAGTACGGTGTCATCCTGGGTTTCGAATTCAAAGACACGGCGGGAGCCATCCAGGATGACCTCGACCGTGACGCCATGTTCGGCGGCAGCTTGGGCAGCGGCGGATGCGGGCGCCTTGGGGGCGTCGCCTTCGTAGAAACGTTCGAAATGGATCGCAGTTTTGTCGACGCCTTCATTTGTCAACGTGGCGGCGACGTCGTCGATCATGTCACCGGGGCCACACAGGTAGATGCCATCCGCCTGAAGGTCGATCGCACCGGCGCGGCCCAGGGCGGCGATTTTGTCGCCCGAGATACGGCCGTTCAGCAGGTCCACGTCTTGTGGTTCGCGGCTGAGGATGTGGATCAGGGTAAAGCGATCAGTATAGCGATCCTTCAGCGCGTCCAACGCCGCGCGGAACATGATGCTGTCGGTTTTGCGGTTGCCATAGACCAGCGTGACCTCGTGGCCCTGCGCCAGCTGGTCTGCGGCGATGGACACCATCGGAGTGATGCCCGACCCCGCCGCGATCAGGATCAATTGCTGTTCACCCTTGGGCGTAAAACGTCCCTCGGGCGGCATAACCTGGATCGTATCGCCCGCTTGCAGCCCCTGCGCGAAGGTCGAGAATTTGCCCTCATCGACCCGCTTCACGCCCACGGTCAGAGCTTTGCCGGGCAGGCTGGCGATGGAATAGGACCGGCGCAGATCCTCGCCCTCGATTTCAGTGCGCAGGGTCAGGTATTGGCCCGGTTTCCAGTCGAAGGTGCCGTTCAAATCGGTCGGCACGTCAAAGGTGATCGCCACTGCATCGGGCGTTTCGTGGGTCACGGTCTGGATGGTCAGGTTGTGAAACATCTCGCCAGTCCTCTCAGATACATTTGAAATAGTCGAAGGGTTCGGCGCAGGCCGTGCAGCGGTATTGCGCCTTGCATGCGGTCGAGCCGAACTCGGATAGTCGTTCTGTTTGCGCCGAGCCGCAGCGCGGACAGGTCACGGTCGTTTCGCCGAACAGCATCAGGCCCTTGCCGGTTGCTTCTTCGGGCGGAGCGATCCCGTATTCCCGCAACTTCTGCCGGCCCTCGGCGCTGATCCAATCGGTGGTCCAGGCAGGTGACAGGATGCGTTCGATCTGCACCTGATCGAACCCGGCTTCAAGGATCGCCGTTTCGATCGCCAACTCGATGGCCAGCGTCGCCGGGCAGCCCGAATAGGTCGGCGTGACACCAGCCTTTGCGACACCATCTTCGACCCTAACCCAGCGCAAGATGCCCAGATCCGCAACGGTGACACAAGGCACCTCGGGGTCGGGAACCTGCGCTGCGGCGTCCCAGGCGCGCGCCTCCTCTTGCGCGGCCCGGGACATTACCAGCTGGCCCCAGGATGGGCCCGGTACAGCGATTGCATCTCGGCCAACAGATGGCCAAGGTCCTCGCCATGCAGGCCCTCTCGGCCGCCGGTGTGGGGATAGTCGATGCTGGGCACATCCAGCAACGCCTGTTCAAAAACCTGAGCGATCACCGCATCAAAGGCAGGGCGCATGTCGGCCCGTTTGGGCAGAATACCCGTCGCTTCGGCCTCTTGCGCGGCTTCGGAACTGACGAACAACTCGTCGACATAGATCGAGAGCGCCTCAACAGCCTCCTTCATCCGACGCGCGCTTTCCTCGGTGCCATCGCCCAGACGGATCACCCATTCGCCCGCGTGACGGATGTGATAGGCCATCTCCTTCACAGCCTTGCCAGCGACACCACGGATCACCTCGTCCGAGCTTTCCGCAGCCGCCTCCCAATAGGGCTTCATAAAGGCCGCGAAATACAGCTGCCGCAGCATCGTATGGGCGAAATCCTCATTCCGACGCTCAACCAGCAAGCAATTGCGATACTCCCGCTCACCGCGCAAATAGGCCATGTCATCCTCGGACTGACCCTTACCTTCCAATTCGGCCGCACGGGCATACAGAGTCCGCGCCGTCCCGATCATATCCAACGCCATGTTCGGCATCGCCAGATCTTCCTCCAGCAAGGGCGCATGTCCACACCACTCCGACACCCGATGCCCCAGCACCAGATTGTCATCCGCCAACTCCAGAATTGCCTGATAAATGGCCATTACATATGCCCCACTTCTTCTGGGATGTCATAGAAGGTCGGGTGACGGTAAATCTTGTCCGCCGTCGGCTCGAAATTCTCACCGGCCTGATCAGGATCGCTGGCCACGATGTCCGCAGACCGCACCACCCAGATTGAGGTTCCCTCGCCCCGACGCGTATAAACGTCACGCGCGGCCTGCACAGCCATCACCTCGTCCGCGGCGTGGATCGAGCCCACATGTTTATGCGACAGCCCGTTGCGCGGCCGAATGAATACTTCCCAAAGCGGTGTCGTACTGACCATCTCGCTCTCCTCTCAATTCCTGTGAATCCCCAAAGGGACGGTGGGCGGGGCGATGTTGCCAACGGCAACAAGCGTCGTCCCGCCAGTCCTGTTACTCAGCCGCCATCTTCCGCGACCGGCGCTTTTCGGCATGAGCCAACGCAGCCTCGCGCACCCAGGCCCCATCATCCCAAGCCCTCTTGCGATCACGAACGCGGTCACGCGCCATCGGCCCATGCCCCTTCACAACCCGCCAGAACTCGCTCCAGTCGATCTCGCCGTGATCATAGCCCCCCTTCTCCTCGTTCCATTTCAGATCGGGATCAGGGATCTTCAGACCCAAGTATTCGGCCTGCGGCACCGTCGCGTCGATGAATTTCTGGCGCAGCTCGTCATTGCTGAACCGCTTGATCTTCCACGCCATCGACTGATCCGAGTGCTGGCTGTCCGCATCATGCGGACCGAACATCATGATCGAGGGCCACCACCACCGATTCAGACTGTCCTGCGCCATTTCCTTCTGCGCGGGCGTGCCCTGCGCCAGCGCCATCACGATCTCATAACCCTGACGTTGGTGGAAAGACTCTTCCTTACACACCCGGATCATTGCGCGGGCATAGGGCCCGAACGAGCACCGGCACAGCGGGATCTGGTTCATGATCGCGGCGCCATCGACCAGCCAGCCGATCGTCCCCATATCCGCCCAGCTGAGCGTCGGATAGTTGAAAATCGAGGAATACTTGGCCTTGCCCGAGTGCAGCTCCTCGGTCATTTCTTCGCGGCTGACGCCCAGCGTTTCCGCGGCCGAATACAGATACAGCCCATGCCCGCCCTCGTCCTGCACCTTGGCCAACAGCGCGGCCTTGCGGCGCAACGTCGGCGCGCGGGTGATCCAGTTGCCCTCGGGCAGCATGCCCACGATTTCCGAATGCGCGTGCTGGCCGATCTGGCGCACCAAAGTGCGGCGATAGCCCTCGGGCATTTCATCGTTCGGCTCAACCTTCTGCTCGGCATCAATCCGGGCCTGGAACCGATCCAGAAACTCCTGAGTCTCTTGGGTGCTGCCATCAGCCCCAATCAAACCTTGCGAATACATTGCTGGGTCTCCTCCTGTCGCTTAACCTGTTATATGTTACGAAATATCCAAAATAAACTATTTTCGTAACACTTGTGGCCGGAAAAGTTTCAGCGCAGGTTAGCGGCATGACTAAGACATTGATCTCATTCGGCCATGGCTACTCTGCTGCGGCCCTGACCAAACAGCTGTTAGCCCTGGGCTGGACCGTATTCGGCACCACCAGAAGCGCTGACAAAGCCGAGGCGATTCGCGAAACCGGTGTCATGCCAGTCCTTTTGGACAACGAGGCCGACGCTCGGATTCAAGACGCCCTGACCCATGCCACCCATTTGCTAATCTCGGCTGGACCGAATGAAAGCGGTGATCCGACGCTACGCCGCTTCAAGCATCTGATCGTTGCTGCGAAGCACCTGGAATGGGTCGGGTACCTGTCTACGACCGGCGTTTATGGCGACCATCAAGGCGGTTGGGTTGACGAGAATACGCCGCTCACTCCGACAACCAAGCGCGGAAAATGGCGCGTCACCGCCGAGCAGGAATGGCAAGCCATCCCGGGCCTGCCCCTGCATATCTTTCGCTTGGCTGGAATCTATGGCCCCGGACGAGGGCCATTTACCAAGGTCCGCAACGGCACAGCCCGACGGATCATCAAGGAAAACCAAGTGTTCAGCCGCATCCATGTCGAGGATATCGCACAGGTGCTGCGCGCCTCGATCGAGCGCCCCAATCCGGGCGCGGTCTATAATGTTTGCGACGACTTTGCGGCCCCACCCGAGGACGTGATTACCCACGCAGCCGAACTTTTGGGCCTGCCGATCCCCCCTGCGATCCCTTTCGAAGACGCAGAAATGACCGCCATGGCCCGCAGTTTTTATGCGGAAGCCAAGCGCGTCCGGAATGACCGGATTAAGGACGACTTGGGTGTAACACTGAAATACCCGGACTATCGGACCGGATTGGCCGCGCTTGTCTCAGACCGATAACAAGTGACCGCCGCTGGTTCGCCTAACGAATTTCGGTGCAAACCAAGTGTTACTGAATGCCCAAAGCAATCAGGACAGTCATCAGCAAGAATATCGCATGGTCTGCCCCGCCCGAGCTTGCTGCTTCGGCAGCGATCACGGCGGGTTCCATAGCTGCGCCACCGGCGCTGCCAGCAATCGCGGGCGCTGCGGACAGCAGCGAAACCAACGGCAATGCAATTAACTTTTTCATGCTCTTTTTTCTCCGATTTGGGATATTCCCAGAATATCCAGTACTTTTGCCTGTATTTTGGGCGCATTCAAGCCCGCGACCTCGTACATATCGGCTGGACTGGCCTGATCAATGAAAATGTCGGGCAAAACCATGGATCGGAACTTAATACCGTGGTCAAAAACCCCCTCTTCGGCCAGTAATTGGGCAACATGGCTGCCAAAACCACCGATTGCGCCCTCTTCGATGGTGATCAGAGCCTCGTGATCGGCGGCCAGACGGAGAATCAGGTCGCGATCCAAGGGTTTAGCGAATCGGGCGTCAGCCACAGTCGGCGTGATCCCCTGCGCCTGGAGCAGTTCGCAGGCGGCCATGGCCTCGGACAGACGAGTGCCAAAGGACAGAATCGCGACTCGTTTGCCCTGCTGGATCATCCGACCCTTGCCGATTTCCAGCGGCTCGCCACGTTCGGGCATGTCGACCCCAACGCCTTCACCACGCGGATAACGAAAGGCAATCGGCCCCTCGTCATGCGCTGCGGCGGTGGCCACCATGTGCACCAGCTCGGCCTCGTCGGCGGCAGCCATCACCACGATTCCCGGCAGGTTGGCCAAAAACGCGGTATCAAAGCTGCCGGCATGGGTCGCGCCATCTGCCCCGACCAACCCGGCCCGATCAATCGCGAAACGCACGGGCAGACGCTGGATCGCGACATCATGTACGATTTGGTCATAGCCACGCTGAAGGAAGGTCGAATACAACGCACAAAACGGTTTCAGCCCGCCAGCGGCCAGACCAGCGGCAAAAGTCACGGCGTGCTGTTCAGCAATACCAACATCAAAACACCGGCTTGGGTATCGCTCGGCAAACAAGTTTAACCCCGTGCCGTCGGGCATCGCAGCCGTCACCGCGCAAATCTTGTCATCCTTGGCCGCGTGATCCACCAAGGTCTCGCCAAACACAGTGGTATAGCTGGGCGCGTTCGAGGGCGCCTTTTTCTGCTTGCCCGTGATCACGTCGAATTTCGCGGTGGCATGACCTCGGTCGCGCGCTTGCTCGGCAGGAGCGTACCCCTTGCCCTTTTTGGTGATCACGTGGATCAGGATCGGCCCGGTCGCGCGGGCCTTGACGGTGCGCAGAACCGGCAGCAGCTGATCCAGGTCGTGGCCATCAATCGGGCCGATATAGGAAAATCCCAACTCTTCGAACAACGTGCCGCCGACGGTCATGCCCTTCAGCATTTCCTTGGCCCGTTTCGCCCCTTCGCGGAAGGGTTCGGGTAGCAAGCTGACGGCCCCCTTGGCGGCGGCCTTGAATTCCTGGAACGGCTCGCCCGCATAAAGACGGCTAAGATACGAAGACAGCGCCCCAACCGGAGGAGCGATCGACATATCATTGTCATTCAGGACGACGACCAGCCGCTTTTTCAGATGGCCCGCATTGTTCATCGCCTCGAACGCCATGCCAGCGCTCATGGAGCCGTCGCCGATCACGGCAATCGCGTCGCCCAGACCTCCCTCGGCCGTGCCGCCCAGATCACGGGCAACGGCAAAACCCAACGCTGCAGAAATCGAGGTCGAGCTATGCGCCGCCCCAAACGGATCAAACGGGCTTTCGGAGCGTTTGGTGAAACCCGACAGCCCATCCTTTTGCCGCAGGGTGCGGATACGTTCGCGACGGCCCGTCAGGATTTTATGCGGATAGCATTGGTGGCTGACGTCCCAGATCACCTTGTCCTTGGGCGTGTCGAACACAGCATGCAACGCAACTGTCAGTTCGACCACACCCAGACCGGCCCCCAGATGCCCCCCCGTTTCAGATACGGCGCTGACGGTTTCAGACCGCAATTCTTGGGCCACCTGATGCAGCTGAGCGTCGCTCAGCCCTTTCAGGTCAGCGGGGACATTTACTTGGTCCAGCAATGGCGTGTGCGGTCGGTCCGACATAGGCCCTCCGGGCTGCTGTTAGCTTTCACGCGAGATAACGAAGCGAGCGGCCTCTCGCAAGGGTTCTGCATCGCTACCGTAAACAGCTAGGGCGTCGCAGGCATCCGTCACCAGCTGAGATGCGCGAGCTTTCGCCGCATCCAACCCTAACAAAGACACAAACGTGGCCTTGCCCGCATCCGCATCCTTGCCGACGGCCTTGCCCACGGTTTCGGCATCACCTTCGACATCCAGAACGTCATCCCAGATCTGAAAGGCCAAACCCAGACAGCGCGAGTAGGTCGTCAAAGCCGCCGGATCGTCCCCCGCCATGACCGCGCCCGCAGTGGCGGACCATTCGATCAACGCTCCGGTCTTGCCTGCTTGCAGACGGGTGATCTGATCCAGCGTCAGCGGGTCGGCGGCGGTTTCGGCGGCGATATCCATTTCCTGACCGCCCACCATACCAGCGATCCCGGCCGAGCGGGCAAAACCCTCGATCAACGCAACTTTGTTTTCGGGGGAGCACGCGGCCTGGCACAGCGCCTGAAACGCCAATGACTGCAAGGCATCCCCGGCCAGAACAGCGGTCACTTCGTCCCATTTCACATGCACGGTCGGTTGACCTCGGCGCAACTGGTCGTCATCCATGCAAGGCATATCGTCATGCACCAGCGAATAGGCATGCATACATTCGATCGCCGCAGCAGCGGGTATCGCCGCCGTCGCGCTGATCCCATGTAACCGAGCGCTTTCCAGCACCAGAAACGCGCGCAGACCTTTGCCGCCGATGCAGGCATATTCCATCGCTTCAGCAACGGGACTGTCATAGCCCGCCAAAGCCTGCCGGACCCAGCCTTCGGCATCCGTGCGGGCACGGGACAGCGCGCCCTGCAAATCGACGTTGCTCATGAGCGCCTCTTACAGACCTTCAACAGGTTTCAGACCTTCAGCATTGCCGTCGCCATCCAGCGTGATGGCCGCGACCTTTTCTTCGGCTTCTTTCAGCTTGGTCTCGCAACGCTTTTTCAGCTCGGCGCCGCGTTCATACAGCTTAATGGAATCGTCCAGCGCGACGTCGCCGCGTTCCAGCTGGCCGACGACCTGCTCCAGCTCGGTCATGGCCTCTTCGAAACTCATTTCGGATACGGGGCGGTCGGTCATCAGGGGCTCCTTCAAGCGCGGTTGCGGCGCCACCTTATCTGCGCCCGGACGAAGGTTCAATTCGGTTGACGCCAGTAACCCGCTGCCCGAAAGTAGAGGAAATGAGCATCGTGACCACCAGCAATCTTAAGCTTTACCCGGCCCAGGCCGCGGCTGCCCGCGATCATGCGTTAAGCATCGCTCGAAAGGCCGGGTTGCAGGTTCTGCCCGGCGAAACGCTGCGCTTTGTCCCTGATAGCCGGATCGTCTTGCGCGCCACGCTAGAGGACCGCCAAATTGTGCTGCGTGCACCATTATCCGACGCCTGGCTGAAACCGATGACCAAGGAATGGGCCGAGCTGGAACGCGTTCACGCCTATATGTCCCAAGGCGCCAACAAAGTGGTTGAGCCGATCCACTTTGACGCAAAAACCGGCCTGACAGTCATCGCCTACGTGCCCGGCACGCCGATGATGACCCATCTGCGCAGATTGCCCAAAGACATGCGCGCGCAGACCTATGTGCGGACGGCCGGGTGGTTGCAGACCTATCTTGCGCCGACCCTGACCACGCAGCCCGTGAACGCGAAACGCTGGCTGAGCAAGGCCAAAGAGGCCGTCGCAAAGCAACCCCACGAGAAACTACGAGAGGTCGAATTGCGCGTGTTCCGCAAGATGCGGCACCTGTCAAAACAGATCGACAACACGCCCTGGCCCGTTGCCATCACGCATAGCGATTTTCACCCTAACAATCTGATTGTGGATGAGAGCACGCTAACGGGAATTGACTGCGGCGGGTCCGGCACCGCACCTGTGGCCAAGGATCTGGCACGCTCGTTGACGCATATGGCGCGACGCGGCTTGATGTTTGGCAAAGATCGAAAGTTCGGCATGGATGCGCAGGCCTATGAGGCTCTGCGCGCGGGGATGGACCTGCCACCAGAGATGTGGACGCAGCACCTGCCCTTTATGCTGTGTTTCGAAACGCTGTTCCGGGTGGAGCATCCGCAGATGCCTGCAAATCGTGTGGACCATGCCTATGACATGACACGCGGATTGCTTAGGGATCTTCGGAAAATCACCTAAGCCAAGCGCCACTGGAGGGGGCCGTGCAGTGAGTATTTGCAGGAGCAAAGAAAGGTGAGGTCAGCCTTGCATCAGAGCCCTGACATGGGCGGTAGTGCTGGCCGCAAGGGCCGTAAGATCGTAACCGCCTTCGAGGGTTGAGACGACGCGCCCGTCACTGTGCCGATCTGCCAGAGACAGGAGTTGGCGGGTTAGCCAGCCAAAGTCATCGGTGCTCCAGTTCAATTGCGCCAGAGGGTCGGCCATATGGGCATCGAACCCGGCAGAAATCAGGATCAGCTGGGGTTTGTAAGCCTCGATCATCGGGAAAACGCGGGCCTGGTAGGTCTGGCGCATTTTGTCACCGTTGGAATGCGGCTCGAGTGGCAGGTTGACGATCTGGTCATGCGCGCCACGTTCATTTTCCGTACCGGATCCGGGCCATAGCGGCGATTGGTGGGACGAGAAAAACAACACACCTGGTTCATCCCACAACAGCGCCTGTGTTCCATTTCCGTGATGAACGTCGAAGTCTACGATGGCGACACGCTCTAGCCCTTTGGACAGCGCGTGTTTGGCAGCTATGGCGACATTGCCGAACAAACAGAACCCCATCTGAGTTTCGGGCTCGGCGTGGTGGCCTGGGGGGCGTGTCGCGACAAAGGCGTTGTTTACCTCGCCCGCCAGAACCGCATCGACCGCTGCGACATTCGCACCGACTGCACGCCGGGCCGCCAGCAAAGAGCCCGTAGACATATGGGTATCGGCATCCAGCGCAACGGTTCCCGACTCGGGGACGCTGGCGGTGATTTTGTCTAAATAGCGCTGCGGGTGACACAGCAGGATATCGCGATCCTGACACAAGGGCGCCCGACGCCGATCCAGATCGAGCGGCGCAAGGGCCTGGGCAATCACCTCTAGGCGCGCCACTTGTTCGGGATGACCGGGCGGGGTGACGTGATCCAGGCAATCGTCATGCATGTACAAAGCCGTGGTCATGCGGCACCCCTTCCTAACTACGGCCTAGCCCTGTTCCTCTTGGCAGGTCAGCGCCGCGTCCAGCGCGACCATTGTGCCCGTCAGATCAATCGCCATGACCTCTCCGTTCTCATTGAATAGCGTCATGGTCTGCCGCGCGGCAATATCGAACAGGAAATCGGGGTTATCAAAATAGATGTCCGCCCCGGGAATATCCGCCAGATACAGGCCGCGGGCGACGCCTTCGTAGCTTTGACCATCCAGATCGAACAGGATGTCATAGCTTTCACCTTCGACGATACCGCCCCAATTGTCGTGAAAAGCGGTGACGTATCCGCCGCCTTCCATCCGGTCAAAACCGACCCTGACCACGACGCCGTTTGTGAACTCGGCCTGGATCAGGCAGCCGTTCCCCAAGGACGGGTCAACCAGGATATCCCAGCCTCCGGCGACATCCCAATACATCAATTCCTGCGCCATGGCGGCGGGTGCGAAAAAGGCGGCGCACAGGGCCGCATACAATGCTTTCATGATAGTCCTCCCCAATGAGGCGGTGCTTGCCTCAGAGATTATGCTAGCATGAAAAAAGCGAAAATCACATGTTTTCTGTGACTTAGGGATTTCACGCACCGCAAAGCGCAATGCAAATGTCAGTCTGGGGCCAGCATGTAACCCGCGCCGCGCACAGTTTGCAGATAGCGTGGCTGCTTGGAATCCGCCTCGATTTTGCGGCGCAGACGCGTGATTTGCACGTCTACCGCGCGCTCTTGGGCCTGCCCGCGATCCCGTCCCAGATCCTCGACCAGTTTACTGCGCGAGATGGGTTCATGCGGCTGAGCCGAGAAGATTTTCATCAGTTGGCTTTCCGTCGCTGTCAGCCGTACCAGCTCGTCACCTTGCCACAATTCACCGCGTTCAGTGTCATAGCGGATGTCGCCCAGTGACAGCACCTTCGGAGCCGTATCTACAGCCGCAGTTTCGGGCATACGGCGCAGGATTGCATTGATCCGCAACAGCAGCTCTTTGGGCTCAAAGGGTTTGGACAGATAGTCGTCGGCACCGGCCTCCAGCCCAGCGATCCGGTGCTCGGTCTCGCCTCGGGCGGTCAACAGCAAAATCGGCGTCGCGATGTCGTGGCGCAGAGCGCGCGTCAGGCTGATCCCATCCTCGCCCGGCATCATGACGTCCATCACAATCAGATCGAATTCCAGGCCAGACAACAGACGCCGGGCATGGGCCGCGTCGCGCGCCGCAGAGACCAGGAACCCGTTTTTCATCAGGTATTTCTGCAACAGCCCACGGATGCGTTCATCGTCATCGACGATCAGCAAGTGGGGATCAACGTCGCTCATGCGCCATTCTCCTTAAGCGCATGATAGCGGCGGCGCATTTCAGGGTCCATCATCGCCTCGAGCACCTGACGGAATCCCGCCACCGCCTGCGGTCCGGCCGAGCGATAGGCCGCCCGCATCCGTGCGCGTTGGGCGTCCGAGAGTTTGCGCTCCAACGCGGCGCCGTCTTCGGTCAGAAACAGATGGCGTTCACGTTTATCGGCAACGCCGACGCGACTTTCGACCAGGCCGTCCTCGATCAAGGTCCGCAGTACACGGTTCAGCGATTGCTTGGTCACGCCCAGCAGAATCAGCAGATTATTAACGGTGGTCCCCGGCGCCCGATTGATAAAGTGGATCGCCCGGTGATGCGCCCGACCATAGGCCATGCCGGCCAGTATTCGATCCGGATCCGCGGTAAACCCCCGATATGCAAAGAACATTGCCTCGATACCCTGGCGCAATTGCTCGTCTGTCAGGAAAAGAAGGTTCTCGCCGGTGGTTACTTCTGACATCGCCATCCCCTTTAAAACTGTTAACAAAATGCCCACGCAAGAGGCAGCTTAAGTCAGTCTTATTGACATTCCAAGTGCGAACTGATAGCGAATCGCAGCTTTGGCGCAATAAAATGTCCGGTGCGGACCAAACTTGCGCAACTTTCGGAAACAGACCACATGATGGGGGAACAGCAATGGCCGGGTATGATGATCGCGATGGTAAGATCTGGATGGACGGAGAGATGGTGGACTGGCGCGACGCCAATGTCCACATTCTAACCCATGCCCTGCACTATGCCTCCTCCGTGTTCGAAGGCGAGCGTTGCTATGAGGGTAAGATTTTCCTCAGCCGCAAGCATTCGGAGCGACTGCTGAAATCCGGCGAGATGATGGACATGCCGATCCCCTATTCGGTCGATGAAATCGAGGCCGCCAAACAAGCCGTTCTGGACGCCAACAACCTGACCGATGCCTATGTGCGCGTGGTGGCCTGGCGCGGCGCGGGCGAAGACATGGGCGTGTCCGCCGCGCGCAACCCCGTCCGCATGGCCGTCACGGCCTGGGAATGGGGCAGCTACTATGGTGATGCGAAATACCAGGGTGCGAAGCTGGACGTTGCTAAATGGAAACGCCCCTCGCCGGAAACCATCCCGACCTCGGCCAAGGCCGCTGGTCTGTACATGATCTGCACGATGTCCAAACACGCTGCCGAGGCCAAGGGCTGCTCGGACGCGCTGTTCATGGATTACCGTGGCTATGTGGCCGAAGCGACCGGTGCCAACATCTTTTTCGTCAAGGACGGCGAGGTGCACACCCCCCTGCCCGACGCGATCCTGAACGGCCTGACCCGACAGACCGTCATCGGCATGCTAAAAGACCGCGGCATCACCGTCCATGAACGCCATATCCTGCCCGAAGAACTGGACGAGATGGAGCAATGCTGGCTGACCGGATCGGCCGCCGAGGTCACCCCTGTGGGCCAGATCGGTGACTGGACCTTCGAAGTCGGCCCTCTGACCCGCGAGATCGCCGAGGCCTACGACGCCCTGGTCCGCGCCTGATCCATCCCATCACGTGAAACCAAAAAGGGCGGCTCCGATGGCCGCCCTTTTGCGTTCAAAAATCCACGCCGCGTTGGGCTTTGATGCCGGCGGCGTAGGGGTGTTTGACCTCGGTCATTTCGGTGACCAAGTCCGCGTAGTCGCACAGTAATTCGGGCGCGTCGCGGCCCGTTAGGATCACGCTGGTACGGTCCGAGCGGTGCTTCAATCCCTCAAGCACCTGTTCCGGCGACAGGTAGTCATAGCGCAGCGCAATGTTGATCTCGTCCAGCACGATCAGGTCATAATCGCCGCTGGCCATCATCTCGCAGCCGCGGTTGAAGGCGGCGGTTGCGGCGGCGACATCGCGGTCGCGATCCTGCGTGTCCCAAGTAAAGCCCTCGCCCATGGTGTGCCAATCGACCCCGCCCAGACGGTCAAAGAACTGGCGCTCTCCGGTGATCCACTTGCCCTTGATGAACTGCACGACACCAACGGTTTTCTTCCATCCAAGCGCGCGAACGATCACCCCGAACGCAGACGAGGATTTGCCCTTGCCGTTGCCGGTATGAATCAGCACCAGCCCGCGATCGGGGTCCTGTGCCTCGGCCACCTTTTCTTGTTGGGCCTTTTGCATCTTCTGCATTTTCTGCTTGTGAGTGTCGCTCATGTTCGCCTCCTGTCTGCGCCCTACGGGGATAAAGAAAAGGCCAGGAGTTTGCACCCCCGGCCTGAACATTTTCGCGATGTCGGCGGATCAGCCGGGGCTGATGCCACGCAGACGTTCCGAGCGGCGGCGCAACAGCTCGACCGTGGTCAGCAGCGCGATCGAGATCAGAACCAGGATCGTTGCCACTGACAGGATCGCCGGGCTGATTTGCTCGCGGATACCGTTCCACATCTGGCGCGGGATGGTTTGCTCATCCAGGCCGCCCACGAACAGCACCACCACAACCTCGTCAAACGAAGTGACAAAGGCGAACAGCGCACCCGAGATCACGCCGGGCAGGATCAGCGGCATTTGTACACGGCGGAAGGTGGTCACCGGATCGGCGCCCATGTTGGCAGCCGCGCGGGTCAGCGAGTGGTCAAAGCCCACCAGCGTAGCCGTCACCGTGATGATCACAAACGGGATGCCCAAAGTCGCGTGGGCCAGAATCACGCCCAGATAGGGAATGCCCCAATTCTGGATCGAGATCGCCGAGTAGAAGAAGAACAGACCTGTGGCGACAATAATGATCGGAACAATCATGGGCGAGATCAGGATCGCCATGATCACCCGGCGATAGGGCATCTCGGGGCGGGACAGGCCCAGCGCCGCGACAGTGCCCAAACCCGTGGCCAGGATAGTCGAGAAGAAACCGATGATGACCGAGTTCTTCGCGGCGTTGATCCAGGCCGCATTCGACCAGGCGTCGGACCACCAGCTGAAATCACGTGGGGCTTCGGGCGCCAGCATGCCGAAGGTCAGCAGCAGATCGTACCAGCGGGTTGAATACCCGTCAGGATCGAATTTCAGCATCTTGTCGGTAAAGGTGAAATACGGCTCGGCGTTGAAGCTAAGCGGAATCACCACCAGAATCGGCGCGATAAGGAACAAGAAGATCAGCGCACAGATCACCAGATAGGTGTAGTACCAGACTCTCTCAAGCGGATCGGCGTAGGACGGAAGTGCCATGTCTTGTATCTCCCCTTAGCCCAGTTTCAGATTGTCGATGCCGATCAGACGATCGTACAGCCAGTACAGGATCATAACCCCTCCCAGCAGCATCGCAGCCAGCGCCGCGGCCAAAGACCAGTTCAGCGATTTTTGCATGTGGAATGCGATCAGATTCGAGATCAGCTGACCATCCGCGCCACCAACAAGAGCCGGCGTGATGTAGTAGCCAACCGCCAGGATGAACACCAGCAGCGCTCCGGCACCGATGCCCGGCACGGTTTGCGGGAAATAAATCCGGCGGAACGCGGTCCAACTGGTCGCGCCCAGACTGCGCGCGGCGCGCACATAGGACGGGTTAATCGGGCGCATCACCGAATACAGCGGCAGCACCATAAAGGGCAGCAGGATATGCGTCATCGCGATCACTGTGCCCAGCTGGTTATACATCATCTGCAATCGGTTCTCGTCTTCCAATATGCCTGTCCCGACCAGCGCGTCATTCACCACGCCTTGGGATTGCAACAACACCATCCAACTGGTCGTTCGCACCAAAAGCGAGGTCCAGAAGGGCAGCAAAACAAGGATCATCAGCAGGTTCGAGTGGCGCAGCGGCAGCGTCGCCAGCAGATGCGCAATCGGGTAAGCCAGAACAAAGGTCAGGAAGGTGATCAACAGCGACAGGAACAACGTACGCTTGAACAGCTTCACATAGACTTGGCGATTTTCGTTGACCATCACGACTTCGCCATCGGCATTTTTGGTGCGGTCAGCGGCGGCCAGATAGAAATTAAAGGTATAAGCGGACGAGGCATCACGCATCACGCGCCATAGCGCGGGATCTCCCCAATCCTCATCCAGATCCAGGATCGCGGCCTTATACGGAGGCTCCAGCTTGTTGGCTTTTCGGGCGGCCTTGGTGAACATCGACCGCGAGCCCGACAGTTCATAGTTGATCCGGGTCCCGGCCTGACCAGCGGCGCGCAATTCCTTCAGAACAACCAGATCAGAGGCCAGCGCAGCATAGGCAACCTCGTCCGGTTCTGTCCCCAGCGGGTTCTCTTTGAACCAGCCCTTTAGGTTCGTCATGATCGGGGTGCGAACCCCAGACCCGACATCTTCGTGCACTGCAAACCCTTCGTTATGAACGGATCTTTTTAGCATCTGGCCGATCGGCATCACAAATGTGATCAGAATGAAGGCCAAGAGCGGCAGCACCAGAAAAAATGCGCGGCGTCTGGCGTGGGACTGAGCCCTGGCCAAGGCCTGCTTCAGCGGCTTGCCGTCCGCCGTTGTCAGCATTTCTCCGTTCGCACTTGCGTCGGTCATGTGGATGTCACCTTTCCCCGTCGTGGGCCGGGCCTTTGGTGGCCCGTGCCCTGAATTGGTTGGATCGCCCCCGGCACAGAACCGGGGGCAGTCCTTAGGACTGGATTAGTTGGCCAGCCAAGCGTTGAAACGCTCGTTCAGCTCGGCGTCTTTATCGACCCAGAACTCGAAGTTGTTGACCAGAGCATTGCCCAGGTTCGCAGCAGCCGTCGGCATGTGCGGGCCCATTTCGGTCACGCCATCCGAGTATTTGCCAACCAGAGCACCCGAGGATTTACGGGCAGGACCGTAGGAAATCCACGAAGCCTGATCCGCCAGACGCTGGGTGTCGGTCGCGAAGGCGATGAAGTCCATCGCGGCGTCTTTGTTGGGCGCACCTTTGGGAACCACGAACAGGTCAAAGTCCATGATCTGACCGTCCCAGACAACTTCCAGAGGCTGGTTTTCAGCAACGGCAGCGTTGAAGATACGGCCGTTATACGCGGTCGACATCACGACTTCGCCATCGGCCAGCAGCTGCGGAGGCTGAGCGCCAGCTTCCCACCAGACGATATCGCCTTTGATCGAGTCCAGCTTGGCGAATGCACGATCCACACCTTCGTCAGTGTCCAGGATGTCATAGACTTCGCCGGCGGGCACGCCGTCAGCCATCAGAGCCATTTCCAGGGTCGCTTTGGCCGATTTACGCAGGCCGCGTTTGCCGGGGATCTTGGCGGTGTCAAAGAAATCGCCAATGGTGACAGGCGCCATCGAGACGTTGTCTTTGTTATAGGCAAAGACGGTCGACCATACGATGTTCGCAACGGCGCAATCCTGGATCGCTCCGTCGATGAAATCGTCAGTGGCGACAGTGCCATCGGGCGCAGCAGGCAGCATCGACGCGTCGATTTCTTCCAGCAGGCCTTCGTCACACAGACGCACAGCGTCCGAGAATTCCACGTCGGCCACGTCGATCGAGACGTTACCCGCCTCAACCTGTGCCTTGATCGGAGTCGCAGGGTTGTCCGCGTCGATCGAGTTCACTTTCACGCCGGACATGGCGGTGAACGGCTTGTGATACGCTTCGACTTGCGACTTGGTATAGGCTCCGCCCCAGGACATTACTGTGACTTCACCGCCACCGTGGCTACCAGCTTGGGCGGCAAAGGCTGCTGTGGTCAGCGCAGATGCCAAAAGGGCTGTTTTCAGTTTCATATTCATAACTCCCGTTGATACCCGTAGTTTTGATGTTCGAGAGGACGAAACGGGTGGAACCTCGCCTCTCTTTCCGAACACGAGTCCGCGCGGGGCGGACCCGTGAATGCTTAGGCGTCCAATGCGTGGCAGTCGGTCGGCAACCAGCCGATTTCCAACTGAGCACCGGGAACCAGACGATCCTGATCAGGTGCGTTCCGCGTTTTGACGACAAAGTCCTCGTTCCCGGCAACCCGCAGGCGGGTCCGGAAAATGTCACCCATGTAGATGAACTCCAACACTTCGGCCTTCAGGGTATGAGCCCCCTCTTGCAGACGCGATTTGTTGAATTCCACACGCTCGGGACGGATCGAAACCTTGGTCCGCTCGCCGGCTTTGGAAACATTCACCGCTTTTGCGTCGATCAGCTCGCCATCGTCCAGTTTGACGACACACAGGCCGTCGCCCTTCATTTCGGTGACGGTGCCTTCGAGCGTGTTGTTCTCGCCGATAAACTGCGCAACAAAACTGTTCTGCGGCGCTTCATACAGCTCGTCCGGCGGAGCCAGCTGCTGAATACGACCGTCATCAAACACAGCAACGCGGTCTGACATGGTCAGCGCCTCGGTCTGGTCATGGGTCACGTATACGGTCGTGATCCCCAGCTCGTGTGCCAGTCGAGTGATTTCGAATTGCATGTGTTCACGCAGCTGTTTGTCCAGCGCGCCCAGCGGCTCGTCCATCAGAACCAATTCGGGTTCAAACACCAAGGCACGAGACAGCGCGATACGCTGCTGCTGACCGCCAGACAATTGAGCAGGACGGCGATTTGCAAAAGCCCCCATCTGCACCATGTCCAGCGCACGCATGATTTTCTCCTCGCGTACGGATTTTTCCATGCCGCGTACTTCCAATGGAAACGAGAGATTCTCGCCCACGGTCATATGCGGGAACAATGCGTAGTTTTGGAACACCATCCCGATGCCACGCTTGTGTGGTGGGATGTTGTTGATTGGCTTTCCGTCCAAAAGAATTTCGCCATGGGTAGCGGTTTCAAAACCTGCCAGCATCATCAGGCAAGTTGTCTTGCCCGAACCCGACGGCCCCAGCATTGTCAGAAACTCGCCCTTGGGCATGGCAAGATTCAGGTCTTTTACAACCAGCGTCTCGCCGTCATAGCTTTTCTGGACACGATCAAATTTTACGAAACTGTCGTTCGTTTTAGCGTCGAGCAAGTGACCCCCCCGTGGGTTCTATGTTTTTCTGAAACTCAGCCAACTACATACGAAACGGATTATCAACATCCAATACGACCGAATTTCGAACTGAGACAGGAAGTTTGCCTTAAATTTCGACGTTTGGCAGCCCATGCTGACCCGTAAGGCAGCAGTTGTTGCGTCTATTGACCTAGGGTCAACAGAGTCCATCCTCGTGAAGTGGCTTGTTTCACCTCAAACATGTCACCGCAGATCGTTTTGCGCTGGCCGTAGGCGACACTTTTTGTCCGTTTACGACAATGTTGGGCGCGCAATCGGACGTCAGGCGCTTTACGACGCCCTTAATGTCGCAAAACGCCCAATCTACGCTCGGTTAGCGACGCGACTATGACCTGCCCATCCGCCGTACTGACCGCGCCAGTGGTTAAAGCATAGGCACCTGCTGGATCTTGCAGCGTTTCGACCACCTTCCCATCGGTCCGCATCCGCAAAATGAACCCATACCGAGTCGGGGCGGGCTTCATCTTCTCGGGCAGGCGCAACACGGCGCGACGAATCTCGGGACTTTGATCAAGTTTGTCCATCAGGTCGTTGCGCGGACTGACCAGACCCAACCACAGGGTGCCGTCCGGCGCGTTGTTGATGTTATCAGGAAAGCCCGGCAAATTCTCCAGAACGACCTCGCGCTGGGTCCCATCCTGGGACAGACGCCACACCCGATAGGCCCCCGTTTCAACCACAAAGACCGACCCGTCCGCGCCGATCGCGACACCATTTGGAAAGGTCATGCCATTGGTGAACAGCGTGGTCTGGCCACTGCGCGGATCGTATTTCAACACCCGCCCATTGTTGGAATGCTCGACCAGATCCAAAACCGATGCTGACAGGGTGCCACCATTCGCTTCGGCTCCAAACCGTGTCGAAGCGTCGGTGAAATAAATCGTGCCATCCTGCGCAATATCCAGGTCATTGGCATACACAATCGGCCGCCCTTCGGCCTCGGTCGCCAGAACCCGCACTGCGCCTTTGGCATCAATAGACAGCAACCCGCGATAAGCATCTGCCACATACAAGGTGCCATCCTGAGCAAACTCGATCCCCAATGGGCGCCCGCCCGTGATGGCAAAAACTTCGGCGATGTCGTCTGGATCGGTTGACCGACGGATAATCTCGCCGCCATGCGTGGCCACGTAAATCAGGCCGTCTGGTCCGATTGCCACATCCTCGGGGCCGTGACGGCCGTCGAGGTCCAGAAATTCCAGGTCACTCAAGCGGTTATTCGGGGCAAAATCCCCCGCATATCCGGGATTAGGAGGTGCGTCCCATGCTTTGGGCTGAACCGGAACTGGCCAAACCGCCAAATAAGTGACGAAAATGACAAAGACCAATCCAAATAGCCCGAAAAATGAACGCATTCTACCCCCTGCTCTGGTGCGGGCGATGGCCCGCTATGCCGCTGTAATTGCAGCCTCCCACAAGCCCTCATCTTTAACGCGAGACATCCCTTCGTCAAGCGACTTAGCCGCGCGTTCGACCAAAGTGTCCACTTCAGCGCGGGTGATCACCAACGGAGGGCTAATGATCATGCGGTCGCCAACGTGACGCATCACCAGATTGTTGGCAAAGCACCGCTCGCGGCAGATAAATCCAACGGTCCCCGCATCAGCAGCAAAGCGCGCGCGCGTCTCTTTCTGTGGTGTCAGCGCAATCGAACCCATCATACCAACGATTTTAGCCTCGCCTACCATCGGGTGATCGGCCAGCGCCTCCCACTTTTCTTTCAGGTAGGGCGCGATATCATCACGGACATAGTCCACGATTTTCTCTTCCTGCATGATGTTGATGTTTTCCAGCGCCACAGCAGCGGCCACGGGATGCGCATTATACGTGTAGCCGTGGTTGAATTCGCAATTGCCAATCACCTCGGCCACCTCATCGCTGACAATACAGCCCCCGATCGGCTGATAGCCCGAGCTTAGCCCCTTGGCGATCGTCATGATATCCGGCGTCCAGCCCACAGTTTCCGAGCCAAACCAGTTGCCGGTGCGACCAAAGCCACAGATGACCTCGTCCGCGATCAGCAGAATCTCGTATTTGTCGCAGATGCGTTTGATTTCTGGCCAATATGTCTCGGGCGGGACAATCACACCGCCGGCCCCCTGCACCGGTTCCGCGATAAAGGCCGCAACGTTGTCCTCGCCCAGGTCAAGGATCGCCTTTTCCAGCTGCTGCGCCCGTTCGAGGCCAAATTCTTCGGGCGCGCGCTCGCCGCCCTCGGACCACCAGTCCGGCTGGTCGATGTGATGAATATCAGGGATTGGCAGCCCGCCCTGCGCGTGCATTCCCGTCATCCCGCCCAACGAGGCCGCCCCCACGGTCGAACCGTGATAGGCATTCTTGCGGCTGATGATGATCTTTTTCGTCGGCTTGCCTTTTTGCGCCCAATAAGTCCGAACCATACGCAGATTGGTATCATTCGCCTCAGAGCCCGAGCCCGCATAGAAAACGTGGTTCAGATCACCCGGCGCGATCTCAGCCAGTTTCTGACTGAGCGCGATGGCGGGCACATGGGTCGTCATAAAAAAGGTGTTGTAATAGGGCAATTCGGACATCTGACGCGCCGCAACTTTGGCCAGGCGGTCGCGCCCATAGCCGATATTTACGCACCAAAGACCAGCCATGGCATCCAGGATCCGGTTGCCCTCGCTATCATGAATCCACGAGCCCTGGGCACCGGTGATGATCCGTACGCCTTTCTCGGTCAGTTCCGACTGAGTCGAGAAGGGATGCATGTGATGTGCTGCGTCCAAGGCCTGAAGCTCTTCGGTGGGCAGGTGGTTGGTAATCGTGTTCATTTCTGACCTCATAGAACAGGACAAAACTTGGCGCTCGAACCGTTCGATACGCGTTTTGATCAGAATATGATCAAATTAATGGATGTCAATCGAATCAGGATGGAGTCAGCAGATCGCGGACTTGCTCCATTCCTTGCAGCATATCTTCGCGACAGGCGCGCGCGGCACCCTCGGCGTCACGCGTCCGCATACATGACAGCAGATCCTTGTGGCGGTCCGGTAAGTTCTGCGTTCCGACCCGCCCACACACCACACGCAAGGACGGACCGAAACGCAGCCACAGCCCCTCGGCCATTTCCGCCAGAATCGGTGCATCGGCGATTTCATAGATCTTTGCGTGAAAGCGATAGTTGTTTTCCAGGTATCCCTGAAGATCCCCTTTGGTGATCGCCGCATCCAGATCATCGTCTAGCTGCGTGAGCTCTGCCAGGTCCGCTGGCTTGGCCCGCTCGGTGGCCCGCAACCCCAAGTGAGACTCAAGCCACTGACGTGCAAAGGTTATTTCCGAGATATTCTCGGCCGTCAGCAAAGGCACGATGACACGGCGGTTGCCTTGAAACTCCAGCGCGCCCTCGGCGGTCAGGCGGCGAATGGCCTCGCGGACCGGTGTCATCCCGGCATTCAGACGGTCCGTCAGACCCTGGATGGTGACCGGTTGACCGGGCGCAATTTCGCCAAACAGAATCTGTTCGCGCAGCTTGCGATAAATCACCTCGTGCGCCGGAAGGCGGGCTTTTTCCGTTTCTTTCCCGGTCACTTTCTGGGCGCTCCCGTCCATTCTGCCTCTTTTCTCTGCATCAGTGTAAATCCAATTGTTGCGAGTCTACTGGACCCGTGAAAACATTTCCATATTGCCTTGATCGGAATTTTTTGATCAAATTAAGATCAACGGGAAGTTAATCCCGAAATCCATGGGGAGATATGGAATGGTGAAACGTTTTCTAATCCTGACAGCCGTGACCGCGCTGTGCGCCGGCGCTGCTGTTGCAGACGAAGTCCGGGTCTATAATTGGTCTGACTATATTGACGAAGGCCTGCTGACCAAGTTCGAAGAAGAGACCGGCATCAAGCTGATCTACGATGTTTTCGACAGCAACGAAGTGCTGGAAACCAAGCTGCTCGCCGGTGGCTCGGGCTATGATGTTGTGGTGCCGACCGGGTCGTTCCTGCAACGTCAGATCCAGGCAGGCGTGTTCCAGAAGCTGGACACCAGCAAACTGTCCAATGTCGGCAATCTGTGGGGCACCATCCAGGATCGCACCGCTCAGTTCGATCCGGGCAATGCCTATTCGATCAACTACATGTGGGGCACCACCGGGATCGGTGTGAATGTCGGCAAGGTCAAAGAAATCCTGGGCGAGGACGCTCCGATCGGCTCGTTGTCGCTGGTGTTCGATCCGGCCAACATGGAAAAACTCAGCGCCTGTGGCGTGCATTTCCTGGATGCCCCGGACGAGATGATCCCCGCCGCGCTGACCTATATCGGTGAAGACCCCAACAGCCACGACAAGGCCGTGATTGGCAAGACCGAAGCCCTGTTCGCCGGCATCCGCCCCTATGTGCAGAAATTCCACAGCTCGGAATATATCAACGCGCTGGCCAATGGCGACATCTGCGTGGCCGTCGGCTGGTCTGGTGACATTTTGCAGGCGCGTGACCGTGCGGATGAGGCCGAAAACGGTGTCGAGATCGCATATAACGCTCCGTCCGAGGGCGCGCTGATGTGGTTTGACCAGATGGCCATCCCTGCCGACGCCCCCAACCCCGAAGCCGCGCATACGTTCCTGAACTTCATTCTGGATGCGCAGAACATGGCTGCGGCCTCGAACTACGTTTACTACGCCAACGGCAATAAGGCCTCGCAAGAGTTCCTGTCCGAGGACGTAATCGGTGATCCGGCCATCTATCCCAGCCCCGAGGCGATGGCGAACACCTATATCAAAGGTCCCTATCCGCAGAAGGTCCAGCGCGTTGTGACGCGTCTGTGGACCAAGATTAAGTCGGGCACCTAAGAGGCGCCAGTTTCGGCCCGCGCACCCCTTGCGCGGGCCTTTCTTTGTGTGGGGACTGACATGACCGAGACCGAATTCGAACCCTGGAATGACCCGACCGAAACGCCTTTGATTCAGTTCAAAGGCGTGACCAAACGGTTCGGAGATTTCACCGCAATCGACAACCTGACCCAAGATATTTTCGAGCGTGAATTTTTTGCGCTGCTTGGCCCATCAGGTTGCGGTAAAACTACGATGATGCGGATGTTGGCCGGGTTCGACACCCCGACCGAGGGTCAGATTATCATCGCGGGGCAAGACATGGCCTCGGTGCCGCCGAATGACCGCGCGGTGAACATGATGTTTCAGTCTTATGCCCTGTTCCCGCATCTTTCGATCTGGGAGAATATCGCCTTCGGTCTGAAGCGGCAGAAAATGCCCAAGGATCAGATTGCCGCGCGGGTCGAAGAGATGCTGCGCCTGACCCGCCTGTCCAAATTCGCCAAGCGCAAACCGCATCAAATCTCGGGCGGGCAACGTCAGCGGGTGGCGCTTGCGCGCAGCCTGGCCCGCGCGCCGAAATTGCTGTTGCTGGATGAACCCCTGGGGGCACTGGATCGTAAATTGCGCGAGGAAACCCAGTTCGAACTGATGGATATTCAGGAAAAGACCGGCACGACATTCGTGATCGTCACCCACGACCAAGAAGAGGCAATGACCGTTGCCTCTCGAGTCGCCGTGATGGACGAAGGCCGCATCATGCAGGTCGCCACCCCGGCAAATATCTATGAAGAGCCGAACTCGGTCTATGTTGCTGATTTCATTGGGGACGTGAACATCATTCAGGGCACGGCCAGCCAAACCAGCCCCGATGGATACGACATCAAATGGCATGCGGACCATGCCCCAATCCATGCGCAGACCAGCCGTCCGCTGAACGATGGACAGACCACTTTCGTGGCAATCCGACCCGAGAAAATCAATATTTCCGCCGAGAAACCAGAGGCTGCCGCGAACGCCGTGAAAGGCAAGATCATCGACATCGGGTATCTGGGCAATATCTCGACCTATCACGTGGAAATTCCCGGCGGTCTGATGGTCAAGGCGCAGGCTACGAACACCCGCCGTTTGTCGCGCCGCGGTTTCACCTGGGAAGACGACGTATGGCTCAGCTGGACGCAGACCGCCGGCTCGGTTCTGGAGCAATAAGATGCGGCGCCTGTTCCTGATCTCTGTCCCCTATCTGTGGCTTCTGGCGCTGTTTCTGATCCCCTTTGTGATCGTGCTGAAAATCTCGCTCAGCGACGCCGCATTGGCCATTCCGCCCTATATTCCCACGCTGGACCTGTCCGGAGGATGGGCCGCGATCAAGGATTTCTTTGGCCAACTGGACCTGGAAAACTTTGTCTTTCTGACCGAGGATGATCTGTACTGGAAGGCCTACCTGTCCAGTCTGAAAATCGCGCTGGTGTCGACGCTGCTGACGCTGCTGGTGGGCTATCCCATCGCGTACGGCATGGCGATGGCCCCGGATGAATGGCGCCCCACGCTGATGATGCTGGTGATCCTTCCGTTTTGGACCAGTTTCCTGATCCGGGTCTATTCCTGGATGGGCATCCTCTCGAACGAGGGTTTTTTGAACCAGTTCCTGATGTGGACCGGGCTGATCTCGGAGCCGCTGGTGATCCTGAACACCAACACCGCCGTCTATATCGGCATCGTCTACACCTATCTGCCCTTCATGATCCTGCCGATCTATGCGGCACTGGAAAAACTGGATGCATCACTGCTAGAGGCCGCCGAGGATTTGGGATGTTCGCGTCTCACGGCGTTCTGGCTGGTCACGATCCCCTTGTCCAAAAGCGGCATCATCGCAGGCAGTTTCCTTGTTTTCATCCCTGCGATTGGTGAGTTTGTCATCCCCTCACTGCTGGGCGGCTCCAGCACGCTGATGATCGGCAAAGTGCTGTGGGAGGAGTTCTTCAGCAACCGGGACTGGCCCGTCGCCAGCGCCGTGGCAGTCGTACTGCTGCTGATCCTGATCATTCCGATCATCCTGTTCCAGCGCAACGAGCAAAAAGAGCGGGAGAAAAACCAATGAGACGGTTTACTTGGTTTAACGCGACGGCTCTGACGCTTGGGTTTGCGTTCCTGTATCTGCCTATGGTCATTCTGGTGATCTACAGCTTCAACGCCGGCAAACTGGTGACGGTCTGGGCCGGGTTCAGCACCAAATGGTATGGCGAGCTGTTCCAGAACGAGGCATTCCTGGATGCGGCCTGGGTCACGGTGCAGGTCGCCGTGGTCAGCTCGACATTTGCCACGGTTCTGGGGACGATGGCCGCCCTGGTTCTGGTTCGCGCCGGGCGGTTTCGGGGCCGAACACTGTTTTCCGGAATGATCTATGCGCCGCTTGTCATGCCCGAGGTTATCACCGGCCTGTCCCTGTTATTGCTATTCATCGGGATCGGCCTGGATCGCGGTATTTTCACCATCATTCTGGCGCATACGACGTTTTCGATGTGCTATGTCTCGGTCGTAGTCTCTTCACGCCTGGTCAGTTTCGATCAATCATTAGAGGAAGCCGCGCTGGATCTGGGCTGCACCCCGCTGGCCTCCTTCCGTTTGGTGACGCTGCCGATTATCGCACCTGCGGTCATTTCGGGCTGGCTCTTGGCATTCACCCTGTCGCTGGATGATCTGGTGATCGCGTCCTTCACCGCCGGCCCCTCGGCCACGACACTGCCGATCAAGATTTTTTCAGCCGTTCGATTGGGTGTCAGCCCCGAAATCAACGCCCTGTCGACCATCATGATCGGGATCGTCGCGGTTGGGGTCATCACGGCCTCTTTGGCGACCAAGCGTGCGGCCGTGCGGGCCAGACAGGATGAACAGACAGCCGCCCACTCATGACGCGCATCCTGTCCGATTTTGCCTATGGCGACGAACCAGTAGAGACCTGTTTCTGGGGCCCGAGCACCGTCAACGCCTCCAAAGCCCAAGGCGACATCCACACTCGGATCGCCATTGTCGGGGCCGGGTTCACGGGCCTGTCCGCTGCGTTGCACTTGGCCCAAGAGGGCGTGGATGTCACCGTTCTGGACGCCAAAACGCCCGGCTGGGGAGCCTCGGGGCGCAATGGCGGGTTCTGCTGTTTGGGGGGCACGGCCCTGCCCGAGCCTCTGATGACAAAACGCTATGGCACTGACGGCATACGCGCCAAACACGTGACCGAGATCGCGGCGATCCAACTGGTCCGTACCCTCCTGAAAACCCACGCGATACAGGCTGACACTCATTCAGATGGGGAGACGATTCTGGCCCATTCCCCCCGTGCGATGCGGGCGCTGCGCGTGGAACATTCCAATGCCGAAGAGATTTACGGCACGGCGACGCTCCACGAGGGCGAAGAGCTGCCCGCACTTGGCATGAAGGGCCGCTATTTCGGGGCGCTGACATTGCCGCACGGCTTTGGCCTGAACCCGCGCAAATATGCAGACGGGCTGGCGAAAGCCGCGATTGATGCCGGGGCGCGTATTCACGCCCATAGCCCTGTTCGATCGGTCACGCGTCAGGGCGATAGCTACACTCTGGCCACGTCCGCCGCGCGAATTCGGGCGGATAAGGTGATCTTTGCCACCAACGGCTATTCCTCCGAGGATCTGCCGCCCTGGATGCGCTCCCGGTTCCTGCCTTTGCAGTCGAATGTGCTGGTCACACGCCCTCTGACGCCTGCGGAAATCGCCGACGGGTGGAGCAGCACGCAGATGGCTTATACTCACCAGACATTGCTGCACTATTTCCGGCTGATGCCAAATGGGCAGTTCCTGTTCGGTATGCGCGGAGGGCTGTTTTCCGGCCCTAAGGCCTTCAAAACCCTCCAGAAACGCACGCGCAGCCAGTTCGAGCACGCCTTTCCGTTCTGGAAACATGTCGAGACGCCACATAACTGGAACGGAGCGCTGGCCTTTGCCTCTGATCTGACCCCCTATGTCGGTCCGGTGCCCGAGATGCCGGGGGCCTTTACCGCGTTTGCCTATCACGGGAACGGCGTGGCCATGGCCACCCATTCCGGCGCGATTCTGGCGCGATTGGCGATGGGCAAGGATGCGGGCGACCACTATCCTCAGTTCATGCAGGACGTGCCCAAACGGTTCCCCTTGGGGCGACATCGCCGATTGCTGATGGCACCCGGATACATCGCGGCGACGCTAAGCGGACGCTAGCCCTGAGGCGTCATGCCCGACCGCGCTTTGGACCGTTTCAGACCCAGAACATGCTCGCGCCAAATGATGATCACACCTGCGGTGATGACGATCCCCGCACCGATCAGCATCTGCGTGGTCGGCACCTCGTCAAAGATGAAATACCCGATTACCAGCGCGAACAGCATCGACGCATAGTCGAACGGCGCCACCACCGACGCCCCGGCAAAGCGATAGGCTGAGGTCAGGAAAATCTGCCCCACCCCGCCGATCAGACCAGCCGCGACCAACAACACCAGCTCGGGCCCGTCAGGAACGACCCAGCCGAACGGCAGCGTCAACAGCGCCAATCCCGAGGACGTCAGTGAGAAATAGAACACGATGGCCGAGGTCTGCTCGGTCTGGACCAACTTGCGGATATAGATTTGCGCCAACGCCATGCAAACCGCCGCCATCAGGGCAACCATGGTGCCGATGGTCTGAGTCATTTCCACAACATCCTCGGACAACAGTGTCAAGCGCGGCGCCATGATGATGATCACCCCCGCCAACCCAGCCGCGACCGAGGCAAGGCGGAACACGCCTACAGGCTCTCCTAAAAACATTGCGGCGAAAATCACGATCAGCAAGGGCGCGGCAAAGCCTATTGCCGTGACCTCGGGCAGGGGCAGCAGGCCGAGGCTGGTAAAGAACAATCCCATCGCAGCCGTTCCGACAAAGCCACGCCAGAAATGCGCCATGCGGGATTTTACCTTTAGCCCGGTTTTTAAATCCCCGCGCACCGCCAGCCAGCCCAAAATGATCGGCACCGCGAAAATCGAGCGGAAAAACACAGCCTCGCCTGGGGGAACATGGTCTGATGTGGCCTTGATCATGGAGGCCATGGTGATGAACATCAGGACCGAGCACAGTTTCAGCGCGATACCGGTAAGCGGCTGCATTGGAATTCCCTTCGCATGTTAACCGAAGGCTGCGCCTATCCGCTACAAAGGTCAATCCGGGCAAACCCCTTGATCTTGGGGAAATCTATGCCAAAACCGTAGCGCTTTGCATGTCGATCACAGGAAGGCCCGCCCATGTATCCCTCGAACTACCTTGTCAGCCGTTTGTCCCATGCCGCGGACACCACCCCAGACAAGGTTTTCGCGACGCGGCCGGGCCTGCCGGATGTGACCTATGCCCAACTGTTCGAAGGGGCGCAGCGGATGGCGCAACGGCTGGTGGCGCAGGGGTTGGAACCCGGCGATCGCGTTGCCGTTCAGGTGGACAAGACGCTGGAGGCCGTGCAGCTGTATCTGGGCACCGTGCTGGCGGGCGGGATCTTTCTGCCGCTGAATACCGCCTATACCGGCCCCGAGGTCGCCTATTTCATCACCGACGCCACCCCGCGTGTGCTGGTCTGCGATCCTGCGAGGCTGGACGAGCTGTCGCCCCTGGCCGGGGACGCCACGGTGATGACGCTGGACAAGTACGGCACCGGCACGCTGACCGCTGATCTGCCCGCCCCGGACCCCGCATTCCAGCCCACCGCGCGTGGGGCCGATGATCTGGCCGCGATCCTCTATACCTCCGGCACAACGGGCCGGTCCAAGGGCGCGATGCTGAGCCACAAGAATCTTGCCTCGAACTCGGACTCCTTGCGCGAGTTGTGGCGGTTTACCCCCGATGATGTGCTGATCCACGCTTTGCCGATCTTCCACACGCATGGCCTGTTCGTGGCGACGAACGTGGCGCTGCTGTCCGGGGCCTCGGTCGTGTTCCTGCCGAAGTTCGACGCCGAGGCGATTTTGGACGCTATGCCAAACGCCACCAGCCTGATGGGTGTGCCGACCTTCTATACCCGCCTGCTGGATGACCCCCGCCTGACGCCCGACCACGCACGCAACATGCGGCTGTTCATCTCGGGCTCGGCGCCGTTGCTGGTGGACACGCATGAGCAATGGGAACAGCGCACCGGCCACCGTATTTTGGAACGCTATGGGATGACGGAAACGAACATGTCCACGTCAAACCCCTATGACGCCGAGCGGCGCGCGGGCACCGTGGGTTTCCCCCTGCCCGGCGTCGAGCTGCGGATCATGGAAGACGGCGCCGAGGTTGCCCAAGGCGACATCGGCGTGATCGAGGTCCGCGGCGACAACGTGTTCCAAGGCTACTGGCAGATGCCGGAAAAGACGGCCGAGGAACTGCGCCCCGACGGCTGGTTTATCACCGGGGATCTGGCGACACAGGATGCCGATGGCTATGTTACCATCGTCGGTCGCGCCAAGGATCTGATCATCACCGGCGGCTTCAACGTCTACCCCAAAGAGCTGGAAAGCCTGATTGATGACATCCCCGGCGTGCTGGAAAGCGCCGTGATCGGCGTGCCGCATCGCGATTTCGGCGAGGCCGTGGTGGCCGTGATCGTCGCCTCGGACCCTGCGCTGACAATTGATCAGATCGAGGCCGTAACCAGCACTCAGCTGGCCAAGTTTAAACAGCCGAAAAAGATCCTGTTCCTGCCTGAACTGCCCCGCAACACCATGGGCAAGGTCCAGAAAAAGGCCCTGCGCGAGGGTTACGCCGGGCTGTTTGCCTGACCTCTCACAGATGTGATGCGCCGGATCGACCCTATCGGCCAGTCTTTGCCGTGTTTCCCTAGCGTGATCAGCCGGGCTTTGCCGATGATCTGACGCGTTACTGCGCTCGTGCGACGGAATACCTATGTGCTCCGTTACAGAAATGTCGGCCCGCACTTTTGCGGTGCCGGAGGCAGAAAGGAAATTCAAAATGAGCACCAAAGCAATCTTGCTGGGCGCCGTTGGCGCATCCCTCATCGCAGCTCCCGTCCTGGCCGGGTCCCCCGAACCCGCGCCGGTCAAGCCTGCAATCAACGCGCCGGTCGCCGTGCCCGTCACCGGCGCATGGACCGGCGGATATATCGGTGGTCAGCTTGGCTGGGGAGACGTCAATGCTGGCGGTTCCGGCAATGACGTGATCGGCGGCCTGACCATGGGGTATGACCACGATTTCGGCGATTGGATTCTGGGTGCCGGCGTCGACTATGACTTTGCCGACATCACTGCGGGCGGCAACACGCTGGAGAACATGCTGCGCCTGAAGGTCCGCGCTGGCTATGATCTGGGGGCCGGTCTGGCCTATGTGACCACGGGGGCCGCACAGGCGGATATCGACACGCTGGGCACCGACGAGGGCTATTTCGCCGGTATTGGCTATGAGCACATGCTGACCGACACAATCTCGGTCGGGGGCGAAGTGCTGTACCACGATTTCGGTAACTTCAACGGATCGGGCACCAATGTGGATGCCACCACTGCCCAGCTGCGTGCGACCTTCCGGTTCTGATCTAAAGGGCGCCCGGTTTTCTGGGCGCCCTTCTCTAATACAGGCTCTAATCCAGCCAAATCAGCGTTTCGGGAGCACCCAATCGGGCCGCACGAAATGGCAGGTATAGCCATTCGGCAGTCGCTGGAGATAGTCCTGATGCTCGGGCTCAGCATCCCAGAAATCGCCAACGGGCTCCACCTCGGTCACCACTTTGCCGGGCCAAAGACCGCTGGCCTCGACATCCTTGATCGTATCAAGGGCACAGGCCTTTTGGGCGTCATCCACGTAGTAAATCGCCGAGCGATAGCTCATCCCCAGATCGTTCCCCTGCCGGTTCATCGTGGTCGGGTCGTGGATCTGAAAAAAGAACTCCAGCATCGCCCGGTACGAAGTTTGCGACGGATCAAAAACGATCTCGATCCCCTCGGCATGGGTGCCGTGGTTTCGATAGGTCGCATTTGGGACATCCCCCCCGGTATAGCCCACGCGGGTCCGCAAAACGCCGGGCAGCTTGCGGATCAGCTCTTGCATCCCCCAGAAACAGCCACCGGCCAGAACTGCACGTTCTTCCGCCATCATACGTCCTCCACCTGGTTCAGATAATCGCCGTACCCCTCGGCCTTCATGTCATCACGATGGATAAACCGCAGGCTGGCCGAGTTGATGCAATAGCGCAGCCCGCCACGATCCGCGGGCCCATCGGGGAACACGTGCCCCAGATGACTGTCACCATGGGTCGAGCGGACCTCGGTTCGGACCATCCCATGCGTGGCGTCATGCAATTCAGCGACATGCGCAGGCTCGATCGGTTTGGTGAAACTCGGCCAGCCGCAACCGGATTCGTATTTATCCCCCGAGGCAAACAGCGGCTCGCCACTGACCACATCCACGTAAATTCCAGGCGCTTTGTTATTCAGCAGCTTGCCGCTTCCTGGCCGCTCGGTCCCGTTTTCCTGAGTCACCCAGTGCTGTTCAGGCGTCAGAGCCGCAACGACATCCGGGTTCCGCTCGTATTTCGGCATGGTATCCTCCGTCTTGTTCACGGGTATTAGATGGCGCTTTTGCAGGATTTGCAAAGGACCGCGCAGTCATCTTTACGTGTCCAATTGTGTCACTGCCCAGCGTGCCGCATCAGCCACCGTTGGATCGGGGTCCTCGCACAGATCCTGCGCCGCTGCCTTCAACCGAGCGTGCCCGGAATTTCCTATCGCATACAAGACGTTGCGCACGAAACGGTCCCGGCCGATCCGCTTGATCGGAGAGCCGCTGAAAAACGCCCGGAACCCGGCATCGTCCAACCGTGCCAGCTCCTCAAGATCCGGTGCAAGCAATTCGGGTCGCGCGCGATATCGAATCTCTCGCGCCTCAACTGCGAATTTGTTCCAAGGACACACGGCCAGGCAATCGTCGCAGCCATAAATCCGGTTGCCCAATAGCGCCCGCAGATTTTCGTCCACCGGTCCGTGATGTTCAATCGTCAAATAGGAAATGCAGCGACGCGCATCCAGCTGATACGGCGCCGGAAACGCCGCTGTCGGGCAAACTTCCTGACAAGCGGTGCACGACCCGCAATGATCCACTTCGGCTGCATCCACAGGCAGTTCCAGCGTCGTGAATACCGAGCCGATGAAGAACCAACTGCCCAAGTCACGGCTTACCAAGTTGGTGTGCTTACCTTGCCATCCCAACCCCGACGCCTCGCCCAAAGGTTTCTCGGCCACCGGAGCCGTATCCACAAAAACCTTCACCTCACCACCTGCCTCGGCAATCAACCACCGCGCCAGTCGCTTCAGCCGTTTTTTCACCAGATCATGATAATCTCGATTCTGGGCATACACCGAAATCGCCGCTTGATCCGGGCATTCCAACACAGCCAATGGATCATGCTCGGGCGTGTAGCTCTCTGCCAAAACGATGACCGAGCGCGCCTCGGGCCACAGCGCTGACGGGTTCCCACGCCACTCCACGCGGCGCTCCATCCATCCCATCTGCCCATGCCGACCGGCCTCCAGAAATGCGCCCAACCGCGCGGGCACCTGCCCAATCGCATCCGGGCGACAAACTCGGCACAGATCAAACCCTTCGCCGAGGGCCTGCTGCACCAAATCATCCTTCAGCACAGCCCCACCCCTTCTTCTTTTGAAAAATATCCCGGGGGGAAGCGCCACAGGCGCTGGGGGGCTGGCCCCCCTGCCCCCGCATGAGATCAGAAATCCAGATCAGCATAATGCGCAGGCTGCGGGAAACCGCCGATCTGGTCCGCCAGAATAGATCGAAACGCCGGGCGGGATTTGATCTTGGCGTACCAATCCTTCACCACCTCGTGCCGATTCCAATCCACGTCTCTGATGTAATCCAAAGAGGACAGATGCGCGGCGGCCGCGAAATCGGCCAGCGTCATCACATCCCCCGCCAACCAGCGGCGTTGATCCAGCAACCAGGCCATATAATCCAGGTGATACTTAATCGCACGCGCACCAGCCTTGACGTTTCCGCTGTCCGGGAACCCGCGGCCCATCACCTTTTTGTTCACCCGTTCGTACAGCAGTTTCGAGGTCACCTCGTTATGAAACTTGTCATCGAACCAGCTGACCAGGCGGCGCACTTCATAGCGCCCTTCAACGTCACGAGGCATAAGCGACGGTTCAGGATATTTCTCTTCCAGGTATTCGCAGATTGCGCTGCTTTCGGACATCATCATGCCGTCGATACGCAGAACGGGCACCTTGCCTGCCGGGTTACGACGCAGGAAATCGGGATCCTGTTCCCAGTACCGCTCGTCATGCAGCTCGACCTCGATCCGTTTCTCGGCAAGGCTCAGACGGACCTTGCGACAGAATGGGGACAGGGGAAAATGATAAAGCTTCGCCATGAGAACAGGTCCGGGTACTTGGGGGTTCTTCTCTCAATGCCTGCTTAGCCGAGGATTTTCAATCCTCGAAACAATGCGCCCTGCCATCGGTTTTGATCGTTGCAGCGCCGTCCAGAATGCGGGCACTGCGCGACAGACCAAGATCGCCGGGCTTGCTGGCCGAGCGGGGTTTGGGCGCGGGCAACACCATGGCCAGTCGGGCGGCCTGCACAGCGCTCAGCTCTTTCGGGCCAACCCCGAAATAGTGCCGCGCAGCGGGTTCCACCCCGAACACACCCTCGTCAAACTCGGCGATGTTCAGGTAAACCTCCAGAATGCGCTCTTTGGACCAGACCAGCTCGACCATCGGGGTCATCAGCGCCTCAATCGCTTTGCGCAACCAACTGCGCCCATGCCAAAGAAACGCGTTTTTCACCACCTGCTGTGTCAGGGTCGAGGCTCCCCGCGCGCCGCCATCCTCGATCGAGGCGCGAATGGCGGCGATGTCAAAACCGCTGTGCTGGCAGAAATTGGCGTCCTCGGCAGCCACAACCGAGCGTTTCATCACCGGTGCAATCTCGTCCATTTCCACCCATTGCCGGTCGATCTCGCCCAGGCGTTGGGATTCCTGCCAGAGGTATACCGTGATCGGCGGATTCACGATCGAATAGACAACGACCCACAGGAACAACAGAACCAGAAATGAGATGAGCCCACGTCCACACCAGCGCAGAAATCGCAGAGTCGGACGCACCGGCAAAACCTCGCGCTCGGGCGCGGGTTTGCGCTTGGGGCTGCGCGCAGGTGCCTTTTTGGCAGATGTCTTCTTTGTCTTGGCCACGGCCCAGCTATAGGCGGCGGGCACGGCGCTGAAAAGGGATTCGCGCCACATCGCCGCGAAAAGCAAAAAGGCGCCCCAAAGGACGCCTTTCCACGAAGATCAACCGGACAGGATTACTCGGCAGGAACCGCCGTTTCCTCCAGGCTGAGCGGGTGCGGGATATGCACCAGCATCTCTTTGGGACAGATCTGCATAAAGTTGCCCTTTTCGATGTCCCAATGCTGCAAGATATCCGCCGCCTTACGGCTGCTGGTCTCGGCTGCATGACGTTCGATCAGGCCTTTCAGCTCGGCCTCCCAATAGGCCACAGTCACGGGACAAGTCACCAGCGTTTCCATGTTCATCATGTCAGCCGCTTCGCCCTTGGGATCGTACAGATAGGCCATACCGCCCGTCATACCCGCACCAAAGTTGGCCCCGATCGAGCCCAGGATCACCGCGATCCCGCCGGTCATGTATTCGCACCCGTTCGAGCCACAGCCCTCGATCACGACCTGCGCGCCCGAATTACGGACCGCGAAACGCTCACCCGCGCGGCCAGCCGCAAACAGGTACCCGTCGGTCGCGCCATACAGAACGGTGTTGCCGATGATCGTGTTCTCGTCCGCCACCAGAGGCGAGTGCATTGGCGGACGCACCACAACGGTACCGCCCGACAGGCCCTTGCCGACATAGTCGTTGGCGTCGCCCGAAACCTCGATCTTCAGACCGGGGGCCGCGAAGGCACCCAGCGACTGCCCGGCCGAACCGGTCAGTTTCACCGTCAGGTGATCAGGCTGCAACGCATTGCGCATCCCAAAGTTCTGCACGATGTGGCTCGACGTGCGGGTACCCACGGTGCGGTGCGTGTTCTGCACCGCATAAGACAGCTGCATCTTCTCGCCTTCTTCCAGGAACCGATGCGCGTCACGCACGATCTCGGCATCCAGCGTGTCAGGCACGACATTGCGATCCTTATAGCGGTTATAGACGATGTCCTTGGCGCCATCCACGGTCAGCAGCAGCGGGTTCAAGTCCAGATCGTCCAGGTGCGCGTTGCCACGGCTGACCTGGCTGAGCAGATCGGCGCGACCGATCACGTCATCCAGGCTGCGCGCACCGATCGAAGCCAGAATCTCGCGTACTTCCTGAGCGTAGAAGGTGATCAGGTTCACCACCTTATCCGCGTTGCCAGTGAACTTGGCACGCAGGTCGTCGTCTTGGGTACAGACACCGACCGGGCAGGTGTTCGACTGGCACTGACGCACCATGATACAGCCCATTGCGATCAGCGCGGCGGTGCCGAT
>JBOEGN010000051.1:0-936 GCA_050633445.1 Thalassovita sp.
CGCCCTTGCGGGTAAAGAACCCATGCTGCGTGCCGCTCAGATCGTCCGAAGTCAGAAATTCAAGTGTCATGGCGCGATCAGGGCTCCAGTCCGGGGGGCACGGTTTTGCCGTCGGGATACAGCCCGATGACCTTAAAGAGCGTCCCCATTTCCGCCGGATGCGTCAAGCGCCGATGTGCCTGGATCAGGCTTTCCAACTCGGCGCCTTGCAGCTGTTTGGCCAAGGTTTGGGCACGGGCGGTAATTCCCAGCCGCTCTAGAAACACGCCNNCGAAATCCACATGGGCGGTCAGGTCGGCCTGGCCGGGATCGGCCAGCGGGTCGGCGCGTTCGTGGTTGCGCAGGGCTTGGAATGTGTCGCCCAGACTGCGCCAATCACCATAGTCGAACAGCAATGCTGCACCGCCATTATCGGCAATGCGCTGCCCGATTCCCATAGAGATGGCGGGGGCCGCAGGGCACAGCTCGACCAGATCGCCGTCTTTGGTGTCGTCCAGCCGATGGAGCAACGCCTCTTGTGGAGCGGGCCCGGCAAGCGCAAAGCTCATCGCGCCGTCCTGCTCGATCACCCGTTTTTCGCGCCAGGCGTCGCCGTCACGTACAAACTGGCGAATCGGAAGCGCATCGAAAAATTCGTTCGCGACGAAAAAAAACGGCAGATCGGACGGAACCGAGGACAGCTGATCGTGCCATTCTGGTGCGTGGTCCGACAAGGTCTGTTTTTGTGCCGCACGCAAGGTTGGCGACGCCTCGATCAGATGCAACCTCATGGCTGTGTGAAAACCGGGCACAGTGCGCGTGACCCGCAAAATATCTGCCATCAGAGTACCACGGCCCGGTCCGGCCTCGGCCAGAATGAATTCCGAAGGTGCGCCCTGATCCATCCAGCTTTGCGCCAGCGACAGGCCGATCAATTCGCCAAACATCTGACTGATT
>JBOEGN010000051.1:981-3407 GCA_050633445.1 Thalassovita sp.
GTGGTGTAATAGCCAAAGCGCGGATGCAGCAGGCATTCGGCCATATAGTCGGCCACGCTGAGCGGGCCAGTGCGGCGAATACGGTCGATCAGATGGGCTTTAAGGTCAGTCATGACGCTGCCGGGCATAAAAGACAAAGCCTAGCCCGACAATCACCATCGGCAGCGACAGCAGTTGGCCCATGCTTAGCCCGAACTCGCCCAGCCGAACGATGTGCCCAAGCGGGTTGTCCATAGTGATGAACTGATCATCGGCCTGGCGGAAATATTCGACAATCACGCGCGCGATCCCATAGCCCGTCAGGAATGTCCCCATGATCAGGCCGGGCTTTTTCAATGCCCCCTTGCGGAAAGCCAACCAGAGCAGCAGCGAGGCCAGAACCACGCCTTCCAGCAATGCCTCGTATAGTTGCGAGGGATGGCGGGCGCACAGGCCGACCACGCCTTCGCAAGCTTGTGCCGACGCACCGGGAAAAATCACACCCCAAGGCAGATCGGTCGGCCGGCCCCACAGTTCGGCATTGATGAAATTTGCGATGCGACCCAGCATCAGCCCAATTGGCACCGCCAGCGCCAACAGATCACCCGTGGACAGACGCGGGATACTATGGCGACCGGTAAAGATCAGCGCGGCAACGACGACGCCCAGGAAGCCTCCGTGAAAAGCCATGCCGCCTTGCCAGACCTTCAGAATGTCGGCCGGGTGATCCAGATAGTACCCTGGCTGGTAAAACAGCACAAAGCCCAAACGCCCGCCCAGAATGATGCCCAGGATCATCCAGGTTAACAGATCTTCGACCTGGCCATCGGTCATCGGGGGGGCACTGCGCCACAGGTTGGGGCGGCGAATGGCCGTTAAAACGATGCGCCAGCCGATCAGGATGCCTGCAATATAGGCCAGCGCGTACCAACGCAGGGCGAACTCGATCCCGAATAGGGAAATCGAGAACAGCTCGGACGAAATGTCGGGAAATGGGATGCCTGTGCTCATGTGCGTCTGTGTGCCTCTGGCTGGATGGTGAAGTCAACCTTGTGGCCGCCCTCGTTGCGCCCCATATAGGGATCAAAGTGTAACGGTGGAGACGCAGGATGCAGACCCGGAACAAATTTCTGGACGACATGTCCCAATTGATGACCAACGCTATGGGCGTGGCTCAGGGCGCTAAGGACGAGGCCGAAACGGCGATGAAATCCATGATGGATCGCTGGCTGGCTGATCGAGACTTCGTCACGCGCGAAGAGTTCGACGCCGTGCGCCTGATGGCGCAGAAAGCGCGCGAGGAAAACCAGGCGCTCAAGGCGCGGCTGGACGCGCTGGAAAAAAGCGCCAAGTGAGTTGAATGGGGCCGCGCGGCCCCTTTTTCACACGGTGTTGGGCGGGGGTTTTCCGTCAAAGAACGCCTGTAGGTTATCCAGCACCAGCATCCCCTTATCTGTCCGCACATTCAGCGCTGCCGTGCCCAGATGCGGCAGCAGCGTGACCTTGTCGCTTTCGCGAAGGGACGCGGGAATGGCCGGTTCCTGTTCATAGACATCAAGGCCCGCGCCACCGATCTGTTCGGTGTCCAGCGCGTGGATCAGGGCGGCTTCGTCCACCACGTCACCTCGGGCGATGTTAATGAAATGCGCATGAGATTGCATGGCCGAAAAAACCTCCGAATCGATCAGATGATAGGTCTCGGCGCCACCAGGAACCGCCGTGACCAGAATGTCCACCTGTGCAGCCAGATCCGTGAGGGTCTCTAGCTGCGTGGCGGGCAGATCGACGGTCTTGGGGCTGCGGTTGTGGAAAAAGACCTCCATCCCAAAACCATAGTGACAACGACGGGCGATGGCTTGACCAATACGGCCCATTCCAACGATGCCAACCTTGCGTCCAGTCACATGCAGGCCCAACATCTGCGTCGGGTGCCATCCTTGCCAGGTGCCGGACCGCGCAAGCCGTTCGCCCTCGGCGGCGCGCCGGGCGCTCATCAGGATCAAGGTCATCGCGATATCGGCAGTCGCATCCGTTACAGCACCAGGCGTGTTGGTCACCACTAGCCCAGCAGCTTGCGCGGCCTTGGCGTCAATGTGATTATACCCAACGCCGAAATTCGCCAAAATCCGCGTACGAGGGGCAGGGGCCGCGGCAAAAATATCGGCGCTAAACATGTCCCCCAGCGTCGGCATCACCCCGTCGAAATCCTGCAAAGCGCAAATCATCTCCTCCGCGCTCATGGGCTGCGTTTCTGCGCGCAGTTCTACATCAAACAGGTTTTTCGCGCGGGCAATCACAGCGTCCGGCAAAGGGCGGCTGATCAGAACGCGTGGCATCAGAACATCCTTCCGCCGATTAGAACGTCTTTGTCGGGGGCTATCAGGACAACTTCGCCGTCTTCGTCTGGAACGCCCAGAACCAGGACTTCGGACATGAATTTGCCGATC
>JBOEGN010000052.1:0-8907 GCA_050633445.1 Thalassovita sp.
CGGTTAGCCGTCATTCGCTGCGCTCAGTATCGATGACTGCTATGCGCAGAAAACGAAGTTTACAAAGTTTCGGCGATACGCGGCTTTGTGGATTAGGTCTAGCTATCGACGAACACTGGATTAAGTGCCTCTCTAACGAGCGAACAAACTCAGAAACTCATGGGTTGAACTCAAGGTCTGGATAAAGCAACGTCCGCTGGGAGACCCAACCAAATTTTTGTGAGTTTGATCTCGGCAACGCGAGGCTCGGTAATAATGAAGATTTTCATTTCGCACTCATCTAAAAACGCAGTTTATGGGCGTGCTTTAGTGAACCTGCTAACTGGAGTGGGCATTGATCATGAGAGCATTGTATTTACGAGCGATACCTCTTACGGCATTCCCGTTGGCAAGAATATTTTCGATTGGTTAAAGGCTCAAATATCTGACCGACCATTCGTTATCTTTTTGCTGTCTCCAGAGTATTATTCAAGCGTCGCGTGCCTCAACGAAATGGGAGCGGCCTGGATCGTGGAAAATCAGCATGCGGCGATCTTTACACCGAGTTTCGACCTAGACGAAGCCAATTTCAGAAATGGAGCTTTAGATCCTCGCGAGATTGGGTTTTCTATCAATGATGAAGACCGAGTCACGGAATTCATTGAGACTCTGAGGCCGAACTTTTCGATCACAACCAAACAAACTGTGATAAGTCGCAAACGTCAAGAATTTCTTGCACAAGTTGGTTCACACAGTTCCGAAGATGGCGTTGTGGGCGAGACGCGAGTGGGAGAAGCCGCGTCTCCCCAAAAGCCGGATGAGAGCCACGAGGCGTCAACCGAAGAGCTCTACTTGCCAGACTCTTCGTCGGATTTGGATGAATTCGAGCATCAGTTCCTCTTTGGGTTGGCACGCGAGGATGAGGCACATTCAAACAAGGTCTCAGAGGCCTACCTTGCGACGCTCGGTCCCGAGGATCTCGATGCGATCGGCGAGTGGAAATCGTTTTGCGAATTTTTCAAGCTGAAGTGGACTGAGCATGGGGATTTGACCAGACTCGCCGCATTGGGCAATGAGCACGAAAACAATCCGTCTATACATCAACGTGTGGCGAATGGCTATCTGCACTTCGATGATTTTAGAAAGGCTCAAGCCCATTTTCGCAAAGCAATTGAGTGTTCCGATGATCGCAACCGAAAGCTTAGTTTTTTGGGAGAACTGGCGTCCATCGTTCAGACGCAAGGTAGCAGCAAAGACATGTCTGCGATTGTCGCAGAGATGCGCGATCTTGTAGACGGTCCAGAAACTGAAGAGCTGCTGTTGGCCAAACTTGCGGACCTTTCGGATTGGTACCAAGACGATGTATTAAAGGCTGCGATGTTGGAAAGGGAACTTTCTATCGATCCAACTGATACATCAAAGCGGTTTGACCTAGCCTATCTCCATTCGCAGACAGGCAATGAAGCTCTTTCCATGTTCCACTATGAAAAAATTCCTGCGAACCAGAGGAATGGAATGGTCTGGAACAACTTGGGGGTCGCCTATCGGCACTTCTCGATTAGCGGGAAATCAATTGATGCTTTCCGGAACGCTGCAAAAAGAGATGAAACACTTGCAATGAGCAACCTCGCCTACGAATTCATGGGCTCCGGATTCTTATCTGAAGCTGACGAGCTTCTGAAAGAAGCCCAGATGCAACCGAACTATCACGACAGCGTGGCGTCGGCGCTTGTACGGTTGAAGGAAATTCCGGAAGAAGAAGCTAAAACCCATAAAGACAAGTTGAAAGGGGTGAGTTCCAAGAGTGAGTTCCTAAGCCATGTAGGCGAACACCTTTGGCAGAGTGCACCCGACGGTGTTTCCAAAACGATGACTGACCCAGACTGTGAATTGGATGTCAGCATAAAGGACGACAAATTCGTCGCAACCGGGACATTTGAGAAGAACGAGACCTCTTTGGTCAATGCATTGGCCGGTACTTCCAATACGCCCAAGAGTGAGACCTACACTGTCGAGTACCGAGGGCGCTTTGTTGGAAAAGTCGTAATTGGTGATCGGACGAAAAAGAAAAAGGATAGCGGGTCGGCGGCTTCGACGCTTCTCGGCCTTGCCGCTAATAAGCAAAGATTCATTATGGTGATGCCCGAAGGTGTGAAAGAAGTTCGCGGTATTATAGGCGACGATTTGTTAGATTTTGAGCTGGGTGACTAAGAAATCGAATGACCGCTTCGACGACTGTAAACAGTCACTAGACGAGTTATGCACCAACGTCGGGTAAGGGCCGTTAACGTCGATCGACACCAAGGGCGGAGAGCTGCCGTTAGCTGAGCCTGCGAAAGCTTCACGCCGGGCGGTCAATAGCGGCCATTCAAGCCATGGCAGTCCGAAACCCACATGCTGCGCTGCGCACCAAGGTCGGCTGGGGAAAGGGGAAGCTCGACCTTCACCCGATTTGTGCAACAGAGCCGGTCCTGACCCTAGGCCAAAGCCGGTTTCTTTTCTCGAACGCGAACGTCGAAGACTGTCGAGTAATCGCGTCTTCCCCGAAATCTACCTATTTATCATCGATCTCGCCAAATCCGAAGTCCAGAGGCCAGTAAATTCGGTCTTGAAGGAAACTTTTTCGTCGGTATCAATTTACCCTGTTGATTGATGGGATCGTCTACTTTCTTATGCGAGGTAATAAACTTTTAGGCACCTGTTCTTTCACGAATTCGCTGAGAGCAAGGATGTTCAGAACCGATTAAAACGGAGATTTTAATTATGCTGCCTACTTTATTTGTATCTGCTGCCGAGATCCGCGAATCCACGGATACGATTGTGTTCCGTGTGTCGCTGTCCGAGGCGTCTTTGTCGGACATCACCGTGCAATATCGCGCGGTGCAGGATGGATCGGCGCTGGTGGGGTACAACGGGGATGTGCACAGCTCACGGGCCGAAGACACCTTTACGCTGACCATTCCAGCGGGCAGCACGCAGGCCGAGATCGCTTACAGTATCGAAGCCTATGACTTGGATGAGTTCGACGAGAACTTCACGCTTGAGCTGAGCGACCCGGTCAACGCGGTGCTGTCGGGGGGCGAGCCCGTCCTGACGGCGGCAGGTGTCATCCTGGACGCCGACGGCGGGCAGAACCTTGCGCTGTTTGTGTCTGACCCGCTGGTGTACGAGACAGATGCGGGCGGCCAGCAGGCGGTGTTCGAGATCCGCCTGTCGCAGCCCTACGGCCAAAGCGTGACCCTTAACTACAACACTGCCGACGGCACCGCGCAGGCGGGTTCGGACTACGTCGCCACCTCAGGCTCCGTTACCTTCGCCCCAGGTCAAACCGTCACCTCCGTCGCCGTCGACATCATCGGCGACACGGCAAACGAAACGCTCGAGACCTTCTCGCTGGTCGTGACAGGTGTTCCCACATTCATTGCCAGCGAAGATTCAACCGGACAAGCCGGAATACAGGATCGCCCGCCTTTGGTCGGCACAGAAGGAAACGATATCCTAATAGGCCAAGACTATCCTGAAATCATACTTGGTTTTGGCGGAAATGATAGAATTGATGGACGCGGTGGCGATGACGCGATCGATGGAGGGGACGGCGCTGACACTTTGATCGGAGGCGGGGGGGATGACAGCATCGTTGGCGGATCCAGCGATGTTGATTTGCGCGACCTAATCTTTGGCGGCTATGGAAACGATACGATTGTTGGCGGGTTCGGCAATGATGAGCTGCGCGGCGATGCGGGTAACGACGACATGGCGGGCGGCGCGGGTGCCGACACTGTGATCGGCGGTACGGGTAACGACGTGATGACAGGATCGAACTTTGGCGACCTCCTGTTCGGTGGCGACGGGTTCGATTTCGTAAACGGCGGGTTCGGCAACGACCTCGTGAACGGCGGCGCTGATGCCGACCGGTTTTTCCACGTTGGAGCCGCAGGGCATGGATCGGATTGGATTCAGGATTTTTCTGCGACCGAGGGCGATATTCTACTTTATGGCGGTTCCGCCACCATCGACCAGTTCCAGGTCAACCGCGCCAATACCGCTAATGCGGGATCAGCAAGCCTAGACGAGGCTTTTGTGATCTACAAACCCTCTGGTCAAATTCTCTGGGCGTTGGTTGATGGCTTTGGCAACGAAGAGATCCTTGTCAGGATTGGGGGGAGCGAATACGATCTCTTGGCCTGATGGAATGAGTTCTCAATTGGAAAGCTAGCACTTATGGGTTGACCAAAGCCGAGGTCAGCCTGCATTTCTCCCGGCGAGATCTTGAATGTTGACTCAGTTCGATGAGGCTGAAGCTTCGGGAAAAAGAGCGGACTGTGTGGTTTCCACGTACGACGTAATCAAGTCACTAGCTTCTTGCCCCAACAGGCAAGCCCTTATCAGTTTGCTTCTGTAGAAAAGGTCGGACCGGACATTGGCCGCTTCCGCCTTTTCCTTGATCGAAACCCTTTGGTCCATTGTGATCGGGTTTGTCGATCTTGGCTGGGACATCAAATCCACCGCAGAAAGCTGTGGAGAAGACGCTGACCTCTTCACCCTGCTCACCTCGGGCATGGTATACTTGGAAGATGCACATACAGATCAAACGGAGGGACGCCGTGGATAATACAACTGCCAAAGCCGTCTTTTATTGTCGTGTTTCTTCCAAAACCCAGGAACAGGATGGCCATGGTCTTGAAACGTTGAAGGTCCGCTGCCGTCAGTTTCCCTCTTCTAAGGGACTCGAAGTGGCCGCCGTCTTTTCCGACACAATGACCTGCGGCGGTGACTTCATGGCGCGCACCGGCATGGTGGTGTTGCTAAGTTTTGTTGATGCGCAGCCCCGTGAACGTTTCGTGGTGATTTTTGATGATCTGAAACGTGCCAGCCGCGACAGCCGCGCTGTCCTTGATTTACGTGATGCCTTTCGCCTGCGCCGGGTGCTGGTCGAATGCCTGAACTTCAAGTTCGACGACACGCCAAAGGTCGAGTTTATTGAAACCACTATGGCCTCCTAGGGCGCGTTGGAGCGCAAACAGAACGGGCGTCAGAGACGGGTAAGATGCTGTTCTTTGATGCAACGCTTACTTCTATCGTGGGTGACGCCTTCGAGGGCTACCTGATGAACCAACCATCATGGCTGAGCTATCTAAAAGGAAGGTGGGCTTCGAAGTAAGCCTATCGAGCAATTTTATGCTTGGCGCCAGTGCAAGCTTTGAGGAACATCAAGCGCTGAGAAAGCTTGACGCGGGATGTTTGGTAGCACTCTCGACAGATGACCCAGCTTACTTTGACACAACGCCCAAGAGAGAGATGTTATTGGCAGCAAACCGGCAGTGAATCCCGCGATGCGGCTGCCCAATGAGTGGATGACTTTGCTACTACAGCGAATGGCCGTTTCGACGGGCGGCACCGCAGCATTTGGACACAGTGATGACAGGTCGCTATGGGCTCGCTACAATCGTTCGCCGTATCCAGCGTCGAGGTCCGCTTTGGGCTGTGACCGGCCAGTAGCGCCACAGAAGGACCAGGACAGCTTGGCGCCCGACTTGCCGATTGTCCATGTCCGCTTTGGGCTAATTCCCGACTTTCGCTGCGTTCGCATCAACAGTCGGTTCGGTGAAGCTAGCGAATTGGTGAACTAACATCGACTACAGAGCCAGCCGGATCGCGCAACATCAAGCGGCGTTGACCATATGGCAAGTCTGTTGGCTCTTGCAGAATTTCGGCTTGCATTGAAATCGCTCGAACATGCACTGCTTCAAGATCGTTCACCACAAACGTTAGGATGCAACCGGCCGGGCTGGACGAAAGACCACGAGGGATAGTGTCATGACCTTTCTCCAAGACACCCATCTCAAACGCAGGCATATCGTCGTGCGATAGGATAATGAACCAACCAAAATCTCCTGTGCGTTTCATCCCGAGCAGGTTTTGATAAAATTCAGCCGTCCCCTCCACGTCGCCGCTTAGGATATTTGTAAACGCCCGTTTCAATGTTACCTCCATGCTCAAACCCCAGGCATACACCTATGTATGTTGCGTATGGCATACATAAGTGTATGTCTAGAGTATGGACACATCTTCTCTAAGCGCTGATGACTGGCTGGACTTGGCTTTGGCCGCGTTGAAGGATCACGGGTACGGTGCCCTGAAAGCACAACCTTTGGCCAAGAAGCTCAATGTAACCCGAGGAAGCTTTTACCATCACTTCGAAAACCTTGAAGGCTTTCATGCGGCTGTCATTGCTTATTGGTCTGAGCGCTCAAGCGGTCAAATTATTAAAACGGCACGGGAAACGAATAACCCTCTCAAAGCATTGGATGATTTGTTACAAAAGACACTCCAGTCTGGTGAAGAATTGGAGCGCGCTGTCAGGTCATGGTCGACTGTAGAAGCGTCTGTCGCCAAGGCTGTCGAGAGGGTTGATCAAGAGCGTATCAAGGTCGCAGAAACACTTCTGATCGACGGTGGCGTGTCCAAATCAGCCGCAGCAGCCCGAGCTAAGCTGCTGTATTGGGCGGCGATTGGACGGCTTATGCTCCCGTTTCCCGCGAACAACCAACTAACGCAAAACGAGATTTCCGATCTCGCGACGCTGATGTTTCAGGATCGATAGGTCGGACATTCGTTCGTTGTGCAGCTTTGGGGTTTGGGCGCCCAGCAGATTTTTGCTGCGCTTGAAGCGACTTGCAACACCATGGCGCAGGTGCGAATGGTGCCACTGCAGGGCTCGCGTCGCGGTATACAAAAACTATTTTGCCTTGGATTGGCGGGTCTAATGCGCAGCCCGCAAGGATATCATCTGTCTGCGAATGCTGACTATTCCGGGCGTTGACCCAATTGCGGCACTTACTTTTAAAGCCGCCATCAATGATCCTGCTCGCGTCAAGAACTCCTGAACCGTTGGCGCGCACTTTGGCCTTATCTCGCCCGCGCGAGGTGATGTTTCGGAGGGCAGCCAAATTTTCGGGAATAGTCACGGCTGAAATGCGTCGAGCTTTCGTAACCGACGTCAAACCCCGCGGCTGATACGGAACTCTGGCCTCCCAGAAGTATCCTTTGGGCTTCGATCAGCCGCAGATCTTTTTGATACTGCAGCGGCGTCGTGCCCGTCACCGATTTGAAATGCTCATGAAAGGAAGAAGCGCTCATCCCCGAGAGTCGCGCAAGGTCCGCCACGACCAGCGGTTCGCGAAAACTGTTTTTGATCCGAATGATTGACTTGGCAATGCGGCTGGCATGGCTGTCGACCGAAAGAAGGTTCCTGAGCATCCCGCCAATCGGGGAGGTGAGCAGGCGAAAGTGGATCTCTTTCAAGATCATCGGCCCCAGAATTTGCGCGTCCAGCGGCGCATCCATAAGCTCCAGATATCGGACCATGGGCGCAACAAAAGCGGGATCTGCAACGCTGGCCGACAACGCGCTGGCTGAGCTGTCATCCGAGATCACCTCGCCCATCTGCTCGTAAAGGCTGCGCACGATTCCCAGCTCCAAGGCGAAGACCAAGGAACGATAAGGTGCCTCTGGGCTGGCTTCGAGGATCTTTGCGGTGACGGGCAAGTCGTGACTGATCAACAGCGCGTCGCCCGGCACCAGGGAAACGGTCTTTTTCCCGATGTGTATTTCTTTTCTTCCCTGTAGGATTATACAGATGAAGGGATTGAAAAGCACAGCCTCAAATTCGCTGACCGCTTCGCGCCGAAAAACCTGGAAAGCGTTCGAATATTCAGCGGATACTTCGCTGGCATGTGTTTCATATCGTTCTGATAGGCGATGTAACTTTTCAAATGTCATAGCGGCCTCCGTAATCTCTGGTCTATCAAAGGCCGAGAGAGAGAGCATTTAAAATCCGACATCTTGTAGAAATTGGCATGTCTTGCGGAGGATCAGGCAGGCCTGTGATCCGCACATATCCTAGATCTGGCGATAGCGAATTACAGGAGTGAACATGACACAATCTCGCCTTTTCAAATCGACTTGCCTCGCCACAATTCTGCTTGCGGCGCCCCTCGGCGCGCCTTTGTTTGCCGAAACGTCTGACCAGACGGCGGCACTGTCCTGTGATGGCCCCATGATGCGCGCCAGCATCGCGCAGCTGAGCGCCACCCACGCCACCATCCACACCTCTATCCTGATCGACGCCGCGCCGGCCGAGGTCTGGAGCTCGCTGACCGATTTCGAAACCATGCCGCAGTGGAGCACAGGAACCCTGCAGGGAATGACCGGCGACATCCAGGATGGCGGTAGCGTGGTGGTGACGTTTCTGTTTGGCGTGGACGACGCGGGGCAGCCGATCGCAAATGAAATTCCGCATACCCTGATCTTTGAGGCGGGCAAAAAGTTCGGATGGTCCGATCCGTTCCCAGCCAACATTGGCGGAGGCCGGGACAATCATATCTATCAGATCCACCCCTGCGGAGATAAAACGCTGTTCGTCCAAGCAGACGAAATTGTCGACAACCCTTACGCAACAAATTTCGTTACCCAACTTTTGCCAGGATACCAACTCTTCAATTCGGAGCTAAAGAGCGCCGTGGAAAACTGACCTTTCGACTTTGGCTGCGCGTCTTGCTTCAGAAAGAGATTCAGAGGCGCGCTGCCTGCCCAACAATCGGGCGTTCTCTGCATGAGATAAATTCTGAAGATATGGGCTCGAAGACGACCTCGGATGCAATGCAGCATCATGTGATATGATGCCGTGTCAACGTCGGGTTGTCGATGTGGGAGGGCGTGGTGGAGCGGAGGATCCAGCATGGAAACACCAAACTTACCCGCCATCCGCGCATTGCGCCCAGCTTGGAACAAAGGTCGAATTGTCGGCCAAAAGAGGCCGCTCAAGCCCAAACACGTCTGGGCCATTAGGGTGCGTCTGGAACTGGCCGAGAACCATCGTGATCTGGCCCTTTTCAATCTTGCGATCGACAGCAAGCTGCGCGGCTG
>JBOEGN010000052.1:9038-50198 GCA_050633445.1 Thalassovita sp.
CGTTTTCACGAACGGCTTCACATCTCGACCTGTCAGTACGCACGAATTGTCCGTGAATGGGTGACATCCATTGGCTTGGAGGCCACCGCCTATGGCACGCATTCAATGCGGCGTACAAAGGTGACCCAGATCTACAAGAAGACGGGCAACCTCAGGGCAGTCCAACTGCTCTTGGGTCATACGAAGATGGACAGTACTGTCAGATACTTAGGCGTCGAGCTTGAAGATGCGTTGTCAATCGCCGAGGCTATCGAAATCTAAACGGCTGGGCCGTCTTTACGGACGGCCCTTGGCGGGCATTTGTCATAGCCTTGAAATAGAAAGCCACGATCCGGTTCGCATCAACAGATTACGCTGATGCGGTGTGTGATTTACTATATTCGCCAGGGGCTGCTCGAACACCGGGAATGCCGCCACTGAGTCGTCGTTTTCTTTAGCATTTGGGCATGGAGGTGGGTGAACATTTTGACGTGTTCAAGTTGAAGGAGATTGAAGCGGTAGGAGCCGATTGCCCTCAAGACAACTAGGGTGGCTGCCCCTGCGCAGATCAAAGAGTGGGTCCTCACCATGCTCGGTTCGCTTAAGCGTTTTGTTTGCAAAACGCCCATGCCGCCAACCAAGTACACGACGTTTGAAGCTGCACCTGCGCGTGGCTCTGGTCCTGCGTGACCGCACCTTGGATCCTTGCACACCCGCTCCTTGGCGGAAGCCAGACGGTTGCATGCGCAACCCGCTGGGAGTGGTTGTTTGGGTGCCCACAGTTTTCCCAAAGCCAATTTGGGACCCCCTTTGGAAGTGTGCCTAGTCTGCAGAATAAGACCGGCAGATGTGGTGGCAGCCAGCACTTTCATCAATCCCAAAACCGCCAAGTCCTCCTTGAAATTGTCGCCATAGTAGACAAACGCAAAACCCTGATCATAGGCTTGGCCCGTTGTACTCATAAATTCGAAAATCCGCTGTTGATCTTGCCAAAGGATCAGAAAGCAGAGAACTAACCCCAGCAAAGCCATCAAGCACATGCCTCAAGCCCAAGGGCGTGAATTGTATATCGCTAAATAGGGTTTTGTTACCTTGGCAACAATCCTTTCCCTCCGCTCAAGCGACATGAATTTGGCGGCCGCGAACCTGATAGCCATTGCGCAACCAGTGCAAAGAACGAAGGCGATAATCGCATTCTGGACAATCAGTTCTTTATTTTCATGGAGGAGAAAACCGCTCAAAATGCGGCATGGAACGAACCGTTAAGATGGTCACAAAGCCGAGCGTTCCAATACCCCAAATTGTTGTCTCTTTTTGTTCCAAACAGGCCGTACACATACCCTTCGGAAGAACGCAAAACGACTCAGTGGCGGCTCTAACGGCGAGGCCGGGCCACCCTAATCAGCCCGACGGTAGGTTATTCCACCCTGTAGAAAGTCACTGCAATCTTAGCGGACGTTTCCCGTCGTAAGGATTCAATTTCAACCATCCTCTGGGACCGCCAAAAAGCCGTAGGAATTGAGGCGATCGACAATCTCGGTTTTGGTCAGCTGGCCAGGTCCAGAGACACATGTGGCATCAAATGTCCCATCCGTTTCGCTGTGTCGATCATGCGGTTCGAAAACCCCCATTCGTTGTCGTACCAGCTGACGATGCGGATCATGCCGTCGTTCGTCACCTTGGTCTGGGCCGCAGCGAAACAGGACGAGTGGGGGTCGTGGTTGAAATCGATCGAGACAAGCGGGTCCTCTTCATAGGCCAGGATGCCCTTCAACTCGGTCTCGGCGGCCTTGGCGATGGCTGCGTTTACCTCCGCCGCGGTGGCAGGACGGTCGGGAACAAAGCTGAGGTCGACAAGCGACACATTCGGCGTGGGCACCCGCACGGCCGAGCCTTCCAACCGGCCCTTGAGTTGCGGCAAGACCAACGAGATCGCACGCGCTGCGCCGGTTGACGTCGGGACCATCGACAGCGACGCCGCGCGCGCACGATAAAGATCACTGTGACTGGTGTCGTGGCTGGGTTGATCGCCGGTAAAGGCGTGGATCGTGGTCATATAGCCAGTGCGAATGCCAAAGGCCCGATCCAGCACCTTGGCGACAGGGGCCAGGCAATTCGTGGTGCAGGAGGCGTTAGACACGATCACGTCATTGGCCGTCAGATCATGGTGGTTCACACCATACACCACCGTCCGGTCAGCCTCTTGCCCAGGGGCCGAGATCAACACGCGTTTGGAGCCGTTCTGCAGGTGCAGTGCGGCCTTGTCGCGGGCGGTGAACAGCCCCGTGCATTCCAAGGCCACGTCAACATCATCCCAAGGCAGCTCGGCCGGGTTGCGAATGGCGGTGAGCCGGATTTTCTGCGTGCCGACGATCATCGTGTCGCCCTCGACCAGAACGCGTGCATTCAGGCGACCGTGGACACTGTCATATTTCAGCAGGTGGGCGTTGGTTTCTGGCGGTGCCAGATCGTTGATGGCGATGATCTGGATGTCTTGCTCGTCCCGTTCGATCAAAGCACGCAAAACGCCGCGTCCGATCCGGCCAAAGCCGTTGATAGCGATTTTGAGGGTCATGGTCGTGTCTCCTGATTTCGGTAGCGCTAACATTTTGAGGCGCAAAACAGCATGGGGTTTGTCCCGATCCGGTAGGGTCAGATCAGGTCTTCGGCCCAGGGGGGATTGGCGCCGGCGCGGGATACTGTGACGGCAGCGACCTTAGCGCCGTGGTGCAACGCCGCGCGCAGGGCGTCTTGGGGCAGGTCTGCCATCTGGGGTTTGGTCAGGCAGCCCAACTGGGATAATTTGGCCAACAGACCCGCGTTGAAGGTGTCACCCGCGCCGACAGTATCGACGATTTGAACAGGCTCGGCGGCGACGTGGACTTCATCGCCATTGGCCAGGTAACCGGTTGCGCCATTCGCCCCTTGCGTAAGCACCAGGACGGAAATTCCCTTGTCCAGCAGCGTCGCGACTTTTTCGCGTTGGGACAGGGGCGCGGGGATCAGCCAGTTCAGATCTTCGTCTGAAAGCTTGACGATATCCGCAGCGGCAAACATGCGGTCCAGACGAGCGCGAAACCTGTCGATATCCTTGATAAAGCGTGGCCGGATATTGGGGTCGATCATCACAACGCGCCCGTCAGCGGCATGTTGCAGCAGCGCGGCATAGGTCTCGGCTGCGGGTTCGCACGCCAGGCTGATGCCACCGAAAAACAGCGTTGAAACTTCGGGGGATAGCCGGGGAAGGTCGGCCTCGAACACCATGCGGCTGGCCGAGCTTTCGTCAAAAAAGCAATAGGTTGCGTGGCCGTCGATCAAACGAACAAAGGCCAGGGTTGACGGATGCTCGGATTCGATCACATGGGATGTATCCACGTGGCTGGCCTTGAGCGCCTCCAGCAATTGCCGCCCGAACATGTCATTGGACAGCCCGGTTAACATGCCCGTTTGCACGCCCAAACGGCCCAGGGCAATGGCCGTGTTGAACACAGCGCCGCCCGAATGGGGCACAAACCCGTCAGGGCCCGCCAAGGTTGGTGTCGGGATCATGTCGATCAGCGCTTCGCCACAGCAAAGGATCATCGGAATGCCTCTTTTCATACAAAAGTGGTGTCGATTAGGACGAAGGCAGGGCCGGATTGGAGGACGACCCTGCCTTCGCAGCAGAACGCCTGACGTCTAGGCTTTGTCCTGCTCAGGAGGTTCCTTGGCACCGGTCATAAAGGCCACCGCGTCGGACATGGTGTAGTCTTTGGGGTCGATGGTGCACAGCCGCTTGCCCAGCCGGTGAATGTGGATACGGTCGGCGACCTCGAACACGTGGGGCATGTTGTGGCTGATCAGCACGATCGGAATGCCCCGCGCGCGGATGTCCTGGATCAGCTCCAGCACTTTGCGGCTTTCCTTGACGCCCAGGGCCGCCGTGGGCTCGTCCATGATGATGAACTTGGTGGCAAAGGCCGCGGCGCGTGCAACAGCGACGCCCTGACGTTGTCCACCTGACAAAGTTTCGACCGGCTGCTTGATCGACTGAACCGTCATCAGGCCCAGTTCGGTCAGCTTTTCACGGGCGAATTTTTCCATCGCGGGCTTGTCCAGCATACGCAGGACAGATCCCAGCCAGCCTTTTTTGCGAATTTCGCGGCCCGTGAACATGTTGTCGGCAATCGACAGGGCAGGGGACAGGGCAAGGTTCTGGTAAACGATCTCGATCCCCATGTCGCGCGCCTCGATGGGCGAGTTGAACTTGACCGGTTTGCCTTCGATCAGAATTTCGCCTGCATCAGGAACCGTGGCGCCGCAGATGGCCCTGACGATCGAGGATTTGCCAGCCCCGTTATCGCCGATCACGGCCAGAACTTCGCCGGGGCGCAGCTCAAAATCCGAATGGTCGATGGCGGTAACGTGGCCATAGCGCTTCACGATGCCACGCGCTTGAACGACGGGTGTCATGCGGAAACCCTCCTGATCCATTGGTCGATGGCGACCGCGATGATGATAAGCCAACCGATTGCGAAAACCTGCCACAACACGTCCACGCCCGACATGCGCAGCCCCGAGCGGAAGACACCGACGATCAGCGCGCCGAAAAGGGCCCCCAAGATCGAGCCACGTCCGCCAAACAACGAAATCCCGCCGATCACGACAGCTGTGATGCTGTCCAGGTTGCCTTCGTAAAACGATTGCGGCGAGATCGAGCCGACCCGGCCAATCGACGCCCAGCCCGCCAATGCACAAACAAAGCCGGACAGGCCGTAAACGGAAATGAGCGTGCGATCTGTGCGGATACCGGCCATTTCGGCGGACTCTTTGTCGTCGCCAATGGCATAGACATGGCGGCCCCAGGCGGTCTTGTTCAGCAGGTACCACAGCGCCACGAAGATCACGATCATCAGGATGGCGCTAAGGGTGATCCGGGCGCCGCCGATGTTGAAGGCGGTCCCAAAAATCTTCAGAAAAGGCGCATTGGTATCAATGTCTTGACCCCGGATGGACTGTGCACCCGACAGCCACAACAGCAGCGCATAAAAGATGGACCATGTCCCCAATGTGGTGATGAACGGAGGCAGCTTGACCTTGGTAATGAACCAGCCATTCAGCACGCCAGCGCCGACGCCACCGATCAGGCCAATCAGGATGGACAGCCCCGTGGGAACCCCCGCGAAAACGGCCAGATTGCCCATGATCACAGACATCAGCACCATGATCGCGGCCACGGACAAATCAATGCCCGCCGTTAAGATAATCAGCGATTGCGCGGCGGCAAGAATGCCAATGATCGACACTTGTTGCAGGATCAGGCTGAGGTTGAAGGCCGAGAAGAACCGGTCCCCTGCGATCAGTCCAAACACCAGCAGGCTGAGGACCAGAACGATCACCGGAACCAGCGTAGGGTTGTTGTGCAACAGGTGCTGAATGCGTTGCAGAACGCTATGATGGATGACTTCGAACTCGGCGACGCGGGTATCACTTTGATCCAGCGTCTGTTCAAAATCCTGGCCTTGCTCGGCCGGTTTTGTCGTTTCGGACATGACCCTCTCCCTTGCCATCAGCCTAGCTGCGGCGTCAGATTTCGTCAAAATGCATCAGGTATCGCAGGGGCAGGGCGCCGCAACGCCCCGCCCGATCAGGGGGTTAGCCCCAGCACTTTTCCAGCCCGTCCGCAGACGAGATCGACGGGATACCATCAACCGGTGCATCGGTGATCAGCTCGACCCCGGTGTTGTAGAAATCCAGGCCGTCGCTGTTTTGCGGCTTCTCTCCGGTTTCGGCGAAGGTCTTGATCGCTTCGATCCCTTTGGAGGCCATCAGCAGCGGGAACTGCATCGACGTCGCGCCAATGACGCCACCAGCGATGTCGCGCACGCCCGGGCAACCGCCATCAACCGACACGATCAGCACGCCTTCTTCTTTGCCAAAGGATTTCAGGGCTTCGTAGGCACCGGCGGCTGCGGGTTCGTTAATGGTGTAGACCAGGTTGATATCCGGGTCGATCTGCAACAGGTTTTCCATCGCTGTACGGCCCCCATCGGGCGAGCCATTGGTCACGTCATTGCCCACGATGCGCGGGTCGTCCTCGTCACCGATGTCAGTCGGGTCTTTGATGTCGATACCAAAGCCCTGAAGAAAGCCGTTGTTGCGCTGATAGTCCACCGAGATTTCGGCGGGGTTCAGGTCCAGCAACGCGATTTTCGCGTTTGCGGCCTCCGCGCCCATTTTGGCCTTGGCCCATTCGCCGATCAGGATACCTGCGGTGAAATTGTCGGTGGCAAAGGTCGCATCAGCGGCATCTGCGGGTTCAAACTGCGTGTCCAGCGCGATGACCAGAGCTCCGGCCTCGCGGGCCTGGCTGATGACCGGCACCAGCGCACGGCTGTCAGTCGGGGTGATCAGGATGCCTTTGGCGCCAGACGCAATGCAGGTTTCTACGGCGGCGACCTGGGTTTCGACATCGCCATCATATTTGCCGGCAAAGGTCGACAGGGTGATGCCATTGGCCTTGGCGGCGGCTGCCGCGCCTTCCTTCATCTTCACGAAAAACGGGTTCGTGTCGGTTTTGGTGATCAGGCAGGCATTGGTGTCCGCGGCGGCGGCACCGGCGCACAGGGTCAGCGCAAGGGCCGACGTTGTCATCAGGGTTTTCATGTTTTCCTCCCACAAAGAGCTATTCACGTTCTGAACCGGACTCCTCTCCGATCCTTGCCTGCCTTTGCCCAACGTATCAGGTCGCAGCAGGTCCGAGGCTAAAAATACCGATTCCTTCGCGTTCGTCAATTAGTTTGTAAACTTTACTTACTAAGTGCGTTTGGTATACCTTTCCATTCCAGAGGGGGAGGACTATGGTTCGGATCATGGACGGAAACGATTTCAAACGGCAAAGCGTCGGCGTGAATCAAAGCGGGATTCGCGACTACAATGAACGTTTGATTCTTTCGATCCTTCAACGCCATAGCGCCGTTCCCGCAGCCGAGCTTGCCCGCCGGACGGGTCTGTCCAAACCGACTGTTTCAACCATCGTCAAAAAGCTGGAAACCGATGGGCTGGTGCGCCGCGGCGATCCGGTGCGGGGTAAAATCGGCAAGCCGTCCATTCCGATCGAACTGGCCTCGGATGGGGTGTTTTCCATCGGTCTGAAGATCGGACGGCGCAGCGCGGACCTGTTGTTGCTGGATTTCACGGGCAATGTTCGTGGGCAGTTGCAGACGACCTATGACTACCCCTTGCCTGATGCGGTGTTCGGCTTTTTGAAGGAAGGGCTGACCCGTTTGCTGTCCACCTTGCCCGCCGATCACCGGGCCCGTGTCTGTGGGATCGGCATCGGAACACCGTTCGAGCTGTGGAAGTGGCATGACCTTCTGGGGCGCGCGGCTGAGAAATTCCGGTCGTGGAAGGATGTGAATTTTGCCCAAGAAGTCGCGGGCTTTAGTGACCTGCCGGTTTTTGTGGTCAATGACGCAACTGCGGCCTGTCACGCCGAGCACTTGTATGGCCACGGTCAAAGGTTTCGCGACTATGCCTATTTCTTCATTGGTTCTTTTGTCGGTGGCGGTGTGGTGTTGAACGGGTCGGTTTTTGAGGGCAACCAGGGCAATGCGGGCGCTCTTGGCTCTGTGCGCAGCACCGGCCCGAACGGTGAGGCGCAGCAACTGATTGATGTCGCTTCGATCCATCTGCTTGAGGGGCGATTGATTGAAGCCGGAGAAGACCCATCCGGTTTATGGCTGAATCCGCGCGATTGGAGCAGTATGTCGCGTCATGTCGACGCTTGGATTGGCCAGACCGCGCAGGAACTGGCCAAGGCCTCGTTGTCGATCTGTTCGGTCATTGATTTTGAAGCGGTTCTGATCGACGGTGCGTTCCCCGCGGATGTGCGGGACGAGCTGGTGATCCGCACGCAGCGCTATCTGATCAATCAGGACAAACGCGGCCTGATCGAGCCGCAGATCGAGGCCGGTAGCATCGGCCCAAATGCGCGTGGGGTTGGGGCGGCGAGTTGTCCGATCTTCACGCAATTTCTGTTGAACACCAACGCAGGACTGTCCGCGATCTAACCCATTTGCACTGTTACGTGGTGCGCCTTCGGCGCGCTTGATATCTCGTCGTCCGCCTGCGGCGTCCTTCTCGGGGCTGGGGGCGGTGCCCCCAGGGCGCGCGCGGTTAGCGGGTTTGCTTGCGCACACGGTCTTGCAGGTCCTGGATGATGTCGCGGCGCACGTTGATGCCCTGAGGGGGGGACAGGCTGTCGGGGATTTTGGCGTAGGGGTCATCAAATCTGGGGCTAAGGGTCTGGCCATAGCGGGCCATGATCCGCCCTAGCGTGCCGTCATCGCGCAGCTGCGTCAGGAGTTCCTGAAAATCGGCTTCGGCCAGGCTGTCCATGTGACGCAAGGCGATGGTCAGCGGATAGCGGGCCTCGATCCCCAGCATGTCGGTCGAGCGGGTGTTGAAGGTCTGATCGGGATGCTGCATGCGAAACCAGCCCAACGCCAGAGAGCTGACGACGCCCGCCTGAACCTTGCCCGTGGAAATGGCCGTTAGGATCGCGCTGTCGGACCGATAGGCCACGCGTGGTTGCGCGCCAAGGTCCAGCAGGCGGAAATGAGCCAATGTGGTCGAGGGAACGGCGACGCGCAGCCCCTTCAGATCGTCGGGCGTTTCCAGCTTTGTATCAGGGTGGAACACCAGCAGGATGTCGACCTCGGTCAGGACGTGCAAGTAACGCGCATAGCCGCCGGGTTTCGGGTCCCGCGCCACGCCCAGCGTCATGTCGCATTCGGTATAACGCGCCTGATAGCCCGCCCAGATCCATTCGACCTGCAAGCGGACATCCAGACGTTTGGCCATCTCTTGGGCGATCTCCAGCTGATAGCCGGGCATGTCGCCATCGCTGCTGACGGGCAGGGCGTCACGGTTGGCACAGACGGTCAGAAGACCGGCGAGCTGGATTTCCTGCGCATCTCGCGCCAGAACCGGCGTGGCCAGCGACAGGATCAGCGTGGCAAGGGCGGCTATTCGCATGAGTCCAGCTGTCCAAGTGACATCAGAAAGGCCACCAGCTCCCACCGTTTTTCCTCGCTAAAGGCGTCATCCCACGGGGGCATGAAGAACGAGCCGCTTTCCAGCCCGTTGGAGATGGTGAAGAACAGATACTCGGGGTCAAAGTCGCGACATTGAAGCTTGCGGTGCTTGCCGCCAACGCCGTTGGATCCATGGCAATAGGTACAGTTCTGAGCAAAGCGCAGGCTGCCGTTGTCGATATGGTCCTGCGCCATCAGGTCGATCGGGGAATTGGCTTGTGCGGGTAGGGCGGGCGAAGTCGCGGTGACCACAGCCATTGCGACGGTAGCGATCAGATTTTTCATGATGGGGCCTTTGGGTTTGGAGATAGGGCAGGCCGCGAATGGCCTGCCCCAATGTCATCAATTCAGGGCAAAAGCGATCAGTGCAGCGCCACCCGGCAGTCCGACAATGTCGGGGAATGCCGAGGCCATGAAGCCCGGCGCATGACTGCCCAGGCCCGAGGGGACCAACAAGTATTGCTTGCCATCCGCGCCATAGCTGACGATTCCCGAGCGGATGCCCGACCCGGTGTTGAAGCTCCAGACTTCGTCGCCGGTCTGGTCGTTGTAAGCGCGCACAACACCATGCACGTCACCGTTAAATACCAGCCCGCCAGCCGTCGCCAGAACCGAGCCCAGACCGGGGATGTCGTAATCCACAGTCCATTTCAGCTCGCCAGTGATGGGATCGCGCGCGTCCAGACGGGCGCTGGCCTTCTGACCCGGAGGATCAATGGCCTCGAGCACGGAAACACCCAGGTACAGCCCGGCCAGACCGATCTCTTCGTGGTCTTGCGGAGCGGCAACAATGCGGTTACAGACCTCCATTGCGTTGGTGTACCAAAGCCCGGTATCGGGGCTGTAGGCACCGTGATTCCAGCTGCGAACGCCCAACAGATAGGGGCACAGGGTGATTTCATCGCCCTCTTTTGGTTCGTTGCGTCCGTGCAGTTCGCCGGTTTTGGGATCAATGCTTTCGACCCAGTTATAGGTCTGCGACAGGGGCCAGACATTGACGACCGAACCGTCCTCTTTGTTCAGCACCGACACGAAACCACCTTTGTTGAGGTGGAAAAACACCTCTTGGCCTTCATGTTCGATGGTGACGGTTTCATAGGCCGAGTCATAGTCCCACACATCATGTGGAACCTCTTGGTGATACCATTTCAGATCGCCCGAGGGCGCGTCGATGGCCAGAATCGTGGCGGTGTATTTGTTGTCACCTTCACGTGCCTTACCAAAGAAGTCAGGCGCCGCGTTCGAGGTGCCGATGATGATCGCATCCCGCTTGGCATCATACTGGCCGGGCATCCAGGCCCCGCCGCCACCAACCTCGCCGGTATCACCGGGCCAGCTGGCCTGATCATCCGAGATCGTGTCAAAGGTCCAGGCAGGCTCGCCCGTCAGCGCATTTACCGCCCAGATTTTACCGCGCTGAGGCTGGTCGCCCCCGGTGGTGCCGCCATACAGGATGTCACCCGCCAATTGCGGCGGAGACGAGAACAGGCAGCCATAGCATTCCTTCAGGTTGGTGATCTGGCGCGACCAAACAACCTTGCCCGTGGTCTGATCCAGCGCGATATAGCGCCCGTCCAAAGTGCCCAGATAGACCTTGCCGTGGCCCACCGTCACCCCGCGCGAGGCGGCCTGATAGAACACTCGACGCACGATCGGATCCAGATCGGGCTGATAGTGCCAGATGGTCTCGCCCGTGGTGCCGTTCACGGCATAGACGTTGTTGTTGGGGCCAACGTAATACACGATGCCATCCACCACGATGGGCGTGGCTTGCAGCCCGTGCTGGATGTCTCCGGGTTGATGAATCCAGGCGACCTTGAGGTCCTTGATCGTGTCGGCGTTGATCTGGTCCAGCGGGCTGTAACGCCAGCCGTCATCTGTGCGGTGATATTTGGGCCAATCCGCGGCAGTCTCGGCGGTGGCCAGCAACGGCACCAGCGCTGTAAACGCAGCAGCGGCGGTGCCGATAATACGGTTCAACATAGTTTCCTCCCTATGGTTTTGCGGTCCCCGCTGGGTGCAGGTCCGCAAGGAAGGTCAAGCAACAGCCGTGCCATCACGCAGCCGACGAGGCGGAAACCTCTCCTATTCCAAAGGGTTGAGATGCGCAGAACGCGCAGGCTCGGCGCTGGCACGACCGTTGCTGATACCTGTTTTGCGAGCGTGCGCTGAAACAATACAGCCCGGCTTGCAACCAATGGGAGGAACACATGAACCAATCTGAAAACCAATCAACGGGCCTGTCGGGAAAAACCGCTTTGGTCACCGGGGGCAGCCGCGGGATCGGCGCCGCGATCGCCGAACGTCTGGCCCAGGCGGGCGCAAATGTCGTCATCACCTATCAGTCAAACGCCGAGGCTGCAGATCACGTGGTCGCCGCCTGCCGCAAACATGGGGTTCACGCCGAGGCCGCGCGCTGCGATGCGGGCGATGTCCCTGAGGGGCAGGCGCTTGTCGCGCGGATCGTGTCTCAGCTGGGCGGGCTGGACATTCTGGTGAACAACGCGGCGGTGCTGACGGCTGTGGATCTGAAAGATTGCGACGAGGCGGCCTTTGACCAAAATATCGCGGTCAACCAAAAGGGCGTTTTCTTTCTGACACAAGCGGCGGCCGGGGCCATGCCCTCGGGCGGGCGGATCGTGAATATCGGCTCGATTTTCGGAGAAACGGTGCCGTTTCCCGGCCTTGATCTGTATTCGATGACCAAGTTCGCCATTGCGGGGCTAACACGCGCCTGGGCGCGGGATCTGGCCGGGGCTGGCATCACCGTCAACTGTATTCAGCCGGGGCCGATCAATACCGATATGAACCCCGAGGACGGCGCTCTGGCCGAGGCGATGCTGCCCCGCAGCCCCATCGGGCGCTATGGTCGCCCAGAAGAGATTGCCGAGATGGTCGCCTATTTGTGTGGGCCGAACACCGACAACGTCACCGGGTCGCTGTTCAACAATGACGGGGCCTGGAACGCCTGACGCAAAGGGCCGAAAGGGCGCGGGAAACTGCGCCCTTTAGCGGACCAGTCGAAAGGGATGGTCCGAGGTATCCAGCCGTGCTTTGACGGCGGCGGTGACCAGGGTGATATCCTCGGCCCCACCCATACCGACATCGCTCAGACCGCCTTTGACAACGGTTACCTCGACGCTGCCAAAGGGCAGGGCATCGGCGACCGCCTGACGGTCCAGACCATCGGGATCGGGCGTGCCGATCGTCACCTCGACCTGCATTTCCGAGGGATGTTTGTAGCTGTAAAACACGGTCAACGAGCTGTGCCGGATCGCGTCGGAAATCGCACGCAACGCGGCTTTGGTCTGGTCATTGCCGTGAACGTCGGCACCCATGCCCAATTCCAGGATCAGTGTTTCGATCATCTCAGCTCTCCTTTTCGACATCAAAGGATACCGAGACGATGGCGTTGGCCACCACGGTGACACCGCCGCGCATCTCGACATCCAGACCGCCCTGAACGGCCTCGGCGCTGACGGTGCCCACGGGGGCACGGGCGCGCACGGCCTCAAGATCGACCAGGTCGGGCTGACCCACGCCGACGCGGATATCCACGATCATCGCCTCGTTGGGAAACCCAAAAGCGGGGGCGACGGACAAGAAATTGCGGTGCAGTGCGTCATCGACGGCACGGCAGGCGGCCTTGGTATAGTCCTGCCCCTTCAGATCCGTGCCCATCCCCATTTCCACGGCGAATTGCGTTTTGGTCATGCCTCTCCTCCCTTATTGGCGTGCCCGCAGGGGCCCGTTACTCTCGTTCAAGCAACACTCGTGCCAAGTGGTGCACGACCGCGTGCAGCAGTACCGAAAACAGCGCCAGAACGATCAAAGCTGCAAACATCAGGTCAATTTTTGCCCGTCCGTTGGCCAGCAGCATCAGATAGCCCAGCCCCTTGCTGGCGCCGACCCATTCGCCGATCACCGCACCAATAGGGGCGTAAACGGCGGCCAGTCTCAGCCCCGAGGCAAAGCCGGGCAAAGCGGCAGGAATTCGGATATGCCACATGATCCGCCAAGGGCTGGCACCCATCACCTTGGCCAGTCCCAGCCATCCCGAATTGGGCCGCATCAGCGCGTCAAAAAACGAGGACGTGACCGGGAAATAAATGATGATCAGTGCCATCAGCACCTTAGACCACAGCCCAAATCCGAACCACAGCGTCAGGATCGGAGCCAGCGCGAATACCGGGATCGCCTGACTGAATACCAGCATCGGCCGCACCAGCGCCCGCGCCATCGAGGACGATGCCAGAGCGATGGCCGACAGCCCGCCCAGAATGGCGCCCAACCCCAGGCCGATCAGCACTTCGGTCAGGGTGACAAGGCTGTGTTCCCAGATCAGCGCTCGGCTTTTCCACAGGGTTTCGGCGACCAGCAGGGGGCCGGGCAGGATAAAGCGCGGCAGCTCTCCGATCCAGACGATGGCCTGCCACAGAGCGACCGCGATCAGGCCCGAGGCTACGCCGGCCTGCCAGGGTTTCACGCGGGCACCTTGGCGGCGACAGGGAAGCCCGCCCATGCCGCATCAAAGAAGTCCCGTTCCAGCCGGACGGCGGTTTTAAACGTGTCCTCGACCTGGGTTTGAGCGGTCGGGTCAAGCGTCGTCCAGACCTGATCCAACTGGCCGCGCAGGTACGCCACCACGCTTTCGAACCCTTCGCCCGCATGCAGGGAAATCCATTCGCCAAGCCAGAATGGCAGGTCATCCGCGCGGTCTTGGAACGGGCTGGCCCAGTCCAGGTAAATCCACTCGGCCACAACCAGAACCGCCAACATGATCTCGTACCGACCCGAGTGGCGGGCATCTGCCATCAACTGTTGGAACGCCAGAGATTCGGGTTCAGGCTTTGCATTAGGTTCTACGTTCAATTCTTTGAAGCTGCGAAGAAAATATGTATTCTCAGGGCCGGTTATGACGGCCAGGAACTGTGCGGCGGGAACGCTGTCAGCCAGCGTTGGCGCGTGGGAAATCGCCGAGGCCAGCAGTCGTACGAACCCGTCAATGAACAGGTAATCCTGCTGTAAATAGCCCACCATCCGGTCGCGTGAAAGTGTTCCGTCGGCCAGAGCATCGGTGAAAGCATGTGTGGTCGCGGCCTGCCAATCCTCGGCGGCCAGGGATTTCAGGTGGTCGGTCGGGCGCATCAGTCGTCCTCTCTGAGCCGCGCCAAAAGACGGGCTTGGGTTTGCAATACATCGGGCGCATCCACAGCGCGCGGAATGGGACCAGTTGGGGGCGGAAAATCCTGGATCGCGTCGGGGGTCATGACGTGGATGACATGGCCCAGACGCGCTGCCTCGGCCGGGTCATGCGTGACCAACAGAACGGTGCGATCCGCCAGAAGCTCGGCGGCGAGTTCCTGCATCCGGGCGCGGGTGCGGGCGTCCAGCGCTGAGAATGGCTCGTCCAGCAGGACCACCGGGCGGTCCTCCATCAAGGTGCGCGCCAGGGCCACGCGCTGGCGCTGGCCGCCGGACAGTTGCGAGGGCTTGGCCGTGGCGCGATCGCCCAGCCCGACGCGGGCCAAGACGTCAGAAACGCGGGCGCGGTCAGCGCGCTCGCCACGCAGTTTCGCGCCCAGACCGACATTGCCGGCAACCGTCAGCCAAGGCATCAGCAGATCGTCTTGCGCCATCAGGGCCACGCGGCCAGCAAGCGGGCCATCCGTAGCGCCCAGATCGCCCTTGAATGTGATGGCCTGCGCTAGGTCTGCAAACAGGTTCAGCACCGTGGATTTGCCCACCCCGGACGAGCCCAGAAGGCAGGTCCACTGACCCGCAGGGATGCAAAGATCCAACCCCGAGAACAACGGCGTGCCGTCATACAACGCCGATCCGCGCAGGAAGAGGCCGGGGGGCTGGGTCATGGTTTCAGCCCCATATCCCAGAACCCGACCTCCAGCCGGGTTGCGGTGGCGAAGCGATCGCACAGGGCCTGCCAGCGCGGGGAGTGTTCGGGGCTGGCGCCGACCCGGTTGGCGACGGCCATGTCGATCAGGGCGCCGACCTCTGTGCAGACGCCTTGGTATTCAGCGCTGCTGTAGGTTTTGATCCACTCGCCATATGCCGAGGTATCAGCATAGGGCATCAGCGCCGCGCCGATTTCACCATAGCCGAGAACGCAAGGGGCCAGCGCGGCCAGCAGGTCCAGAAAATCACCCGAATGCCCGGCGTCCAGCACATAGCGCGTATAGGCCAGATTCTCGGTGCGTTCTACGGTGGCGAACAACTGATCCTCGGTGATCCCGGCCTTGGCGCAGGTCTGCACGTGCAACGAGATTTCCTCGTTGATCAGCGCGTTCACCGTGCCCGCGCACAGGCGCATTTCCGCGACTGTCTGCGCTTTGGTGATCGCCAAGGCCCAGGCGCGCGAGAAATGGATCAGAAAGACGTAGTCCTGTTTCAGATAGTGCAGGAAAGCATCACGCGGCAGCGATCCGTCCTGCAATCCCTGAACAAAGGCATGGCGGGTGTAGGCGGGCCACTGGGGACCCGCCGCTTCACGCCATTTGGGGAAGGTGACGCCGTAGCTCATTCCGCCCCCAGATCCACTGCCAGGTCAGACACCGGGCGCGTGCCCTCGACCAGACCAGAGTCGGACAAGAAGGCCTCGAACCGGGTATAGCGGCCTTCGTCCAGCGCCTCGGGGCGCAGGGCAAAACGGGGAAGGGTGTCGGCCCAGGCCATCTCGTTCAACTGGTCTTGCAGTTCCGTCGAGGTGCCCGAGAACACTTCCCAGCTTTCTTGCGGGTGGTTGACGATATATTGCGTCGCCAGTTCCGTCGCGCGCAGGAAGCGGCGCAGCTGATCGGCGTCCATTTTGTCGGGGTTGGCGACATAGATCAGCTCGTCATAGGTGGGCACGCCTTCCTCTTCGATGTAGAAACATTTGCCGCCCACGCCTTCGATTTTCATCTGGTTCAGCTCGAAATTTCGATAGGCGCCCAGCACCGCATCCACCTGACCGGCCATCAGCGAGGGCGACAGCGACCAGTTCACGTTCACCAGTTCTACGTCGGACATGCTCAGCCCGTGCTTTTCCAGGATCGCGGTCAGCAAGGCCTCTTCGACACCGGCGACGGAGTAACCGATTTTACCGCCCTTCAGGTCGGCGATGGTCTTGATGGGGCCGTCTTCCAGCACCAGCAGACAGTTCAGCGGGGTCGCAACCAGCGTGCCGACCCGTTTCAGCGGTAGGCCCTGAGCGACTTGCAGGTGCAGTTGTGGCTGATAGGAAACCGCCAGTTCGGCCTTGCCCGCAGCCACCAGTTTCGGCGGGTCCGAGGGATCGGCGGGGGCCACGATCTCGACCTCAAGGCCCTGATCAGCGAAATAGCCCTTTTCCTGCGCGACGATGATCGGCCCGTGATCGGGGTTGATGAACCAGTCCAGCAGGACGGTCATTTTATCGGCGGCAAAGGCCGGGGTCGCGGCCAGCAGGGCGGCGCTTGTTAGTAGGTGTTTCAGCATGGGGTCTTCTCCTGTTTTAGTCAGTCGTGTCGCCAAGCGCGATCAGCGCGATGGGACCAGTCCAGTGTTTGCTCAGCCGATCTGCGGCCTGCCAGGCGCGCAGGCCCGAGCGACAGGCCAGAACGGCGCGGTTATGGGTCAGGGTGATGTGGTCGAAATCACTCACCTCGTGGCGGGTGGCGTTGGGCAGGGCGGGGCCGGGCTCGTCCGCGGCGCGCAGATCCACAAGGTAGTCGGTAGAGGCGATGTCTGCCGCTCCGATAAAGATATGCCCGCCGGATGGTTCAGGGGCCTTGTCAAAGCGGAACCCGCCAAAGCGCAGGGCAGTGGCGTCATAGCTGACCAACTGGCCCAGCGGCGCGTGGTTTCCGGTCAGAACGGCCATGGCCATTTGCGCCTGAAGACTGCCGATCACCCCGACCGAGGGGCCCAACACTCCGTCCGCGTCACAGCTGCCCAGCCGTTCGGGCAGGTCAGGGAACACGGCGCGCAGTGACGGGGCAGAGGCGCAGAACCCGCCGCAATAGCCCTCGGTGCCGACGACAGAGGCGCTGATCAGCGGGATTTGCGCGGCAAGGCAGAGATCGCTGGCCACATAACTGGCGGCGAAACTGTCCGCGCAATCCAGCACCAGGTCGATATCCGCGCACAGATTAGCGGCAGTTTCTGGGGTAAAAGCCTCTTGCAAGGGCGTGACCCGGCAATCAGGGTTCAGTGCTTGCATATGCGCCGCCGCAGCGAGGGCTTTGGGCCGGCCAATATCATTTGCGCGGAACAGGGTCTGACGGTGCAGATTACTCAGCTCGACCCGGTCAGGATCGACCAGCCGGATATGACCCACACCCGCGCCAACAAGGTATTGCAGCACCGGCGCGCCCAGCCCGCCCGCTCCGATCACCAGCACGCGGGCGCGGCGCAGGGCGTCGTGCCCCTCCGGTCCGATGACGGCGATTTGACGGGAATAGCGGCTCATGGCATGGCCCTCAGCCATTCACGGGCGCGATCCTCGGGGGTGTCATTTAGGGTGATGTCGGTGACGGCCGCGACCACGTCCGCGCCTGCGTCAAACGCACCTTGGGCACGGGCGACGGACATTCCGCCAATGGCAATCAGGGGGATGTCGCCAATAACCTCTTTCCACTCGGTCAGCTTTTCCAAGCCCTGCTGGTGCCATTTCATTTTCTTGAGGATGGTCGGATAGACGGGGCCAAGCGCGACGTAGTCTGGGTTCAGCGCCAAGGCGCGGTCCAGCTCGGCCCGGTCATGGGTGGAAATGCCCAGCTTTAGCCCGGCGGCACGGATGGCGTCGGTGTCAGCCTGATCCAGATCTTCCTGACCCAGGTGCAGCCAGTCGCAACCCAGCTCGATCGCCAGTTGCCAATAGTCATTCACCACCAGCGTCGCGCCGTGTTGGGCACACAGATCGCGCGCCTCGGCCAGTTGGGTGCGCACCACGTGCAGCGGCTGATCCTTGATCCGCAGCTGCACCAGTTTCACGCCCAAGGGCAACATCCGGCGCAGCCATTGGACATCGTCAAAGATGGGATAAAAGGGATGCAAGCTCATGCCAGGAACGCCTTTCCCAGAACAGGGGTCGAGGGCGCGGCCATGTCGCGCGGGGTCATCGGGTCGGCCTGATAGGCCATGCGGCCTGCGTCCACGGCGCGCCCGAATGCCTCGGCCATCGTAGCAGGGTCGCCCGCCTTGGCGACGGCGGTGTTCAGCAATACCGCGTCAAAGCCCATCTCCATCGCGTGGGCCGCCTGACTGGGCAGGCCAAGGCCCGCGTCAATCACCAGGGGCACGTCCGGGAAATGCGCCCGCAGGCTGCGCAGCCCGTATTTGTTGTTCAGCCCCAAGCCGGTGCCTATAGGCGCGCCCCACGGCATCAGAACCTTACACCCGGCTTCTAACAGACGGTCGCATAAGACCAGATCCTCGGTGCAGTAGGGAAAGACCTGAAAGCCATCATCCGTCAGGATTTTCGCGGCCTCGACCAGCCCGAACGGATCGGGTTGCAGGGTGTCTGCGTGGCCGATCACCTCAAGCTTGATCCATGGCGTGTCGAACAGCTCGCGCGCCATTTGGGCGGTGGTCACGGCCTCGCGCACGGAATGACAGCCAGCGGTGTTGGGCAGAACGGCAACATCCAAGTCCTTGATCATCTGCCAGAAATCCTGACCAGCGCGGTCCCCGCCTGCCTCGCGCCGGACGGAAACCGTGGCGATCCCCGCGCCCGAGCGGCGGAACGCATCGGCCAGAATCGCGGGCGAGGGATATTGCGCGGTGCCCAGCATCATGGGCGATTGGATCGTGGTTCCATAGAAAGTGGGCATGTTATCCTCCTTGTCTCGGGGCGACGATTTCCACGCGATCCCCGGCTTCCAGCGGGGTGTCGGCGCGGGCGGTGGCGGGGACGAAATCCTCGTTCAATGCGGTGGCCAGCTTGTCGTCACCGTGCCCCAGTTCGACCAACAGATCGGCCATGTTTGTGGCCTGAACTTCGGTCTTGGTGCCGTTAATCGTGATCTTCATGCCAAATCTCCGGTGTTTTGCCGTCCAGCTGCCAATCGGCCAGCATCACCGCCAGCGCGGGCGCCAGAAGATAGCCGTGGCGGAACAGGCCGTTCACGTAAATCACCCCGTTTTTCTTGCGGATACGGGGCATGTTGTCAGGAAAGGCGGGGCGCGCATCGACGCCCGTTTCCAGGATCTCGGCCTCGCCAAAGGCGGGGGTCAGGGCATAGGCGGCAGATAGCAGCTCCATCACCGAGCGCACCGTGGCGCGGGTCCGTTCGCCGCTTTCGATCTGGGTCGCGCCCAGCATGAACACGCCATCCCCGCGCGGCACGATATACAGCGGAAAACGCGGGTGCAGCAGGCGCACGGGCCGATCCAAGGACACGTCCGGGGCGCGCAGGATCACCATCTCGCCCTTGACGCCACGCAGATCGGGCAGCGCGTCCTTGGCGGCCAGACCGCGGCAATCAATCACCTGACCGCTGGGCGTGCCCTGATGCTTGACATGAATGCCGCGCGCCTCGAGCTGATCGCGCAGATGGGTCAGGGCCAGGCGCGGGGTCACGTGGCCCTCGGCCGTCATATGCAGCGCGGTGTTGAACCGTTCGGCCAGTTGCGGTTCCAGCGCGGCCAAGCCAGTTCGATCCAGCGTGACGTGATTTTCCGTGCGGCGTTGAAAGCGTTGCAGCTCGGCCGTGTCACGCGACAAGGCCACCACGACCGAGCCGTTATACGTGACCTCGACCCCTTGGGCCTGCCACCAATTGGCGGCGTTGCGTCCTTGGGCCACGACAGCAGGTTCGGCGGTTTCGCCCTCGCAATCGGGGGCCAGCATGCCGCCCGCCCACCACGAACAGCCATGCGGCCCGGGGCCGCCATAGGGGTCGATCACGGTGACCGAGGCTCCACGCCCCGACAGTTCGGTGGCGACGCACAGGCCGGCGACGCCTGCGCCCAGGATGGTGAAATCTGTGCTCATTCCCAGACTCCGTGAAAATGGTGAACAGGCCCGTGTCCGTTGCCGACATTCAACTCGTCAGCGTGGCGAATGGCCTGGTGCAGCCAGCCATGGGCGGCGTGTACGGCGGTTTCCAGCGACTTGCCGCGCGCCAGTCCCGCCGCAATGGCCGAGGATAGCGTGCAGCCGGTGCCATGGGTATTTTTCGTCTGAATCCGATCCGCCTTGAGCGCGGTTGCGCCCTTGGCGGAGATCAGCCAGTCGGTGCAGACTTCGCCCAGCCCGTGGCCGCCTTTCATCAGAACCGCGCCGGGGCCCATGTCGAACAAGGCCTGGCCCTGGCGTTGCAGCCCGCTGGCGGTCAGTTCTTCGGCTTGGTCCAGCAGCTTGGCCGCTTCGGGGATGTTGGGGGTCAGCACCGTGGCCAATGGCAGCAGATGGGTGCGCAGGGCCTCTAATGCCTCGTCGGCCAGCAGTGTCGCGCCGGATTTGGCGACCATCACCGGGTCCAGCACGATGGGGCCGTCAAAGCTCTTTAGCCGAGCGGCCACGGCCCGGATCAGGTCGGGCGTGCCCAGCATCCCGATCTTGATCGCCTTCACGTCCATATCGGACAGAACCGCTTCAATCTGCGCCTCGACCACGTCAATGGGCACCGGATGCACGGCGGCGACGTCACGGGTGTTCTGCGCGGTGATGGCGGTGATAACGCTGGCGCCATAGACACCCAGCGCCGAAAACGTCTTCAGATCCGCCTGGATACCGGCGCCGCCGCCGCTATCGGATCCGGCTATGGTCAGGGCAATTGGGGCCACTGGGTCTTCCTTTGGTGCGTGGTCAGGACCGAAAAGGAAGAGAATGGTCCCCGGATGTCGTGCGACTCCAAGGTACTGTTCCCTCCGCCGGTCCTAACCGGTTCAGGTTCAATGGGTTCGCTTGCGCATCTCAGCCCGGCAAAGGGCACCCCAACAGAATGCGGTCAGCCTATAGGCGCTGACCGTCCGCGTCAAACAGATGCAGGCGGCGTTGATCGAAAGAGGCCTGCACAGTATCGCCCGGCGCCAGGTCGGTCTGACCGGGGGCACGAACCTTGAGGATCTGATCGCCCAGCATCACGTTGACGATGGTATATCCGCCCAGCGGCTCGATCGAGCTGACGGTGACGGCAACACTGAAGTCCTGTGCGTCGGAGTTCAGCCAGATATCCTCGGGGCGGATGCCCAGAGTGCCGTCGCCGCCGGTTTGTGCTGCGGCGTCCAAGGGGCAGCTTAGCGGGGGCGAGGCGCTTTCGAACTGCTTGCCATCCGCAGAAAAGCTGCCGTGAAACAGGTTCATCGGCGGTGAGCCGATCACCTGCGCCACGGCCAGCGCATTGGGGCGGCTGTACACATCGTCCGGCGTGCCGATCTGGGCGATCTGCCCGTCGATCACCACCGCCACGCGGTCTGAGATCGCCATGACCTCTTCTTCGTCGTGGCTGACATACACGAAGGTCTGGTTGTTCTCGCGTTGCAGGCGCTTCAGCTCGACTCGCATTTCTTCGCGCAGGCGGGCATCGAGCGCCGCAATGGGTTCGTCCAGCAACATGGCGCGGCTGTCGGCGGCAAAGGCCCGCCCCAGCGCGATCCGCTGCCGTTCCCCGCCCGACATCTGCGCGGGGTTCTTGTGCAGGATATGGCTGACATGCAGCACTTCGGAGACGAAATCCAGACGTTCGGCAATCTCGGCCTCAGGGGCGCCGCGTTCGGTCAGCGGAAAGATGATGTTCTCGCGCCCGGTCATATGAGGGAACAGCGCAAGGTTCTGGAACACCATGGAAATGTCGCGTTCAGCCACGTCCAGATCGGCGCCATCGCGGCCCGACAGGACCACCTGACCGTCATCGGGATCCAGCAATCCAAGGATCAGTTTCAGGATCGAGGTCTTGCCCGTGGACGGAGGGCCAAAAATCCCGAAAAATTCCCCTTGACGTATGGTCATGTTGATCGGGCCCAGATCAAAGCCCGGATAGGCCTTGGTGGCGTTCTTGATCTCGATGGCGTTCATCAGTTCACTCCTCGGAATTGGTCGCCCAGACGGCGGCCCGATTGCAGGTCAAAGGCCATGCTTTTCTGCGGCGGCAGGAAGAACGGAACCTCGGCCCCGACTTGCAGCTGATCCTGATCGTCAAAGGCCAGGAACATGGTTTCCAGCACTTGCAGATAGGCCAGACGCTTGGGGCCGACACGTTCCAGTACCTCGACCACGCCGTGTAGCTCGATATCTTCGGACGAACGGCGCTGCCCGAAATAGATATCCTGCGGACGGATGCCGAACGAGCCGCTGTGTACCTGTGCATCGCGCGTGAAATCCTGCCGGATTTGCCCGGTCAGAGGGATTTCCGCCCCGCCATGCACCATCAGTTTCAGGTTGCCGGCCTCGTCGCGCAGTTCTCCGTCGACAAGGTTCATCCGGGGGCTGCCGACGAAATTGGCCACAAAGCGGTTGGCTGGGTTGTTGTAAATCTCCAGCGGGGTGCCGTATTGCATCAGCTTGCCCTGGTCGATGATGGCGATCTTGTCGGCCAGGCTCATGGCTTCGATCTGGTCATGGGTGACATAGATCATGGTCTGGCCAAACTCGTGTTGCAGCACCTTCAGCTCGGCCCGCATGTAGGCTCGGAACCCGGCGTCGAGGTTGGACAGCGGTTCGTCCAGCAGGAAGATCCGCGGCTCCACGATGGCCGAGCGCCCGATGGCAAGTTTCTGCATCTCGTTGACCGACAGGCTGGAGGCGGGCTGATCCAACCGATGCGTGATGCTCATCCGGTCGGCCATGGCGCGGACACGGCGTTCGATCTCGGGCTTGGGGACTTTCTTGACCTCCAGCCCATAGGACAGGTTCTTGTAGACCGTCAGATGCGTGAAGATCGCGTAGTTCTGGAACACGAAGCCGATATTGCGGTCCTGGATTTTGGTGCCGGACAGGTCTTGGCCGTCGAACAGGATCGACCCTTCGGTCACGTCCTCAAGTCCGGCGATCATGTTCATGGTTGTGGTCTTGCCGCAGCCCGAGGGACCAAGCAGGGCGACGAATTCGCCTTCCTCAATGTCCAGGCTGATGTTGTCGACGGCGGTGAAGTCGCCAAAGCGTTTGGTGACGTTGTTGATTTGGATGGATGACATGTTAGCCTCCGTTCTTCTTGGCCATGTAGGACAGGCCTTTTGCAGCGATGACGCTTAGGACAAACAGGATGGTCAGGCCGATCGCGGCCACATAGGCCCATTCCAGCTCGCCAAAGGTCTGTTTGTAGAGAAAGAGCGAGATGGTCTCGGTCTGAACACCGGGGCCGCCCTTGGTCATGATAAAGATCAGGTCGAAGATTTTGAAACACTCGACCGCGCGCAGAACCAGCGCGATGATGATCACGGTTTTCATACGTGGCAGCACGATCTTAAAGAAGTTCTGAAGGTTGGACCCGCCCAGCAGGCGTGCGGCCAGCAGTTGATCGGACGGCACCCCCAGCATCCCGGCCAGCAGGATCAGGAACATCAGCGGCGTCCATTGCCAGATATCGGCAATAATGACCGAGATCATCGCGCGGTTCACATCCGTCAGCCAGGAAAAGGTCGCAGGCAGGCCCAGATGGTCATTGACCGGCCCGGTGCCCTGAAACAGCAGGAAAAACATCAGGCCAACCACGGCAGGCACCACCATCATCGGGGTCAGCATGATCGAGTAGAAGACCTTGCGCCCCGCGAAATTGTCCACGAACAGATAGGCCAGCGCCATGCCCAGAAAGAACTGGATCGGAACGGCGATGCCCATGATCACCACGGTGCGCCACAGGGCACCCCACAGGCGGCTGTCGGTCAGCAGGTACCAATAGTTCTCGCCCCAGTTAAAGACCTCCCAGGCGCGGTACCATGCGATACCCTCTAGCGGGGTCCACCAGGTGATGGACAGGTAAAGTTGCATCAACAGCGGAAAGACCACGATGAACAGCAGCAGCAACAGGGCGGGCAGGATGAACCAGAAGCCCATTTTGTTGCCATCTCGGGCCACCTGCGCCCAATAGCCTTGGCGCTTGGAGGAGGGAGCGGGGGTGTTAAGCTTGGTATCGGTCATTGTTTCAGTGCTCCGAAGGTCAGGCCGCGGACAAGGTGTTTCTGGATCATCAGACCAAAGACAACTGGAGGAATGGCGGCGATTACGCCCAGGGCGGCTTTCATTCCGTACATCTGGCCTCCCATTGCCGAGGTCAGCGTCGCCATATAGACGGGCAGGGTGACCCAATCCTTCTGCGTCAGCAGCAGGGCCAGCAGATAGTCCGACCAGTTGAGGATAAAGACGAACAGTGCGCAGGTCGCCAGGCCGGGTTTCACGATCGGCAGGGTGATGCGATAGAACACGCGCCAGTACGAACAGCCGGACACACGGGCGGCGTCCTCAATCTCAACCGGGACCTCCTCGAAGAAGGTTTTCATCAGCCAGAAGGCAAAGGGCAGCGTCACGATCCCATAGATCAGCGACAGGCCCCACCAGGTATCAACGGCGCCGATAAAGGCCCACATCACCATGACGGGGATCATCACCGCCAACGGGGGGAACAGGCGCAATTGCAGAACCGACAGGGGCAGCGACTGCGCCAACCCGAACCGCACCACAGCGTAGGATGACAGGGTACCCGTGACCACGGCCAGCAGCGTGCCACAGATGCTGGTGACAAGGCTGGCGATCAGCGGGCTAACAATGGTGCGGTCCAGGCTGACAACCAATCCCTCGGCCTGGCCGAAGAATATGAACTCAAAGTTTTGCAGCGTGGGGTTTTTCGGGAACCAGGTCAGCCCCGATACCGTTGTCCATTCGGGGTATGGCTTGAAGGCCATCGTGACCATCCACAGCAGCGGATACAGCACGACCGCACTGGCCAGAAGGACAAAGAAATATTTCAGCGCCAGGGCGCTTGGGGACGTCTTCACCGGACTCCCTCCCATATTGGATGTTCAGGGGTGCCGGACCAGCGGGAACAATGCCGGTCCGGCGGGGTTTGGGGTTGGATCAGGCCGGGTCGACGATGGTGGGCCAGGTCGTACGGCTGGCTTTGATGGCGTCGATGATGCCATTGCGCTTTTGCCGTTTGATGATCCGCTCCCATTTGCGCTGGGCGCCGTCCATCGCTTCGCGGGCAGTCTTTTGCCCGGTGATCGCGGCCTGGATCTCTTCGTCCAAGGCGTTGTCCAGGGCAGTCTGACCGGCGAAATTGATCGACGGAACCGAGCGGGCGATGGTCGCGGGAATGGTCTCCATCGCATAGGGGTGGTAGGTCGAGGCGACCAGCGGTTCCTTGAAGTTGGCCTGCTGCATCGGATCGAAATACCCACCGGGGTTGCCGGCCATCCAGGTATAGGTCCGGGTCGAGCTGAGCCATTGCAGGAACAGGTACACGGCCTCGGGGTATTCGGACTTGGACGAGATCCACGCCGTGATGTGATAGTACAGAACCGAGCGGCGGTTGATTTGATCGCCATGGCGACGACCCACCGGCAGGTGGCTGCCGATCATGCCCGTGGCCTTGGATTTGGCAGTGCCATCCGCGTTATAGCCATCCCCGAATTTCACCAGGTTGGTATAGATCGCGGTGTGGGGGATTTGTAGGTTCCACATGCTGGCATAGGCCTCGGCCCAGGTGAAGGTCAGCGCATCAGGCGGGCACCATTCAAAGGAACGTACGTGCTCTTCGGCGCATTGAATGCCCAGATCGCTGTTCAGGTTCGGATTGCCGTCTTCGTCAAAGAAGTGGTAGTTCGGGAAATCCATCGAGGCAAAGCGCGCATAGAACGTCGCCAGACCCCAGAACGGGCTCATCAGGTTGCCGTTGCCATACATGGTGCCATTGCCGAAATCCTTGCCGGTGAAGAATTTCGAAATCCGGTCGACCTCGTCCCAGGTATCAGGAACTGTCAGCGCGTGACCGGTTTCCGTCATGAACGCCTCTTGAACGTCCTCACGCTCGTAGATGCCTTTCAAATAGAACCAGGTCTGGAAATCTCCATCCAGCGAGAACGAGTAGTAGTCGTCGGCATAGGTATATAGCAGCTTTTCCATCTCAGGCGTGGGGGTGCCGCGTTCGGGATCACCCCAATCGGGCTGATACTTGGCCACATAGTCCGAGCAATTGGCAGCGCCGCCCGACGACACCAGATCGCCGGTGGAATTCCACGGGCCGGTATAGATGTCGAACGAGCCATCGCCTGTGGTGACGTCCTGCATCACCTTCTTAAAGATGTCCTCGGCGGGGGCGCCGATGATGTCGATCTCGATCCCGGTTTCACGCTCCCAAACCTCTTTGGCCGAGGGCGCGCCCTCGGGGAAGGGTTTGGTGATCTGGCCGATGGCACCGTCCGTCAGCAGCATCGAGATTTTCTTGGGCGCTTTGCCCGCGGCCTGAAGCGCCTTGATGCCTTCGATGGCACGGCCTTCGGACATGGTGTTGTTGTACTGGAACCGTTCAGCCCCGTCGAAGCCGGTCGGCCCGCCGGTCATGCCGGCAGCAAAGTCGTTGGCAAAAGCGGGCGCTGGAATGAACGAGCCCAGCCCTCCCAAGCCGGTCGCCGCTGCCGCAGCAGTTGTGGATTTCAGAAAGTCGCGTCGCGTTGGGCTTTGGCCCATATTGGTCTTTGTCATGTTTTCCTCCCATGTGGGCAGTTTTGGTGCCCGCTTGGGATAAGCAACGACTGTGCCATGAAAGGTACTGCACTGTTTTGCAAAGAAAAAACCGCCCCAAATGCAGGGCGGTTCCTTAGGGTCAGCGCTGGGCGAAAATCAGCCCTGAACGGTGTCCGGCAAGTCGTCAATCTCGACCATATCACCCTCGCACAGGGCAACGCACAGCTCGAACACATTGATCATCTCGCGGACATTTCCGGGCCAGTCATACGCGCACAGCGCGGCCTCGGCCTCTTTGCTGAAACGCAGCGGCTGATCCTCGGAGACAAGCGCCGCGATCTGTCGGATGATCCAGCCCTTATCCTCGCGGTCGCGCAGGGCAGGGATGGACAGCACGACGCCGTTCAAACGGTAGTACAAATCCTGGCGGAACTGACCCATGTCGACCAGCTCTTTCAGATTGCGGTGCGAGGCCGAGATCACGCGAATATCCACCGGAACCGGCTTGGTCGCGCCGACGGCCATGACCTCGTGTTCAGCCAGAACCCGCAGCAACCGGGCCTGCAACGCCAGAGGCATGTCGCCAATTTCATCCAGAAAGACTGTGCCGCCATGGGCTTGTTCGATCAGCCCCTTTTTGCCCTTTGCATGGGCCCCGGTGAACGAGTTTGGCGCATATCCAAACAGTTCGCTTTCGATCAGGGCTTCAGGCAGCGCGGCACAGTTAATGGCCACGAAAGGCCCCTTTTTCTTGCGCGAGTCATGCAGCGCCTGAGCGACGAATTCCTTACCAACGCCGGTTTCGCCTTCCAGGATGATGCTGATCTGTTTGTCCACCACGCGGGCGGCTTTGTTGGTCAGACGCTCCATCCGGCTGTCACCGCCATGGACCCGCGCCAGCGGCGCAGGCAAAAGCGAGGAATTGGACTGTCGGATCGGTTTGGTCGGTGGCTGTACATCGGCAAACAGGATTTGCCCGTCGCGGGTTTCCAGCGCCTGTTCACCCGGCGTGCTGGCACCAATCAGGCAGGGTAGGTCATTGAAATCAAACTCGAAAACATCCTCGAACTGTTGCCCGACAATCGCGCCAGGCGTTTTCCAATCCACGCCCAAAGTTTTGGCGATCATCCGGTGCGCGCCATGGGTCAGACCGGAGATCGTGCCGTCATCGGCGATGGACACGGCGCTGTTGGGATCAACCCCCAGAAACTCGGACGAGCTGTTCAGACGCAAGATCCAGTCGCTTTTGCGCGAGGCCATAAGGTTGGCCAACTCGATCCGCCGCACACAGGATTTCACCACCTCTAACGTCAACGCCTGGCTGTATTTTTCGGTGGGCGACATCAGCAAAGATACGTCCAGCACACCCTGCAACGCGCCCGAAGGGCTATAGATCGGCGCGGCGGTGCAGCTGAGCGGCGTATGCGCCATGTCAAAGTGGTCGGTCTGGTGAATTGTGATCGCTTCGCCCGAGGTCAGACAGGCCCCGACACCGCAGGTGCCCGCGTCTTTCTCGCTCCACTCCGAGCCGATATACAGCCCCGCGCGTTTCAGCTCGTAATCCACTTTTTCGTCGCCGATAAAATCAACCGTTACGCCTTTGGCATTGGTCAGCAACAGGACGTAACCCATTGAGTTTACACGGCGGTACAGATCCTCCATCCCAAAACGAGCCATCGACAACAGGTCTTCGGCCTCTTCCTGGTGCTCTTTCAGAACGTTTTCGGGGACGATCCGTGCCTCGCCCTTGTGTTCGGGGTCGAGGTTGTAATCGTTCAGGCATCTCAGCCAGGATTGAACCACGCCCGGATCCCGGCCCGTGGTGCCACCTTCGGCGGCGGAAACAATCTCTTTTACATGTTGTGCGAATTCGCCTGCGACGGCCATTGCAGCTCTCCTCCCAAAGTAGCGGCAATCCGGGACTCACCGGTTTTCTAGCTGTGCAAGCCTAGTTCATTCTACCCTGTTCACCAAGCGTTTCTGAATGAAGGGGCCCTATTTTAAGGGGTACTTTGGTCGATATATACCCAGGGTTGATCAAGGGGCAATCCTGACGCGTAAGACTGCCCCGATCGCAATATTCGCGCCGGTTTAGAGCTGGGCCAACACTGCCTCAGCCCCTGACAGCGTGACCTCGGTTGCGACGGGTTCCACCCAAATATCGGTGATCTGGCCATCCGTCAGGACCGCGGCATAGCGTTCCGTGCGCAGCCCCAGACCCATTTCGGTCAGATCCAGAACCTGATCCATCGTCTTGGTAAAGCCACCGCTGCCATCGGCCAGGAACCGCAGATTTCCGTCAGGATCAATCTGGTCCGACCACGCCTTCATGACAAAGAAATCATTGGGGGAAAGAACAAGGATTTCGTCCACCCCTTTGGATTTCAACGCATCCGCATGGCTTAGATATCCGGGCACATGCACCTCGCCGCAGGGTGGGGTAAAGGCCCCCGGAACGGCGACCAGCAACAGTTTGCGGCCCTGACTGAGGGCGTTCAGATCGACCTGATTCACGTCTCCGTCGGCCAGTTCCTGCACCGGCACTGCGGGGATTGGTTTGTTCGCGCTCATTTCAATCCCCTTACAGGTTGTCGTAGGCGTCAAGCGCCTTGGCGGCATAGACCGCGCCGGGTCCGCCGGACATTTCGATGGAAACGGCGATCACCTCAAGCAAGGTTTCGCGGTCAGCGCCGTGTTTTTTGGCCTCTTCGACGTGATAGACGATACAATCGTCACAGCCGCGCGCAGCGGCGATGGCGACGGCGATCATCTCTTTCATCGCGGTCGAGACATTGCCCTCGCGCACAGCGGCGTCACTGAGGGATTTGAAGGCCATCATGGTTTTCTGATCGCCTTTGAACAGCGACATCAGACGGCCGTTGGCCTGAGCCAGTTTTTGTTTTGCAGTACTCATTGGATCCTCGAATTCTTAGAGGTGCGCCCGTACGGGAGTCCGGGCGCACCAGGTTGGGTCAGAGCCGCGCTTTGATTAACTCATTGACCCGGTTCGCATTTTCCATCTGAACCATGTGTCCGGCATCGTCGATCACGACGACATCCGCACCCGAAATGGCCTGAGCATGGGCGACGGGGATGACAGCATCCTCGGCCCCCCAGATCACCAGGATCGGCAGGTCCATCGATTCCAGTCCATTGGCCACGCCGACCGCTTGCTGCCCATTGTCGAACAGGGCGGCTTTGAGCGCCTCCAGATAGGCCTGAACGCCGTCGATCCGCTTGTATTTCAGCAGATCATCCACCATCGAGCGGTTCACCAGGCTTTTGTCGGCAAACAGGTGATGCAGCTTGGGCTTCAGCTCTTTGCGGCTGGCGGCCGAGACGAAACCGTCAATGTAATCGGCGTTGATCTCGGTGCCCAGACCGGCCGAACAGATCAGCGTCAGGGATGACACACGCCCCGGATGGCTGATCGCCGTTTGGCCAGAGACAAGACCACCCTTCGAGTGACCCACCAGGTGCGCCGTGTCGATCTTCAGGTGATCCATGAAGTCGATGATGGTCGCGACCAGTTTGTCCAGATCGGGCTGATCCACGGATTTCACCGACTGGCCATGTCCGGGCAGATCCAGCGCATAGACGGGCGCGTGCTCCGCCAGCGCGTCGATGTTGAACAGCCAGTTGTCCAGATCCCCGCCGAAGCCGTGGATCAGGATGACCGGCGTGCCCTCACCGGGGCGCTCGGCATAGCGGATTTTGCCAATGGGCAGCTCGGCGAATTCGTAGCTGGGACCGGTGTCTTCGTCCTCTTCGACCACGGGCAAAACGTAGGCGTCGATATAGGCGTCGACCTCGGCGTCGCTGACCTCGGCGGGGGCCAGAACCCCCAGCAAAGCGCGCACCGGATAGATTTCGCCGGCATCGCCAACGCGCCGCCGCAAGAGGCCACCATCGGCGGCCTCCACGACATTTGCGATCTTGTCGGTTTCGACATCCATGATCTCATCACCGGGATTGATCTGGGTGCCTTCCTCGACATGCCATGCCGCCAGGGTGCCTTCGGCCATCGAAAGCCCCCATTTGGGCATGAGGATTGGGGTGATCAGGTCGCTCATTGTGCGGCCACCTCGGCTTGGCCTGCGCCCATCGTCCGGCGCACGGCGTCAGCGATGCGGTCAGGCGAGGGGATGTACAGGTCTTCCAGAGACGGGCTGAACGGCACCGGCGCGTGGGGCGCGGTCACCATTTCGATCGGCGCCTTCAGTGCGCCAAACGCATCCTGAGCCACCACCGACGAGACGTCCGATGCGATCGAGCAGCGCGGGTTTGCCTCGTCCACACAGACCAGACGGCCGGTTTCCTCGACGCTTTCGATCACGGTGTCCATGTCGATGGGCGACAGGGTCCGCAGGTCGATGACCTCGACGTCGATGCCCTCTTTCTTCAGCGTGTCGGCGGCTGTCAAAGAGTTCGCCACCATCAGGCCATAGGTCACGATGGTCACGTCGCTGCCTTCGCGGGCGATGTTCGCCTCGCCAAAGGGAATGGCATAGGGTTCCTCGGGGACGTCGCATTCGGACGCATAGAGGTTCTTATGCTCCAGGAAGATCACCGGATCATTGTCGCGGATCGCCTGGATCAGCAGACCCTTGGTGTCATAAGCGTTCGAGGGGCAGACGACCTTGATGCCGGGGATATGGGTCAGCATCGGGGTCAGCATCTGGCTGTGCTGCGCCGCCGCGCGGAACCCAGCCCCACACATGGCGCGGATCACGACGGGGGTTTCCGCCTTGCCGCCAAACATATAGCGGAACTTGGCTGCCTGGTTATAGATCTGGTCCAGACAGACGCCCAGGAAGTCGACGAACATCAGTTCGGCCACAGGACGCAAGCCACAGGTGGCCGCGCCAACCGCCGCGCCGACATAGGCGCTTTCGGACAGGGGGGTGTCGATCATCTGCTTGGGGTGTTTGGCATAGAGGCCTTTCGAGACCCCCAGAACACCGCCCCAGGCGTCATCTTCGCCCGCAGCGCCGGCACCGCCGACAATATCTTCGCCCATCATGATCACCGTGGGGTCGCGGGACATCTCTTGGTCCAGCGCCTCGTTGATCGCGTCTTTCATGCTCAATGTACGTGCCATTTTGAAATTCTCCTTTCTTTTCAGTCGTGTCAGTAGGACACGTACACGTCCGTGGTCAGCTCTTCGGGGGCGGGCAGCGGAGCGGCCTTGGCCTCTTCCACGGCTTCCTCGATCAGGGTCATGACCTGTGCGTCGACGGCATCCAGATCGGCGTCGGTCAGGACACCGGCCTCGGTCACCTTGGCGCGGAAGATCTTCAGACAGTCGCGGTTCTGGCGGTTGTCCTCGTTCTCGCCGGGGGCGCGATAGGTCTGCGCGTCGCCTTCGAAATGGCCGAAGAAGCGGATCATCTTGCATTCCAGCAGGGTCGGGCCAGCGCCTTCGCGGGCCCGTTTGACGACCTCGCCTGCGGCTTCGTAGACGGCAAAGAAATCGGTGCCATCGACAGTGATGCCGGGCATCCCAAAGCCGGTTGCGCGGTCCACATAGCTGTCCGAAGCCACGGCATATTCCACGGATGTCGATTCCGCATAGCCATTGTTTTCCACGACAAAGATCGCGGGCAGGTTCCAGATGGCGGCCAGGTTCATCGATTCCAGAACCGTGCCCTGGTTCGAGGCACCGTCACCAAAGAAGGTGATGCCGACGCCGTCATGGCCCAGCTTCTGTGCGGCCAGTGCAGCGCCGCAAACCAGCGGCGCACCGGCGCCCAGGATGCCGTTGGCGCCCATCATGCCCTTGGACAGATCAGCGATATGCATCGAGCCGCCCTTGCCAGCGCAAGAGCCGGTGGATTTGCCGTAAATTTCAGCCATCATGCCTTTGACGTCGACGCCTTTGGCGATGCAGTGGCCGTGACCACGGTGGGTCGAGGCGATGCGATCATGGTCTTCCAGATGCATCATGATGCCGACACCTGCGGCTTCTTCGCCAGCATAAAGGTGTACAAAGCCGGGGATATCCCCGCGGCCAAAATCGACATGCAGACGCTCTTCGAATTCGCGGATCGTCTTCATGCGGCGATAGGCTTCCAAAAGCCCATCTTTCTTAAGTGGGAACGGGTTGCTCATTATGTCCTCCCTTGGTTTTCAGAGCGTCACGAGGCGGTTACCGCCTCGCGGGTGAGAAGCCCGCGCTTGGCCGCAAAGGCCATGCACGCGGGCACGTTGATGGTGCGGAACGCGTCGGTCAGCAGGCGGATGCTGACGTCGTCAATTTCCGAGAATGTAAGCTCGCGCTCGCCGTCCAGCGCGATAGAGCCGGCCGAAACGCTGGGCAGATAAACCGCGCCGGGCTGCATCGTTTCGACGCCGTCGATGCCAACCTGTTCGATCAGTCCGGGGGCAATCGGCGCAGTAATCTGCGCGGTGGCCTGGTCGGGCGGAAGCAGCCGAACGCGGCGGCCCTCGGGGGTCAGGCGATCCAGCGGCGATAGCAGCCCGATGATCGAGGACATGCCAATGCCTTCGGGCAGGCCAAAAGTGGCAAAGAGATCGCGGAAGTTGGCGGTTTTCCAGATCGCACGCGCCCCGATGAAGCGCTCGGCGACGATGGCCACGTCGACCAGGGCAATCTCGCGCTGGTCGTTGACCTTGACTTCAAGGATTTTGTTATCGGCGAACCCGATTTCATGCGGCACCTGACCGGTGACGGCCAGCCCGACGGCCAGCCCGGTGATGGTGGGCTCGCGCAGTTCGGGGAAGGCGTTGTTGGTGCCCGTGGACACGCCCGAGATCGGCGTGTTCCCGCAGTTGGAGACGACCACCCGGTTGGTGCCGTCCCCGCCCAGAACGACGATTGCGCCGACACCTGCCTCGTGCATTTTGCGGGCGGCCAGGGCGCTGTCATCCGCGGTGCAAGTCACGGGCATGTCCAGATAGTCGATCTTGGGGAAGCGCAGACCGCCCATATTGGACTCGCGTTTTATCGTGCGCATCAGCTGGGTGCGGATGCCGCCGTTTTCCGGCATGATCAGCACCTCGTCGACGCCAGCCGTGGCAAGGCCCGTCAGCATCCGCAGCACAATATTTGCGCGGTCATTGATCGGCAGGTTCCCCGCATGAGACACAATGCGGCGAATGTCCCGGGCTGATACCGGATTTGCGATGATCCCGACTTTGGTCACGTTTCTCTCTCCCTTTGGCGGATTGACAAGCAACGACCGTGCCAACAGGATCGCCATATAAGACCAAGGGCCAATTTGACGGAGTGGGGGAGGCTGGCTCAGTATAGATCGCGTCGCTTGGGGAGAGGCGGCCCGTCATGAAACAGATCCAGACACAGTCGATCCGACAGAAGATGGCGCTGACGCAACACATGCGCAGTTCGCTGTCGCTGTTGCAGATGGGGACAGGCGATGTGCTGCGCGCGGTCGAGGAGGAAACGCAGCGCAATCCGTTTCTGAAACCCGTTCCTGCGGCACCGTCGGGCGGGGGGGCAGCGCCGGACCAGACAAGGCCAGATGTTGCCGCCGTCGAAAGCGTTTCCGATGATCTGATCCGCCAGATCGGGTTGATCCGATGGCAGCCCGGACAGCAGAACCTGGCCGTCGAGCTGGTGCATTGTCTGGATGCCCGTGGCTTTTTTGAGGACCCCCTGGACGAGATGTGCGGCTATCTGAGCGCGCGCCCTGAAGTGGTCCGTTCTGTGGTCGCCAAGCTGCAAGACGCCGTGGAGCCCGCCGGTATTTTCGCATGGGGTCTGGCGGATAGTTTTGCCGCTCAGCTGCGGGCAAAGAACCTCTATGATCCTCTGATTGCTCAACTTTTGTCGCGACTTGATCTGATTGCCTCGCAGGACATCCCCGCGATTTGTACCCTGTGCGAGGTGGATGACGAGGACGCCGCCGACATGCTGGCGGACATCCGTAACCTGACGCCTGTGCCGCTCTCCCCTCCGCCCGATCTGGCATCCGAGGCGCGCGCGCCCGACCTGATCATGCGTGTGACGGACGGTGGCGTTGACGTCGCGCTGAACCCGGCTGCCTTGCCCGACATGCTGACGGATGACGCGCTGTTCAGCACGGTGAAAACCGCCGAAACAGATGCCGAGGCGCTAAGCTATTACCGGGATTGTTATCGCAGCGCGGGGGCCTTTGTCGCCGCCATGCAAAAGCGCGCGAACACCCTGTTGCGGTTGGGCCAGAACATGGCCGAAGTGCAAGAGAAATTCCTGCGCACAGGCCGGTCTCTGGATCGGTGCCCCTTGACCATGGGCAGCCTAGCCCGCGCGCTGGATCTGAACAAAAGCACCGTCAGCCGGGCGCTGAACAATTGTCTGATCGACGGCCCGAACGGAGTTTTGGCGGCAACCGAACTGCTGGTCCGCCCCCTGAACGAGGATGGTGGCCAGAAAACGCGGGACCATGTTTTGCGACGCCTTTCACTGCTAATCAAGACCGAGGACAAGGCCGCACCCCTGTCAGATCAGGACCTGTCCGAGCAGCTTGGCCGGGTGAATCTGGCCGTCTCGCGCCGGACAGTGGCAAAGTATCGCGGCCTGCTGGACATCCCAAATGCGCAAGGGCGCCGCAAACGCTAGGCGCGGCCATCCCCCGCAGATATGGCGGTTTTGGCCACTTCCCCTGTGACATCGTGGACTTGCAGCTAGGCGGGCGCAGGCATTGCTACGATCAGGAATTGGCAGGTCGAAGCGCGAGGTGGTGCCCGTGACCATCGCCTCAGAGTGATTTTCTCAAATGGTACTGAAAGCGATCCACTTATGTCGTCATTCCGGAAATCCCTGAACGACGACAAGGCTGCTCGGATGATCGAAAATGTCGGCTTTGGACCACTTGATCCTGAATGGGAAGCCGATCGACTTGCACTCAGGCCTTCACGGTATGAATTGGTGAAGCGGCGGATCTGCTCGCCGACGAGCTCGATGCGGTCTTCATCGATGTCGTCGAGCCCTCGCCGCTCGCCGAGGCTGTCGAGCAACCCCAGAACGAACGGTCGTGTGCTTCCTTGCGGAACCAACCCCACTTCACGCCATTCTTGAGCCTGAAGTCGGCCCTGGAAAATCACCGCCAATACCAGCTCATGCGTTTCGCGTTCGGTCTCTACATCCATGGTAGTTCCTCCTATCGGTGAAACCGCGTCATGCGATCTCTCAAGACGCCGATGGTCGAGGGGCCATCGGCGGGTGCGCTCAGGCAGCGCGGGGGAGGTCCAGACGATCTGCCGTCCGCAGCAGAACATCCTGGAAGGCCTCGGCGAGCAGGCAGAGGTCTTCGATATACGTTGCCGCTGGATCGAGGTCTGCAAAATAGGCCGACTCTGGTCGGCTTCGTTGCGCTGATTTCGTCACGATCTTCTGATGTTGAAGGGTGCGCATCGCCTCTTCGAACTCCGCTCGAGGCATGGTGACACCGCAGATCGGTCCACCAAAGCGGATGAGAGTGCCCAACGTCACCATGTATCCATTGACCGTTTGAGGTTTTCGGGGCTTGAAAGTGTAGTGTGCTGGCGTGTCTTTCTTCGGGTTTGAAGGGCGAGCTTGAAGCCCTGACAGAAGCTCCATGGCGAGCTTCACGAAGTCCCGTGATGTAAGATCCTCAATGAATGACGCGCCGAAATCCAGTCGCTGAAAATAGCTCAGCATTTGAGATTTTGATTTCCCAAAACCTTCTGGGGAAGCGTCAATGTAATCGCTTATGCAATCGGCAACGCTTTTGCGTGCCTTTGCGTTTACGGCGCGCTCCAGGCCTCCCGGCTTTTTCAATGCGTCTTCACGACGCTTCAACCGGCGCCTGCCGGCCTGATCGGAGGCGAATGTCTCGACCAGATTGAGAATAACCTTGCCGTTCTTCTTCTTGCGGATCTGTGCAGTGAAGCTCGACTTGCCATTGGTCTTGAGGCGTTCTGTGATAGTTCCCATGGGAGTTCCTTTCAGTCACGGGTTTTCCATGGCCGGGACATCTGATCGTTCGAATTTTTCGGAAGCGGTTTTGACTGGGTTTGAATCCCAAATCGGGGGTGATCGGGCTGAAAGGCGGGAAACCGATGGGGGAGGGTCGTGACCCGGCAGTGCGTGATTTGGGGTGCTGGAACTCGGGTGGGAAGAAGTGCTACACGGCGCCGTCGGTGCTACATTCTGTAGCACTGCACTCAAAAACGGGGCTAAATCAGGCCGAAACGGGGAAAACGCGCAAAATGGCGAATCCAAAAAACCAAGAAAATTCGGGGTTTTCCGACGTTCGGCGTGCTGCACGCCTTTCCATTGCACCCATGATGGACTGGACGGATCGGCATTGCCGGTATTTGCATCGCCTGTTGTCGGCGCAGACGTTGCTGTATACGGAAATGGTGACTGCGCCTGCGTTGGTGCGCGGGGGGGCGATGCATTTGCTGGACTTCTCGCCGCAGGAGCATCCCGTGGCGCTGCAACTGGGCGGTTCGGATCCTGTTGAGCTGGCCAAGGCGGCTAAATTCGGCGCGGATGCGGGCTATGACGAGATTAACCTTAACGTCGGTTGCCCATCGGATCGGGTGCAATCGGGGACCTTCGGTGCAGTCCTGATGCGCCAGCCTGACCTAGTGGCTGATTGCGTCAAGGCGATGCAGGACGCCGTGGATGTCGAGGTGACGGTGAAATGCCGGATCGGTGTGGATGATCAAGAGCCCGCAGAGGTGTTGCCTGCCTTTCTGGAGACAGTTAGCGCAGCCGGGTGTCAGCGTTTCTCCGTCCATGCGCGCAAGGCATGGCTGCAAGGGCTAAGCCCCAAGGAAAACCGCGATATTCCGCCGTTGGACTATGCTTTGGTGCTGCGGATGAAGGACGAATTCCCGCATCTTCACCTGTCGATTAACGGCGGTATAACCTCCTTGGATCAGGCGCAGGAATTCCTGTCTGCGGGTCTGAATGGGGTGATGATCGGGCGTGCGGCCTATCACCAACCGGCTGACATTTTATGTCAGGCGGACCAGGTGATCTATGGCGCGGGACCCGCCAGCGATCCTGCACAAGCCGTCCTGAAAATGCTGCCCTATATCGAGTCGCACCTGACCAAAGGCGGCAGATTGGGCCAAGTGACCAAACATATGCTGGGCCTGTTCGCAGGCCGTCCGGGCGCGCGGGCTTGGCGGCGTATTCTGTCCGAAGGCGCTCATAAACCCGGCGCGGGGCCGGAACTGGTGCAACAGGCGCTGGCTCAAATCCCCGTGGCTGCGTGATTTTCCTGTCGCCATGCGCTGATCTGAGGCTAAGTAGGCGCGGGTGATAGACTAAGGAGAGCGGCGATGGACCTGACCCTGCTGGCCATGATGGTTGTGATGCTGATGGGGATCGGCGCCTTTGCGGGGGTGCTGGCCGGATTGCTGGGGGTTGGCGGAGGAATTGTGCTGGTTCCCGCGTTTTTCTATGCATTTCAGACGCTTGGATATGGCGGCCCACAGTTGATGCAGATCTGTCTGGCGACGTCATTGGCGACGATCATCGTGACCTCTGTCCGATCAGTGCTGAGCCATCACAAAAAGGGCGCGGTCGATTGGGAGATCCTGAAAGCCTGGGCACCCGGCATCGCAATCGGAGCCGTGCTGGGCATGTTAACGGTAGCTTCCTTGCGGTCATCGACGCTGCAAGCGATCTTTGGCTGTCTGGCGCTGGTGATTGGAATGTACATGGGCTTTGGCCGCTCAGAATGGCGGCTGGGGCAGGCGATGCCCAAAGGGCTGCTGCGGGTCGTGCTGTCACCAATGGTTGGATTCCTGTCGGTGCTGATGGGGATCGGCGGGGGAAGTTTCGGCGTCCCCCTGATGAGCCTTTATAACACGCCCATTCACCGCGCCGTTGCGACGGCTGCCGGGTTCGGAGTGATCATCGCCGTGCCCTCGGTCATCGGGTTCCTGACGCTGAGCATTGATCCCGCGCAGCGCCCGCCTTTGACGCTGGGGGCCGTGAACCTGCCAGCCTTTGGGTTGATCATCACCATGACCATGCTGACCGCGCCACTGGGGGTCAAACTGGCCCATGCGATGGACCCGAAACCGTTGAAGCGTGTATTTGCCGTGTTCCTGACGCTGGTGGCGCTGAACATGTTGCGCAAAACGCTGGGGATTTAGCGGGCCAGGCGGCCTGCGCGTCCCCCGCGACGTTTCTTGATCTGACCTTCGCGCGAGGGCAGTTCGGCCATAACGGCGCGACGCTGGTCGTCGCTCATGCGGGACCAGCCGGTGATTTCCTCGATCGAGCGAAAGCAGCCCGTGCACAAACGCGCCTCGGAGTGCATGACGCAGATATTTATGCAAGGCGATTGGATTTCGTCGCGTTTCCAGACGTCTTTGCTCATGTTGCAGCCCCCATATGGCGCAGCCGGTCCAGCGCGCCTTGCAGAATATAGCTGGCAGCGACGTTGTCGATCAGCTCGGCCCGGCGTTTGCGGGAGGTGTCGGATTCCAGCAGCGCGCGTTCGGCGGCCACCGTGGACAGGCGTTCATCCCAGAACCCAATGGGCAGTTCGGTCAGATTCGCCAGATTGCGAGCAAAAGCACGGGTCGATTGGCAGCGCGGACCTTCGGAGCCATCCATGTTGCGCGGCAGGCCCAGCAGGATGCCCGCGATCTGACGCTGCTGAGCGATTTCCAGCAGACGCGCAGCATCCACGCCGAATTTCTTGCGTTTGACGGTTTCGACGGGCGTGGCAACGCTGCGCAATACGTCCGACAGGGCGACGCCGATGGTCTTGGTGCCCAGATCCAGCCCCATCACAGCCCCATCGCGGGGCAGGGCGTTCGCGTAGTCTTCGAACGCGTCCAGAACCATTATTCCAGCCCCGCGCGTTCGGCGCCTGCGCGGATGGTGGCCAGCGCCTGGGGGCGATCCTTGAAGACCTGCTGCGCCTCGGTCCAGATGGCGGAGGCGCGGTCGGGCTCGCCCATCACGCCATAGGCCGCGATCAGGCGGGCCCATTCATCGGGGGTGCCGCCTTCGTTGGCCAGACGGTCAGACAATTGCGAGACCATTCCACGGATCATGTCCTGGCGTTCTTCGGGCGTCATATCCTGTGCGTTTTGCATATCCTCGCTCGAGGGGCCGGGCATCGGCGCGGCGTCGGGCAGGGTGTATTTCACGTTTCCGGCAAGGGCGGCAATCTCGAGGATTTGGGCACGGATGGGGGCGATCCAAGGGGCGTCCTGCGGGCCCTCGCGCAGCAATGCGTCCCAGGTGCGGAAGGCGCGATCAGGTCGGCCGGTCTGGGCCAGCATCAGACCCATGTAATAGCGAGCCGAGGCGTCACGCGGTTCCAGCTCCAGCGCGTTCAGCAGTGCCGTTTCAGCCTGAGGCGAGACATAGCCGTTGGTCGCCAGGATCAGCAGATCGGCATGGTCCACATGATCGCGGGCCGTTGCGGTGTCGCCCTTCAGCGCCAGCACGCGGGCCTGCGCCTGATGCGCGGCTGTGAAGTTGCCCAAGGCAGCCTCGTTCCGTGCCAGCAGCATGTAGCCCTGCACTTCGTTCGGGCGATCGGCCACGGCTTGGCGCAGTTTCACGACCAATTCCTGGTATTCAGGCGAGGTGTTGCCCATCGCCGGGGTCGGGGGCATCCGTGCCTCAATCTCGGTCTGCGAGGGACGGGTGGCATGCAATTCCTTGGCCATCTCGATCCGGGTGCTTAGCGACAGATCACCATATCCCGGTGCGCCCAGTTTCCAGTACAGTCCCAAAGACCCGGCAACCAGCGCCATGCCCAGCACCACGGCCAGACCCCGGCCCATCCCTTGGGGTTGGCCGCCGGTGTCACCACCAGCCTTAACCTGAGCGTCGGCGGTCAGGATGCGGCGCCCGATCTCGGACTTGGTGCGTTCGGCGTCTTCGGCGTTGATGACACCGCGCGCCAGATCCTTGTCGACCTCTTTCAGCTGATCACGATAAACGCGCAGATCATAGGCGGCGGGCGGTTCGCCGCCAGTGCGGCCCTGAACCAAGGCCCGCGCCAGCAAGGCTGCGGCTACGAATGCAAGAACGCCGGTGATGATCCAAAACAGCATGAGCTCTCCTATTGCTTGGCAAACATGTATATCCCGCGTCGCACTGGAAAAAGAGCAAACTGACGGAATGCCCCACCATGTCGCAATCGTGACCGAAAATGACGCTTCAAAACGGGGGTGAATCCGTCGCAGGGTCCAGTAAGGTTTCAGAAGACCGCAACTCTTGGATTCGAGGTCCGATACCCACGATGAGACGTTATTCCGCCTTTGCCATCGCCCGAGAAGCCGTCCGCTATCATAGCGGGTGGGAACGCGCCTGGGCTTCGCCCCAGCCGAAAAAGAAATACGACGTGATTATCGTCGGCGCGGGCGGGCACGGGCTGGCGACGGCCTATTATCTGGGCAAGAATTTTGGCATCACCAATGTAGCGGTCCTGGAAAAGGGCTGGTTGGGGGGTGGCAATACGGGTCGGAACACCACGATCATCCGCTCGAATTACTTGCAGGATCCCTCGGCCGCGATCTATGAAAAGGCCC
>JBOEGN010000053.1:0-25836 GCA_050633445.1 Thalassovita sp.
GGGGTTCGCTAAAGCGAACGCCACTTCACTCCGATGCTAAGGGGCTGCGCCCCTCGCGGGTTCAACCAAAATAGACCAGGCCGTGTCCTCGCCTCCGGCTGCGGGCCGCACCAACCTGGTCGATTTCGGCTGACCTGTGCGTCCCCCCACTCGCCGTGAGGCAGGTTTTAGAGACGACGCCCTTTCAGGGCTTTGCTCAAAACCAGCACCATTTGGGGAAAAACCTCTAGGTGGCGTAAATTAGGAGAAGTCACAAATGGCTAAGTTTGACGTTCAGAACCACGTTACAAAATCTATCATCAAAGCGATTGAGGCTGGCACTGTGCCATGGCGCAAACCATGGACAGGTAGCAATTTCGGTGGTGCGTTTCCTTTGCGCTCGACAGGTGAAGCCTACAGAGGGATTAACATTCTATTGCTTTGGTGCGCCGCAGAAGAAAACGATTATGCCTCTGCTCATTGGTTCACCTACAAGCAAGCTGAAACGATAGGCGCACAAGTTAGGAAGGGTCAAAAGTCATCAACCGTCGTGAAATACGGAACCTTCGACAAGGAAGGCGAAGATGGCACCGAACAGAAAATCCCGTACACTCGTGCTTACCGTGTTTTCAATGCGGATCAAATCGACGGATTGCCCTGCGAATTTTATACAAAGCCGCAACTAGCCCGTGATTTGGGAACTCAAGTAGACGCGGAGCTGGATGCCTTCTTTTCAAATGTGGGAGTGCCAATTGACACGACAGACGAGCCACGCGCGTACTACAGCATTTCAAAAGACCGTATCCATATGCCACCTATTCATACATTTTATGATGCTGCTGGATATTATGGGGTCTTGGCACATGAAGAAGCTCACGCGACAGGCCACAAAAGCCGCCTAGATCGTTTCAAGAAATTCCAAGATCGTCAGGCTTATGCGTTTGAGGAATTGGTGGCGGAGGTCGCTGCTTGCATCCTTGGTGCAGAAATGGGTTTTCGGCCAGACTTCGACCAATCGGCCACATATATTGAGGGATGGTTGAAAGCGCTGAATGATGACAAGGGCATGATTTTTCGCGCTGCATCTGAGGCTCAGAAGGCCGTCGATCTTATCAAGAAACATGCTGCTACGGCCAATGCGAAGGCCGCTTAATCCAAGGGGCTGCGTTTGCGGCCCCTACCCTTTTCTAAGATCTACCCTGATCCAACGCGACTGCGCCGCGCTAGATCAGGGTTTGCGCTGGTCGCGCAGACGCCGCCTTTCGGCTGAAAGCCCCTATGCAGCGGTTTATTCGTTTTCTGAAAGTGAATTGCAGCCGGTTGATTGCTAAGCTCTGGTCGAAGTCATCCAGCATGTCACGGATACGCCCAACCTTGGACTTTCCAGGCATTGAGGCCTCCGTATTGCAAGGCAATCTCCATGAAAAACCGCGTCAAATATACAGGTCGCGGGCAGCGGTAAACACCAAGCCCTTCGGGTCGCTTCGCGAGTGTTGACAGCTTCCCTTTTCCGACCTGTCGATATGACTTGTTTATTCATTAAGGAGATTACCATGAAATACTTACGCAAAACCTCAACGAAACTTCGCCGTGTCGCAGCTCGACGCCTAAAGACGATCCGAAAGCAACTTCAAAAGATTGACATGAGCCTAAGCATCGAAATCAACCTAGTGTTCATCAAGATTGAGTTCACAATCAAACAGAAAAAAGCCCCTTCATAGGGGCTTCCGTATTCCTGACAACATCGAGCAAGGTCATTCTTCAGGTGGTTTGATTATCAGCTTGCTGATCTGGGTTACGCGGTCCAAATCGCTGAAATAAACTAGAGGGATGCCCCGTTCCGTCGTGTAGATGCAGCCAACGTCGTTTCCATCCTCATCATACAGTGTGTGTGTATGGGTTGCTGTTTTGTGGGCCATCGGCGGTGTTCCTGAATCATGTTGGTTTTTTGGACAAAGCACGAAGTGCGCTTGCTCCTGAAAACCTGACCGACTGGCGAAGTCTGGGGTGCGCACAGGTCAGCCGAAATCGACAAGGTTGGTGCGGCCCGCAGCGAAGCGAGGACACGGCCTTGTCTATTTCGGTTGAACCCGCGAGGGGCAACGCCCCTAAGTCTAGGCACGGAACGTGACTTGGGAAATCGCGGCGTTCGGCTTTGCCGAATCCCCGTTTCCCTATCTCGACCTTTGGTCGTGATATGTTGCGCCAACGCCTTGAATAAATGTCATATTTTTGATAGCCATAGATCGTATTTTTCAAGGAAAACACCATGACACGTTTCAAAGTCGTTGCACCCTTATTTCTGGGTTTTTCACTAGCTTCAAATGCTTTTGCTGGGACGTGGGATTCTGGCACTTCGCGGGGGTTTGACTTTCACAGCATTGGAACAGAGAGCGAAGGTTTGAAGATTGTTTGCGATAGTGATGTTGAAAGAAATGGTAGCTTCCTTGAGTTGATCATCCCAAGTCAGCTACTTTCCGAGAGCGGTAAATATCGTGTGGTATTTGGGTTGCATTCGTTTGAAGTGCAACGGTCTCCGACCCTAATTCTCTTTGCTAAAAAATTGAGTGCGCAGGAAAAATACGACTTATCTTTGGCTTACGCTTCGTCCCCGACAGTTCGGGTTTTTGATAGTGACACAATGGTACTTGAAATAGAGCTTGGCACAGACCGCCCTGCCCTATGTCTTTAACCGATGCTGCCTAGTCGGCAGCATCGCAAATCTTTGCAACTTCTTCTTGAAGTAGCTGAGTCATGATTGGCTTGATACCGTCCTTGGCAACGCCAAGTCCGAATGGATCAAACCAAGAATTTAAGCGTTCCGCATCTTTACCGGAGTAGGAAGTTGCAAATCTTGTAACTTCGCCGCCAGTTTCACTGCCTTGGCTCTCAGGTTTGTTCCCTTTTTCAATAATCTTCGTGAACCGTTCTGCCGCTCGTGAACGTGCGGTCTTCATGATCGGCTCGACTGCCTGTCCATGCTTTTCTGCCAGTGAGTGTAGTCTTGTGGTCAGCTGTTCCCCGACTGGCAGACGCAGATTGACCTGAATGGTCAGGGCAGCTTTGTCCTCGGTTGATCGGCTGCTTGAAGGAGCGGCTTTTGGCGCTTTCCTAGCCGAGCCAGATATTTCTGGTTTATCTGTTGGCTTGGCTTCCGGTGGAGGAACGTCGGCCTTTGGCGCTTGAGCGCTTTCGACTTTCGGAGCTTCTGGTGTTTGATCCTTTACTGCGTCTCGTTTGGCGTACTCGTCGTCTTTCCCTGTAAGCTGCAAGCGACGTTTTTTCTTTACACTCATCTTACGAACCTTTCTTAGCGACGACCATGCACGCTTCAAGCAGCTTGTCGGCTTCTTTTAGAGCATTGGTGATGTGTTTTGGGTTTCTCGCAAAAGCCTTTGCCGTTTCATTGTGGCGTTCGAGTGCTTTTCCAAGCAGTCCTTCCCGATCCATGGTTTTGTAAGCTTCGCGCTCTTGGAGCGGCGCTGTAAGAATCTTCATGGTCTCCGTCGGCTCATCGTCGCTTTTTCCTACAAGAGGTGTTTGATGAATCGCATCGATAAGTTCGGCGTCTCCGCGTGACGGTCTGGTAGACAGTCGATTAAGAGCAATCCGGAACTCAGGTAACAATGAAGGGTCGCTTGCCCTGTCTTTCATTCGGAAAAGATAATTTGCAGTTCCTCTGGCGGTTTCCAGGTCTGATTGCGAGAGCAGAATTGGACACAAGATCAGATCGGCGACGATTGCATAAATATCGTGGTCTCTACTTGCATCGCCTGCGGTATCGATCACGAGAAGGTCGATTTCATCTTCTTCCTCGATTTCATCTACGATTTCCTCGACTTCGCTAGCTTCGATGGTTTGGTAGGCGTCGATATTGTCAGACCATAGGCCTTGAGAAGCTGCACGTTGCGCCCATCCGGCAAGATTACCGGTTTGGTCTGCGTCGATGAATGCGCATTTAAGGCCTCTATTGTCAGCGGCGCTTAGCAGGGTGCGAGCAACGGTAGATTTCCCTGCTCCGCCCTTCTGGTTCATTAGTGTGATGGTGATCATTCTGCTTGCCTCATTGTCAGTTTGTCACTTTGCCGATTGTTATCCTGCGAATTGTCATTCTGAGGATGTGCTAAATGTTGAATTGTTGCTAAGTGATTTGTCACCTTGTTGAAGCGTCAACTTGTGGAAAGTTATATGGGCCATATGTCACTATGTCAATTGTAAACATGTCTATCAGCCATATGGCGGGTTGTTAGTATGACATATGTTACTTGGCGCTATGGCGTTTTGTTATCTTACTAATTGTCGGGTTGTCGATGTGCCATTATGGCAAATGTTAAATAACACCTAGTCAAGTTGTCGAAATGTCAAATGTTAGGTGGTGATTTGGCTGAATGTCACTAAGACACTTTGTCAGCATGTCAACGTAAAGTAGTGCTGCATGGGTAAATTTGCCCCGCAGGGCGTCGGTGAGGGCGTTTGGCTGTCTGGGTGCGCAATTGCCGGTAAGGGGCCTGTATGGAGCGCTGCGGCGCTCTAACAGGCTTTTTTGAGTTTAAGGGTAGAAGGAATCTGCCAAGGGCAGATGCTTTTTTGTCTGTCTCACTTCAATGAGGCCAACAAATACACGCCATTGAATGTCAGTTGAGTATTTGTTAGATTGAAGTGAGACGTTGGCAGGATATGTCCAACGTATACACTTTTTGTCAGTTGGGGTCCATGCGGCGCAGTAGAAAAAATATCACGATTGAAAGGCGTATCGAGCTGGCTCGTCGCTACTCTAGAGGCGATGACGTAAATGCACTCTCGAAGGAGTTCAGTGTAAGCGTTCGGCAGGTCTACAGGATCATTTCTGAGCAGCGCGGCGACACCGCAGCGTCTGAAAAAAATCCAATCGTCGTATCGTTTCGAGCGCCTGAAGCAGAGGTTGAGGGCTATCTAAAGTTGGCTGAAGAAGTCGGCATCACTGAAAAAAGTTATGCTCTTCGGTCATTGGTGAGGATGGCGCAGGGTCTGATCGAGCTATTTCCTAGCGGTTTTTCTGATTTCAATAGGTCTGCATGGCTGATCAAAAAAGAAGGTCAGTTGTTAAACCAGCTCGCAAAGTCTGTTCACAAAGGTAAGCTTCGTCTGACTGACGATGATAGGGCGTTGTTGTCAAAATCTATTGATGTGAATCTGCGCTTACATGAGGAACTGCGTTGGATCTTGGATGAACACAAAACTCGACGCGGCTACACGATTGCGGCGCTGAAATCAGACGCGAAAAAGGCGACGGCAAATGGTTGATAGCTTAGCTCTTTACCATGCCGTAATGGGCGAAATGTGGTCGGATGAGCATAGGAAGTCAGGAGCCGCAAAACGACAGGCTGCACGTCGTCAGGGTCGCAGCTTTAGAGGGGGAGGGCGTCCATCCACCCGCAACATTATCAAGGCGTCACAAGGTTCGCGCGCCGCGGTGTTTAAACGGATTAGAAACGGTGGTTGTAAAACCAAAAAGTCACTTGGTGCACAGCTCGACTATGTGAACGATAAGGCTGCTTTCACATATTCAACTATGACCAACGCTTTGAGCAAAAGTGAAATTCTCACAGAGGGTCAGAAACAAAAGATAGTTGAGCAATGGGCGGCGACCTGGAACGGCTCTTCTAAGTTGGGTTTCACCAGTCATATGCTCTTGAGTTTCCCAACAGATGTTACCGCTGACCAAGTTCGCGATATTGCCATGGACTGGTGCGAACATTTTTTTGAGAGCGGGCACTATGGCGACGAATGGGACTACGTTCTGGCCGTTCATACCGACCGCGACCACCCTCACGCTCATATTCTGTTAAACAATCGTGGAAACGACATGGGGGAGTGGTTTTCATGCTGGGCTGAAGGTGTGATGTCACCGCAGCTCATGCGTGAGAAGCAGGCCGAGATCGCCGAGCGCTACGGTGTGGCACTGGATGCAACGACGAGACTTGAGCGAGGCATTTTCGCAAAGCCAGCAGGATTAGAAGAAATCTACGCAGCTAAGGCAGAAGGGCGAGTGGCTAGCGAAGTTGCAATGACCGTGCAGGAAAGAGCTATGGCACAAGCGGCCATGATCGAGTTTGCAAAAGACTACAGAGACGTGGCGGACACGCTGGATCGAGCGGACAAATCCCATCTTTCCAAAGCCGTTCGACAAATGGCGGATACACTCGACGCCGGAAAAGAGTGGAACATTGATAAAGGAAACATTGATATGGATGAAATTAAAACCGTTGGTGAAGCGATTGAGTTTGCGGAAACACGCATAGACGCGATCCAAGAGAAAGCCGCTGGTCTGTCAGAACCTGATCGAAGCCAGTTCGAAATTACTGCCGCTCCGGTTGTCGCCACGCTTTCACAGATGGTTCCTGATCCTGAGTTGCGAACAAGATATAATGAAGAACTTGTTGACCCTTATCCCCCAGGCGTCAATGGCGATGACATTGGAAACGCACTCGTTGAAGGGCAACGCTCAGACGAATTAAGAGAAACGCTTGAGTACGGAGAGTCGATTGGTCTGAATACCGCAGATACGCTGGCCCGTTTGCAGGCAGGTGGAACCAAAAATCATGGTCTAGCCCAAGACTGGGTAGATAGAGACCTGACGGCCATTCTCGCAACCCAAGAGACTGACCTTGATCGAGCCTCATCTGAGCAAATTGATGAAGCGATTGAGAAGCTGGATGCGTTCCAACTGAGATTGGCAGACGAACTCGGTGTCGAAATGACCAGCGCATTTTCCGTTTTGGAAAAAGCCGAACAAGAAGCGATGCGAGAGCAAGCCGCAAACGAGACAGCGTTGGAGGCATTGCGTGAGGCGGACGGTATTCAGCTAGCGGAAGATCAAGGCATTGCCGCAGAAGGTGAGCGAGCTTTGGAGGAGCTGAGGGCAGGGGTTGCTGCTCAACTTGAGGGTCCAAGCGACCAGTATTCTCGGTTTGAGCCGATCATTTCTGCGGAAGCTCAAGCACACACCCGTTTGGGTAATGAGGAGCTGGCATTTGCTCTGATTGATTTGCACAACGATGTTCAGCAAGGAAAACTTGACGATGAACAAATGCAGATTGTTAACTCAGCACTTCCTACGCTTGTTGAGCAGCGCTACGCGGAGTTGGACGGCGTGTTGGATACATTGCCTGACTATGACGGGGACTCCTATAACGTCCTGTCAGCGAACTTTTCGCCTGAAGGTCAAGCTCAACACGAGCAAAGTGTTCAGGGTTTACGTGAGCAGCTTTCCGAATTTGCAGGTTCGCTTGGTGTAGACACCAAATTGGAGGACGGCAGCGACACAGCCAACCATTATATCCGCACATTGGCTCAAGAGCTTCGCGAGGGTGAATTGTCCCCTGAGCAGGAAGAAGTCATGGAGCGCACTTTGGTCGCAGAATTGCATAAAGAACTGGGTGACGAAGGGATGGCTGAACTTGATCGTGGTCACTTCGAGGTGTTGGAAGAGATCTTGCCAAGTAAGTATGACCAGATTGGTGTGACACAGGAATATCTTGAGGTTGCAGCAGAAGAACGCGGCATGCCTGAGCTTTCCGACATCGCGAGTGGTTTGCAACAAGACAAAGTTACTGAGCAAGCAAACGAAGCTTCCGTTGAAAGCCGCAGAGAACGCGGACTTGACGATGATATGGGTATGTGAGGCTAACTATGAACAAGACTTTACCAGTCTGGGCCGCAACGCCGGTTGGACTAATCATAGGTGGGATCATTGGCACGGTCATCGGCAGCTTTTACCTAACCCTTGCTTTGGGACAGGATTTGCTGACGTTTGATCTTCTTGCCGTATGGAAGCAATCGGAGCGCATGTGGCAGATCAATCCTGACGCTATGAAGGTAGCGTTTGGTTCTGTTGGATTCGCTGCGCTTGGTTGCGGAATCCTTGCATTCGTATGGACCTTTCAGAAGCAACGCGACGACTACGGCTCGGCGCATTGGCAAACCAAGTCTGAGCTGAAAAAGAATGACATGTTGCGACCTGTAGGGCAGGGGTTTGTGTGCGGAAAGCTTGGAAACCCATCTTCAGGAGCGAGGTATGTATCATCTGCGAAAATTCCACATGTTATGATGGTGGCACCCACACGAGCTGGTAAGGGTGTTGGCTTTGTTATTCCAAACCTTCTTTCGTTCCAGGGCAGTGCGATCGTTCTCGATGTTAAAGGTGAGAATTTCGAACTCACATCGCGTCATCGTGTCAACAATGGTGATGATGTTTACCGTTTTTCCCCTTTTGATTGGGCCAATAGCACGCACCGGTACAACCCGTTAGACCGCATTGCTAAGAGCAAAAATTTTGCACAACAATTCACGGAAGTCAGTATTCTTGCCGATCTGTTTCTTGATAAAGACAATCGCCAAGCTGATACATTTTCCGAAGCAGGCAAAACGATCTTTGTCGGTGCTTGTCTGCTCGCTATTCAGCGCGGAAAGGCGACCTTTGGCGAAGTGAACCGCATCGTGTCTGATGGTGGTAACAAAAACAAGCAGTATGCGGCATATGCAGAAGAAGCGGTTGAGGATACTCTAAAAAGTATCTGGATCAATGCCGCCAGTACATCTGACAGATTGTTGACAAGCAATATCCAAGCTTTGAAAACAGCGGGATTGAAACAATGGGACAATCCTGCCGTTGTTGCCGCGACCAACGAAAGTGATTTTGACTTTTCTACGTTCAGGAAGAAGCCTCAGTCACTCTATATCGCAGTTTCTGAGGATCATATTGCTACACTTGCTCCGTTGCTGCGCTTGTTGTTTGCGGATTTGATTGCCAGTATTAGGTTGAATGAACCTGGTCCAGACGAGCCTTGGCCTGTCATGATCATGATCGATGAGTTTCAGCAAATGGGCGCAATGCCGTATCTGGAACGGGCCATTCATACTCTTGCGAGCTATGGGGGCAGAGTGGCAATCATCGCACAGTCGCTTGCTGCACTTGATAAAATCTATGGCCCTGAGGGTCGCGAGAGCCTCGAAAATGGGGCTGGCCTTAAACTGTATATTACGCCACGAGACGAGCGCACGGTTAAGGAGGTGTCTCAAGCCGTTGGTAGCACGACGCGTGAGGCAGTGACTCGCTCATACGGTCGTAACAAGGGTCTACTTGGTGCGCAGTCAACGACTGCGCGGCTTGAAGAACGTCCTTTGCTATCCGAAACCCAAGCCCGACTGATGGACCCGGATGAAGTCATTATACTCGCGCCGCCACAACACGCGATCATGGCAAAAAGGATCAAGTATTTTGAAGATCCGATTTTCAAGTCCATGGTCGATGAGCAGGAAGGCTTTAAGCTTCCTTATCCTCCGATGCGCCAGCAGGCAGCAAAGAAAGCGCCAATCGAAGAAAATGAGGATGAAGTGAAGGCGGCCAGAAAAAAACGGAAACAAGCCCGTCGTTTAAAGGTCGATCTGTCAAAGTCCACAGTGTCGGCAAGCGATCCAAACACTCTTGATCCAAACGCACCTGTTTCAGACAATTGGCAAGACCTATTGAATCAAGCCAACAGTGTCGATCTTGGCTTAGACTAGATCGAGCCTAAGAAGCAAATTTATGAAGCAAAAGCCCCCGCCAAGGAGACCTTGACGGGGGCTTATTTTGGTATGGTGGGCAATCACCTGAGTTTTCGCATTCGGATTAGGTATCTAGGTCATCGACTGGAAAATATAGTTCAGTGATGCCGCGTTTTCCGTTTTCGCGCCCGAGCTGCACTATGACATCTATAGATCGGGCAATGTAGTCTTTGACTTCGGCGAACGTCAGTGGTGTGCCGGCCTGCAAAACCATGATTGCCAATCTGTCAATTGCGAGCTTGGCTGTCTCGGCGTGAACCGTAGATATAGATCCGCCATGACCGGTGTTAATCGCTTCAAGATAAGTGATGGCTTCTTGGCCGCGAAGCTCGCCGACGATTATTCTATCAGGCCTCATCCGCAACGCTGATTGTAGCAAGATATCCGTTGTCCTGGGCGAGTCTTCATGCCTTTCTGACAGAAGGCTGACAGTGTTCAACTGAGGCGGAAATAGTTCAAGCGCATCCTCAATTGTGATCATCCGTTCATCGGCCCCCACAGATTTTAGCAAGTGACGAGCAAATGTTGTCTTACCTGTTGAGGTTCCACCGCTTACCAAAATGTTAAGGCGCATTTCTATCAACTTAGACAAAGCTTTGTTGAGATCACCTTCGGCAATCTTGCGCACTTCTTCCATTTTCTCTTTGCGTTTCGCATCGAGCGAAACGGCTTCGCCGAAGAGGTATTCGGCCCTGTAGTCTGGAATACCGGCGCGAGAAAACAGACGTATTGTAAGTGAAGCGCCGTCTTCGACTGCGGGTGGCATGGCGACCTGAATCCTAAGTGGTCTGCCTTTGTATTCGATTTTTCCAGACACCAATGGCTTGTTTCTGGAAATCTTAGCGCCAGCGTCTCCGACTATGCTTTGTGCAAGGTCTTTAGAGTGTTGGCTGGGAATCGGATCTCCTTCGACCAAGCTCATATATGCGTCACCTGATTTCTCAATCCAAAGCTTTCCATCGACGTTGATGGCGATTTCAACAACAGATGGATCCTCAAGCCATTCAGCGAATGGCTTGAGGTATGCGTCGATATAACTGGTAACGGGTGCGTTCATCAGAAGATTTCCACATCACGATCTACTAGCACAGTCACACTTGCACCTTGATCGATGTATATCGTTGGCGAGATCGACAGTTGGTCTGCAATAACAGTGCCCGTGGCGTCTTCTAAATCTTCGCCGACGCTTTCTAAGGTGTCAGATGCAATTTCGTCGTTTGCCTGTTGGGCCGCAATCGAAGGCGCAGCTCCGATCAGAGAAATCAGAGCCGCGCCGCCAAAGCGCTCTCCAAATTTCGTATCAACAAAACCGGTCAAACCCGAACGACCCAAAGCGTCACCACCAACAGACGAAATTTCCATCGATTTGCCCTCTGGTGTCAAAATTCGGCTCCAGACGATCAAAATACGTTTTTGGTTGGTCTCAATACCTGACCGATAGGAACCAAATAGCCGTGAGCCACGAGGAACCAAAATTTTGTCACCAGCAAAGGACGGCACCGGTTCTGAAATGACAGCTACTGCATTGCCGGGTAAGTCACTGTTAATAGCTGTTTGCAACACGGCTTGAATGACAGAGCCTTGCGCCAGTGTTTGTTCTGGGTACGGCATTTGTTCCGCTGTGCTAACAGTGAGGGCAGGAGCATTTCGCAAAAATTCTTCATTTTCACTTGCATTGTAGCCACCGCCGCTTGGCGAGCTTGATGATGATGCGCTTGCCGATTGCCCGGACGCAAATACTAGGGCAGGGGAGGTGATCTGTGCTTTCTCCAACTCTGCTGCATCGCGAGCAGCTTGTTCAGCCCGCGCAGCTTCGGCGCTATTCAGCTCAGCTTTTTGCATTTCCAATTCCAAGGCTTCGCGTCGCGCAGTTTCAGCATCTAACAGCGTTTGCAAGGATTGTTGGCGTGCCGCAGATGTTGTTTCCAGCGCTTGCAGATCTGCTTTTGCTTCTTCGGCGGCCTGTTGCAGTTCTCTGCTGCGTTCTTCGAAGGCAGTTTTCAATCCGGTGACTGCATTTGAAATTGCCTGATCGCGAGCAGCGTTGCTGTCTGCAAGCTGCTGCCGCATCGCCGCCAGTTCTTCAGCTAGAGCAGGATTTTCTGTGACTACGACTTGCTGTGGTGCTGGTTCCGGTGCCAAAACTTCGTCGATACGGATAATTGCTTCTTCAACTGCTTGCTGAGGGGCTGGATCATCAAATTGAAGTCGGCCGCCACTAGCGCCGTCTCTTTGAAAGTCTGTCACCTCGGAGGTGTCGAGAGGCGTCTTTACCTCTTTCTGTGCATTCACGGCGACCATGAACGCAACAAGTGCAATCGAACCAGCAATGAGCAGTGCGACCTTACCAACGGTAATGCCTCCACCCTTCTTTTTGCCTTCACCCTCCAAGGCGGCAAGGCGTGTTTCCATGTCTTTTGGGTCAGCCATTTTCTTAATTCCTTGCAATAATTGCGGAAGTGTCACGAGCTACACAGAGCGCATTGTCATCTATTCGCAGTGTCCAAAATTCGTTTACGCCCAGGACGCGAACAGTGTTCCCTTGCTGGGTCCAGTTGATTGTGCGTTCGCGTCCTTCGCTATCAGCTTTAAAAATTGCTGGCTGACGCGTGCCTTCCGCAAAAGTGAAATATGTATAGCGCCCGTCATCATAGACGCTCACCGGTTCAAAATCGCCATTGCCTGAGATGCCGTAGTTGAAATTCTTAGGTGCCTCAAAACCTTTGACGGAACTCGCGTTGCGACGTGGCCGATCTTCAGGATAGGTGAATCGCACTTCATAGAAGCGTCCAGTACGGCCATTGATATGACCTTCACGCAACTCAAATGAATATGTGCGCCGGTTAGTGATAATGGTCATGTTTGTTACCGCTCTACTTACATGCGGTTTGATCGATACTACGTTGCCTAAGTTCGTTACCGGTGTGATCTCAAAGCTCTCGGTATCACCAGCGATCACCGCTTCAAAACGCTCACCGCGCCCAAAGTGGATTGTAGTAGCAAACTTAAGGTCGGTTTCGATCAAGTACACCTGGTCGGGATTATAGACAGCATTCCGCACTCTAATATCATGAGGTCCGCCAGTTGGTGTTGCCGCCGCGTTCGCTGATGATGCGAATGCCGCCATTATTGTAATTGCTAGGGCCAATTTCCGCATCATATCAATTCTCCAATGTTTCTGCGTCAATGCGGTAAGAAGTGACGACAAAACCGAGCGGGTTGCCCCAGACTTCTTGCAGCGTTGTTTTTGTTTCTGGTCGGAACTCGTAACCAATGGTGGCTACGTATCCGCGTGTCACAGTTCTGTTGTCTCGTGGCTTGCGTAGCGTGCGAGTGAACCGAACTTGGGCTACGCCTTCGTCCAACTGATTGACGGATTTAATAACGACCTCAATTTTCGCTTCCCGACCGTACACTGCGATTGGGTAGTCTTCATTTGTCGCTGTCCACAAGTCGCGTAAAGTGCGTGCCGCATCGCCTTCAGAGCGATCCAAAACAGCGTTGATACGCTGTTCGCTGTCGGTGACATCATAAGTTTCGCGTTGATCGACATATGAGACCAAGCTTGCCTGAATAATGGCGTCGGACTCATCCAGTGTCATGTCTTGGACCCGTGCCACACGATCCATCTGGCCGCTGGCTTTATCTACGACGACAACGTGTGTCTCAATTGTTTTCAACGGGAGAACTGATACACCACCAATGAAACCCAGTAGTCCTACGGCCACACCCACGCCAGCAATAATATATGCTCGCCGTTCTCGGCGTTTAGGGCCGTTAATAAGTTCTTCTTCCCAAATATCTTTATCTTCACTCATGGCAGATTCCTTCTGATGGTTTTCTTTCGAAAACCTCTAACTGTTTATTTTCGCAGGCTATTTGTAGCTGCCAAGGTTGAGCTCGGATTAGACCGAGCGGGAACCGATGGTGTGCCACCGCCACCGACTCCAAATCTGTTTCTCGCTGCTTGCATCCCAGCCCCAATGCCCTTTGAGGCCGCAGCACCGCCCGCTTTTCCGCCTTTGATCAATCCTTGCTTTGCAAGGTTCGTCAAACCCACTGCGTTGCTTGCAATACCAATAGTGCCGCTTAAACCCATCGCGATTGACGGGACCGCCATCATTATTCCTGCCGCCAGAAAAAGGACCACGATAAACGGGAAAATTAGGCTTAGCGTTTCCACATTGTCCGGGTCCGGGCCACCGCCAGCTATTTCGGTTGCAATCGCGACAACGATGCCCGCAGCACCAGCGGCAGCAATGGGCATCATGGCGTGACCAATGGTGAAACGCATCCAAGCCTCGAATAGTGGCATTGTGGGTTTGAAGAGCGATGCGATTATCGCGAACGGGCCGACAACGATCAGCAGCGTAAAGACAATTTTTGCATAAGCTATGATACCAGCCGCAATTGCTGCAAAGATTCCAGCGAGGACGAACACAGTTGCGCCCAAGACTGCGCCGAATACCCAGCCTGCATTGTCGCCGATTGCGTCCCCGTACCGCGTAACTTGTGACACCATTGCATCAAGGGCGTTGTATAGTCCGCCTTCGGAAGCAACGGCTGTGAGGCCTAGGATTGATGTACCAATGCTTTCGGGAACATCATTAGCGATGTTGTAGATCACCAGAAAGTTGTCCCAAGATTGAGCAAATATCCCAACCAGTGAAATTTTTATTCCGAAGGCAAAAAAACTGCCAAAACTCATTGGGCGAATTTGGGCAACGATATTGATCCCCAAGAGGATTACAAGGAGTGCCGAGCCAGCGGTAATAACGCCACCTACCGACGCTGCTGATTGAGCAAATCCGTCAGCCGCAACTGAGTCAACAGCGGTGTCTACTACGTCCAGAATATCGTTGATAACGCCCATTACTTACTACACACCGCCTGTTGTTCTGCATTTAGAGCCTCAGCAGTTGCGCGAAGCTCTGATAAATTGAAGGGAGGTATTGGAGTGTCTGTTGTCTCAAAACGCTTTGCTTCTGACACAACTTCTGACCACGCGATCTCCGTCAAATAGCAATCGCAGTTTCCTTCGCGTTTTTGGCGCTCTGCCGCCATGATTTCTAAGATCGCGGCATATGAGTTGCGAATGTAGGCTTTGCTGGCAAGTTCCAATGGTGGGCGAGGGGCGGCGCAGGTTTTTTCGCGCCCCTCAACTGCCATAGTTTGAAAGTCACGCTGCTCCGGTGTCGGCTCCAATGTGATTTCATCTGTTTCGATGACAATGGTTGTCGAGGTCGAGCTTGTTTCAGAAATCGTAGCTGGAACGATTGTTTCTGTTTGTGTGCTTTCTTCGGATGACAGCGCTACCCAAGCGGAGATACCGGCCACAGCCAGCACGCCAGCACCGCCGAGTAAATAAGGAGATGTGAATGCCATTACTCAGCCACTCCCATTGAACGGAATTTGCGCTCTTCTGCAAGCGTCGCTGCATCAACAACGCCGAGCTGACCAGCGCTGACGCCAGCAGCAGCTTCAAGCCGCCAGATTTGCGTTAAGATAATTCCCAGCTCAGATGTGACACGGGTGTTCAAGTCAATGGCAGCCTTCAATCCGTCTTGATCGTCAATGTGTCCTACCATCGTCTCAAGTCGTTCGAGGCTTTCACCAGCCTCTTGATGCGACTGTTCGGCAGCCACAGAGAGCATGGCGCTGGCCCCAGCTTGAGTTGCAAGGTTTTGTTCCCCAGGCACGTCTGAAGAGGAAAGCGTTTGCAGTCGTTCTTGGGTGAAGCCACCTCCCGCTAGAACACCTTGGATACGGGATGCAGCCGCCGATCCTTCTCTGAATGCACCGGTGAAATTACCGCTGCGGATCTGATCTAAAGATGCGATTGGCTCTTCAATGGCGCCCTTCAATCTTTCGAAGTCTTCAACCGTTGCTAAAAGTTGCCCAAGACCGTTACCTTCAACAAGAGATAGCAACTGGGCATCCAAGTTTAGGAGCTGGTTAATCTCGGTTTCGAGTTGTGTCTTTAGCGTTGTGACTTGCTCGATCTGAACATTCAGGTCATTTGCCATATGTTCGAGCTGGTTTAAAAGCTGCGCAAGTTGTGTCCCGTCGATGGTTGGAACGCCTTGTGCTGATGCTTGTGTCGTCAGCGCGGCAACTGATACAGCAGCGACCTTCAAAAATTTGATAATCATTCGGAAACTCCCATTTGTTTAAATTCGTGTTCTGCGAGCCGGTCAGCTACGAGATGTTGCTGAACGGCACCTTCCCGAACTTGGTTCGCAGCCATTAGTCGCATTCGCATCACGAGGATGCGGCCGACTTCAGCCCTGGCGTAGGTGTTAAGTTCAATGGCTGCTTTTGCGTTTGGCTGATCATCAATCTGCCTTATGATTGTGCTTAGCCGCGCCACGACCTGTTCAACAGTCGCATGACTGTTTGCTCCATAATAAACAGATGCATCAGCCGTGTTTGCAAACTCGGCAAGCGCCATATCACTTGGTGAAAGTGTGCCAAGAGCTGCAACCCCACCAATGGTTCCAAGGTACTCATTGTAATACTTGGTGATGTTTCGAACGTAACCTTGGGTTTCTTTGAATGGCGGAACACCGCCATATTTACGGACATTCCCTGGCCCCGCATTGTATGCAGCTAAGGCGTGCGGGATGTTTCCGAATGTCTGCAACTGCGTGGTGATATATTTGGCCCCACCACGCAGGTTTTCGATAGGAATTGTTCGATCGACACCGAGATCTGATGCTGTTCCCGGCATCAACTGAGCTAGACCGTATGCGCCAACATGGCTTTGTGCTGTTGGGTTGAAGCGGCTTTCCTGTTTGACCAGAGCTTGGAACAAAGCCCGGAACTGAGTGGGGGACAACCCTGCGGATGCCGCCCTAGGTGCGTACTCTTGAGCCACCTGAACAATCATCCGCTCAATGGTCTCGCGACCTTCTCCAAACAAACGTGCGTCCATAGGCGTGTTAGGATCAACCGGATAAACTGTGCTTGCGCCCAAATCTCCGCCACCTTCTAAGGCTGTCATGTTGTAGCCTGGCCCAGTGATTGCTTCCGTCATTGCTTCGAGCGTTGTGAGCTGTTCAGCTTCAATGTCAGCAAGGGACTGATTGAGGCCCAACGTTTCTCGTTGGACTTCGAGGTCTTGTAGCAGCGCTGCTGCTTTTGCTCGTGCCTGCGCGATCACAGTTCCATCGGCAGTCGGCACACCTTGAGCCGACGCCATGGTCGCGATCATGCTGAGAGACAAAGCCGATGAAAACAGGAAGCGTTTCATGAGCCGATTGGCCTATAGGTACAATCGTCTGCCGCAGCGTTGCGGGAAACTTCGGGAGCAGCGAAGGACAGAGAATTGAATGAAGAACGGCTTACGGTATTTGACTTGTCAGCGCCCACACATGGGGATGTTTTGTCAGTGTAATCGGCGCAACCTGCGATGGTGAGCGCAGTTGCGATTAGGATCAAGTATTTCATTTTTTACTCCAAAAGTTCTTTCGATTGCGCCAGCCTTCGCCGACAAATTCTTCCCCAGTTGTTCCGCCGCCTAAGACTGGAAGCAGATCGCCAAGCGAGCTGAGGTCAGCGTCAATGAACACACTGTCCTCATCAGATCTGATTAAGGCCGTGCGCAGGCCTAATGTTGGCTGAACGAGAAGTTCCGCTTCCTTCTCATTGAGGCGTAAATAGTGGTAGTCTTGAGCGGCGGCCTTGGGGTTCGGAAACAAAATCTGAGTCGAGGCTGTTTCTACGATGGTTTTGCCGATGCGCGATTTTTCCAACTGCGACGGCAACTGCGTAAGCATTACAAGGATAACGTCCAGTTTGCGCATCGTTACGGCCCAGTTGTCGAGGCGTTGCACAAAGTATTCGTCGTCTAGGTATTTCCACGCCTCATCCAAAAGGATGATCGTAGGGCGACGGTCTTCAACGACCCGTTCAATTTGGCGGAAGATATAGGACAGGACAGCTGTTCGCTCTGTGTCCATATCTAGGATTTCGGTCATGTCGAAGCCGACTAAATCGCCGTCAATTTGGAGGTCATTTTCCCCTTCGGGAACGTCTTCAAAAACCCAACCAAAACGTCCACCGGAGTTCCATTCCCCGATACGTGACTGCAATTCTTCGTTGTCATCCAATGAGCGGAAAAGTTGCTCAAAACTCTGGAAATTCTGTAGGGATCGGTCAGCAGTCGCATTTTGTCGGATTGCGAGTTGAAGGGCTCTTGCTTGGTCTCCGTTGAGTTCACCCTTTCGGGACATCAACGTAGAAAGCCAGTCAGATAGCCAAGCCTGACCACGGCTATCAGTTTCTGTTGCAAGAGGGTTCAGACCAGTCGGCACACCCGCTCGTATTTGATTGTATGCGCCGCCCATGGCTCTGATAGCCATTTCTAAGCCGTTATCTTTGTCGAAGAAGAACACACGCGCTTTCATGCGTTGCGCCTGTGCAACCAAAAAGGCGGTGGTAAGCGTCTTACCAGTACCCATGGTTCCCAAAACAAGAGTATGACCTGCGGTTGGTTCTTTTTTGGGATCGCCTCGAAGGTGGAAGTTAAATCTATAACCAGATGCGCCAACAGTCGGGAAAACAGTAATGTTTTCAGACCAAGGACTTTGTTCCGGTGGGCGGCCTTCGACGCTTCCATGTAGCGCTGCAAATTCAGCAAAGTTTGTCGAAGAGATAGGCGTAGCACGAGGTCGGTAGCTAAAGTTACCGGGATGCTGGGCAAAGTATGTCGCCTTCAATGCCATATTCTCACGAACTACTACCGCTGAGATTTCTTGCGCCACACGCTTTACCTGGGCGACAGCTTTCTCAAGCAAGTCTTGGCTTTCAGCGTAAACCGCAACGGATAGATGATGGTTCCCAAAGGCTATTCGGCCAGACTCCAAATCATCAGCAGCTTCTTCCAATTGGTCTCGAAGCGACACAGCAGCGTCATCGGATGCTTTCATTTGCCGGATGATGCGCTGCATTCTTTCACCCATGATATTGTTTGGTATCGGGGTGAACGAATTCGTCAGAACAACATCAACTGGAAGATCCAAACCATCTAGCATCGTCACGTCTGTGATCGCCGGATAGTTTTTCATTGCAAAAACAGCGCCGTACCGTAGCTGGCCCGTCACTTCATCGCGAATAGTAACCAAATCGCCATTAAAGGTTGCTCGGCAGTTGCTCGCTTGCGCCGCGAGCGAGACCATCCCTTTACCTTCCGCAATTGGTGAAAATCTGCCGTAGTTCAGGGCACCAAGATAACCAAGCCATTCCCCACCTTCGCGTGTCAAACGAACAGGCTTTGCGGCAGAAAGTGCCTCTTTGAAAAAGTTCATCACCTCGTTCAAATGCTGAGTACGAACACGGCGATCTTTGCGGTAGTTCCTCGTTGCGAATTTCCGAAGTAGCGGCAGTCGAGCTGCAATGTTGGGCCTGCGAACGACCGTCAGATATAAAGATCGTTTTTTAGGACCCAGATCAGCGATATGGCTTTGCCAAGCCTTGTCAATTTCAGCGGCAAAACTGTCGCCTTTCACTGGCTCCATACCAAGGTTTTGCGGGACAGATATGCGGTGCACATAGAAACCAAAGGTGTTTCCGGCTACTGCCACAATCGCCGCTACTGCCTTTTTGAGAGCATCTAAGTCGGTGTCTTGGGTGGTCATTGGGTTGACCCCATCCAGACGTAGCGTGGCTAACAGATCACCCTCTTTGAGCATCATTATGTCATCGCTCACATATGTCAGATACGGCATATGCTGAGACAAGAAGCTTTCGTTTGTGAAATCTTCGCCGCCTGCTGACAACAGGGATGCTGTTGGACGGCCAACATTTTCTTCATCAAGAGCCAAAGGAGTCACCCCCCCAATAATCGCGGTTTTTTGTGCCGCGCACTTTCCCGTAGGAAACGCGCAGCACTTCAAAAAATTTCGGTTCCTTGTCTGCGACGAACCACATGACGGGATAGACGATCACACCAATCAAAAAGAACCAGAGTGATTTCGTCCAAATAAATGGCAGAACGACCCCCATGCTCAGCACCGCCAAGTAGCCGACGGGGAGGCCAAGGTACTTTGGCGGTCGTGTTAAGCCGAGGAAGAGGGGGGATCGTTCTGCCATGGCTTTATGCGAACCCCGCGACGATTGTTCCCGCCGAGAAGATTAGAACGATGCCGATGATTACTGAGGCGAACCAGCCCCAGTTCAATCGGCCCATCATGCACATAAAGCCTGTCCCAATCACAGCGAGTGTTGCCACAGCGATGCCGATTGGCCCAGTCAAGGCCGCTTCCACTGTTTCCAGCATGTTCTGGATAGGCGACAAATCCTGCGCGTTCGCCGCGCTTGCCGCAGAGAGCGCGACCGCGGTTAACACCACAAGCTTTTTCGAAATTCGTTTGATCATCATACTTCCTCTTTAATGTTCAGCACGGTCGCATCGCGTTTGGTGCTTTGGGTTGGTGTCACTCAATTTGTTGAAGCGACGCGATAGCTCGTTAGGCCGCCTGAAAGGCGGTCAATCCGAGCGATATAATTTTTGGTTTCTCGAAAGGGAGGCACCCCGCGATACTCTTCAACGCGATGGGGACCAGCATTGTATGCGGCTAGTGCCAGCTCAACAGATCCGAACTTGCCAAGCTGGGTTAACAAATATCGCGCCGAGCCTTCCAAATTTTGGTTTACGTCATTGCGGTCAACTCCGAGGGACCGCGCTGTTGCGGGCATTAGCTGACCTAGACCATAAGCGCCCGCTGAACTCGTCGCAGTAGGATTGAATGCGCTTTCAGCTTGAATGAGAGAGCGGAACAGTGTGTGCCATTGCGCCTCTGAAAGCCCAACTGCGCCAATCGCTCGATTTTCCTTGTGGCGTTCTGACGTGCGCAGAATGGCTGCCATTATTGCAGGCTTGCCTACCGTGTTGCTTGCAGGCGGACGGCTGGCGTTTCTTGAAGAAACAAGGGATTGCTCATTTGGCGCGTCGAGTTGTTCTACCCCCTCTGGGGGTGTTCCGTGGAATGTCCAGCCGCTAGTCTGAACCTTCCCGTTTGTCGGAAACATCATCACGTCCGCGTTGCTCGCCGCAGGTAATGATAAAGTTACTGTCGATAGTAATAGCGCTGCCATCACCCCATTCGAAGTGATGTTTGAGTAAGCCAGGCCACAGACCGAGCCTTCTTCGTTCTTGCCCACGTCTCGACTGACGCTCGCTACCAAGCGGTTCATCCAAGAGGAGACCGTTTTCGTCCCTGTATATGTAGTTACAAGTGTATTGCGGCGTCCCATTTACGGCGAACCCAACTAAGTCATACCGAGTCTGAAACTTGGCCTCGCGGGCAATTAGGCCCTTAACGTGGCGAATAAAAATCAAGTTAGAATATCTCTTTGACGGCATGTTGTCGGCTCCCCATGAGCCAACTTCTATAATGAAATCAGTCTCTCATAAAGTGGGCAAGTGTCAATATCAAAAAGTGCGCAATTTCAGAAATCGTACAGAGACTGAAAGTGGTTGTTCTTTGATATTGCGGAAATTAAGAAATGGTGGCAGTGTGGCCAAAACGGCTCAATCGCCCCTGTTTCAAAGGAGGATTGCCTACGCTGGAAACTCAAATGCTGCGGTGCGTCAAGCACGTATTTTTTCGCGCAGCTTCAATTTTGAGTAATTTCCGCGATTTCTGGCACAACTCAGGGAGTAAGTGACGAATTGTCGCAGCGCTAAGACTAATTCACAACTTTTGCTCGCCAGAGCGAAAATTCTCGAAGGGAGACTACATTTGTTAAAGTCATTGAAGACAACTGGCGCTGCTATCGGACTCTCCGTTCTGGCGTCTTTCTCAACTCCAAACACTGCCACCGCGTACCCCGTGGATTGCGCAATCCTTTTGTGTCTTTCTGGTGGATGGCCCGCATCGGCTGAGTGTTCACATGCGCGGGCGGTGTTTATTCGCCGGATCACGCCTTGGCCGATTGAGCCGCCACTTCAAATTTGGCGGTGCCCAATGGGTGTTTCATATGAATACGAGCAGAGCGAAGACCCGCTGGAACGCCTCTTTTGGGCGATCCAGCCGGGTCTAGCGCCAAAGCAATCATTTCCTACAGTTCCTCTTTGGACCGAGGCGGCTACTGGCACCACTCACGACGAACAGCCGGAAACGGTTCACCTTGGTCCATTTCACAAGGTTGAAGCTGGGTTCTCTGATGAAGCCCGGCTTCACCTTGCACAAGCTGTCGGTTCAGGCGCTGACATAGACATATCTGATCCAGCATTTGATTTCGTCCGCTCTATCCGAGTTTGGGATGTACGCTATTTCCGCCATTACGAGTCAGGTAGAGACGACGACTGTAGCCTTAGCTATCGTATCAATGTCGGCACCTACGGTACTCAGGGGGATTTCCGCTGGCGTCGCGCTAATCTGCGAGACGTTCCGTCTTGGGTCATTCCCTACAAAGGATGCCGAAGCGGGAACAGTCGCAGAGGTGTCGGGGTCGAGTGGCGCGACTTTGAAGCTGTGCACGGCACTGAGTGGGTTTCATACTAGGGATATGCGAACAGTGGTGGGCGGCCACAATCAGTTGCGGAAAATGCCCACCATTTGTATGTTGATGTAATAAAAATAACAATCAAACGAAGAATCGGAGACGAGCGGTACATCCCAAAAAAACAAACCCCCGCAAGGCGGAGCCTTACAGGGGGGGTTTAGAACCAGAGAGCGGGAACTCTCATAAGTCACGTAACATTGTCTGACTTCGGTTTTACAACCTCTCCCACATCCAAGCAAGAAGAAAACGCATTTGTGCGAACGGATGAGTCTTAGGCTTTGAATGCCACGAAGTTGGCGAGCAGGTAAATTCGATGAGTGCAGCAAAATCAGAAAGAACAACGATTAGCGGGGCAGGGGCCTTGGGTTCTAGGTTTTCGCAGAGTGCTACCCAGTATTGTAGTTACTCCGCGATGAACCACCATAATTGTTGCATTGCAGCACATCTTGTATGCTAAGCCTACAGAATCGCCACTTAAACAAAGGAGAGATCGACACACTAGAAATAGAAACCCCCGCAAGGCGGTGACCTAACGGGGGGGTTCAGAACCAAGGAACGCCAATTCCTAAGTCAGATGTATGTTTCATCTCTGGTTTTAACACCCCTCTCACAGTTCAGGCAAGTAAAAAACGCATTTGTGCGATCAATAGAATGTTGCCTGTTGTCAGTGCCTTGCTTAATTCGAGCAGGAAAACCAAATGACACAATATCAAGCGCTTACGGCGTATGAAGAACAAACAGCAGACTTTCCCATTCTCCCGAACGGGATGTTTCGCGGACAACTCGAAGGTCTATTGACCGATGTTAACAAGTACATTGGCATGTCCGATGCGCTCTTGAAGACACTACTAACAATGATCCGTTGCACCCGCCCCAGTGACTGGACAGACCCATCAAAGGAGCCTGTTTGCAGCAAGATGCAACTCGACCTGGCTAACCAGCTTTGCAAGTCTGACCGCGCTGTTAGATCCGATGAATGGGCCTTAGAGCATAAGTTCGGATTCATCACCAAACACGTTTCGGCAAACGGTAGCCGCCGATGTGTCGGCGACGATTACCGACAGGGCTTAGTATTCACACCTCTGATCGAGCTGGTTGAGGATTTGGTAGCCTTGCGTGAACGTATGCAACGTGAGAGCAGGCAAAAGCGCACTTTGAAGCTCAAATGCAGTGCGTTTCGCCGTCACATCAAAGTTGCTCTAATGGAGCTGCATCCTCTACGTCCGGACGATCAGGAGCTTTGTGAGGTTCGAGACCGCTTTCTAAGCTGGCCCCGCCGCTTCTCAGCATTCAAGACTTTGGATGACTATCAAGAGCATTTTGATGAAGTTTGTGACACCGCAGAGCTTGTGGATCAAATCCGGAAGCGCATCAAAATGTCATATGATTCTTCCGCCGAAGCGGATTCAAACATCCGCCAATATATACAAGATACAACTCAAGAACTTCCTGTATCCTGTAACGCCAGCGTGAATAATCGGACCGACTGCAAGCAGTCGGACACCAAATTTAAAGATGCCGTAGAGCCTAACGGCTCAACGGCAGACTGCTTAGAAAATAAGTATGGTGGGGCAGACGAAGCGCACAATAGCGAATTTTTGGCTACCTTGACACCGCAGCGCCTTTTTTCGCTCAGCTCTGAGGAAATGCAATTCTACATCAAACATCATCAAGGCGAGAGGACCGCGCCAACCATTGTGAACTTCATCGAGGCTTCGATAGATCGTTTGCCTGAGCTTGGCATTCATAAATCCGCCTATAATGCGGCAATAGAACAAATGAATGACCTGACGGTAGCGCTTTGTATCCTGATTATCGACCGTAACAGGTTCCATCCAGATACCCCGATTAAGAATCCAGGCGGTGTGCTACGCGCCATGACCCGCCGCCAAGCGGCAGGTCAGCTTAACCTTGTCGGGAGTTTGATTGGCCTAAGAGAGCGGCAGATTTCATGATGCAGGTTCTTGAAGATATCCCCTACGGTTTAGTCATCACATCAGCCATGTTCTGTGCCGTGGCACTGTACCGTTTTTTCCGGCCGCGCCGTCGTTGGAGGATCGGAGCTGCGGATGCGGTTCTCGCAAAGATCAACAGTATAGAACACGCGGGCCAGAGGTTCGGATACTTGCGTAAGATAGATCCGTTCACGTTCGAAGAAATGATCCTGACAGCCCTTGAAAGAGAAGGTCATAAAATCACTCGCAACAAACGCTACACCGGGGACGGTGGGCTTGATGGGCGTGTTGAGATCAATGGTGTAAAGTTTCTTGTTCAAGCTAAGCGCTATACGTCGCACATCAATCCGAAGGATGTTTCCAAATTTGTGACGTTGTGTACGCGGCATAAGCGCTCAGGATTGTTCGTTCATACTGGAAAAACGGGACCAGCATCAAAAGTCGCAATACGATCCAGTAATGTGCAGCTGATAAGTGGTGAAAAACTGCTTCTGTTATTGGATGATGATAGGGTACTTTTCCCAACCATTGATCATCACAATAACCGAAAAACAGTGGTCGCATAATCAATCTTATGTTAAATAAACGTTTTAAATCAATATCTTACAGACACCTTAGAAAAATCAAATTGCCATTTCAAACGATTTCTTTTTCTGTTTGTTTGCTTCTAACGGTCAACGGATAAACTCAAGGATCAAGTAGCACATGGTAGAGCGCGGAAAGATTGCGAAGTTTGCTTTAGAGCATCCCCACGAAAACTGCATTGAAACCCATATGGTGTTTTATCACCCTGGCGACGTTGGAAGTGGCGTAGGGGTCGAAGTGTGGTTGCAATGTGATCTCGAAGGCCTACTCCTGTTTATCGAAGCTGGGGATTTCCAACCCATCATAACCATTGAGGGTGACGGCAGACCACAAACCAAGTTCGAACTCTTCGCAAATGAGCTTCAGCTCATCCAGAAAATCGCTGAAACTATTGTCGAGAGATACGACCTTTCCAAGCTAGCAGACGGTGAGAAACCGAGTGTTCGTCTACGTGCTTAAAAATGACTCGCTGTTAAGGCCTATGACCTGACCGACCGGCAGTGTTACGCGTGAAAAGCAGCTTTGCTGAGAAGCTTTAGATTGTCGAGCTACTCAGCCCATCACGGTTTCAGTGAGCCGCCACTAGGGGGTGTGACGTGGGTGCTAAATTCCCGTCATAATTGCTCATTTTTTGTTGCAAATCTCGCTGTTTCGGAATCATATATTTCTGTTTCTTAGTTTTCAGGAGTTCATTATGAGCAATAGATTTAACGCAGTTATTCCAGTCGAAGGCAGCGATGGAAAGACCAGATACACGCGAGTAGGAACGCTCTGGCAAAACGAAAAAGATGGTCAGACCTTCTTTAAGCTCGATCTTGATTTTCCCGTTGGGGCTACCGAAATTTTGGCATTTCCCCCAAAGTCGAAAGACGACGAGTAAGGTTTGATCGATGGCGGTGTTATGCCTGATTGATCCAGGTCCATTTTCCTTGATTAGCCTAACACAGAACCACCTTATTCTGTATCCGACAGAGAAAAATGCACATAAGCGAGACGCCAAGTATCGAGCGATTGTGTAGTTTTCGGTGCCACAAGTAGAAACAGAAAGTCGATGATATCAAAGCGTGTGTTTTGGCTTGGGTTGGCCGTTGTAGTAGCTCTGATCTGGTATTTTATAACGCTGATTAGACCCGATTGCGCGATGGTGTCTGATGGTATCGGCGGATTGGATCGAGTTTGTCATTAGCGCCCACTCACGGAAAATCCCGAGCTTTCAGCT
>JBOEGN010000054.1:0-23288 GCA_050633445.1 Thalassovita sp.
GGTTGCGTTTCTGCGGCATGATGGACGAACCGGTGGACCATTTGTCCGACATGGTGACGAACCGGAATTGAGCCGAGGACCAGATCACCAGCTCTTCCGCAAAACGGCTTAGGTGCATCGCGGTGATCGAGGCGTTGGACAGGAATTCCAGCGCGAAATCGCGGTCGGCCACGGCATCCAGCGAATTCGCCGAGGGACGATCAAAGCCCAGCGCCTGCGCCGTCATCTCGCGATCAATCGGGAAGGACGTGCCAGCCAGCGCGGCCGCGCCCAGCGGGCTTTCGTTCATGCGGGCACGCGCATCGCGAAAACGCGACAGGTCCCGGCCGAACATTTCGACATAGGCCATCATGTGGTGGCCCCAGGTCACCGGCTGGGCGGTTTGCAGATGCGTGAAACCGGGCATGACCCAATCGGCGCCGGCCTCGGCCTGACCCAGAAGCGCGTTGATCAGGGCTTCGATGCCCTCGATTGCCGCGTCGATCTGATCGCGGGTCCAGAGTTTGAAATCGGTCGCCACCTGGTCGTTGCGCGAGCGCGCGGTGTGCAGACGGCCCGCAGGCTCGCCGATGATTTCCTTCAACCGGGCCTCCACATTCATGTGGATGTCTTCCAGCGCGGTGGAAAATTCAAACGTTCCGCCCTCGATTTCTGACAAGACCGTGAGCAGGCCTTCCCGAATGACCTTAGCGTCGTTATCAGTGATGATGCCCGTCGCAGCCAACATGGCGGCATGGGCCCTGGAGCCGGCGATATCCTGCGCCGCCATACGCTGGTCATACCCGATCGAGGCATTGATTGCCTCCATGATCGCGTCAGGACCGGCGGCAAAGCGGCCGCCCCACATCTGGTTCGAGGATTTGTCAGTCATTATTGGCCCCTAGGAGGTGTCATGCACAGGATTTATCGGTTCGTCCTTTATACGGCCTTGGCCTTTGGTGCAAATGCGTCGCTGGCGGCAGATGCCGCTTTGGAGGCGCTGCGCGTGGGTGACATGAAGAAGCTGAACCTGCATTCCACCGTCAAACAAGTGCCTGACACAGTGTTTTTCGCCGAAGATGGCACCGAAATGACTTTGGCTACGTATCAGGGAAAAACCGTGCTGTTGAATTTCTGGGCCACGTGGTGTGCGCCCTGTCGTGAGGAAATGCCGTCGCTGGCTGCCTTGCAGGACGAGTTCGGCGGCGAGGATTTCGATGTCGTCACCATCGCAACCGGACGCAACCCGCCACCTGCGATGAAAAAGTTCTTTGATGAGATCAACGTGACCAACCTGCCGCTGCATCGCGATCCCAAACAGGCACTGGCCCGTAAGATGGCCGTTTTGGGCCTGCCAGTGACGGTGATCCTGAACGCAGAGGGTCAGGAAATCGGGCGCCTGCTGGGGGATGCGGATTGGCATTCCCAAGAGGCGCGGGCCTTGATCGCGGCCCTGTTGACCAAAGCCGAGTGAGCCTTGCGCCGTCGCGCAGTGGGTATTTTAGCCAAGAAGAAACGGGCCGGTGGCGCCCCGTCTTAGTGTTGCCTTGGCGTCAAACCGGTGAAAGTTTTTTGACAAATGCCGATCCTGACCGTTTCATTGAAACAGGAGGAGAGGATGAGTTTAACCGTGTTGCTTTTGTTGGTGACGGGAGGGATCGTAGGCATTGTTGTCTTGCTCCACCTGCTGGGACTGAGCAATCGGCGTGTTTTCGAGGATGAAAGCGCTGTCCGCGGTGTTTGGCTGGCCGAATATCCCGGACATGAACCCTTTGATCTGATCCTGTCCAGAAACCGGCATTATGCGCTTGTGTCATCCTGCGCCGGGGCGGGGATTGTTTGGCCCATGGGGGTCGATGGCGCGGCGCGCTTGTTATTGGGCGTTCGGGTGACGCCAACGCCTGTGGGGTTGGATCTGGATTTGCCAGATTTCACGGCACCGCGTATCCGGTTGCAGCTGGATCAGGACGAGGCCAGCCTCTGGCGCACAAAAATCGAGGGGCAGAGATGAGCGATCCGACCTATCCTGACGTGGTGCAATGGGCCGTGCCCTTTTTCATCGCAGCGATCCTGATCGAGCTGGCCTGGATCGTGATCAGCGGGCGTGGCGGCCGATACGAGACTCGAGATGCGCTGACCAGTCTGATCCTGGGGGCGGGCAACGTGGCCTCGGGGATTGCGCTGGGATTCGTGGCCTATGGGTTTTTCATGGTGCTGTGGGCGACGACGCCGTTGGATCTGGGAGTCAGTTGGTGGGTGGTGATCCTGTGCTTTGTGCTGGATGATTTGCGGTACTATTGGGTGCATCGGTTCGGGCATCGCATCCGTTGGGTCTGGGCCAGCCATGTGAACCACCACTCCAGCCAGCATTACAACCTGACCACGGCGCTGCGGCAAACCTGGACGGGGACGTTTACCTTTATGATGGTTCTGCGGGCGCCTTTGATCCTGTTGGGCTTTCACCCGGCGATGGTTCTGTTCTGTGGCGGTGTGAACCTGATCTATCAATTCTGGATTCATACCGAGGCCATCGGCAAAATGCCGCGCTGGTTTGAGGCCGTGATGAACACGCCAAGCCACCATCGTGTGCATCACGGGCGCAACCCGCGCTATCTGGATGCGAACTATGCCGGGGTCTTTATCATCTGGGACAAGATGTTCGGCAGCTTTGTGCCCGAACTGGACGCGGAAAAGGTGGAGTACGGGCTGGTGCACAATCTGGGCACGTTCAATCCCCTGCGCGTGGCGTTTCATGAATGGATCGGGGTGATTCGCGATGTTTTCCGCCCAGGGCTGAGCCTGCGTCAGCGTGTGCTATACGCCCTTGCCCCGCCAGGGTGGAGCCATGATGGCAGTCGCGAGACGTCCGAGCAGATCAAAGCCCGCCACCTTGCCGAAAACCCGCAGGACCAAGGCTCTCCCGGTTTCGAGAACTCTTAGCGTGTTGGCAGGCCCTTTGCGCCCATTGCCGCGACAGGCCCATGGCAGGGACAGCCGGTCAGGTGGTCATTGACCAACCCGCAGGCCTGCATGAAGGCATAGACAATGGTTGGTCCGCAGAATTTGAACCCTGCTTTCTTCAAATCCTTCGAAATTTGTGTGGAAAGATCGGTCGAGGCCGGAACCTCGTCCAAACTGGCCCAATTGTTCTGAAGCGGTTTGAAATCCACGTATTTCCATAGGTAGCGATCAAAGCCCTGGTCTGCCTCGATCCGCTGCCAGGCCTGCGCATTGGTGATCGTCGCCTGGATCTTGCCCCGGTGGCGGATGATGCCGGAATTTTGCAACAGCGACTCAACCTCGGCCTCGCCCCAAGAGGCGATCACATTTGGGTCAAACTCCTGAAAAGCCTCGCGAAAATTATCGCGCTTCTTCAGGATCGTGATCCAGCTAAGCCCGGCCTGAAACCCGTCGAGGATCAGCTTTTCCCACAGAGCGCGGCTGTCATATTCGGGCACGCCCCATTCGGTATCGTGGTAGTCAAAATAGATCTGTTCGGGTCCGGCCCAGCCACATCTTTCGCCCATTTCCAGCCTCCTTCACGGGTTTGAGTGCATTTTGCGCAAATTAGAACAAAATGTGAATATTAAACATCTGCTAAGGTCTGAGGCCGCAATGTGTCCGTGTCATTAACCGGAGAGAATCGTGGGCAAAGGTAAAAAGTGGAATGAGGTGCCCCCAAGCCAGCAATCCCCCTTGGATGCGGCCGTCGCCTCGCGTGACGCGGGTGTGATCCAAATGGTAAAAGAGGCCGTGAAGCATAAGCAGGTCGCGCTGGCCTATCAGCCCGTGGTTCAAACAACCCGCCCTTCGCAGCCCGCTTTCTACGAAGGGTTGATCCGGTTGTTCGACGAAACGGGCCGCATTATTCCGGCGCGCGATTTCATTGATCAGATCGAAGAGATCGAGCTGGGGCGCCAGATAGACTGTCTTGCACTGGAAAAAGGCCTGCGCGCGCTGCGGGAAACGCCGCATATCCGACTGTCGATCAATATGTCGGCCCGCTCGATCGGGTATACGCGCTGGATGGACACTCTGAAACGTGGTTTGCGGGCCGACCCCACCGTGGGCGAGCGTCTGATTCTTGAGATCACGGAACGCTCTGCCATGACGGTGCCCGAGCTTGTCGTCAGCTTCATGTCCGACCTGCAACGCAAGGGAATCAGTTTCGCCCTGGATGATTTCGGCTCGGGCTATACTTCGTTCCGATACCTGCGTGACTTCTATTTCGATATCTTGAAAATCGATGGCGAGTTTATTCGCAACATCCATACGGACCCGGATAATCAGGTCCTGACCAAAGCCATGGTCGCCATCGCCCAACAGTTCGACATGTTTACGGTCGCCGAGTCGGTGGAATCTTTCGCCGATGTTAAGTGGTTACAGCAAATTGGGGTCGATTGCCTGCAGGGGTATTACTTTGGTGCACCGACCATTCAGCCCCCCTGGAAACAAAAACCCGAAGACCAATCCCGCCAACGCGCCTGAAATATTGCCGCGGTGCGGCATATCTCCCCAGTTGCCGCAGTGCAGCCATTGATTTATGACGTGACGTAAGGCGGGGAGTCCAGGGCCCGCACACTGCGCGCCCGGCGCTCCTCGGCCAAACAATTGGTGGAGGATGAACATGACCAATGTTGTAATCGTTTCGGCGGCCCGGACGGCAGTCGGCTCGTTTAGCGGCTCTTTTGCAAACACACCCGCGCACGATATGGGCTCTGCCGTGCTCGAGGCTATCGTGGACCGCGCCGGCATCGACAAATCCGAGGTTTCTGAAACGATTCTTGGTCAGGTTCTGACCGGTGGCCAGGGTCAAAACCCTGCACGTCAGGCGCATGTGAATGCTGGCTTGCCGATCGAAGGCGCAGCTTGGGGCATCAACCAGGTCTGTGGCTCGGGTCTGCGCGCTGTTGCATTGGGCGCTCAGCACATTCAGCTGGGTGACGCGGCCGTCGTGGCCGCCGGTGGTCAGGAAAACATGTCTCTGAGCCCCCACGTCGCGCATCTGCGGTCCGGCACCAAAATGGGTGACGTCAAATACATCGATTCGATGATCCGTGACGGGTTGTGGGACGCGTTCAACGGCTACCACATGGGGCAGACCGCCGAGAACGTCGCCAACCAGTGGCAGATCAGCCGTGACATGCAAGACGAATTCGCCGTCGCTTCGCAGAACAAGGCCGAAGCCGCTCAAAAAGCAGGCAAATTTGACGATGAGGTGATCCCATTCACCATCAAAACCCGCAAGGGTGAGATCATCGTCGATAAGGACGAATACATCCGCCACGGCGCCACGATGGAAGCCATGCAGAAACTGCGTCCGGCTTTTGCCAAGGACGGTTCGGTGACTGCCGCGAACGCCTCGGGTTTGAACGATGGCGCCGCCGCCGTCCTGCTGATGAGCGCGGATGAGGCCGAAAAACGCGGTCTGGAACCGCTGGCACGCATCGCTTCTTACGCGACCGCGGGTCTGGACCCGTCGATCATGGGCGTTGGCCCGATCTATGCGTCGCGCAAAGCTCTGGACAAAGCTGGCTGGGCCGCTGGCGACCTGGATCTGGTCGAAGCGAACGAAGCTTTCGCCGCTCAAGCCTGCGCCGTGAATAAGGACATGGGCTGGGATCCCTCGATCGTGAACGTGAACGGCGGCGCCATCGCCATCGGCCACCCGATCGGTGCGTCGGGCTGCCGTATTCTGAACACTCTGCTGTTCGAAATGAAGCGTCGTGAGGCCAAAAAGGGTCTGGCTACGTTGTGCATCGGCGGCGGGATGGGCGTGGCCATGTGCCTCGAACGCCCCTAAGACATTTGACGGTTTGACCGTTGATCTGGGGGTGCCGTATTGGCGCCCCCTTTTTTGTACTGACTCGGGGCGCAGCAATGCTGCAAAAGCGAAAAAATTGAGTTTCGAAGTCGCTTTTCTCGCGCAATAATATTGCGCTCAGATTGCATACAGAGTAACAGAGTTACCAAGATATTATGCCAAAATGGAGGAAGACCATGGCCAGAGTAGCACTCGTCACCGGCGGTTCGCGCGGTATCGGCGCAGCCATTTCGAAAGCCTTGCAAGCCGATGGCTGCACCGTTGCCGCGACCTATGCCGGCAACGACGAAGCAGCCGCCAAGTTCACCGCAGAAACCGGCATCCAGACCTACAAGTGGAATGTCGGCGACTACGAAAGCTCGGCCGCTGGCATCGCCAAGGTCGAAGCAGAACTGGGCCCCATCGACATCGTCGTTGCCAACGCTGGCATCACCCGCGACGCCCCGTTCCACAAAATGACGCCCGAGCAGTGGCACGAGGTCATCGACACCAACCTGACCGGCGTGTTCAACACCATCCACCCGATCTGGCCTGGCATGCGCGAGCGCAAATTCGGCCGCATCGTTGTGATCTCGTCGATCAACGGTCAGAAAGGCCAGTTCGCTCAGGTGAACTATGCCGCGACCAAAGCTGGCGACCTGGGTATCGTTAAATCCCTGGCCCAGGAAGGCGCGCGCGCAGGCATCACCGCAAACGCCGTTTGCCCCGGCTACATCGGCACCGAAATGGTCATGGCGATCCCCGAGAAGGTGCGTGATTCGATCATCTCTGGCATCCCTGCTGGCCGCCTGGGCGAGCCTTCGGAAATCGCGCGCTGCGTGTCCTTCCTGGCGTCGGACGATGCGGGCTTCATCAACGGCTCGACCATCTCGGCCAACGGTGCTCAATTCTTCGTCTGACACCTGTTCTCAGACACGCAAAGGGCCGGTCCAGCGACCGGCCCTTTTTCGTGCCTCGTAAGTCCCTGTTCGGGTCAGCGGGGCGATCCCGTAAGAGCGGCGCTCAGCGGAATATCGTGAGTTTCAGCCCCGGAACGGAACAGAGCTTTCACCAACCAACGCAGTGCGGCACCACGTTCGGCATGAGCTTTGATCAGAGCGTCCTTGGTACGGGCGTTTGCGGTTGCTTCGAACATCTGCGCCTCCTTTGGCTGCGTATTTCTTAACTGCAATCAATATGGGCGCTTTGGGCTAAGGCGACAAACGAGACTTTTCACCACGTCAGTTAAGCTGTACTTAAGTGAAATGCCCAATCGCCTGCCCCCACTGACAGCCCTGCGCGCCTTCGAGGCCGCCGCCCGCCACATGTCTTTTGCCAAGGCCGCCGAAGAATTGCATGTGACCCCGGCCGCGCTGTCCTTTCAGATCAAATCATTAGAGGAGCATCTGGGAACGCCCTTGTTCCGTCGCCTGAATCGCGCGGTCGAGCTGACCGAAGCAGGGAAAACGCTCGCTCCTGGTGCATCTGACGGGTTTCAATCGCTGGCCACAGCCTGGCAATCCACCCGGCGTTTGCTGGACGATTCAACGCTGACCATCACGGCGGGGCCTGCGTTGACGTCAAAATGGCTTGCGCCCCGACTGTTTGAATTTGCCCGTGCTCACCCCGATATCGAATTGCGATTCTCGGCTACGCTGAAACTCATGGATCTTGAACGTGACGACGTCGATGTGGCGATCCGTTTTGGGTATGACGACTTTGACAACCTCTATTCCGTCCCGGCCCGCAAGGAATGGCTGACCCCAGTCATGACGCCCGAGCTGGCCGCGCAGTTTCCCACGCCCGAAAGCTTGGAGCACGCGCCTCTGCTGTTTGATGATTCTATAGATTTCCTGAATCCTCGCTGCGACTGGCCCGCATGGTTCCGCGCGGCTGGGCTGGCTTTTCCGCCCAGCCGGGGGCTGCATTTTTCCAACGCAGATCACGCGATTGATGCAGCCGGAACAGGGGCCGGGATTGCGCTGGGGCGACGCCCGATGATCATCAAAGACGTGCTAGAGGGACGCCTGGTCACCCCTTTCAAGCTGGCGATTGAGACGCAGGCACGGTTTCGGTTTCTCTGCCTCAAAGGTGCGGAAAAGCGCCCACAGATCGCAGCGTTTCGCGACTGGTTTCTTGCTGAGATCGAGAAAACCGCGCATATCTCGGATGGTTTCGAAATCATCCCGGTCGAGGATATCCCCCAAGAATGAGCAAATCCCGCGCTACCGCCATCGGCTTTGTTGCCGTGCTGCTATGGGCCCTACTGGCGCTGTTCACCGTGGGATCCGCGCCGACGCCACCGCTGTTGCTGAATGCGATTTGTTTCGCGATTGGCGGGGCGATTGGGCTGCTTTGGACCGCAATGACCGGCGGATTTGCCCGGCTGCGCTCGGTCCCGCTCAAGGTCTATGCCTTCGGCACCATTGGACTTTTTGGTTACCATGCGCTCTATTTCAGTGCCCTGCGACTGGCCCCCGCCGCCGAGGCCGGGCTGATCGCCTATCTCTGGCCGCTGTTGATTGTGCTGTTTTCCGGGCTACTCCCTGGCGAATCACTCAAGAGCGGGCACATCCTGGGCGGTATCATCGGATTTCTGGGCGCCGCACTGATTATCGCCGGAGGCGGCGCAGGCTTTGATCCCGTCGCCCTGCCCGGCTATTTGCTGGCGCTGGGATGCGCTCTGATGTGGAGCAGTTATTCCGTGCTGTCCCGCCGGCTGGGCGATGTCCCGACCGAGACCGTCGCGATCTTCTGCGTGGCCACCGCAATTCTGTCCGCTCTCCTGCACTTGGCGACGGAACAGACCGTCTGGCCCCAAGGAGCAATCGGCTGGGGGTCCACAATCGCGCTGGGGATGGGGCCTGTTGGGCTGGCCTTCTACGTGTGGGATATCGGAGTGAAACGCGGGGATATTCAACTACTTGGCGTCGCGTCCTATGCCGCCCCGTTGCTATCAACCCTGGTTTTGGTGGTGGCGGGCGTGGCAATTCCCAGCTGGGTTCTTGCGCTCTCGGCCCTATTGATCACTGGCGGCGCAGCTATGGCTGCGCGCGCCAGCCTTAAACCGTAGTCAGACCGTTTCCAGGCGGCCAATCTCTTCTTTGATTCGCAACTTCTGTTTCTTCAGTTCGGCGATCTCGATGTCGCTGGAGCCGGGGGCGCGTTGCGCTGCTTCGACTCGCTGCGAGAGGGACAGGTGTTTCTTCTTCAGTTCCTCGACATGCGAACTCAAGCTCATGGGCATTCTCCTCTCAGTGTAAATGTAACATGACAAGTGCAGCACAAGAATCGCGCTCTGTCACGCAGCAGCGCAGCATTTTTCCGCAAAATTTGAGGGGTGCGGCAAGATGTGGCTCAGAAGGGCAAGGCCGCCCCATCCCGCAGCACCGCGCGCACAAGCGGCGTGTAGTCCTCGCCGTCATCCTGATGCGCAACGCCCTGATGGACCAGCTGCCCCGGATACATCCTGAATTCACCGCGTCCCCCGTTGCGCCCGCGGATCAGGAACAACTGCGGCGCACGCCCCGCGCGCGGCACAAAGGGCAACAGCTCCAGACTGCCCAAGCGGGCCTGCATCGCGCTCATTAACTCGGGCAGACGCTCGATCCGCTGGATAAAGGTAACGTGGCCTTTGGGCTTGCAGCGACGCGAGGCGACCTCGACCCACTCGGCCAAAGGTGTTGCGCCAGCCAGTGCGGTTTCGCGCCCCAAATCCTCGGCTGCGAGTCGATCTGAGCGTTTGAAATAAGGCGGATTGGCGATCACATGATCGAACTGAGCCTCGCGCAGTTCAACCGGCAACGCGGCCAAATCAGCGGTGAAAACCTGCATGTCCGCACCGTTTTCATCGGCATTCCGCTGCGCCAAAGCGGCATAGTCCGGCTGGATTTCGACCCCGGTCAGCCGCACTCCGGGCACCCGCGCGGCCAAACATAACGAGGCCACTCCTGCCCCGCACCCCAATTCCAAAACGCTTTGACCTGACTTGGCGGGCACCGATGCGGCCAGCCATACGGGATCTACCCCCGCACGATAGCCGCGCCTTGGCTGCCAGGCACGCACCCGCCCCCCCAAAAAGTCGTCGCAGCTTAGCTCACCCATCCAATCCGATCCCGTTATCCGTCAACGCTCGGCTGGCGGGGATGAAATCCTCTTCGGCCACCATCAACCGCCGGGGGAATAACCCAATGCCACCTTCAAGCACGCTCATATTTACGTCCATTTCAAAGCAGTCTATACCCTCGCCTTGAAGCAGAGCTTTTGCAAAGGCAATGATCGTCGGGTCGGTTGTACTCAGAAGCTGTTTCATAATTGGGGAAATAAGGGCATGGCGCACCATTTGTCGAGCCATGTGACGGTACCGTGATGAGCCTGGATCAAGCTGCAACCAAACCACACGAGCAGTTGGCCGCCGAATTGGCGGACGGCATGGATGCTGTGAACACGCTGATCCGCAAGCGGATGGCCAGCAAACACGCGCCGCGCATCCCCGAGGTGACCGCTCATTTGGTCGAGGCCGGCGGCAAACGCCTGCGCCCAATGCTGACCTTGGCTGCGGCTGAACTGTGCGGCTATGGCGGCCCCTATCACGTCCACCTGGCCGCCACGGTTGAATTCATCCACACCGCAACGCTGCTGCATGACGATGTGGTCGACGAAAGCGCCCAGCGGCGCGGACGTCCCACTGCCAACCTGTTGTGGGACAACAAATCCAGCGTGCTCGTGGGGGATTACCTGTTTGCCCGTGCGTTCCAGTTGATGGTCGAGCCGGGCAACCTGCGCGTCCTGAACATCCTGTCCAATGCCGCCGCCACCATTGCCGAAGGCGAAGTCCTGCAACTGACCGCCGCCCAGGACCTGCGCACCGACGAGGCGATCTATTTGCAGGTCGTTCGTGGCAAAACCGCAGCTTTGTTCAGCGCCGCCACAGAATCTGGCGCTGTGATCTCTGGCGCTGAAGAAACCTGTGTAGAGGCCCTGTTCGAATACGGCGACGCGCTGGGAATCGCCTTCCAGATCGTCGATGATCTGCTGGATTATCAAGGTGATACCAAGGCCACGGGTAAGAACGTTGGCGACGATTTCCGCGAACGCAAGCTGACCCTGCCAGTCATCAAAGCCGTCGCCCGTGCCAACGCAGACGAACGCGCCTTCTGGACCCGGACCATCGAGAAGGGCAAGCAGGAGGACGGCGACCTGGATCAAGCACTGGCGTTGCTGCACAAGCACAACGCGCTTGAAGACACCCGTCAGGACGCGCTGGCCTGGGCTGCGAAGGCAAAAACCGCGCTTTCCGCACTGCCGGAACACCCCATTCGCCAGATGTTGATCGACCTCGCCGACTACGTGGTCGCGCGGATCAACTAAACGCCTTTGCCAGTTTCTTCTTGGCAAAAATACCCACTGCGCAACACCACATAACGCGCTGCGTTTAGTTCAGCGTCGTCGCCTGAACCCACCATCCACGACCCGCCAAGGACTGCGCGGCCCTCTGCGCCTTAGCGGCACTCGGGTACAGGCCAAAACAGGTCGCCCCCGAGCCGGACATCCGCGCCATTTGGCATGCATCAGTCTGTCGCAAGGCCGTCAGCACGTCGCCTATCACGGGCTGATCTGCACATGCCGGAGGCTCCAGATCGTTTCGCTGTTGCCTCAACCAGCCAATCCAGTCTCCGACATCGGGAACCTGCCCCATCGGCGGATTATCCTTGCGTGCCAATCCCTTAAAGACCGTTCCCGTGGGCACTTCGACACCGGGATTGACCAAAACGGCATTCAGTCGAGGTAAATTCGGGACGGGCGCTACGACCTCTCCGATACCGCTCATGATCGCTGCACGAGGGCTAAGGCACACGGGCACATCCGCGCCTAGCGATAGCCCCGCCTGGGGCGGCGAGCGCCCTGTCAGATCTTGCAGAGCCCGCAATACCGCCGCCGCATCGGACGAACCACCGCCAATACCGGCAGCTGCTGGCAGGTGTTTTTCCAACAAAATTCGGGCGGAAACTCCCATCAACGCAGCAGCCTGCATCACCAGATTTCGACCATCCGTCGGGACACCGTCGGCCATTGGGCCCGTAACTGCCAGCTCTGACGAACCCAGGCTGACACGTAAACGGTCGCCAACATCCGCGAAGACAACCAGACTGTCCAGCAGATGATACCCATCGGCCCGCTGCCCCGTGACATGCAGCGTCAGGTTCACCTTCGCCGGAGCGAAAACCTCAATCGAGCTCATCGGCCACCTTCAACGGCGGAGCCCCCTCTTCGGCCAAAACCTGATCCAGGCCGACCTCAAGTTTGCGACGAATGCGGTCAGCGTCCACTTCGCCCGAGGCATTTTCATATTTCGCGAATGACAGCGCACGATGCCACTGGAATTCGGCCTCACGTTTTCGCCCGACGGCCCACAGCACATCACCCAAATGATCGTTTACAACCGGGTCAACCGGCATCAGCTCGGTTGCGTGTTCCATATGGCCAATGGACTCTTGGTAGCGCCCCAATCGGTACAGCGCCCATCCCAGGGAATCGACGATATAGCCGCTGTTTGGACGCTCGGCGACGGCTTGTTCGATCATCGCCAAAGCCTCGTCCAGCTTGGACTTATGTTCGACCAGAGAGTAGCCTAAGTAGTTGAGAACACTGGGCTGACCTGGGTTCAACTCCAACGCCTGACGGAAATCTGCCTCGGCCTTGGGCCATTCGTTCAGGCGCTCGAAACAGATCGCGCGGGCATAGTAGATGAACCATTGCTCTGCCGTCGGATCGCCGTAGATCGCGATCGCCTTGTCATAAGCATTCACCGCCGCGTCAAAGCGTTTCAGCTGTCGCATCAGGTCGCCCAGCGTGATCCAGACCATCGGCAAATCCGCATGGCTGCGCGACAGTTGCTCGAGCACCTCAACTGCGGCGTCCATTTTTTCGGCTTTGCGCAGGCTTTCGGCGCGTCCCAATTCGGCAGAAAAGAAGGACGGGCTGTCTGTTGGAACAGATTTATAGGCAGCCACGGCCAGATCATGCTGAGACAATGCATCCAGTAACGTCGCACTCAGCAAAATCGCATCCGCATGGTCGGGGCGCAGATGTTCAACCACCCGCGAATACAGCAGCGTATAATCCTCGCCCGCCTCGTTGTTCAGCGCCGCAGCAACCGAGAAGAACACCTCGGCCACGCCATCACGCGGGGATGTTACAACACTAAACGGCAGCGTCTGCCCCTCGGCCAGAGCGGCGCGCAGATCCTTGACGGACGGGTCGATACCAATGCCGAACAAGTTGTCCAGCAGCGCCAGCGCCTCGCCTTTACGGTCCAGCTGGCTAAGGATCTCGACGCGGGCAATCACGCCCCGGCGCGTTGATTGCAGCGGCCCACCGGCATTTTCGGACAGGATCGCATCCGCGCCCTCAAAATCGCCGACGGTCGCCAAGGCAAGCGCCTTGTGGAACAGCGCGAAAGAGGACAGGCCGCGCTCTTCTGCGACATCATCAAAGGCTTTCAATGCCTCCGAAACCTTGCCAGCCCCCATCAGCGCCCAGGATTTCAGCAAGCCGTCCACCAGCGGGCCGATGCCGCGTTTTTGGTCAAGTCGGGTCAACAGGTCTTCGTATTTATCGGTTGCAGCCTCATCCGCCACCAGAACCATGCGAGCAAACTGGCTGTTCAGGCCGTCGCTCTCCATTTTGCGGGCAATCGGCAGGGCGCGATCAATCCGACCCAGTGACAACTGCGCCAGAACCGAATTTTCCAACAGCTGCGGGTTCGAACTGTCACGCGCCAAGGCCCTCGTGAAATAGTCGGCAGCCGCTTTGAAATCGCTGGCCATCCCGGCGCTACGAGCAGCCAGATAAGACCCCGCGATCCCCTGTGCCTGCGCGGGTGCGCCGCCAGACGTCACCCCCGACACCACAAGAGCCAAAGCCATTCCCAAGATCCGTTTGCGCATGCGTCTCCCCGCTGATGAGCTGGTTACCGGACCTTCAAACTAGCGTCCCCGTCAGCAAACGCAATGCGCCCCGAGGGTGGTTCACGCAATCGGCAAGAAAGCGGAGCAATTGCCCCGCTTTCTTGTTGTTTCAGCTCTGCAAATGCACGAACAGAGGCGTCCCCTGTCTGGCTTTACATATTCGGATAGTTCGGCCCCTCGCCACCCTGCGGCGTGACCCAGGTGATGTTCTGGCTGGGGTCTTTGATGTCACAGGTTTTACAGTGGACGCAGTTTTGGAAGTTCACGCGGAATTCAGGACCGCTTTCACCTTCCAGCACTTCGTAAACGCCAGCGGGACAATACCGTTGCGCGGGCTCGTCGAACTTGGGCAGGTTCACATTCAGCGGCACGTTCGGATCAGCCAGTTGCAAATGGCAGGGCTGTTCTTCTTCGTGGTTGGTAAAGCTGAACGACACGTTGGTCAGGCGATCAAACGACAGTTTGCCGTCAGGCTTGGGATAGTCGATTTTCTTATGTTTATCAGCCGGTTCCGTCGCTGCGGCGTCGGTTTTGCCGTGTTTCAGCGTGCCAAACAACGAGAAGCCCAGCGTGTTGGTCCACATGTCGAACCCGCCNNCTTTTTTCAGGTCTTTGCCGATGGCACCGCTGCGCACTTCGTCCTCATACGAGGTCAGCTCGTCACCCGAACGCTCGGCCTTGATGGCGTCGAACGCGGCTTCGGCTGCGGCCTTGCCGGACAGCATGGCGTTGTGGTTGCCCTTGATCCGCGGCACGTTGACCATACCAACCGTGCACCCCAGCAGGGCCACGCCGGGCGCAACCATTTTGGGCATCGACTGATAGCCGCCTTCGGTAATCGCGCGCGCGCCATAGGCGACGCGTTTGCCACCTTTCAGCAGCTCGGCCACCATCGGGTGATGCTTGAAGCGCTGGAATTCCATATAGGGGAACAGGTGCGGGTTTTTGTAGTTCAGGTGCACCACGAAGCCCACGTAAACCTGATTATTATCAAGGTGGTAGATGAACGATCCACCGCCCGCGTTCGAATTCAGCGGCCAGCCCATCGTGTGGGTCACGGTGCCTTCTTTGTGCTTGGCGGGGTCGATCTCCCAGATTTCTTTCATGCCGACGCCGAATTTCTGCGGCTCTTTCCCGGCTTGCAGATCGTATTTCGCGATCACTTCTTTCGACAGCGATCCGCGCACACCTTCGGACAGGAAAACATACTTGCCGTGCAGTTCCATGCCGGGTTCGGTGCCTTCGCCATAGGTGCCATCGGGTTCGACCCCGAACACACCCGCGACCACGCCTTTGACCTCGCCATTGTCACCATAGATCAGCTCGGAACAGGCCATGCCGGGGAAGATTTCCACGCCCAATTCCTCGGCCTGTTCGGCCATCCAGCGGCACACGTTGCCCATCGAGACAATATAGTTGCCGTGGTTGTTCATCAGCGGTGGCATGGGGAAGTTGGGCACGCGAATCTCGCCTGCCTCGCCCAGCATATAGAAATGGTCTTCTTTGACGGGCGTGTTCAGCGGCGCGCCTTTTTCTTTCCAGTCGGGGATCAGCGCGTCCAGCCCACAGGGGTCCAGAACCGCGCCGGACAGGATATGCGCGCCCACTTCGGAACCTTTTTCAAGCACAACCACGTTCAGGTCAGCGTCCAGTTGTTTCAGACGGATCGCAGCTGACAGCCCGGCGGGCCCCGCACCGACGATCACAACGTCATACTCCATTGCTTCCCGTTCGATTTCCGACATGGGTGGCCCTCCTTCTGGATCACGCGCGTAATTTTGTTTCAGACGTGGTTACCGCGCTGCAGCAATGTCCGTCAACTTGAACACGGCGTTAATTGGGGCAAAACACAAGAAATACGCCGGGAAACCCCGTGCTTTCCGGTCGAATTTCGCGAATTGACGCGCATGATTACCCCGGCGTCACCCAAGGCGGCCAGGCCAGCCTCGGCGCGCTATACGCCAAACTTTTGCGCAGCCTGGGCAAATCCAGACCGACCAGTCCGCGACCGGCTGACATTTCCAGCGAACCCGGCCCTGAATTCCGCAAGCTCTTGCATTGTATCCGGGCTTGGGGTCAGGTAATTCTGCGAGAACCAATTCGACGCGGCGCAAGATTTGCGCGCCGCTCCTTTCGTCAAACAGGGGCAAAATGGAAAAGATACCGATGACCAGCGCGGGCCACTCCGCGCTTGAATCCGAGCTGAAGACGCTGAAATCCGTGGAACGCCCCTCTGTCATCCGGGCCATTGCCGAGGCGCGCGAACTGGGCGATCTGAAAGAGAACGCCGAGTATCATTCAGCCCGCGAAAAGCAGGGGTTCATCGAAGGCCGCATCAAAGAACTTGAGGCCGTGCTGTCCTTGGCCGAGGTCATTGACCCCACCAATCTGTCTGGCACCATCAAATTTGGCGCGACTGTCTGCTTGGTTGACGAAGATACCGACGAAGAAAAAACCTGGCAGATCGTTGGCGAACACGAAGCCAACGTGGAAAAAGGTCTTCTGAACATCAAATCGCCCATCGCACGGGCCTTGATCGGCAAAGAAGAGGGCGACAGCGTCGAAGTGCGCACGCCCGGTGGTGAAAAATCCTATGAAGTGCTTAAGATAGACTTTATCTGACCACAGGCAGGCGGGCTGAGATGGCCGACAAAGAAGTAAGCCGTTCGACACCGGTGGGGCTGTATGATCGCCCCTCTGGCGGACGTGTGACCGGAATCGAAGTATTTGCGCTCGTGTTCAGCCTGTTGTGGCTGATCGGCTCGGGCGTGGTGTTTTTGATCCTCGACGTTCCGCAAGTCGCGGGCGAATCCTTGGGCGTGCTGCGGTTCCTGATGACTATGTTGGTTGTGTTCCTGCCCGTCGCAATGATCTGGGTTGGGGCCACTGCGGCGCGCTCCTCGCGGGTGATGCGCGAAGAAAGCGCGCGCCTTCAGGCCGCCATCGACGCCATCCGCAAAACCTATCTGGCACAGGCACAGGGCCGCGCGTCATTTGACGACAGCAGCATCGCCAAAAAGCTGGAAGAGATCGCCGACGCGCAGAAAAAGACCGAAATCGCGCTGGCGACTTTCAGCTCGACCCGTGATCGTGATCGGCTGGACCTGCTGCGTGCGGCCCCTCAGCCCGAGGGCGAAGCCAACCGGCCCGAGGATCAGGCACCCCTGCCCCTGGGGACTCCGGCCGAAGATCTGGCCCCGCCTTTGGAGCGCGGTGACTTTATCCGCGCACTGAATTTCCCTGAAACAGCCTCGGACGAAGAGGGTTTTGCCGCCCTGCGCAAAGCGTTGAAGGACCGTCAGGCGGCAGGGTTGATCCAGGCCAGTCAGGACATCCTGACCCTTCTTAGCCAAGACGGGATTTACATGGACGATCTGCGTCCCGAGCGTGCCCGCCCCGAGATTTGGCGTCGTTTTGCTCAGGGCGAGCGTGGTCGACAGATCGCGGCACTTGGTGGAATTCGCGACCGATCCTCGCTGGCTTTGACGGCTGGTCGAATGAAACAAGACCCGATTTTCCGCGATACCGGCCACCATTTCCTGCGCCGTTTTGACAAGATGCTGACCGAGTTCTGCGAGACCGCGACGGATTCCGACATTGTGGATCTGTCTGACACCCGGACATCGCGTGCTTTCATGCTGTTGGGGCGCGTCACGGGAATGTTTGACTAGACCTCGCGCTCCATTTTCAGGGCCGAGCCAAAACCGAACACCCATTTGAGCGGCCCGGTATTTTCGCGTTTCAGCGGGACAAAACCGCGCCGCCGATACAATGCCTCAGCCCTTGGGTTTGTGTCGATGACGTCCAGCCGCACGACACGCGCACCGGTTTGGCGGGCATGGTCCGCGACGGCGTCCAGCAAAATGGTTCCAACCCCTTTGCCGCGCGCCTGTGCACTGACGAAAATGCCATCCATTTGGCACACGTCGGGCTCGAGTTCACGTTCTAGCATCGACAATAACCCAATGCGCCACAGCGCGCCCAACATGCCATAAGTCCTGCGCATGTCAACGAAATCACCGTCCACCAAAGTGCCGTCCGCCGTCTTGATACCCGCCACCCCCAGCAGCACCCCGTCTTGGCGCGCGACCAGCGCATGTGAGGGATCTAAAGCCTTGATAATAAAAGGCAGTGCTTTGTCTTCTGGCCCCATGACTTTGCCGAGTTTTTCCCGAAACGCCTGCCAGTAAAGCGCCGCAACCATGGCGCGCTCGTCCTCGGTGAACCCTACGTCAACTTTTACTGTCATTGCATCCCTTTGACACTGTCGATACCCCTAATCCGTTCACTAGATTTGGGGTGCTGCCATGAGCGATACAACCCGCTCTTCCGCATATTGGAAAGGCTTCCGCGACGGTTTGCCGTTTCTGTTGGTCATCGTACCGTTTGGCCTGCTGTTTGGCGTGGTCGCAACCGAGGCCGGCCTGAACGTGATTGAAACCCTGAGCTTTTCGATCGTGGTGATCGCAGGTGCAGCGCAGTTCACCGCAGTCAAACTGCTGTCCGAGGACGCGCCGACCATCGTTGTCCTGGCCTCGGCGCTGGCTGTGAACTTGCGGATGGCGATGTACTCGGCCTCTTTGACGCCGCATATCGGCGGCGCATCGCTGTGGAAACGGGCTGTAGTCGCCTATTTCACCGTCGATCAAAGCTATGCCTGCGCGATCACTGCTTACGAGAAAAACCCAAACTGGTCGGTTAAGGCCAAGCTGAGCTATTTCTTTGGCGTGGTCACACCGATCTGTCCGTTCTGGTATGTCGCCACGCTGGCCGGAGCCATCATGGGCAACGCGATTCCGCCAGAGTTTGCGCTGGATTTCGCTGTGCCCATCACCTTTCTGGCTCTGATTGCGCCGTTACTGCATACGCCCGCCCACCGCGCGTCAGCATTGACGTCAGTTGTGCTGGCGCTGGTGTTCAATTTCCTGCCCTACAACATGGGCCTGATGGTGGCCGGGATTGGCGCCATGGTGGTCGGCGCTCAGGTCGAGCTGTGGACCACCCGCAAAGCGGAGGCCGTGTGATGCATCAGCTTGAAACCTCGACCATTTGGACCGTGATCATCATTTTGGGGCTGGGCAGCTTTGGGCTGCGGTTTGTCTTTACCGGGCTGATCGGCGAACGTCCGATGCCGGAATGGATCTTACGACATCTGCGCTATACCGCAGTGGCGATCCTGCCCGCCCTGGTGGCGCCAGCCGTCGCATGGCCCGCCGCAACAGACGGCCAACTGGATGCCTCGCGCCTGATCGCAGCAATTATGACGGTTGTGGTGGGATACGTGACCAAAAACGCGCTGGCCGCGATCTTTTCTGGCGCATCCAGCCTTTATTTATCGCTGTATTTTCTGGGCTAAGCCCGGCAGAAAGGCCGATCACTCGGCCTTTTTCTCTGCGGCCTTCCGAGCCTTTAGCTGTGCAAAATTCGCCTTTGCCTTTTCGGGGTCGTATTCCTTCAACGCCTTGGTTTTGTCGTCGTCGTCATACTCGTACAGGCTTTGCGTGCTCATCAACGGCGTTTCGCCGAACTGAGCCATCAGCTTTTTCGGGTAATAGGTCTGAGAAATATTCAGCCCCGGCAATTGGCTGAGGATCGTCGAGGTCGATTGCGCACAATGGCCGTCCGTCACCTCGCCCATGCTCTGAGCCAGTTGCAGCGCTTTCTCAGCCACTTCGGGCGAGACCTGCAAGCGCTGGATCACCACATGATAGGTCTTACGCGCGTGAAAGCGGGTATAGACATCCTCGACATATGGCGTCGCGCCATAAACCACATCATTGCGCGCAACGATGGCCTTATCGCGGAACGAGCCAGCTGGATCAAAAATCACCCGCTGACTGGCGTTAATCATCAAGGACGTATGGGCCCCGGAGCCAGACGAATTGTTGATCATCGTGTACAGCGTCAGCTCAGGCGGGGCCTGATGTTTGTACGTTGCATTGATGATCTGTTCATCCGTGACGGGCGGGTCGTGTTTGACGGCGCAGCCAGCTGTCAGGCCAGCCGCAGCCAAAATCAGTAACCATTTACGCATGACCGGGGTCCCCAAGCGCTGTGGCTTAGCTGTTCACCAGCGCCATGAAAATCAGGATGGCGATGATCGCGTACACCGAATAGGTGGTGAACTTGATGAAACCGTCAAAGGTTTCTTTCTGAACTTCGATGTCCATTTCGCCGTGCTTGTGCTCTGCCATGTCGTATTTCCTTGCAGTATTCAAAGGTCAGATCGTGACTATCCGATTTTTTCGGGCCTGTCATCCCGTGAAAAGGACGGCCTTGGTCGCATGTGGCCTGTTGCGTCAATCCGACCCGGCATGCAAACTGGCTGATACGCAATTAGGAGGCGGAATGGCCGATCAACTCCCCAAAATAGGGTTCTGGTTCGAATTCGCCTCGACCTATTCCTATCTGTCCGCGATGCGCATTCAAAGGATGGCGACAACGGCCGGAATAGGCGTAGCGTGGCACCCCTTTCTGCTTGGCCCGATCTTTGCGGCGCAGGGTTGGAATGATTCTCCGTTCAATATCTACCCAGCCAAAGGGCGATACATGTGGCGAGATCTGGCACGGCGCGCCTCTCAGCAAGGACTGCCCCCTATTCAGCGCCCCGCCCATTTCCCGCAGAACGGATTGCTGGCCGCCCGAATTGCCACGATCGGCGCATCACAAATGTGGGGGCCGGACTTTGTGCGCGGGGTCTTTGCAGCTCAGTTTGCCAAAGGTGCGGACATCGGTGAGCCCGATGTACTGACAAGCGTTCTGAATGATATAGGTCAGCCCTTGTCCCTGCTGGATCAAGCCCGCAGTGACCCGAGCATCAAAGACCAGCTTCGCCAGACGACAGACCAGGCCCAAACCCTGGGCCTGTTTGGCGCGCCCAGCTTTACCACTCAGGACAAAGAGCTGTTCTGGGGCGATGATCGGCTAGAGGACGCGCTGGCCTGGGCCAAGCGTTAATTTTTGTTAAGGTCCTGCGCCAAACGAAAACCAATCCGCTTTGCCTCGATCTGCTGAGGCTGTTTGGGCAGGGCCCGCAGGATCACGCTTAGCTGGCTAACATGTTGGATCAACTGGGTTTTCGCACCCGATTCATCGCTGCCATAGAAGGTCACGATATCCGGGTCGAAATATCCCATCCCCTCGATCCGCAGAACGCCCGCGTCACCCCCGGCAAAGCCCATGGCGATCTCGTGTTCGTTATCCAGCTGCTGTTCAAAGTTCTGGATATACAGAATCAGCCGCTCATAGGCCCATTCGGCGGGGCTTTTCTGTTGAATTGGCTTGGACGTGACCTCTTCGGGGACGTCGGTATTACAAGGCGCTTCGGGGTCTGAATGCACCTCGTGCCGACGGGGCAAGGCGTTCTGTTCATGTGCCTCGGCGGCGGTGCTGATCGTGTCGTCCACTGGGTTTACCCTTTCATCTGCCATTGCCACGCCCCGTCTTCGCGCAAGGTGCGGCTGACCTCGTTGGTCTGGTGCAGATGATTGAGGTGCGCGACCGCTTCGACAAGGGCCAATCCGTAGGTCCCGCCATCAATTTTACGTTTGAACAGCGGGGGGAAGCACTCAGCCGCGGTTTTCGGAGTGGCCAGGTGGTCGCGCAGACGACGCAAACAGCCGTGATGGTTTTCGATCAGCTGATGCATCCGCGTGGGCAGCCCGGTGAACGGCAGCTTGTGCCCGCCCAGTACCAAGTGATCCTCGCGCGCCAGCGTTTGCAGGCGGGTGCAGCTTTCCATCCAATCGGCCAGCGGATCGGCCTCGGGCTCGGTCGCGTGGACACCGATATTTGGGCTGATCGAGGAAAGAATCTGGTCGCCTGACAGCACCAAATTGCAATCGCGGCTCCACATGGTCAGGTGTTCGGGCGCATGGCCGTTGCCGATATGGATGTCCCAATCGCGGCCACCGGCGCGGACCACATCACCCTGCTGCACGCGCTGATACCCAACGGGCAGTTCATGGCACAAATCCGCGAAATTGAAGGGCCGTTCGTTGATCCGTTTCTGGAACACGTCCTCGGCCATGCCAGCGCGACGCCAGAATGTTTGCGCCTGCGGCGTCACCTTGTGTTCAACGTCCAGGATCAGCATCCGCGCCATCAGATAGGCGGTACGCGTGGTCCAGAACTCGGCGTCGCGGGCCACAAACCAGCCCGCCATGCCCACATGATCGGGGTGATGATGGGTCAGAATCACTCGCCCCACTGGTTTGCCCTTCAGCGGTCCGGCCAGCGCCTGTTCCCAGATCGCGACGGATTTCTTGGAGTACATCCCAGCGTCAATGATGGTCCAGCTGTCGCCGTCATCCAGCGCATAGATGTTCACATGGTCCAAGGCCATCGGCAGTGGGAACCGCAACCACAGCACACCCTCGGCGACCTCGATTGCCTGCCCGTGTTCGGGGGGCGTGTCCCAAGGATAGCGGATGCCGTTGCCCACGCCGTCCATCACGCGCACAGCTCGTCGTTGGTGATATCAAACAAATCCGAAGCCCCCGCCTGCGCGTGGTCCAGCAGTCCCGCATATTGCGGCAACAGCCGGTTGATATAAAAACGCGCGACCTTGGTACGGGTGCCTTTGCCGCCCTCTGCCATCGCGGCTTTCAGGTGATAATGCCCGCCCAAAACCCGACCAAAGGCGGTCAGAAAGGGCACACAGCCCGCAAAACGTTCGTTCATATTGGTCTGAGCGACCATCCACTCCACTGCCTCGCGCAGGGTTTCGGTGGATTGCCACACAGGTTCGGCCAATTCGGGCAGAGTCAGGCGAGCCTGTTCGGCATGGGCCTCAATCTCGTCCAGCAGGGCAAAGGCCGCATCGCCGCCATCCATCATTTTGCGCCCGACCAGGTCCATCGCCTGAATGCCATTGGTACCTTCGTAGATCGAGGTGATGCGCACATCGCGGCTGAATTGCGCCGCGCCGGTTTCCTCGATAAAGCCCATGCCGCCGTGGATTTGCACACCCAGCTCGGCGACGGCGATGCCCACATCGGTCGAAAACGCCTTGGCGATCGGCGTCAGCAGGGCAGCGCGGGCACCCCATGCAGCGTCCCCCGTGGCCGCGCCCATATCCAGCGCAACCGAGCAATCCAGCACCAGCGCACGCGCGGCGAAGGTGTCGGCCTTCATCGTCAGCAGCATCCGGCGCACGTCGGCGTGGTTGATGATCGTGCCCATTTGGTCACGGTCCTGCGCGTAGGCCAGCGCGTGCTGATAGGCGCCCTCGGCAGAGCCAACGCCTTGCGTACCCACGCCCAGACGCGCGTTGTTCATCATCGTGAACATGGCGGCCATGCCCCCGTGTTCCTTACCCACAAGCCAGCCCTTGGCACCATCAAACTGCATCACGCAGGTGGGGCTGCCATGGATGCCCAGCTTGTGTTCCAGGCTGACCACATTCAGCGAGTTCCGCTCACCCAGGGATCCATCCGCGTTCGGCAGGAATTTCGTAACCATGAACAGGCTGATCCCCTTGGTTCCGGCACCACCATCGGGCAGACGCGCCAGCACCAGATGGCAGACATTGCCGC
>JBOEGN010000055.1:0-20069 GCA_050633445.1 Thalassovita sp.
AGAAAGGTTCCAGACGCGCCATCTGCGCATCGCTCAGCCAGAATAGATCAGACATGTTCACCGCTCGTTTTTGAGCCGTGAATCACACCGCCAGCCAAAAATCAATGGGTCCTGAGCCTAGCTCAACGTAGAATGGAGTGAACTTCCAAAGCGTTTTTCCAAACCACGAGAGCGGCACCTCTCTGGTCTGCCGAAGCGAGTCTGCTTTGCTCTGGTCAGCACTCATGAGTCAACGACATTTGGCGGCTTCAGAAAAATCGCTAATGACACAGTCAGCGCTAATAGAATCCCGAACCGGGCTGACAACTACCTTCACCATATTCGAAAATGGTGGAAAATCGTTCTCGATCACCTGATTTACTGTGCCTCTGGAGAGATTTGCTGCGCGCTCTGGGTAGGCAAGGCCATCCTTCAAGTTTCGGTCACTCAACCAGGCTTCAACTAAGAGGTTCGCTACCCCACGAGGGTTGTCGAGCATCCCGATCGCTCTGTTCTTGTAAGTGCGATGAGCAAAAGGAAACTCGACAAACCCAATACCGCCAGTTCTAAATTCTTCGTAGGTGTTTGCAACCGTGTCCAAGGCTTTCTGAAGTTTGGCTGTCTCGATTTCACCCTGAAGATAGAGCATGGCATTGTCTCTGGAAAAGTCAGCGATCCAAGCCTTGAAACCATAGGACGCCCGCAGTTCTTTCCTAACCGCAGTGAATAAACGCGACTGGTCCGACACCCCCAGGACACCAACGCCTATTTCACGGGCTTCTTGGTTAGGCGCATATGTTTTTGGAACAGGGCCACTTACGAGAATGTAGGACTTCTCAATTTCTGGACGATGCACCAAAATCGTTTTGGCAGGATAGTGCATGACCAAAGGTAGAAAATCTTGTCGGCCAGATGCTTTCGGAAGGTCACGAAGCGAGATGTCAATTGCGGCAGCAACTTCCTCAATGACAGCATTCCCCGCTACGAAAATCCCGACACCTTTGGCCGTCACTGTCCGCTGATGCCAGTCTCTAATATCCTTGATGGTGATGTTCGTGATGTTTTCTACTGGCGTGGCATTCCAGACCTGTCTTAGCGGATGGTCGCCAACCGTGATCTCGCGGATTGTACGCCATGCTTGACCAGCGGGTGTTTGCAAGTGGACCGAAACATTCTCCACATAGTTCCTTTGGAGCCGCCTCAACCAGCGGGAATCAAACGAGGGTTTGGCTAGCACAGTGTTCAGGAGCTTTGCAGTATCCGTCAGCTTTTCCTCTGTACCAATCAGTACTCCATGTAAGGCATCAGGTTTCGAATAGATCTGCAATCCACCGCCAAGTGCATTGATTTGCGTCACCAATTCGTCCGGAGAGAGGTCGATGGTGCCACCATTCACCATCATGGCGGGGCCAAGCTCTTCAATGTTTTCTTTGCCTCGAGGGATAAAACCGTTTCCGCCCTTCCACACAAAGCGAATGAACGTCTGGGTCGCATCAGGCATTTTTACCAAGGAAAATTCATGCCCATCTTGACTCGTGTGGGTTTCGATTTCGAAGGCTGATGCTTGTAAGCTAAGAGTAACAACCCAAATGGCTGCGTAAACGACCCTGATTACGTGTTTAATCATTAGGGATTCTCCGGATGTGCAACTGCGGTTGAAGAAAATGGACTTTCAACGATTGATTTCATGATCGCGTTCAAATCGTGCACTGTCGGCTGACCGAGTTCATAGTGATGGGCCTTCACGTCGAGCGCTTGGCCCAAGTTCAAAATGCTGCTTTGGGCAATGGTCGCATGGTGTCTGGCTTGGGCTTTCTCAAGTCGCCGCACCTCCGCGCGGGTTTGGTCCCGGATGGCTTCAACGGTTTCTACTGGCAAACCTTTTCGGGCTAAATCCCGCAAAGCTTTCTGAACCCGTTCCAGACTCTCTGATGCCGAGATCCCGTCTTCGGGGCTAAAGTATACTTCGAAACCAATATCCCCAGATGGCAATAGAATAAGGCGGGTGCTAATACCTGTTACAACAAAGTTGTCATAATACAGAGTTTTTGCCAGACCACCTGGCTGCGCGGAGTTCATAATATCCTCCAAAAGAAGCAGCGAAAACCAGAGCTTTCGGCGCGAAAATTTAGGTGGCGAAACAACCTGTCCAACTATTAAGACCTTGTCTCGCTTTAGTTTGGGAAAGGACAACGACAAGCTATCTTCTGGTTGCTCTGGTAGGGGTGCTAAAGCCCTACGCTCAACGGGCTCTGGTTGGGCCAAGTTTGTGAGGTTTTTTTCTATTTGAGCAACAACTTCTTCTTTGGTGATCGGACCATAGATCAGCAAATAGGCGTCCTGCGGGCGATACCGTTCTTTGTGAAACGCCAGTGCATCAGCCGGTGTAATCTGGCGGATGCTTTCTGGTGTGCCCATAACAGAACGCCCCAAACCATGCTGCCGATAAAGGTGATGGTAAGCCTCCCGGAAGAGGATTGCCGTGGGGTTGTCGCTATAGCGTAGGTCGAATTCCCGCTCTACAACATCGCGCTCTGTCATCATGAATTCTTGTGAAAGCTCAATCGGCTCAAATACTGCCCGCGCGTTGCGCATTATATTCTCGAAGGCATCAATTGGACCGCGATTCCAATAGGTCGTCCAATAGGGAGATGTCCAAGCATTCACTTCTCGGTTGCGAAGGCCTTCTCCGTGCACTCTATCGGCTGACCAAACCACGAGATGTTCAAGGTAATGCGCCAATCCCTCTGGGCCGGTACGATCTACCTCGCCGACGGGAACGAACACGCGAACTTCAATGTTTCTGGCCGAAGGCTCTGGGATGAAATAGATGCTCTTGAAGTCGCCATGAGTCGACAAATCGAGAAGGTCTGCGTGGGCGATTGTGCACAAAAGAAGTGAGAAAAATACGGTAAAGACTCGGAACATTTGAAACTCAATAAAACGGCTTGAACCGCGTTGTGGAACCCTCAACGCTTAACCGACGCACTCTCATAGGTAGTTTTCTAGTGGAAAGCCTCTACCTAGTAAACACACATATACGCATAAAACTCCCCAAGGGCACCTTCAGAATCTTGAGTGCGAATGCCAAAAAGGGCTGATTGAAGCTAAGAAGTACCAAGGACAAAGGCAATAGAGTTAAACATACGCAAGCATCTGTGTCTGAAATCAAGCCATTTCTGTCTGACCCTGCCCAATTCGTCCATATCGGTGATAAGCGTGGTTGCGGTGATCGGCCCGAGGCCTGGGATCGACGTCAGAATGTCAAAGCGATGCTTGAGATCGCTTTGATGTCGGATCAGGTCGCGAATTTCGATGTCGAGGACGTCCATGTGGCGCTGACACATCTTGAGCCGCGCCCGGATTTGCTTGGCGGCCAGCGCGTGATCCGTCTCACTTAACTGCCGTTTCAATGTTCCGGATTCTACCAACGTCTGACGGCGGGTAACGTTCAGATCGCACAGAGCTTTCTGGATTTTTGATGGCGGCAGAGATGGGGCTGGTTGCAGCAGCGCCGCGAAGCGTGTCAGTACATTTGCGTCAATCGGATCGGTTTTGGCGATATGGCCAATCGCGCCTGCAAACCTGCGACTGCGAAATGGGTTGATACCACAGGTTCGAAATCTGCCTTCTCGAGATTTGCCCATTCATTGAAGTGGACTGCCTTGTTCATCAACCATTCTTCGTCGCCCTTCGCGGAGTTAGTCTGAGACAGCGATTATTTCCTATTCGTCGCGGTAAACTTGGCGTCTTCATTGCCTCATGACTGTGTTGCCTCCGCTGCCTTTCCCTGCAGCTCCTTCATTCGCCCGAGAACAGGGGGAAGCAAACTTCCGAGATCGTAAGCGCCATCTGCGCGGTAGACTGGTCGCGCTCCCAGGCCTTGTGCGAGTTGGCTTGAAACGACCTCTAGGGTCAGGACTCATAACCAGTAAATGACCAATGCTGCGGGGGCGATTGCTGACAGGAAGACCTTTGGGCACCTATCGTATCTGGTCGCCATACGTCGCCAATCCTTGAGCCTGCCGAACATGATTTGGATCCTGTTGCGCCGTTTGTAGCGGCGCTTGTCGTACTTCACAGGTTTCTTGCGCTGTTTGCGTCCGGGGATACAGGCGCGTATCCCTTTGTCTTTCAACGCTTCTCTGAGCCAGTCGGCGTCATAGCCACGATCTCCAAGCAGCCAATCAACATCTGTCAGGCTGCTGAGCAAGGCCCGTGCGCCAATGTAATCGCTGACCTGTCCGGCAGAGACGAAGAAGTTGATAGGTCTGCTCTGACTGTCGCAAATGGCATGTAGCTTCGTATTCATGCCGCCTTTCGTCCGACCAATCAGGCGTCCACGCCCCCTTTTTGACGCCCATGCTGGTCGCGGTTCGGTGCGCCTTCAGATACGTAGCGTCAATCATCACCGCTTTCTGTTCACCGTGTTCGGCGGCCAAACCGGCCATCATCTGTGCGAAGATGCCCTTATCGCTCCACCGCTTCCAACGGTTGTACAGCGTCTTGTGAGGCCCGTATGCACTTGGCGCTTCGCGCCACCGTAAGCCATTGCGATTGATGAAAATAATCTCGCTCAACACACGCCGATCATCGACCCGAGGTTTGCCGTGTGACTTGGGAAAGAAGGGTTCAAGACGCTCCATCTGGGCGTCTGTAAGCCAGAAAAGATCAGACATGTTCACCGCTCGTTTTTCGCACCGTGAATCACGCGGCCAGCCGGAAATCAATGGGTCCTGACCCTAGGTGACGACGCAGCGAATGAGCGGCAGTTTCAATTCTTCCTTGCTCAATATTTTTTTCAACTTTATTCCAGATTTCCAAGTTGGACTCGACAACTGGCCCTGTTTCCAGAGACCAACTGCGAAAGGTTACCTGTTAGTGTTCGGCAAGAGAAAAGTGCGCGTCGATCAAACCCGCCTGTTGAAGGTCGGGAGAGCGATGCTTGATCCTGAAATGGTGGTTCAGTATCTTGGCGGCACAAACAGATAGCAGACTAAGTGTTAACTAATTCCTTACCTTTCCACCTCAGAATATCTTTAAATGGGTCGAGCGTTGCTATCTGCCCCAGAGGAATGCCAGTTGGGTAAATTGAATGCGATACCGGACAGCCGCCGTATCATTGGCTACTTCATTGTTTTACTGTCGTACTTGGGCTTATTATTGGTGGCTGCCAACGCCTTTACGCGCCATCATACCCTAGGGTTTCATCGCCCGGCCGTTGGTGGTGAGATTCGAATGTCGTCCGATTGTCCAAGGGAAGCGGAGTCTCTAGTAATTGCACTGAGCGCGGCACCACACTTATTCGAAAGACACGATTTTGGTTTAGTTGAGGCAGTGGATTCAATTTCCGAAGATGGTTGTGCAGGTCTGCCCCCGAGAAATCTTAGTACGCCAATCATTGATGCAATTCAGAATAGATATGTGTGGGCCCAAAAGGAGTTTATTGAGACCGCTCCCCCTTGGTACCTTGCAAGATACACGGGGAATCCACAATCAAGTGCCCTGTTTCCTTCGCCTGTGTTCGGGCACCTATACATGCTTTCCAAGAACTATAAGACGCTAAACTCAGGAAAAGGCATTTTGCACTACATGCGATGTGACTACAGTTTGCACTTGGAGCCTTACCAAACGTTTTGGGCGTCGGATTTGCATCACGGCAACGCAACGGATGATCTATTTGAACGTATCTCCGAGTGTGGTGAAACGGTGTTTTTCGAAGAGTTTATTTCCGGAAAACTGTCAGATTTCAGCTCCGCACGTTAGGATTTCAAGAGAAGTGAATTTCACAGCGATTTTGCCGCAATTGATTGTTTAGTTCACGCGCAGTGCCTTCTATTGCGTTTGCTATGCGCTCCAACCCATCCAGAATTGCGCCACCAATGACAGGCACAGCAGAAACAACATCCGCGAGGTTCGTACCACCACCGCTGGGCAGTCTGCGCACCAACCTTGCAACCCTCAACTCCGAGGCGAGTGGGCCAGCTGCGGCACTTGCGGTGCCGATAGCACCAGAAATTGCACCGTCTCTTCTTGATTGTCGAAGGTTGCCGATAAGTCTATCAATGTCGTCAGTCGAATTTTCTATATCACATGTTTCGCTAACTAGCTGATCAATCCAGCTAGCAAGCTGGCGGCAGTTATCGCGCCCTCCCGTGTCGTCTTTGCGGCGTAGGGAAACTCTGGCATTCCCTTGCAGTGAGTTGCGGACAGGTTTTTGGAGTGTTCTACTACGAAATTCATATTGCATTTTATGCCCTTTGAGGTCGGCAGAATTTACATCAGGCATTATCGCATTTGGTTCAACATTGGAGGAGCTAAGACTGGGGTTTAGCATCGACAATGCACAACGCACGCGACCGCGGCGACACATCTAATCCTGTAAAATAATCCATAATCTTTCTCCCTTGTTCATAGCTATCCTGTGACTCTAACAGGAGCTCGATCTCAGAACGGAGGAAGCCCAATTACGTCGACTTCGGGCCGCCAGCGTTTCAATGGGGCGGTGTACGGATTTGAAAATCGCCGACGCGGGAGTTTGATTCCTGCCCAGACAGACCTCCAGATTGGATGGAGCCGCGAACCTAATTTGAGGCCTGTTAATGGACAAGGTCCGCGAAGATTTCAAGAAGGTCACCTGAGCTTAGTCCGCTTCCGGCTTCGGGACCTCCAGTGCCTGATAAATCCGCCTCAGATTGCGTGCGTGGTCGGCTAGGTTTTCTAGCTTGAACTCTGCATTGCCGAAGCCTGGATGGCGCCGACCTTCGAAGAAGTGGAACTGCTGGCGAATGTAGAGATCTTCACCTTTTTTATAGCGCACTCTCAGGAAGCATGATGTGTTTTTCGGAAACGGCTTCGGCAGGGGGGAGCTGCAAGCGAAATCATGTTGAGGTGTGTCCGCGGTGGCCTCTGCATTGAACTCTGACCAACTTGGATAGGGGCCATCCGGGTCCAACTTAAGGTCATCAAAAGATGAGGGGGGATCAACAGTATAGATCGTTCCGTTAATGGAAACAGTCATGGAATCGGGGCCGGCCTTGCGCGCATTTTTCGTCCATTTAGGATTGAAATACAGGGCCGATCTGTAGCGTAAGCCTGGCAAAATGTTTGGCAAGAGGGCGTCAAGGTGTTTCTCCGATGCCACAAAAAGTGCCTCCCATCGCTCATCCTTGTAGCCGAGAAAGCCCCCGTCACAGACCCGAAACCAGCGGTCGCCGATCTGTTCGACCCGCCCGTCGGGCGAATATTTCGCTCCCTCAGGGCAGGGCACGTTAATCTCGTCAGCTGCTCCAGGTGTCGGGGATGCGACAAGCCAACATGCAGTACAAAATAAAGAAATGACTTTTTTCAAAATGCAGCCTTGGGTGGTTAGGTGTGGCGCTGAACATCCTTGGGTAGGCATTCCCTGTCTAGTAGTTTTTCAAGAATAGGCAAGGAAAACCAAGTAGCAATACTCTGACGCAGAGTTCACTGTCCTGACAGCTGTAATCAATTGTGACTTAACCTTCGGGTCAGTTGCATATCAGAGCGCCCTCGGTACCTACATGGCAGAATCTCCCTTGGGTGCGGTCAATCCAGAATATGTGGAAGCACATTTCTCGCAGATAGTACAAACCTACGCATCAAGATCCCATGCTTCGTTTTACCATCTCGCGGCGGATTTCGCCGAATTTGGAAGAGATGCGGACGATACAAACACGTTCATCTGGCTGAGGGGGGCCGCAGCCGTCAACCTGGGCATGACACCTGCGTCATAATTCATCCGCAGCTACACCGCCGCTCAGATTTTGGCTAGGGTCTGGGCTCACTAAGTTTCAAAGCCAGTAAATGACGAGTGCCGCGAGGGCGATGGTCGAGAGGAACACCTTGGGGCATCGGTCATAGCGTGTGGCGACGCGACGCCAGTCCTTGAGCCTGCCAAACATGATCTCGATGCGATTGCGGCGTTTGTACCGCCGCTTGTCCCTTGCCCGGCAGGGCATTGCGCAGCAAAGTCCCGAGAGGGGATCATGACGGTCTTCTGTTCGCCCTGCTCAGCAGCCAGACCAGCCATCATCTGTGCAAAGATGCCCTTATCGCTCCACCGCTTCCAGCGATTGTAGCGCGTCTTGTGCGGGCCATAGGCAGCGGGGGCATCACGCCACCGAAGATTATCCCACTCAGCACACGCCGGTCAGCCCCTCTCGGGACATTGCTGCGCAATACCCTGACGGGCAGTTGACGCGTGGCTTGCCATGGGATTTCGGGAAGAAAGGCTCAAGGCGCGCCCTCTGCGCGTCGCTCAACCAGAAGAGATCAGACATATTCACCGCTCGTTTTCGAACCGTGAATCTCGCCGACAGTCGGAAATCAATGGATCCTGACCCTAAGCTGCGTTCGTTTATCTTTCCGGAAGCTGCGCTTTTGAGATCGGATGGTGGGGGATCATTGCGAAGATAAACTATTTGCCGGTCTAAGGGTGGGGAGAAGTGCACATACACGTGTATGAAATCAGGAATTTATTCTTGATCAGGATGAGTAGGTATTTCTAATAATGTACTCCTTTCTTCAGAATGTCTAACAAGGAGATTCTATGAAAGATGAAACAAACCAAACACAATCCCGAACAGCTTTGAACCAACTCTATCTGCTGGGCTTTACCGTTCGTCCGAGCGGAGAGGGCAACAAATCCTATTGGAGCAAGATCGCCGTGGCCTAGGCGCATAAGGTTGGGCAGGGCTTCAATGTGCAGATGGATGCGATGCCGATTGACGGCAAGCTGGTCTTGCGCACCGTGCCGGAGGATCATGACGGGACAGGCGAGATAATTGAAGCGTCGCCAGAATCGTCCGAATTATTGAAGAGCCGCAGTGAAATGAGGCTTAGCATCTGCTGCGCCTTTTTCCTATATTGGGCGCATCCGTAGACGGATCAGGCTGGCGTGAATGACGCCCGTAAGCGGTCTGCGCCCCGCGGGGGCTCGTCTTTGACGCATCTGCTTTCGCAGGCCAGGATTTGGGGCCCGGCGATCCGTGCTTGGGGCGCTGCCCCTAGCGCATTTCAAGCAAAACAGATCGAACAGGATCTTTCGTTGTCGGCACCCCCAGAAGGTTGCCCCCAACAACGAATAGATCCCTTCGCCGGTTTTCTTTCTCATTTGCACCCCCGCTTTCGCCGAGGGGCAGGGTTGCAAGCGCAACCCATGCATCCATTTGGAAAGGAAGAAAAAATGACACAAATGCCCTACCGTTTCGCTATTTGAGGGCTGTGACACTCCACGCACAGCCCTATGATATCACCGCCCGTGGCTTCTATTTCGACAGCTATGACGACTACGCCGCGAAATCGTTTGCTTGGGTCATCGCATTGGCCGGTGCCGAGCCGCGCTTGTTCAGCGCTTTCTTCGGTTGTCCGGTGGTGCGGGCGATCAAGCCGTGCCAGTTGTCCAGTATTTCGAAGCTTTTCTGTTGCTTACTGCCAGCACTCAAATGTGCGAACGATACAGTCCGGGCACCAAGGTTTCGGCCATTTTCTTCAGCGTTTCTGGTGACGTGCCAGGTGGAACGGGCGGGCCGTAGTGGACGTGATAACGCCCCCCAAGTTTGGCCAGCAGTTCCGACACATAGCGCAACGAGGCCACGGTGCGTCCAAAATCATCGTTGCCGCCGCTTAGAATGCGGGCGATGTTTCGGGAGCGATAGTAGTGGCGCGAGTTGCGCATATCGGCTGAGGCAGGCACGATCGGCGCGTTGCAAGCGGCGGACATGCGGGTGATGCCACTGCGCCATTCGGGCTCGACCAGCAGGCCGTTCGTCATCCTTGGCACCTTGCCGGATCCGAACACCAATAGCGCGCCGCCAGCATGCAGATGCGCCTGCATCCCGGCGCGGGTTTTGCGGGCGCTGAGCACCTTATCCTTGCGGTCAAAATCCACAGCGATGATCCGATCGGCCCCCAGGAACCGCTCGGCCTCGCGGTTGGCGACAACCTTCATGTCGGGGCGGTGATCCAGCAGGGCGCCGGCATGCGCCAAAAAGTCGAAGGTCCCAATTGGGTGGGTCGATCCAATGACGACAGGCCCCACCGCAGGCACGTTTTCCAAGCCGTGTGGAATGATCGTGGTCCCGCCCTTCATTGCCATCACAGCGTGGATCAGCTCGGGTCCGGTGCGATCGCCCAGTTCGATCAGAACCTGCTCGGCTTCGCGCAGGGCAAAGAACGCCTGGCCACTGGTTGCGCGACTGACAAAATCCACCGAGGACATCAGAATCCGCAACGCCTTGATCTTGAAATCAGCGCCTTCATGAACCCTGAGCCGTGCGCGCAACAGCTCGTCCATGGGGGTGTCTTTGGTCTGTCGGGCCACGGGCTGCCTTTGGTCTTGGGACATTGGTTTTGCCACGCTAGCACGGTGCCACGCGGGACGCACGTGCCGTTGATCCACCTTGCCCGCGCGGGGTTTTAGGTCCACAGTTTCGCGCGGACGAAACGATCCCGAACAGAGGCAAAGGAGCGCAGCATGAACATCCCAGCCCCCGCTGGCATTGACGAGGTGATGCTGAACTTCTCTCCGACCAGCCTGCAAATCCTGAACGCGGTTCTGGCGGTGGTGATGTTTTCCATCGCGATTGACCTGAAGCCTTCGGATTTTCAGAAACTGGTGCGTAATCCCAAGTCGTTGCTAACCGGATTGGTGTCGCAATTCGTGGTGCTGCCGGTGGTGACGTTTTGCATGATTCTGGTGACGGCGCCGCCGCCCTCGGTAGCGCTGGGGTTAATGCTGGTGGCGGCGTGTCCGGGGGGCAATATCTCGAATTTCATTACCCATAGGGCAGGGGGGAATGCCGCTTTGTCGGTGTCGATGACGGCGTTTACCACCATTGGATCGATCCTGCTGACACCGCTGAATATTGCCTTTTGGGGCAGCCTTTATGCCCCCACGCGCGAGATTTTGCGTGCCACGTCGATTGACCCGGTGTCGGTGATGATCACGGTTAGCGTGATGCTGGTGCTGCCGTTGTGTTTGGGGGTTTTGTTGAACATGAAACGGCCAGACCTGACCAAGCGTCTGAGGACACCTTTGCAGTACCTGTCGATGGGGATTTTCGTCGCCTTTGTGGTGATTGCCTTGGCCGCGAACTGGTCGCTTTTCCAACAATTCGCCGGAGCAGTGGCGCTGCTGGTGATTTTACACAACGCCCTGGCGCTGGGGGCGGGATTTGCCACGGCCAGCGCGATGCGGCTGCCGCCCTTTGATCGCCGCGCCATCATGATCGAGACCGGGATTCAGAACTCGGGTCTGGGGCTGGTGCTGATCTTTGGCTTTTTTGGCGGGATGGGCGGCATGGCTGTCGCGGCGGCGTTTTGGGGGATTTGGCACGCGGTGTCGGGCATGGCCCTTGCAGCAGTGTTGTCTCGCCACAAGGCCGCGCGGGCCGTCATCTGATCCCATAGCTGAGCGGCACCAGCAGTGTGAATGCCTCTAGCTGCAAGACCGCAGGCGGCGTGGGGAACTTGGCGATCTTACGCAACGTGTCCAGTGCGGCCTGATCCAGTACTGTGTGGCCAGAGCTGTCCTGCACCTGAGCGTCGATCAACGCGCCATAGCCGTCCAGCGTGAACAGGATTTTGACCGTGCCCTCGATCCGTTTCTTACGCGCGGCCGGGGGGTAGGATTTCGCCTTTGCGATGGTCAGAACCACGCTTTTTTGCCAATCCTCGATCTGAGCCTTGTCCTGCGCGGTCAGGCCTTCGCTTTGGGCCTGGGCTTTTTCTGCGACCTGCGGGGCGTCTTGCCCTGAAACGGATGCCTCAGAGGCCTGGCTGTCCTCGGCCCCCAATTGGCTTTCCTTGTCGACCTGTTCGGGCGTGTATTTTGTCGCCGTTTCTTTGGCGATCTCTTTGGTTTCCTCGGCGGGGTCAGGGCTGGCAACGCCGAATTTCAGCTCGTCATCTGCGACGTCATAGGGCACCTGGTTCAAGGCAGGTTCATCGGCGGCTTTGGCCGGGTCAACAGCCTCGGCGCTTTCGGTGACGGTGGGGGCCTGTTGCGAGGCGTTTTGCGCCACGCTGTCCTGTCCCGCGTCGCTGGGGGCGGCAATGATGTCAGACAGATCAAACATAATGGCCCCGGTCACGCCGGTGGTTTCCACGACCTGGGGATTCAGCGGGGCATCGGGGTCAAACAGGCTGAGCGGCAGGCCCAAATGCAGCGCCACGCTGCCCGCCATGGCAAGCCCCCAAAACACCGGGCTGCCCGAGGCTTGCGGATAGGCAAGGGTCATTGGGCAGGCTCCGGCGGCACTGCGGCCTCGTCCAGCCCAACCAGTCCGACCTTCAGATAGCCGTCCGAGCGCATGATGTTCATCACCTTGACCAGCTCGCCATAAGGCACCGATTTGTCAGCACGAATATAGATCCGGGTGTCGCGATCCAACAGCGTGGCGATCCCCAGCTCCATCACCAGGTTGGCGGCGGTGATTTCAACCTCGCCAACGGACAGCGAGAGGTCCTCTTTGATGGTCAAAAACACCGGTTCCGAGGGGCGCTGTGGCGGTTGCGCCACGGCCACCGGCAGCTCCACGGGGATGTCCACCGTCGAGAGCGGAGCCGCCACCATAAAGATAATCAGCAACACCAGCATCACGTCGATGAACGGTGTGATATTGATGTCGTGGTTCTCGGCGAATTCGTCGCCGCTGTCTTGTCCCAGTCGCGCGCCCATGAGGTTATTCCGCCGCTGCGGTTGCAAGCGCCAGGCCGGGTTTGGCAGGCTCCAGACGCCCCAGATCCAGATCGCGTGAAAGGGTGCGCTCCACCAGCGCCGCGCTGTCCGTCAGCATCAGCCGATAGCCGGTGATTGCGCGGGTGATCAGGTTGTAGAAAATCACGGCGGGGATTGCGGCAACCAGACCGATGGCGGTGGCCAGCAAGGCCTCGGCGATACCGGGCGCGACCACGGCCAGATTGGTGGTGTTGCTTTCCGAAATCGAGATAAAGCTGTTCATGATGCCCCATACGGTTCCGAATAGTCCCACGAAAGGCGCGGTCGAACCGATATTGGCCAGGATGCCCACGGCCTTGCCTTTGCGGCGGGCGGCACCCGCCTCGATCCGCGACAGTTCCGAGGTGACACGGTCCTTGATCCCACTTTTTAGCGCCTGATCGTTGCCGGTGCGCTCAACCTCGCGCAGGGCTGCACGGATCATATGGGCGACAACGCCTGTGTTGGTGCTGTCCTTATGCGCGGCCAGACTGGCCTGCTTGTCCAGCCTGCGATAAGCGCGGGCCAGACGGCGGCGCGACCAGGCGATATCCAACATCCGCGCGGCAAAAATGGCCCAGGTCAGGATCGAGGCAAAGGCCAGTGACAGCATCACCGCCTTGACCACCCAATCGGCGGCCATGAACATGCCAACGGGGCTCAGATGGTCCGCACTGGCGGCGTGAAACCAAGCGGTCGCTTGGGCGCGCAGGGCCGTCAGATCCAGATCTTGCGCAGTGGCGGATTGCGCGGTGGCGGCCCAGACAAAGGGCAGGAGTGTAAGCTTTCGCATGATCAAACATCCGTCCATTGGCGGATCAGGTTATGGTAAATGCCGGTCAGATCGACGACCTGTTCATCGGCAGCGCCCAAACGGGCCGAGAGGGTTTGAATGGTGGTATCCAAATCGAACAGGGTGCGGCGCTGAAGGTCCGAGCGCACCATGCTTTGCAGCCAGAAAAACGCGCTAACACGGGCCCCCGAGGTGACGGGCGTGACCTCGTGTATGCTGGTCGACGGGTAGAGAACCATGTCGCCAGCGGCCAGTTTGACCGCTTTTTGACCATAGTAATCCTCGATCATCAGCTCGCCGCCGTCATAGGTGTCGGGCTCGGACAGAAACAAGGTCATCGACAGATCCGTGCGCAGACGTTCCTGCGTCAAAGGGTTCACGCGGATCGCGTTATCGACATGTTTGCCAAAGGTTTCAGCGGTTTCGTATTTGTTGAACATCGGCGGCAGAATGCGCGCGGGCAGGGCGGCGGACATGAAGCGCGGCTGTTTGGTCAAAGCCTGCACGATGTATTGACCGGCGGATTGCGCGGCCTCGCAGGTGGGGGGCAACTGCTGGTTTTGCTTGACACTGGCGGATTGGACGCCGGCGGTTTTGGCGCCATCCTCCCAATCGGCAGCGTCCAGAAGCGCGCGGATTTGGGCGACTTCGGCTTTGGTCAGAACTTGGGGGATGGTCAGCAGCATGGTCTTGCCTCGAATGAAAAGGGCAGGGGCGCGTACGCCCCCACCAAATGTGATGATGCTCGGATTTAGAACTTCATTTCCAACGCAACCGAAACCTCGCGGCCGGGGCCGACATAGGTGAACGGCGAGCCCGAGCGATAGGCGGCGTCGTAATACACCGTGTCCAACACGTTGCTGACCCCGAACTTGACCGAGGCGGTGTCGCCCAGATCGTATTCACCCATCAGGTCAAACACGAAATAGGATTCCAGCGTGTTGCCATTTGGCGTGGTGCTGCCCAGATCCTTTTCGCCGGTATAGGTCACGCGCGCGCCCAGCATCAGTTTCTCGGTCACGTCATAGGTGCCCAACAGGCTGAATTGCTCGTGCGAGATATTGGCCAGCGACATCCCGATATTGTCGGCATCCGCGCTGTTTTTGACCTTACTGGTCATAAGCGTCGCACCGCCAAAGACAGCAAACCGATCTGTGACCTGACCGGCCAGACCCAGCTCCAGACCCCGGACGTAGTATTCCAGCGTGTCAGTGGTCACGGCATCGGGGCCTCGACCAATGGATTCACGCGCCTTGTCCTTGGTGGTTTGGAACAGCGCGGCGGTCAGCAACAGGTCCGAGTTGATGTTATACTTGGCGCCCAGTTCAACCGAGGTGTTCTCCTCGGGGGCCAGATTGGTGCCGTTTTCATCCAGACCACCATAATATCCACCGCCCGAGGCGATTTCCTGGCCCTGCGGGTTGGTCGAGGTCGCAACGGCCCCATAGACGTTCAGATCATCGTTGACCGCATAGGTCGCACCGATGTTCCAGTTCACCATCGTGTCTTCGCGCGAGTAGGTATAGGCCTCGGCTGAACGACGATCCACGCCGGAACGGTCAATCTGGTACATGTCGACACGCACGCCACCGTTCAGGGTCAGACGGTTGTTCACCTCGGCCGTGTCTTGCAGGTACAGCGATACGGTTTGGATGGTTGTATCGGTCGAGTTTGCCCCCAGAACCGGCGTTTCACCGCTCCAGCAGCCTTCGCCAACGGGGTCGGGATTAACCACGGACAAAACGCACCCACGCGCACCTTCGGGGGCCTCGTAATCCTCGCTGATCAGGCCCTCATAGCCCCAGACCTGGGTGGTTTCTTCGCTCAGGCTGAGGCCCAGAACATAGTTGTGGTTCAGGCCGCCCGCTATGGCGCTGCCCGACAGCTCGGTCACGTTGGCCAGAACGTCGGTCTCTTGATAGACGCTTTTGTAGCTGACCGAGACATCCCAATCGTTGATATCCGTTGAATCGTTCGTATCGACGCTGCTGGGGGCGGTCAGAACATAGTCGTTGATCGACTGCTGCGCCCGAAACGTGTTGGTCAGCTTCAAGCCATTGTCGAACTCATAGGTCGCCTTGGCGGTGCCGACGGTCTGTCTGACCTCTTGATAGTCGCGATCCGCGACGCCGTAGAATGTGTTCCGGTCCACGCCAAATTCTGTGACCGGGCCGCCATTGTCACCGATATAAGGGATGCCCCAATCGGGCATCTGGTCGATCTCGGTATGCGTGATCCCGGCCTCCAGCGTCAGCTGGTCGGACACCTGACGTTTCACCGCCAACGCAGCGCCTTTGCGGTTGTCATAAACATGATCGCGGCCCGCGACGGCGCCCTCTTGCAGCAATCCGTTGAAACGGATCTGGGTGCCGTCAGACAGCACGCGGTTGATGTCCATGGTCTGGCGCACGGTGCCGGCGCTGGTCACCTCGGTGTTGAAAATCGAGAAATCAACATCCTGGGGCGATTTGGACACAACATCCAGCGCGCCGCCTGTGGTGCCGCGGCCCCCGACGGTGCCAGCCGGGCCTTTAACGATCTCGACTTGCTCGGTGTTGAAGGTTTCGTGCACCGAGATGCCGGGGTCACGAATGCCATCCTGGTAGATATCATTGTTGGCCTTGAAGCCCCGAATATACAGGTTGTCCCCGAACGAGTTGCCCCCCTCGCCAAAGCCCAAAGAGATGCCGGGCGTGGTCCGGGCGATTTCACGAACCGAGGTGGTGCCGGTGGTTTCCAGCACCTCTTGGGTGATCGCGGTTACGGTCCGGGCGATGTCCTTGGTGTCACCGGGCAGGCGGCTGTTGGACAGGGTGTTGGCCTTGAATGGCGCGTCGGGATCGGCGTATTGGCTGGTGCCTGCGCGGGCTTTGGCCTCGGCCAGGGCGGCGGCTTCGGCCTCAAGGCGGGCCAGTTCGGCAGCAACGGCTGCGTCAGCGGCGGCCTGAGCAGCACGACGCTGTGCCGCCCGGTTCGGGCGAGGTGCCGGTTGTTCTGCGGTGGTTTCAACCTCGACCGTTGGCAGAACGATCGGGTCCGCCCCTTGCGCAGCGGCGCCAGCAACAGAGGTCGCAAAGCAAGCCGCGGTCAGGGATGCCCCCAGCGCAGTCTGCATGGCGCCAAGCGACGTCGAAGACGTTAGTGAATCGGAAGCGTTTCCAGGATGTTTTGACATGTGTCCCACTTTCTAAGCCCCACGGTAAACGTGGTGTTCTTCGCTGGCTGTCCGAAGTGGGTCGCTTGCTTATTATCTGAATAGGCGTGCTAATAGCTTAGTGAATTAATCAAGTAAATGCAGTTGGTTGAAGATTTATGAACGATTTCGGGTATGTTGTTGTAAAGATGAGACCTTTAGTCTCGAATGCCTGGCCCAGAAGATCGAAAAAGGCTGTGTTTATTGGGATCTACCAGCGATGCGTCTGGCTGGGAAGGCATGGATTTGACGAAGGCAAGGCCGAGTCGCCTGCCGCAAATTCTGTACTGAATGCGCAAAAAAATGGCTCGACTGGCGATGAAACGCGATGCCGGACAGTTGGCTCCGCCTGGGCAGGAGCCAACCAGGGCGCGGGTGTTGTGGCGTTCGACCACCAATCCAGCGCGTCCGGGAGGGTCACATTCGGCGGCTGACGCACCCTTTGTGACCATTGGAGGTCGATGCTGCGGTGCAGAGCGGCGATTGCCCTTGCTAAGCGACGGATTCACGCTTGCGCCCATGCCGTTCCACCCTTAGAACACGGCGAGATTTCGGCGCCCAAAGCGGCTGCCTATACGATACCGAAAAAGGAAAAGACACATGCAGGTCACCGAGACCCTGAACGAAGGCCTGAAGCGCGGTTACGAGATCACCGTGACGGCGGCCGAACTGGACGCAAAAGTCACCGAGAAACTAACCGAAGCCCAGCCCGAAGTCGAAATGAAGGGCTTTCGCAAGGGCAAGGTCCCGATGGCTCTGCTGCGCAAGCAATTCGGCCAGCGCGTGCTGGGTGAAGCGATGCAGGAAACCATCGACGGTGCGATGAACGCGCATTTCGAAGAGAGCGGCGACCGCCCCGCGATGCAGCCGCAGGTCACCATGGTTGATGGCGACGACTGGAAAGAGGGCGACGACGTCAAAGTCACCATGTCCTACGAAGCTCTGCCTGAAATCCCCGAAGTTGATTTCTCGGGCATCGAGCTGGAGCGCATGGTCGCCAAAGCCGGTGACGAAGCCGTAGACGAAGCCATCGCCTCGCTGGCCGAAACCGCTCAGGATTTCAAAAAGCGTCGCAAGGGCTCCAAGGCCAAAGACGGCGATCAGGTCGAAATGGATTTCCTGGGCAAGGTTGACGGCGAAGCCTTTGATGGCGGCTCGGCCGAGGATTACCCGCTGGTTCTGGGCTCGAACTCGTTCATCCCCGGTTTCGAAGAGCAACTGGTCGGCGCCAAAGAAGGCGAAGAGCTGGAAGTCAACGTGACATTCCCCGAAGAGTATGGCGCCGAGAACCTGGCCGGCAAAGAAGCCGTGTTCACCTGCACCATCAAAGCCGTGAACGAACCCACCGCCGCTGAAGTCAACGACGAGCTGGCTCAGAAATTCGGCGTTGAAGATCTGGCCGCACTGAAGGCGCAGGTCGCCGAGCGTCTGGAAGCTGAATACCAGGGTGCCTCGCGCGCCGTGATGAAGCGTTCGCTGCTGGACCAACTGGATGGAAAAGTGTCGTTCGACCTGCCGCCCTCGCTGGTCGAGGCCGAGGCCAAGCAGATCGCGCACCAGCTGTGGCACGAGGATAACCCCGAAGTCGAAGGTCACGATCACCCCGAGATCGAAACCACCGACGAGCACAACACTCTGGCCGAGCGCCGCGTGCGTCTGGGCCTGCTGTTGGCTGAAATCGGTCAGAAGGCCGAAGTTGAGGTCACCGATGCCGAGATGACTCAGGCGATCATGAACCAGGCGCGTCAGTACCCCGGTCAGGAACGTCAGTTCTTTGAATTCATCCAACAGAACCAGCAGATGCAGCAACAGCTGCGCGCGCCTCTGTTCGAAGACAAGGTTGTCGATCACGTGGTCGAGCAGGCCAAAGTGTCCGACAAAGAGGTGTCCAAAGACGACCTGCAAAAGGCTGTCGAGGCTCTGGACGACGCATAAGTCTCCACTCTCACAACTTAGCGAAGGCCACCCTGCGGGGTGGCCTTTTGCGTTTCTGACGCCGGGGCGCGGTTGACGGGGCAGGGGCCGCGCACTCAGGATCAGTGCAAAGGGAGGACATCATGAGCTATATCGGTTTCGACAAGGAACAATTCGACGCCTTTCGCGGCATTGACCGTGCGGGCCCCATCCACATGCTGAACCTGGTCAAGCTGCGCGACCAGGCGGAATATCCAGACGGGCGGAACGCCACCGGAGCCGAGGCCTATGCCGCCTATGGTGCGGGCAGTCAGAAAGTTCTGGAACGTCTGGGCGGGCGAATCGTCTGGCGCGGCGCGATGGAGTTGATGCTGATCGGCCCGTCAGAGCGCGACTGGGACCTGTGCTTTATCGCGGAATATCCGAATACCGATGCCTTTGTCAGCATGATCAAGGACGCTGAATACCGCGAGGCGATGGTACATCGTCAGGCGGCGGTCATCGATTCGCGGCTGATCCGTATGAATCCGCAGCCCGTGGGGCAGAACTTCGGCGGTTGATCCGGCAATCGGGCAAAAAGAAACCGCGCAGGGTGGGCCTGCGCGGTTCCGGTTTCCAAAAGAGGAAACGCTTAGTTTTCGTCGTCCGACGCAGCTTCTTCGGCCTCGGGGGCCAAATCGTCTTCGTCCGATGCGGCGCTGCCGATATCGTCGAACAGTTCCGAGATTTCGAACTCGGCGGCGGCCTCTTCTTCGGCGGCCAGTTCCTGGATCGACTTACCCTCGGCCTGCAGCTCGGCTTCTTCTTGCGAGCGAGCCACGTTGACTTCGATGGTGGTCGAAACTTCGGGGTGCAGAACGACGGATACGGTGTGAACGCCCAGGGATTTGATCGGCAGTTCGATCACAACCTGTTTGCGGTCAACGGTGAAACCTTCGGCTGTTGCAGCTTCTGCGATGTCGCGGTTGCTGACCGAACCATACAGGTTGCCGCCATCCGAAGCCGAGCGAATCACGATGAACTGCTCGCCGCCCAGCTTTTCGGCCAGGGCGTCTGCTTCGGTTTTGGTTTCCAGGTTGCGCGCTTCCAGCTGAGCTTTCTGCGCTTCAAACGATGCAACATTGGCAGCCGACGCGGTCAGTGCCTTGCCCTGCGGCAGCAGGAAGTTGCGGGCGTAGCCGGATTTAACATCGACCACATCGCCCATCTGACCCAGTTTGGCCACACGTTCCAGAAGGATAACTTGCATTGTGCTTTCTCCTTACTTCACGGCGTAGGGCAGCAGGGCCAGGAAACGGGCGCGTTTGATGGCACGGGCCAGCTCACGTTGTTTCTTGGCCGAGACGGCGGTGATACGCGAAGGCACGATTTTGCCGCGTTCGCTGATATAGCGTTGCAGCAGTTTGGTGTCTTTGTAATCGATTTTAGGTGCATTGTCGCCCGAGAAG
>JBOEGN010000055.1:20100-61511 GCA_050633445.1 Thalassovita sp.
GTGCTCGTCGACCTTGATGGTCAGGACGCGCATCACGTCATCATGCAGGCGCATCAGGCGTTCCATTTCCTGGATCGCCGGCACAGGTGCGTCGGTTCTCAGGAAGGCATAGTGGCCCTTGCGGTTTTTGTTGATCTTGTAGGCCATCGTTTTGACGCCCCAGTACTCGGAATCAACCAGCTTGCCGCCGTTGTCCGCCAGTACGGTACCAAAATGTTCGATGAGACCTTCAGCTTGCGTGTTGGACAAGTCCTGACGCGAGATGAAAACATGCTCGTAAAGCGGCATGTGCACTCCATTCATTTTCAGGCGCATTTCATAGGAGGGTCTGACCTTTCGCGACCCATCCACGAGAGACTGCGCGGTTCATGTAAAACTGCGAAAGGAAACGCGCATATACGACGGTTTCTGTGAATGCGCAAGGCCATGCATGGGCTTTGTTCAATGGCGAAAACTTCTCAAACCTTCGCCCAACTCTTGCCGTTATTCGCAGGGCAAACTGGGGCAAAACCAGCCGCCAAGGAGCCCCCGCCAGAATGACCAAGCTTAGCCCCGATTTTGCCAGCCTGCACGCCCACCATTCCGATGCGCGTGATATCATGCAGCAAACCATGAAGTTTTTCAGCATTGTTCTGGGCATGTCGGCGTTCGGATTGTGGGTGGTGCCGGGCGCGACCGAGGACGGGGCCGAGGCTTTGGTGCGTCTGGTGGTGTCCTTCCTGTTCCTTGGCATCGCGGTTGGCCTGTGGGGGGCGGGGCGCCCGGATTTTGACGAAGAATTCCACCTGGATATCGTTAACCATCAACTGACGCATATCCTGCGCGGCCACGACGGGATCGCCAGAACACAAGGGCAATACGGTCTGGACGCGCTGGACATCGACAACGGAGTCCTAGAGGCGCGCAATGCTGGCGGTCGTGGAACTTTGCGCCTATCAGTGGGCGATCATCTCGATGCACGGACCTCTGAGCTGTTGGCGGGGATGCGGAAACGCACACTCACGCAAATGTGATCCGTATTTCTGTTCGAATTTGCACAACTCTTGTGGCCCAATACTGAATTGCAATGTGCTGACACATAGCGATTTTAGGGGCGACAATTTGTCCGCCACTCGAAACAGGAGCCCCCTCATGAAAAATTCGATCTTTGCCGCCGGTCTGGCCGCCGCCATCCTAAGCGCCGGTGCAGCCACTGCCGCCGACAAATACGTTCTGGATTCCAGCCACAGCCAAATCGTATTCTCGTATAACCACCTGGGTTATTCGACCACCTATGGCATGTTCTCGGGTTTTGCCGGCGACATCATGTTCGACATGGAAAACCCTGCCGAGTCCAGCGTGACCGTGTCGATGCCCGTCACCTCGATGCTGACTGGCTGGGAAAAACGTCTTGGCCACTTCATGTCGCCTGATTTCTTCGACGCCACCGAGGACGAAATGGTTTCGTTCACCTCGACCAGCATCGAAGTCACCGGTGAAAAAACTGCGCTGATCACTGGCGATCTGAGCCTGAACGGCGTCACCAAAAGCGTTGTTCTGGACGCCACGCTGAACCAGTCGGGCGACCACCCGATGGCTGGCAAGCCCTGGGCCGGTTTCGACGCCACCACCACGCTGGTGCGTTCCGATTATGGCTTGGGCAAGTTCGCCCCCTATGTCGGCGACGAAGTGTCGGTGATGATCTCGGTCGAGGCGATGAAAGCCGAGTGATCTGACGATCTTAGAATTGGAAAAGGCCGCCGAAATCCTCGGCGGCCTTTTTTGTTGGTCTTGACCGGTGTTTAGGGGCGTGTCGCGGTCAGCGTGAAATCAATCCCCACATCAAATGCCAGGGTGCCAGTCTCGGTCACCGTTTTGCCGATGCCAAAGTCCATCCGATTAACCTGAGCGCTGCCTTTGGCCGTTGCGATATTGTCGACGATGTCCAACGTGAAGGGCAGGCTTAGCGGGATCGCGTCGTCCTTGATCGTCAGCATGCCCTCGGCCACCAGGCCTGCGTCGTTGCGCAAGATGTCAGCTTGGAACACGGCCGTCGCAAAAGTCGGTGCATCGAAAAAGTCCGGCCCCATCGCCTGCTGCGTGACCGAGCCCAATGTCAGCGAGGGGATTGAAATGGTCACCGTGACTTCGCCGTTTTTCGCGACACTCTGGTCCTCGTCATAGCTGATCTGGGCAGTCCAATCCGCGAATTCACCTTGAACAAGGCTGCCCATTTGCAGGATCGAAATCGCGAGCGTGCCCTCCTGAACCTGCCAATCCGAGGCAACGGCTTCGAGCTTGGGGCCTGTTTGGGCCGGGGCAGCGAACCAGCCAAGCGACGCGGCCCCCATCGGCACCAGGACCCAGATCAGCGCAGCCGCGATAAGAGGCAAGATCGTGGAATGAGCGCCAGGCTGACCCGCCGCCGTTCCGCGCGCCATACGATGCAGGGTGCTGTCCTTGTCGATCACCTGATGCTTCATCGCGCCGACAATGTGCAGGAACAGCGACCCGATCAGGATGGCAATCGCCAGGAAATGCAGGGTCGAGAATGTCTGGGACAGCGCGGGGTCCTGGGGCACAAACGGCAGGGACTGACCAAAGGGCCACCAGATCGGTGCAAAACCAGTCGCCGAGGCATGGTGCAACCAACCGGTCAGCGGCACCAATACCAGCGCGCCATATAGGGCATAGTGGACGAGCTCGGCCAGAAAGGTCTCTAGCTTGCGATCAGGGTGCAACGGCACGGGTTTGGGCTGCGTCACCATCCAGACCAGCCGGATCAGCGCAAGAAAGAACAGAAGAACGCCAATGGTCTTGTGTAGCGAAAACAGGGTGATGACCCGCGCCATCTGAGAGTCGGTCGGCGTTGCGCCGGGGGCGTTGATCGCGTGGGCCATGTCCTCGGCGACAAACCCAAGAGGAATCATCGCCAGGATCAGCAAAGCGGTCACCCAGTGTAAAAGGCGCGAAATGCGGCCATAGCTGTTAAATGTGTTGCGAGTGGTCATTCAGGCACCTGAAATTAGTAAGGATGAGGGTGTTTTGAATATAGCAAGCAATGCGGTTCAACACACGATGTCAGCCTGTGCAGGCTCGCACAATCGCCCTGCGATGTCGAAGAGTGGCGGGCCAAGCGCTGTTTTACTTGTGGTCAAGCACGGGGCCGGATACATCATCAAAAACCATAAATGGGACGAGGACGACCATGACCACAGCTTTCGTTTTCCCCGGTCAGGGGGCACAGACCATCGGGATGGGCAGGGCGCTTGCCGATGCGTATCCGGCAGCCAAAGCCGTTTTTGACGAGGTCGACGAAGCCTTGGGCGAAAAGCTGAGCCAGTTGATCTGGGAAGGCGAGCAGGATCAACTGACGTTGACGCAGAACGCCCAGCCCGCGCTGATGGCGACGTCGCTGGCAGCGGTGCGCGCATTAGAGGCCGAGGGTGTGAAACTGGCAGATGTGGCCAGTCATGTGGCGGGGCATTCATTAGGTGAATACTCGGCTCTGGCTGCGGCTGGGTCGCTGACTATTGCCGATGCCGCGCGTCTGTTGCGTACCCGTGGTCAGGCGATGCAACAAGCCGTTCCGGTTGGGCAGGGCGCTATGGCTGCTCTGCTGGGGTTGGATTTTGACACTGCCCGCGCCGTTGCCGAAGAGGCCGCTAAGGGCGAAGTTTGCCAAGCCGCGAATGACAATGATCCGGCGCAGGTTGTGGTTTCGGGGCATAAGGCCGCCGTCGAACGCGCGGTTGAAATTGCCAAGGAGAAAGGCGCCAAGCGCGCGGTTTTGCTGCCTGTTAGCGCACCGTTCCATTGTGCCTTGATGGAGCCCGCCGCTGCCGTGATGGCCGAAGCGCTGAACGCTGTGCATATCGAACGCCCTGTGGTGCCCGTCGTGGCCAACGTCGTGGCCGAGGCGATCACTGATCCGGCAACGATCCGGTCGTTGCTGGTTAACCAAGTTACAGGCTCGGTCCGGTGGCGCGAAAGCGTGATGTTCATGGCCTCCGAAGGGGTGGATGCTGTCTGGGAAATCGGGGCTGGCAAGGCTCTGTCTGGTATGATCCGCCGCATCGACCGCTCGATTGCCTGCACCGCCATTGGCACGCCCGAGGATGTGGCCAAGGCCGTTGCGTCGCGGAACAGCTAAGCCAAAAGTTACAGAATTTGCACCGGTGGGGCGCGGCCCCAAACCGGGATGAAAGGACATGAAATGTTTGATCTTACTGGTAAAAAGGCACTGGTCACGGGCGCTTCGGGTGGTATTGGCGGCGCGATCGCCAAGGCTCTGCATGATGCAGGTGCCACCGTTGGCCTAAGCGGGACGCGCGTCGAACCGCTTGAGGCTTTGGCCGCCGAACTGGGCGAGCGCGCCCATGTGCTGCCCTGTAATCTGTCCGATGGTGCGGCCGTAGATGCGCTGCCGAAACAAGCCATCGAAGCGATGGGTGGCCTGGATATTCTGGTTAACAACGCTGGGATCACCCGCGACCAGATTTTCATGCGTATGTCGGACGAGGAATGGCAGTCGGTGATTGACGTGAACCTGACCTCGACTATGCGCCTGTGCCGGGGCGTGATGCGTCCGATGATGAAGTCCCGCTGGGGCCGGATCATCAACATCAGCTCGATCGTTGGGGCCACTGGCAACCCCGGTCAGGTGAATTATGCGGCGTCAAAAGCCGGGATGGTGGGTCTGACCAAGTCGATTGCTTATGAGGTTGCCAGCCGCGGGATCACCGCGAATGCTGTTGCGCCGGGCTTTATCGCCACCGCGATGACGGACAAGCTGACCGATGATCAAAAGGGCAAAATCAACGCTCAGATCCCCGCGTCGCGTATGGGCACTCCCGAAGAGATCGCGGCCGCAGTGCTGTATCTGTCCAGCCCCGAGGCGGGCTATGTCACCGGAGCCACATTGCACGTCAATGGTGGCATGGCGATGATCTGATTCTCTGCCGGCAAAGAAATTGGGTCCGCTGAGATTAGTCGGCCCCTTTTAATCGCCGAAGGTCATATATAGATCAGTGCAAGCCGCTTTTCAGGGGCTGCCGATTGGATCGCGTCTCTCGAATGCGCTGATTGGTCTCGGATCGCTGGATTTTCTTGCCAGAGTTGATGTGGCACCGGGAAAACATTTGCCTCTTGCGCACCATGTGCTATAGGCCACGCAGATTTGCCGGGGCGGAGACGTTGCCGGATATCCCGCTTGCGGGACGACGAGCCGCCCGGTACACCGGGCACACCATTGAGGCCCACCCCGCGGGCGAGGGCAGAGAACCGGGCATATGCCCAAGAAGTTATGAGGACTTTGAAATGAGCGATATCGCAGACCGCGTGAAAAAGATCGTTGTTGAGCACCTGGGTGTCGAAGAAGACAAAGTGACCGAAACCGCTTCGTTCATCGACGATCTGGGCGCGGATAGCCTGGACACCGTGGAACTGGTTATGGCCTTCGAAGAAGAGTTCGGCATCGAAATCCCCGATGACGCAGCCGAAACCATCCAGTCGTTCGGCGACGCAGTGAAGTTCATCACCGAAGCTTCCTGATAGAGATTTCCTACGGGAATTTCCGATGACGGCATCCTACGGGGTGCCGTTTTTTTTACCTGAATGCAATTTTCTATTCAGCCGCACCAAGCGGTAGAGGTCTTGCGCGGGCAGTCTGCGCTTGAACGCTATTCCCATGCATTGCGCGTTGCGCCAGATAACATGTCCACGGGTTGACCAGCCGTGCGAGTAAAGATTGCAGTCGTTCAGAGTTTCGGGGGTGTCGTCATCGACGCAGACTTTGGCGCCAAGCTGACTGATGTCACACATCCGACCACGTCGCGCTGTCTGAGGGATGCCTTTTCGTTTATCTTGTAGAAAACTGACAGTGCAGTTGAGGGCGCATGGCAAACGTCGCGCACGGCGTCTGCGAACCTTGGCGCGATGGCGCAGGAAAATAGACCCACCAACCACGATGGCGATTGTGCCGAACACGACCATGCTGATCTTTGCCGCGTTCTGTGGGATCAGGGCATTGTCGCCGCCGCCGCCCTGGATACCTGTTGGCGAGGTCCCGCCGGTCCCGTCACTGACGTTTTCCGGCCTCCAGGTCTTGTCGGAATCGCAGCGCAGTTTGGGGATTAAGCGTTGCATACGCAGCGAAAATTCATGCAGCTCCTTTTCCATTCGCACCGGACGTCTGATGGTTTCCCCGCGCGAGATTTGCGTGTCGGCCAGGGCCTTCTGTGTCCGAAGAAACCCCGAAATGTCAGAGCTGTAGGAGGACAAGCCCGCCGCGCGCAAATGTGGACGCAGGTCCGATGTGGGGATTTGATCAAGCGCGCTGCGCAGCTGTTTGGCAGCGTTTTCTGCATTGGGACCAGCGCGTTGCTGCGCAAACACTTTTGACAGATGGTGCGCCTGGACAAGCAATTCCTGCATGTCGCACGCGCCAGCCAAAGATTTTCCCGCGAACACAAAGGTCAGCCAGATTGTCAGCACGATCGGTCGCAAGAAACCGTTTGGCATGAAATTTCCCCGTCAGTCGGCCCCAAGATTTCACACCGTGCTTAACAAGCGCTTAAGTGCCGAGAGACCCACCTATGCGCCCAACTTGGCTGCGAAGAGGCCTCCTGCTCTTGCCCCGGGGGTAGGTTGCAGGGTAAGAGCGGGGAAAGACTGCTGAGGAAGGGCATAAATCATGCGTCGTGTCGTCGTTACTGGGCTTGGACTGGTCACTCCGCTGGCATGCGGTGTCGAAGAAACTTGGAAACGGTTGTTGGATGGTGAATCCGGCGCCGGACCGATCGAGTCATTCGATGCGTCCCAAATGGGCACCACATATGCGTGCGAGCTGCCCCATGGGGATGGCACCAACGGGACCTTTAACCCCAATGACTGGATGGCGCCCAAAGAGGCCCGCAAAGTCGATGATTTCATTCTGTATGGTATCGCCGCGGCAACTCAGGCCGTCGAAGATTCCGGCTGGATGCCTGAAGATCAGGAAAGCCTGGAGCGCACCGGCGTTATGATCGGCTCGGGAATCGGTGGTCTGAAATCCATCGAGCAGGGCGCGATCACGCTGAAAGAGCGTGGGCCGCGTCGGATTTCTCCGTTCTTTATTCCGGGCGCGCTGACCAATCTGGTGTCGGGTCAGGTCAGCATCAAATACGGCTTTAAGGGCCCGAACCACGCGGTCGTAACGGCGTGCTCGACCGGGGCGCATGCCATTGGCGACGCCGCGCGTCTGATCCAGTTCGGTGACGCCGAAGTTATGGTGGCCGGTGGCGCAGAGGCCGCGATCACCCCGCTGGGTATCGCAGGTTTCAACGCCTGTAAGGCCCTGTCGACCAAACGTGCAGATGATCCCAAGGCGGCCAGCCGTCCCTATGACGAGGACCGCGATGGTTTCGTGATGGGCGAGGGCGCAGGCATCGTGGTTCTGGAAGAATACGAACATGCCGTTGCGCGCGGAGCCAAGATTTATGGCGAGGTTCTGGGCTATGGCCTGTCGGGCGATGCCTATCACATCACGGCCCCGTCCGAAGATGGCGATGGCGGGTTCCGCTCGATGAAGGCTGCGCTGGCGCGGGCCGGTGTGACCCCCGATCAAGTGGACTATATCAACGCTCATGGCACCTCGACCATGGCGGATGTGATTGAACTGGGCGCAGTTGAACGTCTGATGGGCGATGCTGCCAGCAAGGTCACCATGTCCTCGACCAAATCGTCGACCGGGCACCTTTTGGGCGCTGCTGGTGCGATCGAAGCGATCTTCTCGATCCTGGCGATCCGTGATCAGGTGGCTCCGCCGACGATCAACCTGGACAACCCGGCCATTGAAACGCCGATTGATCTGGCCCCCAATGTCAAACGCGAGCGCGAGATTAACGTGGCCCTGTCCAACAGCTTTGGCTTTGGTGGGACCAATGCAAGCGTTGTGTTTGGAAAAGTGAGCTAATCCTATGTGGCGAGCCATCGCGTCTAACGCGTTGACGATGCTGATTGTGGCGCTGTTCCTTGTGGGCGGCGTCATTATCTGGGGGCAACGCGAATATCAAAGCGCGGGTCCGCTGAACGAAGCGATCTGTCTGCGGGTTGAACCCGGTTCCAATTTCAAGAAGGTCTCGGATCGGCTTGAAGAAGACGGCGCGATTTCAAGCGGCATGATCATGCGCTTGGGCGTGGATTACACCGACAAGGCCAGCAAACTGAAGGCTGGTAGCTTTCTGGTGCCCAAGGGGGCCTCGATGGAGGAAATCGCTGACATCGTCACCCGTGGCGGTGCATCGACCTGCGGCGTCGAGGTGGTTTATCGCATCGGGGTGACACGCTCGGCTGTGGTCGTGCGCGAACTGGACCCGAGCACCAGTCGCTATGTCGAAAAGGCCGAGTTCAATCCGGCAGAAGATGACGCGCCCGAGAAATACACTCAAGTGCGCGATCAGGCCGACACCCGCTATCGTATCGCGCTGGCCGAAGGCGTGACCAGCTGGCAGATCGTTGATGCTCTGAAGGGGATCGAGCTGCTGACCGGAGACGTGGCCGATGTCCCCGCTGAAGGGACGTTGTCGCCCGACAGTTACGAGGTTCGCGTCGGCGATACCCGCGGTTCCGTCCTGGAGCGGATGAGCGAGGCGCAGGACATCATCTTGCAAGAGGCGTGGCAGAACCGTGTGGATGGCCTGCCCTTGGATAGCCTTGAAGAAGCGCTGATTCTGGCGTCGATCATCGAGAAAGAGACAGGCATTGCGGATGAACGCCGTACCGTCGCAAGTGTGTTCATTAACCGTCTGAACCGCGGTATGCGCCTGCAAACCGACCCGACCGTGATCTATGGCATCACCAAGGGGCAGGGCGTGCTGGGGCGTGGATTGCGTCAAAGCGAGCTGCGCCGCGAAACACCTTGGAACACCTATGTGATCGACGGGCTTCCGCCCACGCCGATTGCCAATCCGGGTCGCGCCAGTATCGAGGCAGCCCTGGATCCGGCAAACACGAACTATGTGTTCTTTGTGGCTGATGGCTCGGGCGGACATGCCTTTGCGGAAACGCTGGACGAACATAATCGCAACGTCGCCAAATGGCGTCAGATCGAACGCGAACGGGCCCAACAATAAGACAGAACGCCTCCGAATATCGGGGGCGTTTTTCGTTGCTATGATTTGATTGCAAACTGGGTATTCATTTTCGCCCTATCGTACGGAACTTTCGGGCGCTAGGATGTGGCGGAAAGGGGTCTGATCATGCGATTTGACAAGCTTACAGAGCACCAGATTCAAAAAGCCAAGGCCGAAGGGCAATTGGAAGGCTTGAAGGGTGAAGGCAAACCGCTAAACGCCACTGTCGTTGGTGGCGACGCCGCCGAGGCCGCAGGGTTTCGCATCATGGCTGAGGCCGGTGTTTTACCCCGTGAAATGGAGCTAAAAAAGGTCGCTGACGCCTTGCGCGAACAGATTGCGGCCACTGAGAATGCGGAGCTGCGCCGTGTATTGATGGCTGATTTGGGGCAGATCGAGATGCGCCGCGCGATCGAGGCTGAAGCTCGGCAGAAATATATGAATCAGGGCTAAACGCCGGACTGCGAATCAAAAAGGCCCGGACGCTGTGTCCGGGCCTTTTGCGTTTTCTGGGGGTCAGGCGTTCCAGGCTTTGTCTTCGCCGCCCAAACCGCCGATCTGCACGCGGGTCGGCAGGCCGATACGGTCCAGAATGGTAAAGAAGGGCTTGGGGTCCATTTCCTCGACGTTTTTCATCGTCTTGGCGTCCCAATCCCCATTGGCCACCAGCATGGCCGCGGCCACCGGGGGCACGCCGGCAGTGTAGGAAATGCCTTGGCTGCCGACCTCGTTATAGGCGTCCTTGTGATCGGCGACGTTGTAGACGAAGACCTCGAAATCCTCGCCATCCTTGGTGCCCTTGACCAGATCGCCAATGCAGGTTTTGCCGGTGTAATTCGGCGCCAAGCTGGAGGGATCAGGCAACACGGCCTTGACCACTTTCAGCGGGATGACCTCTTGGCCCTCGGCGGTGGTGACAGGCTGTTCGGACAGCAGGCCCAACGATTTCAACACGGTAAAGACGTTGATGTAGTGATCGCCAAAGCCCATCCAGAACCGCACATCGGCATGGGGATAGTTCACGGCCAAACTGTGCACCTCGTCATGGCCGGACATATAGGCCTGGCTGGGGCCGACAACGGGCAGATCCCAGACCTTGCCGACCTCGAACATCTTGTTTTCCAGCCAGGCGCCTTGCTGCCAGCTGTAGACCGTGCCGGTGAATTCGCGGAAGTTGATCTCGGGGTCGAAATTCGTGGCGAAGTACTTGCCATGATCGCCGGCGTTGATGTCGACGATGTCGATGGATTTAACCTCGTCCATCATGTCGATGGCAAAGCGTGCATAGGCATTCACCATGCCCGGATCAAAGCCCGCACCCAGAATGGCGGTGACGCCTTTTTCGGCGCACAGATCGCGTTTCTTCCATTCATAGTTTGCGTACCAGGGCGGGGTTTCGCAGATCTTGTCGGGCTCTTCATGGATGGCGGTGTCGATATAGGCGGCGCCGGTTTCGATACAGGCGTCCAGCACAGTCATGTTCACAAAGGCCGAGCCGACGTTGATCACGATCTGCGCGCCGGTTTCCCGGATCAGAGCGGCCACGGCGGGCGTGTCCATGGCGTTGACTTGATGCGCGGCCAGAACGCCCTCGACCTTCATTGCGTCCTTTTCACGGACGGACTCAAGGATCGCGTCGCATTTGGCAAGCGTCCGGCTGGCGATATGGATATCGCCCAGCACATCGTTGTTTTGCGCGCATTTATGCGCCACGACCTGAGCGACGCCACCAGCGCCGATGATGAGAACGTTCTTTTTCAACTGAGGGAACCCCCTTTGGTTCGTGGATGGATGGCCCTAGGACAGGGCCGAGGCGAAATCAGAGTAGTCAAACTGGCGTTGCACGGTGATGGTGCCGTCCAGCTGTCGGATGGCAATGGCGGGCATGGCCACGCCGTTGAACCAGTTTTTCTTGACCATTGTATAGCCGGCGGCGTCGTCGATGGTAACTCGGTCACCGATTTGCAGCGGAGCGTCAAAGCGCGCCTCGCCAAAGATGTCGCCCGCCAGACAGGTTTTCCCGGCGATCTGGTATTCGTGCGCGCCGGTTTGCGGCAGCTTGGCAGTTTCGCGATAGATCAGCAGGTCCAGCATGTGCGCCTCGATACTGCTGTCAACGATGGCGACCTTTTTGCCGTTGTCGATGATGTCCAGAACGGTGGTTTCCAGCGTGGTCGTGCTGGTGATCGTCGCTTCGCCCGGTTCCAGGTAGACTTGGACGCCGAGGGTGTCGCTGAAGGATTTCAGCCGGTCTGACAGGCGATCCAGCGGGTAGCCTTCGCCGGTGAAATGGATGCCGCCACCAAGGGAGATCCAATCGAGCCGCTTCAGGAAGGGGCCGAATTCTGTTTCGATGCGGGTCAGTTGGTCTGAGAATAGGTCGAAGTCGCCATTCTCGCAATTATAGTGGATCATCACGCCGTTGATCCGCGTGGCGGCTTGCTCCAACCGGTCCATGTCCCATTCACCGAGACGAGAAAATGGGCGCGCGGGGTCGGCCAGATCAAACCCAGAGGTGGAGAAGCGAGGGTTCAGGCGCAGGCCGGTCTGTTTGTCGGTGCGGCTAGCGAAACGGTCCAGTTGGCCCAGAGAGTTGAAAATCAGCTTGTCAGCAAGGCGCGCGGCCTCGTTGATCTCATGATCGACCCAGCCGACGGAATAGCCATGGGTTTCCTTGCCGAATTTCTCGGCCCCCAGACGTAGCTCGTACAAAGAGGACGAGGTGGTGCCGTCCATGTAGTCTTGCATGAAGTCAAACACGCCCCAGGTGGAAAAACACTTGAGCGCGAGCAAGGCCTTGGCACCGGACGTCTCGCGCAGATGGGCGATCTTTTCCAGGTTGGGCAGCAGGCGGGCTTTGTCGATCAGATAGTAGGGAGTTTGCAGCATCGGGCGGGATCCAGTTCGGGGCGAAACGCGCGGTCCAAGGGCAATGGCCCCGTGTAAGGCGGAGGGAAGCGTGACGCAAATGGTTTTTGATTTTCGGGGATGGAAGAAAGGGGGCGCTGCCCCGGCGTCCTGCGGTCGCTCCCCCGGGATATTTGAGAAAAGAAGAAGGCCAGGCGTGGGTGGTGTTAGGAATTAGGTAATGATTGCGGGCGTTTACGGGATGTTCTGGCTTGACTTTGCGAACGGTCCTGCATAGGGTTTATGGCATGCTAGAAGAAGTGGGTAAGCGGCCTTGGGGATCTCCTTGGGGGCCGCTTTTCTGTTTCTCTCGTGCGGAGTGTCTTCAACGCATGAGGCTGAGCGAGCACTGATGACATTGATCACAACAGACGAGAGCGCCTTTCCACTGGGAGAAAACCTGGATGATATCAGGGACCAATTGGGGGCGCTGCGGGCGGAGATGTCCGCCTTGCAGGCAAAATTGAGGGATGGGGATATTGCGGCCGTCAAGGACGCGCAGAGGACCATACAGGAGATCCGCCAATGGTTGCGGATCGCAATTGATCTGGAGATGGAATTTGCCAAACGACAGCAGAAACAGGCCGGCATCACCCAAGGATATGCAATCGACTTTGACGAGGCCCGACAGAGTATCCGGTGCCGGTTGGATCGCCTCCGCACCTGTCGAGGTTCAAAACGAATTCCTGGATGATTTGAGTGAGGGAGAGCTGATGGCTCTCCCTTATTTGTTTGAATTCTGGGCGATGGAGCATCAGCGCGCGCCTGAAGGGGACTGGCGCAATTGGGTGATCCTGGGCGGACGTGGCGCGGGCAAGACTCGCGCCGGGGCTGAATGGGTGCGCGAGATGGTTGAGGGGGCGAAGCCGTTGGACCCTGGCAAGGCGCAGCGTGTGGCGATTATCGGCGAAACCATGGATCAGGCGCGCGAAGTGATGGTGTTCGGCGAGAGCGGTATTCTTGCCTGTAGCCCGCCGGATCGCCGGCCCGTGTGGCAGGCGGGACGCCGGATGCTGACCTGGCCGAATGGTGCGACGGCGCAGATATTCTCGGCTTATGATCCCGAGGCGCTGCGGGGGCCACAGTTTGATGCGGCCTGGGTGGACGAGTTGGCCAAATGGCCCAAGGCGCAGGACACTTGGGACATGTTGCAGTTCGGGTTGCGTTTGGGCGAGGCGCCGCGGGTCTGTGTGACCACGACGCCGCGCAATGTGCCGGTGTTGAAACAGGTGTTGAAGCAAAGCTCGACCGTGGTGACCCATGCCCCAACCGAAGCGAACCGTGCCAATCTGGCGGAGAGTTTTCTGGTCGAGGTGCAGGAGCGCTATGCCGGGACACGCTTGGGGCGGCAAGAGCTAGAGGGCGTTTTGATCGACGAGGCCGAGGGGGCGCTTTGGAAAACCGCGCTGCTGGAGGCGCAGCGGGTGGACGAGGTGCCCGATCTGGATCGCATCGTGGTGGCCGTAGATCCGCCGGTGACAGGCAATGCGGGCTCGGACGAATGCGGGATCATCGTTGCGGGTGTGCTGATGAAAGGCGAACCGCAAGACTGGGAGGCCTATGTGCTGGCCGATGCTTCGGTTCAGGGGGTTGGGCCGACGGCCTGGGCCAAAGCTGCGGTGGATGCGATGACGGATTGGGGCGCGGATCGTCTGGTCGCCGAGGTCAACCAAGGGGGCGATATGGTCGAAGCCGTGATCCGCCAGGTGGCCCCGAATGTGCCCTTCCGCAAGGTGCATGCCAGCAAAGGCAAGGTGGCCCGCGCGGAACCCGTTTCTGCGCTCTATGAGCAAGGGCGGGTGCATCATGCGCGTGGGCTAAGCGCGCTGGAAGACCAGATGTGCGCGATGACCCTGAAAGGGTTCGAGGGCAAGGGAAGCCCGGATCGAGTCGATGCGCTGGTCTGGGCCTTGCATGAACTGATCCTGAGCCAACGCGCAGATGCACGGCCGCAGCTGCGTTCGCTCTAGTTCACTTTTCTTAAACTTTTAACCTCAGGTTTGCCTTCAACAGCCGACGGGTGCGGCAGCCAATAGGGCCAGGTTGGACCCCAGAGGAACAAGGAGCAAGGACCGAATGATTATGGACTTCTTCAAGCGCGGTGAGGCCCAGCAGGCGCCCGAGACCAAGGCCAGCGCAACGGGGCCGGTGGTGGCGTTTCAGGGCGCAGGTCGCGTCGCCTGGAGCCCGCGTGACACCACTTCGCTGACCCGCACAGGGTTCGCGGGAAACCCGGTCGGGTTTCGGTGTGTGAAAATGATCAGCGAGGCAGCTGCGTCGCTGCCCTTGATCTTGCAGGACCGGCGTCAGCGCTATGAAGTGCATCCTGTGATGGATCTGGTGCAACGTCCGAACCCCGCTCAGGGGCGGGCCGAACTGCTGGAAGCGCTGATTGCGCAGCTTTTGCTGACCGGGAACGGGTATGTCGAGGCGGTGGGCGGCGAAGACGGTGCTCCGCTGGAGCTGCACGTGCTGCGCTCGGATCGGATGTCGCTGGTGCCTGGCGCTGATGGCTGGCCGGTGGCTTATGATTACAGTGTGAACGGTCGCAAGCACCGGTTTGACGTAACAGGTGTGACCCCGCCGATTTGTCACATCCGCAATTTCCACCCCCAGGATGATCACTATGGGTTCTCGCCTATGCAGGCCGCCGCGCAGGCGTTGGATGTGCATAATTCAGCGTCGCGCTGGTCCAAGGCGTTGCTGGACAATGCGGCGCGGCCTTCGGGGGCGATTGTTTACAAAGGCTCGGATGGGCAGGGCAGTCTGGCGCCGGATCAGTATGACCGCTTGGTCAACGAGATGGAGAGCTATCATCAAGGCGCGCGCAATGCCGGACGTCCCATGCTGTTGGAAGGCGGGTTAGACTGGAAACCGATGGGGTTCAGCCCCAGCGATATGGAGTTCCAGAAGACCAAGGAAAGTGCTGCGCGCGAGATCTCGTTGGCCTTTGGCGTGCCGCCGATGATGCTGGGTCTGCCGGGGGATGCGACATACTCGAATTACCAAGAAGCAAACCGGGCGTTTTACCGTCTGACGGTGTTGCCACTGGTGCAAAAGGTGACAGCGCGCTTGGCTGATTGGTTGTCTGGCTATGTCAATGAACGGCTCGAGCTGCGCCCGGATTTGGATCAGGTGCCTGCGCTGGCCACTGAACGCGAGGCGCAATGGCGCCGTGTCGCAGATGCCGATTTCCTGAGTGGGGCAGAAAAGCGCCGCATGCTGGGTCTGCCAGTCATGGAGGAAGGCGGCAGCGATGAGGGATGAGCGCACAGGTTTCGAGCCGTTCGATTGCGCTCCGGCATTGCGATTAGAGGCGCATGAGCGCGTCAGCAAGCTGCATCAGGACGCGTTCGACCGGCGGCTCGAGAAGATCGAAGAGATGATGGATAAACTGGAAAAACGCCTGTGGCTAACCGTCTACGGAGTGGTCGGTACGATCTTGGCACAGGCCTTTCAGTCGATCCTGACAGCGACCCCGTAAGTGTGAGGTAGGAATGGAACTGGAACATAAATTCTGCCGCTTTGACAGCGACGAAATGACGGTCCAAGGGCTGTCGATCGAGGGCTATGCCAGCCTCTTTGGGCAGATGGATCAGGGCAAAGACGTTGTCCGCAAGGGCGCCTATGGCAAATCCCTGAAAGGTTTGGCCAAAGCTGGTCGCGGCGTGAAAATGTTGTGGCAGCACGACCCGGCTCAGCCGATCGGCGTGTGGGACGACCTGCGCGAAGATGACAGGGGGTTGTACGTCAAGGGGCGTCTGCTGGATGGCGTTGAAAAAGGACGCGAGGCCGCCGCGCTGATCGAAGCGGGTGCCATCGAGGGGCTGTCGATTGGCTATCGTACCAAGCGGGCCACCAAGACCCCCGATGGGAAACGTGTTCTGACAGAATTGGAGCTTTGGGAGGTCTCGCTGGTGACTTTCCCGATGCTGCCAAGTGCACGGGTCGCCGCCAAGTCTGACGACTTGGAAGGGGATCTGCTGCGGGAAATGGCGGCGGCCTTTGACGGTGCGCGCCAGGAGATGGCGCAAGGCTAGCGCCGGCATCACCACCAGAAAGGAAAATTGGGATGAGTAAAACCGAGCAAGAGGCTCGGACCGGAGAAGCTGTATCTCCGGCCGTCGAGGTGAAGTCCGCAGTTGTGGGTTTCATGAACGAGTTCAAAGGCTTTCGAGCCACTATTGATGCAAAACTTCAACAGCAGGAAGAGCGACTGACCATGCTTGATCGTAAATCTATGACCCCGGCACGTCCGGTTCTGGCAACCTCGGCCGAGATCGAGGCCCCTCACCAAAAGGCGTTTGACGCCTATGTCCGTCACGGCGACGATGACGCGCTGCGTGGACTGGAACTGGAGGGCAAAGCCATGTCCACGGCCGTGAATTCGGACGGTGGCTATCTGGTCGATCCGCAAACCGCTGCGACCATTCAAAGCGTGCTGCAATCGGGGGCTTCGTTGCGCCAGATCGCCAATGTGGTGAATGTCGAGGCGACGTCCTATGACGTTTTGGTGGATCACACCGATGTTGGCCACGGCTGGGCGGATGAAGCCTCGGCGACGACCGAAACCGGTACGCCTTCGATTGATCGTATCACCATTCCGCTGCACGAACTTTCAGCGCTGCCCAAAGCGTCGCAACGCCTGCTTGATGACAGCGCGTTTGATGTCGAAGGCTGGCTGGCCGGCCGGATCGCAGACAAGTTTGCGCGGGCCGAGGCTTCGGCGTTCATCAATGGGGACGGCGTCGACAAACCCACGGGTATTTTGACCCACACTGCCGTGGACAATGGTGTCTGGGCTTGGGGCAATATCGGCTATGTGCCGACTGGGACCGATGGTGACTTTGGTTCGGCCGATGCGATTATCGACCTGGTTTATGCGCTGGGTGCGCAGTATCGCGCGAATGCGGCTTTTGTGATGAACTCGAAAACCGCAGGCACAGTGCGCAAGCTCAAGGATGCGGATGGTCGCTTCCTGTGGTCGGATGGTCTGGCAGCAGCAGAGCCTGCGCGCCTGATGGGCTATCCCGTTCTGATCGCCGAGGACATGCCGGATATTGGTTCGGGGTCGGACTCGATTGCCTTTGGTGATTTCGGTTCGGGCTACACCGTGGCCGAACGCCCCGACCTGCGTATTCTGCGCGATCCGTTCAGCGCCAAACCTCATGTCCTGTTCTATGCGACCAAACGCGTGGGCGGTGACGTGAGCGACTTTGCCGCGATCAAGCTGCTGCGTTTCGCTGTCTCGTAAGAGCTGGTGAAGGTGGGGCGGGCCTGGTGGCCCGTCCCTGGGCGCGCGCTGTTGGAACATGGCGTTGTCTAGCTGCTCCCTCCGTCCGAGCAACGCAGATGGCGCGCGCCTGTTCCGAAGGACGGGGACATGAAGATGCGGAGTTTTTCCATGATGTTAGTCGAAGAGACCCAGGTGCCACAGGCAGCGCTGCCGGTCGCAGATTTCAAATCTCACTTGCGGCTGGGCAGCGGTTTCGCCGAGGACAGTGTGCAGGACGCGGTTCTGGAAAGCTTCCTTCGGGCAGCGATGGCCGCGGTTGAGGCCCGCACCGGCAAAGTGCTGATCGAGCGTGAATACAGTTGGACCCTAAGCCATTGGCGTGATGCGAGTGGGCAGGGGCTGCCGGTTGCACCAATCAATGCAATCACCGAAATGGTTCTGGTGGATCGCGGCGGCGATGAAACCACAGTGCTGTCTGACAGCTATGTGTTGCGTCCGGATCAGCAGCGGCCTCGTTTGTGCCCGGTATCCGGCCTGTTGCCGACGGTCCCCACAGCTGGGCAAGTTCGGATCGGATTTATGGCAGGGTACGGGCCGGACTGGTCCGATCTGCCTTCGGATCTGGCGCAGGCGGTGCTGATGCTGGGTGCGCACTACTATGAATACCGGCACGAAACCGCTCTGTCCGGGCGTTGCATGCCCTTTGGTGTGACAAGTCTGTTGGAGCGTTACCGCAATGTGCGTGTGTTCGCTGGGGGGGCGTCATGAAGGCCCCGCGCCTAAACAGGGCGCTGGCGCTGGAGGAAGCAGTGAATGCCCCCGACGGCGCAGGCGGCTTTAGCCAAAGTTGGGCCACCCTGGGCCATCTTTGGGCCGAGGTGACGTTTCGTTCGGGGCGTGAGGCCAGCCAAGGCGGAGGCGCGGTGTCGCTGGCCTCGTACAAGATCACGGTGCGTGGGGCACCGCCAAGCAGTTCAATGCGACCACGTCCAGATCAGCGGTTTCGCGAGGGCACCCGGCTGTTTCGTATTCTGTCGGTTGCCGAGAAAGACGCCGAGGGCCGGTACTTGATCTGCATCGCACAAGAGGAGGCCGCAGCATGAGCTATGCAATGTCGGCGGCCCTTCAAGGAGCCGTGTTTCAACACTTGATCGCGGATGCGACGCTGTCAGGCTTGGTGGGGGCCAATGTGTTTGATGCAGTGCCATCAGGCGTGGTGCCAGACACCTATGTCAGCCTGGGCCCCGAGTTGGTACGAGATCGGTCGGACAAGTCCAACGCTGGTGCCGAGCACGAATTTACCGTCACCGTCTATACGACAGAGGCGGGGTTTGAAGCGGCCAAAGAAGTGGCCGCTGCGATTTGTGATGCGCTAGTGGACGCGGATCTGATCCTGTCGCGCGGGCATCTGATCGCGCTGAATTTCTTCAAGGCTCAGGCGGTCCGCGATCGCAAGGGGCAAGGGCGTCGGATCGACCTGAAATTCCGCGCGCGCGTCGAAGATAACTGATTAATCAAATGATGGAGTGAGTGAAATGGCTGCTCAAAATGGCAAAGATCTGTTGATCAAAGTGGACCTGACCGGGGACGGCTCGTTTGAAACTATCGCGGGGCTGCGCGCCACGCGGGTGAGCTTTAACGCCGAAAGCGTTGATGTCACGAGCCTGGAAAGTCAGGGGGGCTGGCGTGAACTTCTGGGCGGTGCCGGCGTGAAATCGGCCTCGATTTCGGGGTCGGGCGTGTTCAAGGATGCGAATACGGATGAACGTGCGCGCCAGATATTCTTTGACGGAGAAACGCCTGATTTTCAGGTGGTTATCCCTGATTTCGGGATCGTCGAAGGGGCGTTCCAGATTTCGGGAATCGAATATTCTGGCAGCCATAATGGCGAGGCTACTTACGAGATGTCGATGGCCTCGGCTGGGGTGCTGACATTCGTTGCGGACACCTGAGATGGCAAATCCCTGGGCAGGTGAAGTGGACTTGGTCGTCGATGGCCAGCGCCGTGTGTTGAAGCTGACACTGGGGGCGCTGGCCGAATTGGAGGCAGCGCTGGAGACAGGCTCGTTGGTGCAACTGGTCGAACGGTTCGAAAGCGGCGGTTTCACTGCGCGAGATGTCCTGTTGCTGCTGGCTGCCGGTCTGCGGGGCGGTGGCTGGGACGGCGCGGCCTCGGATTTGGCGAAAGCGGATATCGAAGGCGGGCCGATGGTTGCCGCCCGTGTTGCGGCCGAGCTGTTGGCGCGTGCATTCGCTTTGCCAGGTCAGCCGGGATGAGCGGGTTCGACTGGCCAGCCTTGATGCAGGCAGGGATGCGTGGATTGGGGTTGTCGCCAGCCGAGTTCTGGCGGCTGACCCCGGCCGAGCTGCGGATGTTTCTGGGGGCAACGACAACCGATGCGCCGTTAGCACGCACGCGCTTGGACGAGCTGTTGGCAGCCTACCCGGACAAGAAGAAGGAGACGGAAAATGGCGGAGTTTGACGGATTGGACGACCTGAACGAACAGGTCGATACGCTGGAAGATACGCTTGGCGCGGCCTCGGTCATGGCGGCAGGGTTCGAGGCTGAACTAAGGCGTGTGCAAACCGCAATGGGGGCGACCACGGTCGATGTCGGCGCCTTAGAGAAAGGCCTGAGCAAAGGGTTGCGCAAGGCGTTTGATGGCGTGGTTCTGGACGGAGTGAAGCTGTCGGATGCGTTGCACACGGTCGCGCGTTCGATGGTGGATGCGGTCTACGCCTCGGCGGTGAAGCCCGTGACGGATCACTTTGGATCGGTGCTGGCGCAGGGAATTGGCAGTCTGATGTCGGGCGTTTTGCCATTCGCGGATGGCGGTTCATTCAGTCAGGGGCGGGTGATGCCTTTTGCTAATGGCGGGGTCGTGAATAGCCCCACCTATTTCCCGATGCGCGGCGGGACCGGCCTGATGGGTGAGGCCGGTCCCGAGGCAATCATGCCGCTGACACGCGGAACGGACGGCAAACTGGGTGTGCGCAGCGAGGGCGGCGGTAGCACCACGGTGGTGATGAATATCTCGACACCAGATGTCGAAGGATTCCGCCGCTCGCAATCTCAAATCGCCGCGCAAATGGGGCGTGCCCTGGGGCGCGGCCAGCGCATTCGTTGATCGGAGGGGATGACTATGCAGTTTCACGAGGTGAGATTTCCGGCCAATCTGAGTTTCGGAGCGGTCGGCGGCCCCGAGCGGCGCACGGATGTGGTGACGCTGGTAAATGGCCACGAAGAACGGAATACACCCTGGGCGCACTCTCGGCGGCACTATGATGCCGGAATGGGGATGCGCTCGTTGGATGACGTCGAGACGCTGATCGCGTTTTTTGAAGCGCGCCAGGGCCAGATGTACGGATTTCGCTGGAAGGACTGGTCCGATTTCAAGTCGTGCTTGCCCTCCAGTACCGTGGCATTTGATGACCAGGTTGTCGCGCATGGCGATGGAGAAACAACCCAATTTCAATTGGTTAAAGTGTATCGTTCAGGTGAGTTCTCGTATGCGCGCCCGATCAGCAAGCCCGTTCTGGGCACTGTGCGCCTTGGGGTCGAGGCGGACGAGCTGCGGGACGGCGTGCACTATGAAGTCGATCCCGAAACTGGAATTGTGACGCTGAATATCGCTCCGGGTGAAGGGGATGAGATCACAGCGGGCTTTGAATTTGACGTACCTGTTCGATTTGACACAGATCGTATCCGCTCCAGCGTTGCCAGCTTTCAGGCCGGAGAGGTGCCGGACGTGCCAGTAATCGAGGTGCGGGTATGACGATGAAGGCAGACATGCTGGCGCATCTGGCCAGTGGGGTGACGACCTTATCTCGGGTGTGGTTGGTCGAACGTCTGGATGGGGTGACCCTGGGCTTTACGGATCACGATCGGGACCTTAGTTTTGACGGGCTGACCTTTCGCGCCGACACGGGGCTGACGGCATTGTCCGTACAGCAGGGGACCGGTTTGTCGGTGGACAATACCGAGGCGATGGGTGCGCTCAGCGATGCTGCGATTTCGGATAAGGATATCGAGGCAGGGCTTTTTGACGGGGCTCTGGTGCGTTGTTGGCTGGTCAATTGGGTGGATGTCAGTCAGCGGGCGCTGCAATTCAGCGGCCAGATCGGAGAGATCAGACGCTCTGGTGGCGCCTTTGAGGCTGAATTGTTGGGGCTTACGGATCTGTTGAATCGGCCCGCGGGGCGTGTGTACCAAGCGCCCTGCGCTGCGGTTTTGGGCGACTCAGCGTGCGGTAAAGATTTGACCGAAGCGGGGTATCGAACCGAGGCGGTGGTTCGTTCCGTTTCAGACAACGTTATGACTTTTGACCCCATGCCAGGTTTTGAAATTCAGTGGTTTCAGCGTGGCGTTCTGGAGGTTCTTGATGGGATCGGCGCGGGCCAAACCGGAATGGTCAAGCAGGATTTGGTTGTCGAGAACGCGCGCGAGATTACTCTGTGGTCGGCGCTTGGCGTTCCTGTGGAGGTTGGCGACACGGTGCGGTTGACCGCTGGCTGCGACAAGCGGATGGAGACTTGTCGGAACAAATTCAATAACCTGGTCAACTTCCAAGGCTTTCCCGACATCCCTGGCAATGATTGGACCGTGGCCTTTCCCGCGTCCTCGACCGCAACCGGAGGGAGCCGCCGATGAGCAATACGCAAGTTGTCAAAGCGGCGCGTGGATGGCTGGGAACGCCCTATCGCCATCAATGCAGCACCAAGGGAGCCGGCACAGATTGTCTGGGCCTGCTGCGCGGCGTATGGCGCGAGGTGATCGGACCCGAGCCAGAGACCGTTCCGAACTATACGAGAGATTGGTCCGAACCAGATGGTGCAGAAGAGCTGTTGCGCGTTGCAATACAGCATCTGCGACCCAAGGCGCTAAAAGACGAAACGCCAGGCGACGTGCTGTTGTTCAGAATGCGAGACGGTAGCGTGGCCAAACATCTCGGGATCGCCGCCGAAGTTGGGGCCGCCCCAACATTCATTCACGCCTATTCTGGCCACGCGGTCGTTGAAAGCCCGCTGAGCCTTCCGTGGCGACGCCGGATCGTCGCTCGGTTTTCATTCCCCGAAGGAGACAAATGATGGCGACGATTTTGCTTTCAGCCGCAGGTGCTGCGGCGGGTTCTGCGATGGGTGGGAGCTTACTGGGGCTGTCGATGGCATCCGTTGGGCGCTATGTTGGTGCCTCGGTTGGGCGGGTGATCGATCAGTCTTTGATGGGCAATGGCTCGGACGTGGTCGAGAGCGGCCGGGTGGACCGGTTCCGTTTTACCGGCGCCGGCGAAGGCGACGCGATCCTGCGCAGCTATGGTCGGATGCGGGTCGGGGGACAGGTCATTTGGGCCAGCCAGTTTCTTGAACATGTCGAAACGACGTCGGGAGGTGGCAAAGGTAGCCCTTCGCAGCCGGATTCCAACTCTTACCACTATACCGTTAACCTGGCCGTCGCGCTGTGCGAAGGCGTGATCGACGGGGTCGGGCGTGTTTGGGCGGATGGGGCCGAAATTGCCCCTAACGCACTGAATATGCGCGTGTATCCCGGCGATGACGCGCAACTGCCCGACCCCAAAATGGAGGCGATCGAGGGCGCAGGTGCTGTACCGGCCTATCGTGGCACGGCCTATGTTGTGTTCGAGGATCTGAACCTAGCGCCGTTTGGAAACAGGGTGCCTCAGTTCTCGTTCGAGGTGCTGCGCGCTGACAGGGTGTTCGAGGGTCAGGCGAACGCAGAACCTTCGCGGGCAGTGCAGGGCGTCGCGATGATCCCTGGAACGGGTGAGTACGCGTTGGCGACCGAGCCCGCAATCATCGACTACAGTCTTGGCCAGAGCAAAACCGCCAATGTGAACAGCCCGTCGGGTAAGACGGACGTTCTGACCTCGCTGGATCAGCTGGAACAAGAACTGCCGAATTGCGATGCGGTGTCGTTGATCGTGAGTTGGTTCGGCAATGATCTGCGCTGCGGAGAGTGTGAGATCCGCCCAATGGTCGAGCAGGCCGAGTTCGATGCAGGAAACATGCCCTGGAGCGTAGCCGGTCTGTCGCGCAGCACAGCCGGAGTGGTGCCCGAACTGGAGGGACGCGCTGTCTATGGTGGAACGCCTACGGATCAGTCGATTATCCAGTCCCTGACCGAGATGAATGCGCGCGGAAAACGGGTGATGTTTTATCCGTTTATCTTGATGGATCAGCTGGCCGGAAATGGCCTGCCTGATCCTTATGGTGCGGATGAGCAACCAGTTTTGCCTTGGCGTGGACGGATTACTGGGGCGCTGGCTCCGGGGGTCGACGGATCACCAGATGGCTCGGCGCAAGCCGAGGCCGAGGTCGCGGCCTTTTTCGGCACCGCTCAGGCCAGTGATTTCAGTGTGGCAAGCGGGCAGGTGACGTATTCTGGCCCGACCGAGTGGTCCTATCGTCGGTTCATCCTGCATAATGCAGCGCTTTGCGCGGCTGCGGGGGGCGTCGATGCCTTCTGTATCGGGTCCGAAATGCGCGGGCTCACTCAATTGCGCGGGCCGGGAAACAGCTTTCCTGCGGTCGCCGCACTGGTGGATTTGACTGCCGAGGTTCGGGCTATTTTGGGCGTGGATGTCAAACTTGGCTATGCTGCGGATTGGTCGGAATACTTCGGCTATCACCCGCAGGATGGGTCAGGCGATGTGTATTTCCACCTTGATCCATTGTGGTCTGATGACGAGATCGACTTTGTCGGAATCGACAATTATATGCCCGTCGCCGATTGGCGCGAGGGAACCAACCACCAGGACGCATCTTGGGGATCAATATACGATCTTTCCTATTTACGCTCCAACGTCGAAGGTGGCGAAGGATATGATTGGTACTATCATTCCGACGAGGCGCGTGAAGCTCAGATTCGGACCGAAATTACAGATGGAACCCATCAAGAACCCTGGGTTTTCCGGTACAAGGATATTCGAAGCTGGTGGGAGAACGATCACCATAATCGGGTCGCTGGTATACGGTCTGAAGCCCCAACGGATTGGGAGCCGCAGTCCAAACCAATTTGGTTTACCGAGCTAGGTTGTGCGGCCATAGACAAGGGCGCGAACCAACCGAATAAGTTCCTGGATGCCAAATCTTCGGAATCTGCTTTGCCTCACTATTCGACCGGTCAACGCGACGACTATATGCAGATGCAGTACCTTAGGGCTGTCTTGGGCTATTGGGCGGACGCGGCTGTGAACCCTGTTTCGACCGAATATGGAGGTCCCATGTTGGACATGTCCAACGCCTATGTTTGGGCCTGGGACGCGCGGCCCTATCCGCATTTTCCCGCCAATAGCGGGCTGTGGTCTGATGGCGTGAACTATAAAAAGGGGCACTGGCTGAATGGGCGCGGGGCGTCTCGCAGCTTGGAATCGGTGGTCACCGAAATTTGCGCTGATGCCGGAGTCGATGCTGTGAAGGCTGACCGCCTGTATGGGGTGGTGCGCGGCTACTTGGCTGATGATGTGGCGACCGCACGATCGTTGCTGCAACCGTTGATGTTGCGCTATGGCTTTGACGCGATCGAGCGTGACGGAATGCTTGAGTTCCGGTCGCGAGATGGCCGCGCTGACCAGGTGATCGCTTTGGATCAGTTGGCAGTAACCAGCGACACTCCGAACGGCATTGCCAAATCACGGGACAATGAAAGCCAGATGGTTGGTCGCGTTCGTTTGCGGTTTGTCGAGGCGGATGGGGACTTTGAAACCGTGGCTGAAGAGGCCATTCTGCCCGACGAAAACACGCACAAAGTGTCCGCGTCCGAAATGCCGGTTCTGATGTCGCGTGCTGAGGGGCGCAATGTGGTGGAACGCTGGCTGACCGAGGCGAGGGTCGCGCGGGATACAGTGAACTTGTCCCTGCCTCCCTCTGCCGGAATCCTGGGGGCTGGGGATGTTGTCCAGCTTGCAGACGGGCATACGTACCGGTTGGACCGCGTAGAAACCGGAACCTCATTGCTGGTCGAAGCCGTTCGGGTTGAAGAGGAGGCCTATCGCCCGATTGATATCGAGGACATGCCTGCGCGGGTGGCTGCATTTGTCGAGCCTTCGGCAGTGTTCCCATTGTTCATGGATCTGCCTTTGCTTGTTGGGGACGAAGAGCCTCATGCGCCTCATGTGGCCGTAACCGCGCAACCCTGGCCAGGCACGGTGGCGGTTTACAATTCGGTTGAGGACAGCGGATACAACCTGCTGCAATCGCTGGATGCTCCTGCGACCCTTGGGCAACTGACGGCGCCCTTGTTTGCGGGGCCCGTCGGGCGTTTTGATCGCTCCAATGTGATCGAGCTGGACCTGACCCGAGGCGAGCTGCAAGGCGTATCTGAATTGGCTTTGTTGAACGGAGCGAATGCGGCCGTGATTGGGGATGGGTCGGCTGAAAACTGGGAGGTCATCCAATTCCAGAATGCCGAACTGGTCGGGCCAAATAGCTATCATCTGAGCGGGCTGTTGCGGGGACAATCCGGGAGCGATGGATTGATGCCCGAAGTGTGGCCCACTGGCAGCTATTTCGTCTTGCTGAACGGCGCGCCGCAGCAATTGGGCGTGCGACCTGCCACGCGGAACATCAGTCATCACTATCGGATCGGGCCGGCGGGGCGCAGCTATGATGACCCCTCTTATCAGCATCAAGTGCACGCCTTCTCAGGGATTGGCCTGAAACCCTATGCTCCCGCGCATCTAAGCGTTCGCGACGCGGGTGGTGATCCCGAACTAAGCTGGATCCGACGCACCCGTGTCGACGGCGACGGGTGGGAGGCCGTGGATGTGCCGCTTGGTGAGGAAACGGAATCCTACTTGGTCCGCGTTCTGCAAGGCTCGACGCAGATCCGTGAAGAAACAGTAAACTCGCCAACGTGGACCTACAGTGCGGCCATGCGTGCCAGTGACGGCATCGTTGGGCTTTACCGGATCGAGGTGGCGCAAATCTCGGCGCGTTTCGGTGCTGGATATGCCGCAGGATTGGACCTCAGCGCCTAACTTCAATGACCCGCCCGCATTGGCGGGTCATTCTTTTTCGTGATCATCCCATTCAAAGCTTTGCATTTTCCCTGTCGGCCCTATCTGCTATAGTCCATCGGACCGGAGGGCCAAAACTATGGTTGAAACACGCGCACATCTGACCGAACTTGATCCCGTTTGGTCGCGGATCATTTCCGAAGCCGAGCAGGCCGTCGAAGACGAGCCGCTGCTGGGTGGTCTGCTGCATTCCAGCATCCTGCACCACAATTCGATCGAAAAGGCGCTGGCCTACCGGATTTCGCTCAAGCTCGCTTCGAACGAGATGTCCGAGCAGTTGTTCCGCGAGATTTGCGATACTGCGTATAAATCTGACTCTGATCTGTCCCTGTCCGCGCGCGCAGACATTGTCGCCGTCTATGAGCGTGATCCGGCCTGCCATCGGTTCGTTCAACCGTTGATGTTTTTCAAGGGCTTCCAGGCCATTCAGGCCCATCGCGTGGCCCATTGGCTGTGGTCTGAGGGGCGTCACGACATGGCCTATTTCTTTCAGATGCGAATCTCTGAAACCTTTGGTGTCGACATCCATCCAGCCGCGAAAATCGGCAGGGGCATCATGATCGACCACGCTCATTCCATCGTGATTGGTGAAACCGCCGTGGTGGGTGACAATGTCAGCTTGCTGCACTCGGTCACTCTGGGCGGCACCGGCAAAGAGGACGAGGATCGTCACCCCAAGATCGGCGATGGTGTGTTGATCGGCGCGGGCGCGCATGTGTTGGGCAATATCACCATTGGCCACTGCTCGCGCGTTGCAGCGGGCTCGGTCGTGCTGCATGACGTGCCGCCGAAATCCACAGTGGCCGGCGTCCCCGCCAAGGTGGTGGGCGAGGCTGGGTGCGAGACCCCCTCGGTCACCATGGATCAACTGATCAGCACGCGTTAGGATCCCGTGATTTTGCGGAAATAGACTGCGAAGCCCGACTCGGCTTTGCGGTCAAATTTCTCAAAAATGGCAAGCCTGCGGTGTGGTGCGGTCTGAATGTTCCGGCCTGCGAACTCAATTTGGAACAGTGTCCCAAAACTTCTGATTGTGGTGATTTTCGCCTCTGCCTACCATGGCCGGGACTTCTAGCATCAGGAGACGCGATATGACACGTCAGACCCAAGGGCGCGGGCAGCTGTATGGCTCGGTTCTGGACACGATCGGCGACACCCCCGCCATCCGCATTAACAAGCTCGCCCCCGACCATGTGAACCTGTACGTGAAGGCCGAGGCGTTCAATCCCGGAGGCTCGGTCAAGGATCGGCTGGCGATCAGCATCATTGAAGCCGCTGAAAAATCGGGCGCGCTGAAACCGGGCCAAACCGTGGTCGAGGCGACCAGCGGCAATACCGGCATCGGCCTGGCCATGGTCTGCGCTGCCAAGGGCTATCCTCTGGTGATCACCATGGTTGAAACCTTCAGCGTTGAGCGGCGCAAATTGATGCGGTTTCTGGGCGCCAAGGTCGTGCTGACCCCAAAAGAGCAAAAAGGCTTCGGCATGTACCAAAAGGCCAAAGAACTGGCTGAAAAAAACGGCTGGTTCTTTGCGCGTCAGTTCGAGACTGAGGCCAACGCCGACATCCATGAACACACTACGGCGCGTGAAATTATGAATGATTTCAGGGGCCAAGGCTTGGACTATTATGTTTCTGGTTTCGGAACGGGCGGCACCATCACCGGGGTCAGCCGCGTGTTGCGCGCCGAAAGCCCACAGACGAAAATCATCCTGACAGAACCTGCGAACGCCGCGATGGTCGATAGTGGCACGTCTCAGGATCGTACTAACGAGGGCGAGCCAGCGACCAGCCATCCGGCGTTCAATCCACACCCGATTCAGGGCTGGACGCCGGACTTTATCCCGTTGGTTCTACAAGAGCTGTTGGACAAAAACGGCTATGATGACCTGCTGACGGTCTCTGGTCCTGATGCCATCGCGGCTTCGCAAGCATTGGCCAAAGAAGAAGGCGTTTTCACCGGAATTTCCGGCGGCGGGACCTTTGCCACAGCCCTGAAAGTGGCCGAAACCGCACCGGCAGGCTCGACCATTCTGGCGATGCTGCCAGACACGGGGGAACGGTATTTGACCACACCCTTGTTCGAGGGGGTCGAGGCTGAAATGACCGACGAAGAGATTGCTTTGATGAAATCCACGCCCGGATTTCAGATGAGCTAACACATCGTGCCGGGCAAAAGGCTGCCCGGCGCTCCTTTAGCTGCTGATCATGCCCGTCACCATCGCGGCAAACGCAATCACATGAATCAGCATGATCGCACGGTCATTCCACAAGATGCCAACCGTGAACCAACCGATCAATCCTCCAAAGAAAAAATATAAATTCCATGGTGTTAGGTCGTATGCTGTGAAGGTGTAGCCCAATATTTGCAACAAGGACGCGCCCCACTTGATGTAGAAATCCGGGCGGCGAGTGGGCAGGTCAATCATGCTCATGTCTGACGTTTCTCCGTGGCAGGTTACCCAATGGCTACCATCTGAAACCTCGTATGAAGAGGTCGGAAAAACTTGGAACATGTAAGGTGATCTAACGCAAAGCCCCGGCGCATGACGCGCCGGGGCTTGGTTTTTTGTAGCGGGCCAGATCAGGCCAGCATGGTCATCGGGTTTTCCAGATTATCCACGATGGCTTTGAGCAGGTTCGCGCCCAGGGCACCGTCGATCACGCGGTGATCCACGGACATGGTCACGGACATGACTGTGGCGACGGTCAGCTCTCCGTCCGCGCCGACAACCGGCTTTTTCACGCCCGAGCCAACGGCCAGGATGCCCGAATGCGGCGGGTTCACGATGGCGTCGAAATTGTCGATGCCGAACATGCCCAGGTTCGAGATGGCAAAGGTGCCGCCCTGGTATTCGTGCGGTGCCAGTTTGCGGTCACGTGCGCGGCCGGCCAGGTCTTTCATCTCGGTCGACAGGGCGGACAAGGACTTCATCTCGGCGTCCTGCAAAACCGGAGTGAACAGCCCGCCTTCGATCGCGACAGCGACGGCCACGTCCGAGGTTTTCAGTTGCAGCACACGATCTCCGGCCCAAACAGCGTTACATTCGGGCACCTGTTGCAGAGCGTTGGCGACGGCCTTGATGATGAAGTCATTGACCGACAGTTTGACCCCACGGCCCTCCAGCTGTTTGTTCAACTGGCTGCGGAACTTCAACAGGGCGTCCAGCTGAATATCGCGGCGCAGATAGAAATGCGGGATGGTCTGTTTGGCCTCGGACAGGCGGGCGGCGATGGTTTTGCGCATGCCGTCCAGCTTGACCTCTTCGAAGTCGCGATCTGCGTACATTTTCAGCACGGTTTCGGTCGAAGGGCCGGTGGGGGCAGCAGCAGCCGGAGCGGGTGCAGCAGCGGCAGGCGCAGCAGCAGCAGCCGGGGCAGCAACGGGTTGCGCGGTGGCGTTCAGCACGTCGGCCTTGACGATACGTCCACGCGGGCCGGAGCCTGCGATTTGTGCCAGGTCCAGACCTTTGTCAGCCGCGATGCGACGGGCAAGCGGAGAGGCGAAAATACGCGAGCCGTCGGCCGCAGCCGGGGCTGCGGGGGCAGGGGCGGACACCTCGGAGCTCCCTGCGGGAGCCGCCTCGGCGCCCGCGTCGGCCTGTGCGGCCTCTGGTGCTGCCGCCGCAGGTGTGGCCGCGATATCATCGGCGCTTTCGCCATCTTCCAGCAGGACGGCGATGGCGGTGTTCACCTTTACGCCTTCGGAGCCTTCAGCGATGAGGATCTTGCCGATCACGCCTTCGTCTACAGCTTCGAATTCCATCGTCGCTTTGTCGGTTTCGATTTCGGCCAGAAGGTCGCCCGATTGCACGGTATCGCCTTCTTTGACCAGCCATTTTGCCAGGGTGCCTTCCTCCATAGTGGGGGACAGGGCGGGCATCAGAATTTCGGTAGGCATCAATAATTCTCCTTACCGGTAAGTGACTTGCTTCACGGCGGCGATCACCTCGTCGGTGGTGATCAGCGCGTGACGCTCGAGGTTTGCGGCGTAGGGCATGGGCACGTCTTTGCCGGTGCAGTTGATCACAGGCGCATCCAGATAATCGAAGGCGCGTTCCATGATCGTGGCCGACAGGTGGTTGCCGATCGACGCGACGGGGAAGCCTTCTTCGATGGTGACGCAGCGGTTGGTTTTCATGACCGAGGCCAGCACGGTGTCATAGTCGATCGGGCGCAGGGTGCGCAGGTCGATGACTTCTGCCGAGATGCCGTCTTCGGCCAGTTTGTCCGCAGCTTCCAGCGCGTACTGCATGCCGATACCGAACGAGACCAGCGTCACGTCGGTGCCTTCGCGCCAGACGCGGGCCTTTCCGAAGGGAACGGTGAAATCATCCATGTCGGGCACATCAAAGCTGCGGCCATAGAGGATCTCGTTTTCCAGGAAAATGACCGGGTTGGGGTCACGGATTGCGGTTTTCAGCAGACCCTTGGCGTCAGACGCAGAATAGGGCGCAACCACTTTCAGACCGGGGATTTGCGCATACCAAGCCGAGTAATCCTGGCTGTGCTGCGCGCCAACGCGGGCGGCGGCGCCGTTCGGACCACGGAACACGATCGGGCACCCCATCTGGCCACCAGACATGTACAGCGTTTTCGCAGCCGAGTTGATGATGTGGTCAATCGCCTGCATGGCGAAGTTGAAGGTCATGAACTCGACAATCGGGCGCAGACCGGCAAAGGCCGACCCGACAGCGATCCCGGCGAAACCATGTTCGGTGATCGGGGTGTCGATCACGCGCTTGGAGCCGAACTGATCCAGCAGACCTTGAGAGATCTTGTAAGCGCCCTGATATTCGGCGACTTCTTCGCCCATCAGATAGACACTTTCGTCACCGGTCATTTCTTCGGCCATCGCATCGCGCAATGCTTCGCGGACCGTTTGTTGTTTCATCGGAGTGCCTTCGGGCCAGTCCGGGGTCAGGTCGATCGCGGGGATCGGCTCGGCCACGGTGGCGGGAACTGCAGCGGGGGCGCTGTCGGCGGTGTCCGACGCGGCCGGGGCCGCGGAGCTGTCAGAGACCTGGATGTCGTCCGCGCTTTCGCCTTCTTCGATCAGGACTGCGATGGGGGTGTTCACTTTCACGCCCTCGGTGCCTTCTTCGATCAGGATCTTGCCGACGATACCTTCGTCGACCGCTTCAAACTCCATGGTGGCTTTGTCGGTTTCGATCTCAGCCATGATGTCACCGGATTGTACGGTGTCGCCTTCTTTGACCAACCATTTGGCCAGGGTGCCTTCCTCCATCGTGGGGGACAGGGCGGGCATCAGAATTTCGGTAGCCATAAATCTGTCTCCTTATGCGTAGATGTCGGTCCACAGCTCTTCGAGCGCGGGTTCCGGGCTGGCTTTGGCGAATTCGGCCGAAGCATTGACGATTTCTTTGATCTCTTTGTCGATGGCCTTCAGGTCATCTTCGGTGGCGTGTTTGCCGTTCAGCAGCAGATCACGCACATTTTCGATCGCGTCCCGCTCTTCGCGCATCTTTTGCACTTCGTCGCGGGTCCGGTATTTCGCCGGGTCCGACATCGAGTGGCCGCGATAGCGGTAGGTTTTGATCTCGAGGATATAAGGCCCTTTGCCGGCGCGGCAGTGTGCAACCGCCTTTTCGCTGGCGGCTTTGACGGCCAGAACATCCATTCCGTCAACCACTTCACCGGTGATGCCAAAGGCTTCGCCACGCGTGTACAGTTCCGGGGTCGAGGTCGAGCGCGCCTGGGCGGTGCCCATGGCGTATTGGTTGTTTTCGATCACAAAGATCACGGGCAGGTCCCACAGGGCGGCCATGTTAAAGGTCTCATAGACCTGGCCCTGGTTGGCGGCGCCATCACCGAAATAGGCAAAGGTCACGCGTCCGTTTTCGTTGTACTTGTCCGCAAAAGCCAGACCGGCACCCAGCGGCACCTGAGCGCCCACGATGCCGTGCCCGCCATAGAAATGCTTCTCTTTGCTGAACATGTGCATCGAGCCGCCTTTCCCCTTCGAGTAACCGCCTTCGCGGCCCGTCAGTTCGGCCATAACGCCGTTGGGGTCCATGCCACACGCCAGCATATGGCCGTGGTCACGGTAGGATGTGATGCGCTTGTCGCCTTCTTCGGCTGCGGCCTCCAGACCAACGACCACGGCTTCTTGGCCGATATACAGGTGACAGAAGCCCCCGATCAGACCCATGCCGTAAAGCTGACCGGCTTTTTCTTCAAAGCGACGGATCAACAACATATCACGGTAATATTGCTTTAGCTCGTCGGCTGAGACGTTAGACTTGCTTTGGGTTTTTCTGGCGGCCATGCGGCGTTCTCCTCCCGAGATAGATAATAGTTTAGCGTTAAACCAATTTATACAGCATCAAATCTATTTGTGCGAGCGCAAATTGACGCAAGGGCGCATTTCTAAGAAATGCCCCTGCAATCAAATACTTAAGATATAGATTTGTCGGATGTTAGCGGATAACCAGTTCGTCCGCGCGCAACATTCCCAGAACCGAGCGTGCTTGTTCATCCAGAAGGTCAAGATCCAGATAGTCGTCGGACAGGCGCTTGGTCAGGTTTTCCATCCGTTCAACCTTGGTGGTCAGACCGGCCAGCGCGACCTCCAGATTTTTGGACTCGGCGGTGATCTCGGCGCGACGGAACACCCCAAAGCTGCCCTGAACGGCGGCAAAGGTGAAATACGCCCCTGCGGCGAATGCCAATGTAAAGAAAAGCCAAGCCCCGAAAGCGGGGGTCCTGCGACGTGTCATATGTTCTGCCTCTGGTTCCGCCTCTGACGGGCGGTAGAGATAGAATGCCACAACTGATTCGCTTTGTGAATCCCTGAAATGCGCCTTTCTGGCAGACATTTTCGTGAAACCGACAGCACCAGGATCAAGACGTCGCGTAACAGTGGATTGGCGGTGCATCTGTGGTCATTCTACCCTCCGATACGGGGGAGAATGCATGACAGTTTCAGCTCACAGCGCGTTGCATACGCATGAGGTGGCCAATCAGCCGAAACCGCGCGGCTCTCGGGATTTTTGGGCCGAGGATTTGCCGCTGCGCGCGCATGCGGCACACGCAAATGCGGATGCTGACATTCTGGCGCAGGCGGGCAAGGCCTATGGCACGCAGGAAATGGTGCAAAGCGCCGAGGACGCGCGCCGTGACCCACCGCGTTTGCATCTGTTCGGTCGTGATGGGCGTCGCCTGGATGAGGTGCGATTTAACGCTGGCTATCACGACGTGCTGAAACTGGGCATCGAAAGCGGATATGCGGCCGTGCCCTGGGAGGGCGCAGAGGGCGGGCATGCCACCCACGCCGCGCTGACCTATTATATGGCGCAGTTGGAGCCTGGGATTTCGTGCCCGTTAACCATGACCTACGCCGCGGTGCCTGCCTTGCGCAGTGATGCGGCCCTGGCTGACAAATGGATCCCCAAGCTGACCGCGCGGGCCTATGATCCTACGATCCGTCCCTTGTCGCAAAAACCTGGCGCGACGATGGGCATGGCGATGACGGAAAAACAAGGCGGCTCGGATGTGCGGGCGAACACAACGCGGGCAGTGCGGGACGGGCAGGATTACCGGCTGATCGGGCATAAATGGTTCTGCTCGGCCCCCATGAGCGATGGGTTTCTGACGCTGGCGCAAGCCCCCGGCGGGCTGACATGTTTCGTGGTGCCGCGCTGGCTGGAGGATGACTCGCGCAATACGATGCACATACAGCGGCTAAAGGAGAAGCTGGGCAATCGGGCCAATGCCTCGTCCGAGATCGAGTATGACTATGCCTTGGCGCATCGTCTGGGTGACGAAGGGCAGGGCGTGAAAACCATCATCGAGATGGTGCATCATACGCGGTTGGATACGGCGATCGCGCCCGCTGGCCTGATGCGCGCGGCGCTCAGCGAGGCGAAGTGGTGGGTTGCAGGCCGCAGCACGTTCCAAAAGCGCTTGATTGATCAGCCGTTGATGCAATCGGTGATGGCCGACCTGGCGCTGGACCAAGAGGCCGCGCTAGCGCTGGCCATGGGCTGTGCGCGGGCTTTTGATGGGCAGACGGACGAAGATCGCGCCTTTGCCCGGATTGCCGTGGCGCTGGCGAAATATCTGTCGAATAAACGTGCGCCCGGCGTGATCTACGAGGCGATGGAGTGTCTGGGCGGCATGGGCTATGTCGAGGAAACGCCATTGCCGATGTTATACCGCGAGGCGCCGTTGAACTCGATCTGGGAGGGGTCCGGCAATATCATCTGTCTGGATATTCTGCGGACTTTGGCGCGGTCGCCTGCGTCGGGCGAGGCTTTGATGGCGCGTTTTCAACGGGTTCAGGGGCAGGATGCGCGGTTCGATGCGGGTTTGGCGGAGCATTCCCAGCGCTGGCCCAGTGTCCCGCCCGAGGCCGAAGCGCGTTGGTTTACTGAAAGCCTGGCGACGTTGCTGGCGGCTGCGATGTTGCTGGAAACCGCGCCGAATGCGGTTGCGGATGGCTATATCTCGACGCGGATCAACGGCCAGCGCGGCGCGACGGCCGGGGCTGTGTCGGGCATTGATTGTGCGGCGATTGTCGACCGGATCTAGGATCTAGGGCGTGGAGCGATCGTCCAGTGCCAGTTGCAGAAACACCAGATCCAGCCAGCGCCCGAATTTCTGACCGACCTGAGGCATCGCTCCGGTTTGGATGAACCCCAGCCGTTCATGCAGCCTGATTGACCCGGTATTCCCGGCCTCGATCCCGGCAATCATCACGTGCAGCCCGTCTGTGCGGGCCTGTGTGATCAGCGCCTCCATCAATGTTTGGCCAATCCCCAGGCCCTGGGCGTCTGGGGCCACATAGACCGAATGCTCGACCGTTTGGCGATAGCCATCAAAGGCGCGCCAGGGCCCGTAAGAGGCATAGCCCTGAACACCGTTCTGATCCCACACGATGACGGGCATCCCGGCTGCGAACCTGTCCTGCATCCAAGCCTTGCGGTTGGCGCCATCCACCGTGACATCATTCCAAATCGCGGTCGTATGCTGCACCGCATGGTTATAGATCGCGGCAATGGCGTCGGCATCGTCGGGTGTGGCAGCGCGGATCATGTGGGCTCCAATACGAAAGGGCGGCCCCAACGGAACCGCCCTTTGTCTGAACTGTCAAGCAGGGCTTAGCCTGCGACGGATGCGTCGTAGATGGTGCTGACGGTGCCAGCCAGTGTTTCATCAAAGGCGCTGTCGTCTTGTTTGGCCGACAGACCTTCGGTCAATGCGCGCGAGAAGCTGGCGATGATGCCCGAGTTTTTCGACAGACGGCTGTTGGCCTCGTCACGAGGATAGCCCCCCGACAAGGCCACAACGCGCATCACGCGGGGGTGATCGACCAGAGGTTTATAGGTGTTTTCGGCTTCGGGCAGGGTCAGCTTCAGCATGACTTGTTGATCGTCGGGCAGCGCGTCCAGCTGTTTGCGGATCTCGGCCAGCAGGATCTGCTCGGCTTCGGCTTTGTCGGTGATGGTGATGGTCACTTCGGGTTCGATGATCGGAACCAGGCCGTGCGACAAGATCTGTTTACCAACGGCAAACTGCTGATCGACCACTTTGGCAATCCCCGAGGGGGCCGCCGCATTGATGACCGAACGCATCTTGGTGCCGAAAATGCCCTTGGCGACTGCTTTTTCCAGCAGAGCATCCAGATCGGGCATGTCTTTCATCACGCAGACGCCATCGTCTTCGTCGGCCAGGCCCTTGTCGACCTTCAGGAAGGGAACGACGTGACGCTCTTCCCACAGGTAGGTGGCCGAGGGTTTGCCGCCGATTTCGCTGTCCATGGTGCGTTCAAACAGGATCGCGCCGATGATCTGCTTGCCGGTGAAGGCGGGCGAGTTCACGATGCGGGCCCGCATGTCGTGGATCAGGCCGAACATCTCTTCGTCGGTGCTGTAAGCATCTTCTTCGACGCCATACAGTTTCAGCGCCTTCGGGGTCGAGCCACCGCTTTGATCCAGAGCTGCAATAAAGCCGTCGCCGCTGGTGATCTGTTGGGTTTGCTGTTCGTTGGACATGTTCGTTTCCATGTAAATATCAGTAACTATACGAGAGAGAGCCCCTCGGGGTTTTCGTCGCGACCCTATGTCAGCCGTCCCCGAGGTGCAATTATGGTCGCGCTAACGGATGCGCGGATTGGCGAAATCAGGCCACCGGTGCCTCAAGTGCGGCCACTCCGGGCAGGACCTTGCCTTCCATCCATTCCAGGAAAGCGCCGCCAGCGGTGGAGATATAGGTGAAGTCAGCCGCCGCGCTGGCCTTGTTCAGGGCCGCAACGGTGTCACCACCGCCCGCGACCGAGGTCAGGCTGCCCGCTTTGCTGAGTTCCGCGGCCTGTTTGGCAGCAGCATTGGTGGCCGTGTCAAAGGGTTCGATTTCAAACGCGCCCAACGGGCCGTTCCAGATCAGGGTCTTGGCGCCGCCCAGAACCACGCTGATACGTTCAACGCTGGCAGGGCCGGCATCCAGGATCATTTTGTTTGCAGGGCAGGCGTCGGCGGCCACGGTGCAGCTCTCGGCATTGGCTTTGAACTCTTCGGCAACCACAACGTCCGAGGGCAGCACGATGTCACAGCCCGCATCCTTGGCCTTGCCCAGAATTTCCGAAGCAGTGTCGGTCATGTCATGCTCGGCCAGCGATTTGCCCACGTCGATGCCTTGAGCGGCCAGGAACGTGTTGGCCATGCCGCCACCGATCACCAGATGATCGACCTTGGCGACCAGATTGCCCAAAAGCTCCAGCTTGGTCGAGACTTTGGCCCCGCCCACAACCGCCACAACGGGACGGACCGGCTGACCCAACGCGCCTTCCAGCGCTTCCAGCTCGGCTTGCATCAGGCGACCGGCGCAGGACGGCAACAGGCGGGCGATCGCCTCGGTCGAGGCATGGGCGCGGTGCGCGGCGGAAAACGCATCGTTGCAATAAATGTCACCCAGTTTTGCCAGACGCGCGGCAAATTCCGCGTCGTTCTTTTCTTCGCCGGGATAGAAACGGATGTTTTCCAGCAGAGTAACCTCGGCGGTCTTCACCTCATCCGTAAGGGTTTCTGCGCCCTCAAGCGTTTCAATAAACGCGACCTTGCGGTCCAGGGCCTTTTCCAATGCCTTCAGCGTCACGCGCAGCGACATGTCCAGCACGACCTTGCCCTTGGGGCGACCGAAATGTGCGATCAGGATCGGGCGGCCGCCTTGGGCCAGAATATCATTCACAGTGGGGACGATGCGTTCGATGCGGGTGGCATCGGTTACTTCGCCTTCATTGACCGGGACGTTGATATCAACGCGCACCAAAACGCGTTTTCCGCCCAGTTCCATGTCATCCAATGTCTTCCAAGCCATCTGCTCTCTCCGCGTAATAAATTTGGCTCTCTCTTGGCGTGAAGCCGCCCTTCCGTCAAGCTCTGGCTTGGCAAAGGCGCCTATGCGTCTTAGGAAAGGTTCAGCAGAAATGAAGGAGCCCGAAATGGCTGAGATCAAAGACCCCGAAAATACAATTCTGATGGAACTGAAAGACGGCACCGTTGTGATCGAGTTGCTGCCCGACGTCGCGCCCAAACACGCCGAGCGCATGAAGGAACTGGCCCGTTCGGGACAGTATGACAACGTCGCGTTCCACCGTGTCATTGATGGCTTCATGGCGCAGACCGGCGACGTGCAGAACGGCGACATGGAAGACGGTTTCAACCTGTCGCGCGCGGGCACCGGTGGCTCTGATCTGCCTGATCTGCCTGCGGAATTCTCGAAACTGCCGCATGCGCGTGGATCGCTGGGCGCGGCGCGTTCGATGAACCCGAACTCGGCCAACTCGCAGTTCTTCATCAACTTCAAAGACAATGATTTCCTGAACGGTCAGTACACCGTTTACGGTCAGGTCATCGAAGGCATGGAGCATGTCGACGCCATCACCCGTGGCGAGCCGCCAGCGACCCCCGACCGTATGATCAGCGTGAAAGTTGCCGCAGATGCGTAATCTGGCCTTTGCATTTGCTCTTTTGGCCAGTCCGGCTGCGGCAACGGGCCTCAGCATTCAGATCGAAGGCGAGGGGGCAAATGGCACCGTTGTCATCGACCTGTTCGAGGATCTGGCACCGGGTCATGCGGCACAAATCTCGGCTCTGGCAGCCGAGGGGGCCTATGATGGCGTGGTATTTCACCGCGTAATCGACGGTTTCATGGCCCAGACCGGCGACGTGAAATTCGGCAAGCTGGGCGCGGATATGCGTCGGGCCGGGATGGGCGGTTCGGACCGGCCTAACCTGAAGGCGGAGTTTTCTCAGCAGCCGTTCGAGCGTGGCATCGTTGGTATGGCCCGCTCCTCGGACCCGGATTCAGCCAATTCGCAGTTCTTCATCATGTTCGCGCCGGGGCATTTCCTGAACGGTCAGTACACTGTTATCGGACAGGTCACCGAGGGTATGGAGATCGTTGATCAAATCAAACGCGGCGAAGGCCGCAATGGATCGGTCATGGGGCAACCCGATGTGATGACCAAGGTCACTGCAACCGAATAAGCACGTTCTAAAACGTATCACGGACCCGGCCCATTCGTGGCCGGGTCTTTGCGTTTCCGGCCTTTTCACCCGCGGTCACGATGTTGTGCGGGGGCTATCTATTGGGCAAATGTCGGGCCATTCTTGGCTGAAATGCCGGAGGAAACCCATGCGCAACCTGCTCGCTGTTATCGCCGTTGCTGTTCTGACCGCCGCGCCCGTTCAGGCGCAGGCTCCGTTTTGGGAATATGAATGGCCTGACACCAATTTTGAAAAAACCACGATCACCGACTGGTCCGAGATCATGTCGGGCGGTCCTGGCAAAGACGGTATTCCCGCGCTAACGGATCCCGACTTCAAACCTGCCGCCGAGGAAACCCGTTTTACCCCGACCGAAGCTGTGATCCTGCTTGAGGTTGATCAAGGCCCGGCGCGGGCGTATCCTTTGCGTTATTTGATGTGGCACGAGATCGTAAACGACCGGGTGGACGGGCAGGCCGTGGCGGTGACCTATTGCCCGCTTTGCAACTCGGCCATGGTGTTTGACCGCACGGTGATGGGCCAGGAACTGGAGTTCGGTGTCTCGGGCAAGCTGCGCAACTCGGACATGGTGATGTATGACCGGCAAACTCACAGCTGGTGGCAGCAGGCCATCGGCAAAGGTATCGTCGGCGACCTGACCGGGGTCGAGCTGCAATCGCTTCCGGCCCGTATGGTTGGCTGGGCGCAATTTCTCGAGGCGCACCCGGACGGGTTGGTGATGAAACAGCCCGCCCATGCGCGCCCGTATGGGTCAAATCCTTACCGATCCTATGATCTGGCCAAGCGACCATTTCTGTATAGCGGGGAAAACCCGCCGCATGGGATCGCACCTTTGGCCCGTGTCGTGCGCGTTGGCGATCGCGCCTGGCCGCTGGAACGTCTGGCTGAACTTGGTGATCTGAACGAGGCGGGCGTGACCCTGCAATGGACCGCCGGTCAGGCCTCGGCGCTCGAGGCGGGCGCGGTTGGTAAAGGGCGTGATGTTGGCTCGATCCGGGTTCTGGACGGTCAGGGGCGGGACGTGGCTCATGACGTGCTGTTCGCCTTTGCCTTCCACGCGTTCTGGCCTGAGGGGACCTGGATGCTGGGTGACAGCTAAATCCGGCGTTGCCAGCCCCGCACCCCTGCGCTACACAGGTTCCATGAAACGGACAATTTGCATTATCTGCTGCATTATCTGCTGAGCATCTCCAGCGGGCCGTTCTTCTATTCCAAATCAGTGTCGAAGTTGCTAAGCCCGCCCGCAAAGCCGTGGTGGCGTCTGTACGCGCATGAGGACACGAATGACGACGATCAAGCTGCACAACTCGAAAACCCGCCGCAAAGAGGTTTTCACTCCCATCGACCCTGAAAACGTGGGGATGTATGTCTGTGGGCCCACGGTCTATGACCGCGCCCATATCGGCAATGCGCGTCCCGTGATTGTGTTCGACACTCTGTTCAGGCTGCTGCGCCATGTCTATGGGCCCGATCACGTGACCTATGTGCGTAATTTCACCGACGTGGATGACAAGATCAACGCGCGCGCCGCCGAAAGTGGCCGCTCGATTGGTGAAATCACCGCCGAGACGACCCAATGGTACCTGGACGACATGCGCGCGGTGGGCGCGATGGACCCGACCGAGATGCCCCGCGCCACGCAATATATCCCGCAGATGATCCAGATGATCGAGAAGCTGATCACGGACGGGTTTGCCTATGCCAAGGACGGGCACGTGTTGTTCCGGGTGCGGTCCTACAAGGAGTATGGTGCGCTGTCTGGCCGCTCTGTCGACGACATGATCGCCGGCGCGCGGGTCGAGGTCGCGCCCTACAAAGAAGACCCGATGGATTTCGTGCTGTGGAAACCCTCCACCGATGATCTGCCGGGGTGGGACAGCCCCTGGGGCCGGGGGCGTCCGGGCTGGCATATCGAATGCTCGGCCATGGCCTTTGAATTGTTGGGCGAAAGTTTCGACATTCACGGCGGCGGCATCGATCTGCAATTTCCGCATCACGAGAATGAGATCGCCCAAAGTTGCTGTGCCCATCCCGAAGGTGACTTTGCATGTGTTTGGATTCACAACGAAATGTTGCAAGTCGAGGGTAAGAAGATGTCCAAATCCCTGGGCAATTTCTTTACTGTCCGCGATCTGCTGGATGGGTATGAAGGACAGCCGGCGGTTCGCGGAGACGTCATTCGCTACGTCATGCTACAATCTCATTATCGCAGCCCGATGGATTGGACAGCCGAAAAGAGCAGAGTGGCTTTCAAAAAACTTCAGAATTGGGCGAGAAACTCGGGCAACTTTGAGCCTGGTGCCATTGATACCGATTTACTCGCAGCTGTTTCGGACGATCTCAATACACCGCTGGCTTTAGTTCATCTCGACAGATTGGCTAAGGAAGAAAACTGGTGCGACTTGCGCGCTTCGGCAGAATTTCTAGGTCTGTTTGCGAACGGGTATGATAGTTGGGTTAATTTCTTTGTGGGCGAACCTATTCGCTATAAACCCACGTATCCGGCTGGATCATTCACTGTAAGTCACTCAAATCGGATCGACGCCCTGAAGAATAAGCTCATCCAAACTCGCATCGAAGCCCTGAAGAATAAGCTCATCCAAACTCGCA
>JBOEGN010000056.1:0-5349 GCA_050633445.1 Thalassovita sp.
CTGGACGCCAACCACCCGCTGGCTGGCAAGGCGTTGACTTTCGCCTTTGAAATCGTGTCGATCAACTGATCTGACGATATCGTTGTGAAAGCCCCGCCAATGTGCGGGGCTTTTTGCATTCCCAAAGCCTTGCTATCCTAGGGCCCTAAGTCGCCGAAGACCAAACGGAGGACGACATGCCCAATACCGCTGACTCTCTGCTGGAGCGTATGCGCGAGCTTCAGGACGAATTCGAACAAGAGCTTGCCAAACGGCGCACGGCCTTTCGCTATAAACTGGAAAATGGCCGTGTCATCTGGGAGGATGAAGCCCGCCGTCAACATCGTGCCTTGCGGGTTCGTTGGCTGGCCTTTTTACGGCGCACGCGGCCCCTGACGGTGATCACGGCTCCGGTGATCTATTCGCTGATAATCCCGTTTGTGCTGCTGGATCTCTTTGTTTCGATCTACCACGCGATCTGTTTTCCGGCCTATGGCATCCCCAAGGTGCGCCGGTCCGATCACATCCGCATTGACCGTCATCATCTGGCCTATCTCAACGGTCTTCAGAAATTGAACTGTGTGTACTGTGGATATTGCAACGGATTGCTGTCTTATGTGCGCGAAATCGCGGGCCGAACCGAGGCTTATTGGTGCCCCATCAAACACGCGGCCCGCGTGGACGGAACCCATGCCCATTATGGCAGTTTTCTGGAATATGGCGACGCAGATGGGTTCGAAGCCGGTATGACCCGCACCCGCAACGACCTGAAAAACCGAAAGGATTAGGTGCCGCGAAATTTGCTGGGCGAGATACCGAACCGGCTGCGGAACCCTTTCAGGAACGCTGAATCCGACGAGAATCCGCTGGCCAGACCGACCTCGGTGATGCTCATGTCGGTTTCACGCAGCAACGCGCGCGCATGGTCCAACCTAAGGCCGCGATAATACTGCAACGGGCTGGTGTTAAGGTATTTGAGGAACAGCCGTTCCACCTGTCTGCGCGAGACACCGACCCGGCAACACAGCTCGGCCAGGGGCAGGGGGTCTTCGATGTTTTCATGCATCAGGCGACCGATCTCGACCAGCTTGGAGTTTCGCGACCCCAGCAGCACGCTTAGCGACGAGCGTTGATGCGCATTCTGCGCCCGCCGCCCGCCATAAACGCACATATCAGCGACGGCCAAGGCAAATTGTGGGCCGAAATCCTCTTCGACCAGGGTCAGCATCATATCGGTCGAGGCAACGCCGCCGCCACAGGTCAGGACCTTACCGTCAATCTCGTAAATCGCGGTCGAGATCTCTTGGTCAGGGAATTCTTCGCGGAACGCGGGCTGGTTTTCCCAATGCAGCGTGGCTCGTTTGCCGCGCAGAATGCCCGCACGCGCCAGGGTGATTGCGCCGGTGCAGACGCCGCCCACAATGCCGCCATGCTTGGCATGACGCCTGAGCGCCGACATGGTTTTATGCGATGCGTCGAACTCATGCACCGTTCCGGCACAGACAAAAGCATGGGCGTTTTGCGGAAACGTATCCATCGCCATGTCCACGCTGACCGTCATCCCACAGGAACTGGTGACGGCTGCGCCATCCTCGGAATAGGCGCTCCAGCGATACAGCGGGCGCTGGGCCAGCTGATTGGCGATCCGCAGCGGGTCCAACGCAGCGCTAAAGGCCAGCAGCGTGAATTGCGGCAACAGCAAGAACGCAAACTCTCGGGCGGTGCCTTGGGCGTTCACGTCGAAATATGCCGCGCCGCGCGGAACAATGGGGCCTTCGGTATTCATGGTGCTGGGTGTATAATCTGTCATCGGTTCACAGCTTGTAGCACAGCCCATGTGTGGGAGAAATCCGTTTCCACCCCAAATTCCAGCAATCAGCCCCTATGCGAAAGAAACCAGCACGGCTCCTTTGCGATGCCCCGCCTCGACAGCTTCGTGGGCGGCGGCGGTTTGTTCCGGTAACAGAACCTGTTCGACATCCACCGTCAGCGCGCCATCCGCCAGTGCTGCGTGCAGCTGCATGATCGCCTTGATCCGGTCTTCGTAGGACAGCAGGTAAATCAGCGTGAATTGCATGGTCACATGTTTGAACAAGAGAGTATAAAACGGCAGGTCGAACGCACGTTTCTGGGCCGAGCCATAGGCCGCGACGGTGCCTCCTTCGGCGATGACCTGAGCGATCATGTCGATGTTCAGGCCTGCCTCGACCTCGACCACATGTTCGACGGGCTGGCCGTTATTGGCTGCCATGATCTGTTCGGCCAAGTCAGTGGCGCGATAGTTCAGCACCGTGTCGGCGCCCGCCTGCAATACCCGTTCGGCCATGTCGTCTGACGCGGTCGCGATGACCCGCGCACCGCCCCATTTGGCCAGTTGAACCGCCAGAATGCCCACCGTGCCGGACCCGCCAGAAATCAGCACCGTTTTGCCGTTCACCTGGCCCAGCCCGAAAACGCAATGACTGGCTGTCAGGCCGGGAATGCCCAACACGGCCCCGGTTTCCATCGAGACATCCTCGGGGAGGGGGACCGCCTGTTCTTGTGGCAACGCAACATAATCAGCGGCCGAGCCATGAGCCCGACGCCATGCCGCATTCCACAGCCAAACACGTTCGCCGATGCGGGTTTCTGGCACGCCATCGCCCACTGCTTCGATGATGCCAGCGCCGTCGCTGTGGGGAATGACCTGTGGAAATTCGGGGTCCGTCATGCCAGGGCGCGCGCCACCCCGCAGTTTGACATCTGACGGGTTCACGCCCGTTAGATGCACCCGGACCAACACCTCGCCGGGGGCAGGCTGTGGTTTTTCCAGCTCTTTCAGTTCCAGAACATCTCGGGCCGGGCCCAGTTGAGTGTACACAACAGCACGCATGTCATTCCTCCCCTTTGTTGGAAAGGATCGTAGGGGTGCGCGGATTTAAATCAATCCACGCCGCGCATTACGTTGAGAAAGGATACGCAGGCGATCACTTGCGGCGCAGGCGGATTACCACATCGACGCTAGCAATTTCAGCGCCTTCGGGGGCATTGGGCAAGCTGGTGATGACCAGTTCCTCGCTGGGGGCATCGGTCAGGGTGCCGTCATTTTCCCAGAAGAAATGAGGATGTTCGTGCGTGTTGGTATCGAAATAGCTGCGCGAGCCATCCACCGTCACCTCTTGCATCAATCCGGCCTGACAAAAGGCGCGCAAAGTGTTGTAGACCGTCGCCAGTGACACGCTTTCGCCCTGGGTGCAGACCGCGCCGTACAGGCTTTCTGCGGTGACATGCCGATCCTGGCCGTCTCCGACCAAAAGCGCCGCCAAAGTGGTGCGTTGCCGTGTGGGGCGCAGTCCGGCCTCGGCCAGCCAAGCGGCACCACGGGTTTTTGCCTGTTCAGTCACGTTCATGTCACGGTTCCCATGCTTCACATGCTAATATAACGGACCCAAGCAGGGAATTTCAAATGAAAATCGGTCGCAACTGGATAGGGTGATAACGGCGCAGTCTTGCAGGAGGGTTCGGCCCGGTGATAGAGGGGGAGGAAACCAAGACCTCCGAACAAAGGGAATCCGCCTTCTATGTCGCAATATCCAAGCAGTTTTGACCGCGAAGACCTTCTGAAATGCGCCCGTGGCGAACTGTTTGGCGAGGGCAACGCGCAACTGCCCGCCCCGCCAATGCTGATGATGGATCGCATCACCGAAGTGTCAGGAGATGGCGGCGCCCACGGCAAAGGCCACATCCTGGCCGAGTTCGACATCACCCCGGATCTGTGGTTCTTTGACTGTCACTTCCCCGGCAACCCGATCATGCCCGGCTGCCTTGGCCTTGACGGGCTGTGGCAACTGACTGGCTTCAACCTTGGCTGGCGCGGCTGGCAAGGGCGCGGCATGGCTGTGGGCGTGGGTGAAGTGCGCCTGACTGGCATGGTGCGGCCCGACCGCAAGATGCTGACCTACAAGGTGGATTTCAAGAAAGCGATCCAGACACGGCGGCTAACCATGGGCGTGGCCGATGGCATCGTCGAAGCGGATGGCGAAGTCATCTACGAAGTCAAAGACATGAAAGTCGCGCTGAGCGAGAGCTGATCGCGGGACAGGCTGAACGATGAAAAGGGGCTCGCTTGGGCCCCTTTTTTGTTTTGGGCTGCATGTCCGTTTTGAGCCCAAACCCACCTCGACAAACAAATCAAGAATGCTAGGTTTTTCAAATGAATATTTGGCGACCACAGCAGAATATACAGGTGAAAGCTCTTGGCCTTGTCTGGCGTCAAGGCCTCTTGCTCGCGAGCGAAATCTGTCTTGACGATGGCACCGTGAAGGGCGTCAGGCCTCTCGGTGGTCAGTTGGAATTTGGTGAAACGTGGCGCGAAGCGCTCGTTAGAGAATTTTCTGAGGAGCTTCATGTCGCGGTCGAACTGAAGGGTGATCCAATGGTTTTGGAGAATATCTACACACATCAGGGCATGGTCGGACACGAAATTACATTTGTCTCTGATGTCACGTTTCCAACCAATGCCTACGATCAAGACGGACCCATAGAATACTTCGAAGACAATGGCGAAAAGTGCATTGCCCGTTGGTACGATGTAGCCCTGTTAGATTGTGGGGAATTGGAGCTCTACCCAAACGGCCTCAAAGCCAAACTTCAAGACAGAGGCAAGACAAGCTAACTTCGAAGGTCCGAAAAGTCCGCTTGTCTGCCATTTTCGTTCGCCCGTCCGTTGAACGATATCGTCTCTGCCCCAACCCGTCTTGCACCTCTCGCGCCCAAGCCCTACTAAGACAGTAGCAAACAAGGGAGTGCTCGTATGCGTCGAGTAGTGGTCACAGGGCTGGGCGTGGTGTCGTCCATCGGGAACAATGCCCAAGAGGTTCTGGCTTCGCTGAAAACCGGGAAATCCGGCATCACCGCCAACGAGGCGATGAAGGAACATGGGTTCCGCAGCCAGGTCGCGGGCGAGATCAAGCTTGATATCAAAGAATTCGTCGACAAACGCTCCTTGCGGTTTATGGGGCCTGGTGCGGCCTATGCGCATATCGCGATGCAGCAGGCCATCGCCGATTCCGGGCTGGAAGAATCTGACGTGGTCAACACCCGTACCGGCCTTGTGGCCGGGTCCGGTGGCCCGTCGACCAGCGCCATGCTGGCCGCGCATCAGACCGTGCTGAAAACCGGCGCGACCAAGCGGATCGGCCCATTTGCCGTGCCCAAGACCATGTCCTCGACCGTTTCTGCGAACCTGGCGACCGCGTTCAAAATCAAGGGCATTAACTATTCGATCACTTCGGCCTGTTCGACCTCGCTGCATTGTATCGGCAACGCGGCCGAGCAGATCATGATGGGCAAACAGGACGTTATGTTTGCCGGTGGCGCAGAAGAGCTGGA
>JBOEGN010000056.1:5386-20377 GCA_050633445.1 Thalassovita sp.
ATCGCGACGGGTTCGTGATTGGTGGCGGCGGCGGTATCGTCGTGTTGGAAGAGCTGGAACACGCTCTGGCCCGCGGCGCCAAGATTTATGGCGAAGTAACCGGCTATGCGGCCACCTCGGATGGTCACGATATGGTTGCCCCCAGCGGCGAGGGTGGCGAGCGCGCCATGCGTCTGGCCATGGATATGTTGGGCGAGGATCGCAAGATCGGCTATATCAACGCGCATGGTACCTCGACCCCCGTGGGCGATGTCGGCGAAGTTGAAGCGGTCCGCCGCATCTTTGGCGAAGGCAATGTGCCGCCGATTTCCTCGACCAAGTCGATGACCGGCCACAGCCAGGGCGCGACTGGCGCCCAAGAGGCGATCTATTGCCTGCTGGCGCTGCATAACGACTTCATCATCCCGTCGATCAATGTGGAAAACCTGGATCCCGGCATCAACGAGGGCGAGATCGCGACCAAGTTGGTGGAAAATGCGGGGCTGGATACGGTGATGACCAACAGCTTTGGCTTTGGCGGGACCAATGGCTCGATGTTGATGTCGAAATACACCGGCTGATACCTGCCCCAACCGATTACCCAATGACAGGCCGCCGGAACAGGCGGCCTGTTGCCGTTGTAAGCAGGCTGATCAGCACGGCACCCATGCCTGCGGTAATCAGCGCAAATTTCACCACTGCGAACCCGGAATAGGGCAGGGCAAGCCATCCGGCAAAGCCTTGGGGATCATTCAGCATGACAAAGCTGACCAGATTTTCCGAGGCATCCATGAGCGCGCCGCCAATGAAAAACAATGCTGCCAGACAGCCGATCCGACGCGCCCAGCTGTCGCGTCGTCCTGCACGCGCCACGAATGTGCCCAACAACAGCCCGCTCAGCCCCAGCAGGATCAGAAACCCAAAGTCGATTTGCTGTGTGCGGACATAGACGTCCAGCGACCCCTGAGCCTGCATATGGGCGTAGAACTCTTTGATCCGCGTCGCATCAAAAGTCGTCTGGCCGGTCGCATAGTCGACTGGATGGTTGCTGGCTGCATAAGAGGCGTCCAGCAAGGTCTTGATCCACTGAAATCCGGAAAAAGCCACTGCCGTCAATGCAGCATGTGCCCAAACAGGTAATGAAAAGAGCGGTTTGAAAAAGCGTTGCATGAGAATCTCCATTTGCATTCCATGGAATATAAAATACATTCCCCGGAATGAACTTCAAGCCCCCAATCCAAAATTCTGCACCGGACCCGTCGTCGCCGGGGTTTCAGGTGATCGAATTGATCACCCAATTTGCAATCGCATCGCAGCTGTATACTGGCGCGATGGAGAAACGCCTGGCCCGTCATGGGCTGACGCTGGCTCAGCTGTCGGTGCTGTCTCACCTGGCGCGTGTCGGGCACGGCGGGCAAACCCCGCTGAGGGTCACTCAGATCTCGCAGGCGGTTGAGGTTAACCAACCCGGTGTCACCAAAATGCTGACCAAATTCGAAGGCGCAGGCTGGGTCCGTTTCGAAAGCGCACCTTCGGATCGGCGGGCGCGCGCCGCTGTGATAACGCAGCAGGGGGTGGCGCATCTGCAAAAGGTCCGTCAGGCGCTGTTTCCTGAATTGGGGAAATTCCTGGCAGACTGGGACGAAGCGGATCGTAAAGACATGACAGACCACCTGCGCCGCCTTGCGCGCTTCTTGGATTCGCAACGCACACTTGACGATAAACGTTAAAACGGCCTAGTCACCTGAAAGGGCAAGAGGATTTGACATGTCAGCACTAACCGGAAAACGCGGCCTGATTATGGGCGTGGCCAACGAACGTTCGATCGCATGGGGCATCGCCAAAGCCATGGCCGAAGCGGGCGCCGAATTGGCCTTTACCTATCAGGGCGACGCATTCGGAAAACGACTGGAGCCGCTGGCTGCTTCGGTTGGCTCGGACTTTATGGTCGATGTGGACGTGACCGATGATGCCTCGCTGGATGCAGCGTTTGATGGTCTGAAATCGCGCTGGGACAGCCTGGATTTCGTGGTCCACGCAATCGCTTATTCCGACAAGAACGAGCTGACGGGCCGTTTCATCGACACCTCGCGTGACAACTTCAAACAGTCGCTGGATATCTCGTGCTACTCGCTGATCGAAGTCACACGCCGCGCCTATCCGCTATTGAAACAGAACGGTGGTACCGTCCTGACCCTGACCTATGGCGGTTCGAACCGGGTGACCCCGAACTACAACGTCATGGGCGTGGCCAAAGCAGCGCTGGAATCGGCGACGCGCTATCTGGCCAATGATCTGGGCCCCGACGGTATCCGCGTGAACGCGATCAGCCCCGGCCCGATGAAAACTCTGGCCGGTGCGGCCATCGGTGGTGCGCGTAAGACCTATAAACACACTGACCAAAATGCACCTTTGCGTGCCAATGCAACGCTGGATGCCGTCGGAGGCACCGCTGTCTACCTCGCGTCAGATGCGGGCGCCTGCACCACCGGCGAAATCATTCATGTTGATGGTGGGTTCCACGTGCTGGGCATGCCCCAACCCGAACACCTATAAAGCGGAGCGCGCTGACGCGCGCGCTGTATGTCTCGGCCTTTCGGCCTCGGGCATGGGGGCTTTGCCCCCGGCGTGCTTTGCACGCCACCCCCAGGGTATTTGCACCAAGAAGAAGTGCTTTCTTCTTTTTAGAAATATCCCGGGGGTTTGGGGGCTGGCCCCCAATTTTCCTGATGTTTTAGAACCATTGCCCGGGTTCCATCAGGCCAAGGTCCAGCAACTGACGAGAATGCCAGTCGAAGGCCACCGAATTGTGCCAGTGGAAAGTTTCGATGTCGAAGCTTGAGCCGGGATTCTGCTTCAGCGCTTTGGCGGTTCTGAACGAACAGAGGGTTGCGGTCAGGTTGTGGTGCCACGGGCAGGAATAGGTATTGTATTCCTCAAGATTGAAACTGTGATCTTCGCCAAGTTTCAGGCCGGCTTGTGCGCGGAACAGCGAAATACGGTCGATGTTGCGGCGGGATTGAGGGATGTGCTCTTCGAACCGCCAACGTAGCCCGCCAAAGAAGTCCAGTTGACGCTCTTTGGGGTGGCCGGTCTGGGGGTCTTTGCGGGCCAGGGCATAATAGCCGGTTTTGTCCATGAAGGCTTGGTCCAGGTCCACAGCATTCGGAGAGGCGTGCAGATCTTTGGCATAGAGATCCACCACATAGGTCAGCATTCCGTCGCGCCGCTCTTCTGTGTGGAAGGCGAGCATTTCGTCGATGCTGCGGTGCTCACAAAAGGGAAAGAACAGATATTCGGTGTTGTAGCAGTAGAACATCCATTGACCGGCCGCAGCGGGGATAAGTGCATTCACGGCGGCTGTGGTCGCTTTGGCACCCAGGGGCTCGTGATCAATGCGGGTGACCTGCTCGGCGACGTCTTGGGCCAGCGCAAAGGCCGCGGGCATCAATGCGATCACCGAGGCAAAGCCGCAATCCAGGTGATGGCGCAGGGTCGTTGCGATTTCGACCTCGTCCTCGCAGAAAATCAGCGCGATTGGCCCTTTGGCCAGTACATCGCGCCCGTTTTTCAGGAAATCCTCAAGCCCCGAATACTGCATGTTTTTCCGTTCTGTTGTTTTGTTGCAGAGACTCCCTGAAATCCCACTGCATTGCAAGGCGTGCTGAGTGTGGTATAGCCCAGCTCTTGAAAAAGCGTGCACGGGGACCTGGGCGATGAGCGACGTCAAGAAACTCTATATTAAGACCTATGGCTGTCAGATGAATGTCTATGACAGCGAGCGTATGGCCGAGGTCATGGGCGGTGAAGGCTATGTCGAGACCAAAACACCCGAAGACGCGGACATGATCCTGCTGAACACTTGCCACATCCGCGAAAAGGCGGCTGAAAAGGTCTATTCGGAATTGGGCCGTTTCAAGCCGCTGAAAGCCGCCAAGCCGGATCTGAAAATCGGTGTGGCGGGCTGTGTCGCGCAGGCTGAGGGCGAAGAAATCATGCTGCGCCAGCCGATGGTCGATCTGGTGGTGGGGCCGCAATCCTATCACCGTCTGCCCGCGATGGAGGCGAAAGTCGATGCCGGTGAAAAGGCCCTGGACACGGATTTCCCCGAGGAAGACAAGTTCGAAAAGCTGAAGAACCGCCCCAAGGCGCAGCGCGGCCCGACCGCGTTTTTGACCGTTCAGGAAGGCTGTGACAAGTTCTGCGCCTTCTGCGTGGTGCCTTACACGCGCGGGGCCGAGGTCAGTCGCCCGGTGGACCGCATCCTGACCGAGGCGCGTGATTTGGTCGAACGCGGTGTGCGCGAGATCACCATGCTGGGCCAGAACGTGAATGCCTATCACGGCGCCGGGCCGGATGGTGATTGGTCCTTGGCCAAGCTGATCTGGGCTCTGAATGACATCGACGGGCTGGAGCGTATCCGTTTCACCACCAGCCACCCCAATGACATGGACGACGCGCTGATCGCGGCTCATGGCGAGTGTGAAAAACTGATGCCCTATCTGCACTTGCCGGTGCAATCAGGCAGCAACAAGATCCTGAAACGGATGAACCGCAGCCACACCGCTGAAAGCTATCTGAAGCTGATCGAGCGCATCCGCGAGGCCCGCCCAGACATCCTGATGTCGGGCGATTTCATTGTCGGCTTTCCCGAAGAAACCGAGCAGGATTTTCAGGACACGATGGAGCTGATCCGGCAGGTGAACTATGGGCAGGCGTTCAGCTTTAAATACTCGACCCGTCCGGGCACCCCAGCGGCCGAGCGCGCTCAGGTAGATGATGCCGAGGCCAGTGATCGCCTGAAACGCTTGCAGGCCTTGATCACCGACCAGCAACGCGCCGTGCAGGACAGCATGGTTGGCCGCGAGGTGCAGGTTTTGTTCGAAAAACCGGGTCGGCTGGAGGGTCAGATGATGGGCAAGTCCGAATATCTGCATGCGGTCCACGTCGCCAATGCCCAGACCCAACGCGGTGACCTCGCCAAAGTTCGGATTGTCAGCAGCGGGCCGAATTCGCTGGCTGGCGAGATCATTCAGGGCTGATCAGACCGGGGTTTGACGGCCAGACAGGCGGGTCCATCCAGGATCAGACCGCAAAGTTACGCAGGGCTGCTCAGCCCTGTGAAATTTCCGTTTCATGAACATCTGGCCAGCATATCTAGTATTGTTTCCGAATTTGACCCCATTATGGGGTTGAAATCCCTTCACAACTTGCACTTCTCTGTTAAACTGCGGTCACAAGTTTATGTCGGGGCCGGTATTTCCCTCCTTTTTGGATCAACGAGTATCGTGCCTCTCTGGGGAATTTAGGTAAAGGACAGGGGCTGTGGTGAATTTTCTTTCTAACACGCTTCGTTTGGCCGTCGCTGGCGCATTAGCAGCGGGGTTGGCGGTCGCCAGCACCGGCGCGGCACAGGCTCAACAGCGTACAGTGGTGGGTGAGCGATATGTTCCCACTATCTGGATCGATCCCGATGGGTGCGAACACTGGGTTATGGATGACGGCGCCGAGGGGTATATGACTCCGCATGTGAACCGTCAGGGCATTCCCGTTTGTCACCCGGTCAACGTGTGCGGTGTGATGAACTCGGATCAGTTGTTCGCAACGGACAGCTATCGCATCAATTCGAGCGGACGCACGGCGTTGAAGAACTTCTTCGGTAAGTCTTCGGCGCGGGCCTATATCATTGCTGGCCACACGGACAGCCGGGCCTCGGATGCCTATAACATGCGGCTAAGCTATAACCGCGCCAACTCGGTCGCGCGGGTTGCCGCCGGTATTGGCGCTAAGATTGTCGACGTGCGTGGCTATGGCGAGCGGATGCCCAAGGTGCCCAACACCTCGGCCGCGAACATGCAACAGAATCGCCGCGTCGAAATCATCTGCGTACAGTGATCGAGCGAGGGAGTATCCAAAGATGAAACCGATCAAGATCGCCACTGCGCTATTGCTGGTCGCCTCGGTGTCCGCTTGTGGCACCACCTATGGCGGGCATTCGCCGGTTGGCCGGGATAAGACCCGCGACCGTGGCACCGATGCAAAACACCTGAGCCAGCTGAAAGCCGGTATCTGGGTTGATCCCAATGGCTGTGACCACTGGATTATTGATGACGGGGTCGAGGGCTATCTCTCTGCCCGGCTTGACAAATATGGCAAGCCCGTCTGTTCCGGTGCTGCCCCTCCGGGTGTTGCAACTGGTCCCTTCAAGAAGGGCACGTTCATCGCCGATCCTTTGTGATCCGCGCCGAACATCAAATGCTTATCGAAAGGGCCGTCGGAACATTCCGGCGGCCTTTTTTGTCGCGATTTCGTGACAATCGCACACTACCGCTTGCGGAATGGCGTGCAACTTGCCACCATATCTGTACGGATTAGCCAAAGGAGATCTGATTGGCCACCAGCGTTCTGACACCGCCCACCGATCCCGCCGCCCTGATCGAGACGCAGCTGGAATTTCCCGACAATCGATTGATGATCGATCTGTGCGGAGAGTATGATCGCAATCTGGCGCAGGTAGAACAAAAGCTATCGGTTCAGATCATCCGGCGTGGCAATCAGCTGATCATCCATGGTGAAGAGGCCGGTGTCGCCGAAGCAGTCGAGGTGCTCGAGGCGCTATACGAACGGCTCGAGGCTGGGCGCGATGTCGAACACGGAGACATCGACCGCGAGCTTCGCATGCACGGATCCGAGGACGGCACCGGTGCCCGCGATGGCGATCAGTTGGAAATGTTCAAGGGCGGCAAGGTCGAAATCAAGACCCGCAAAAAACTGGTCGAACCACGCACCGACGCGCAGAAAGCCTATGTCCAAAGCCTGTTCGCCCATGAACTGGCCTTCGGCATCGGCCCAGCAGGCACCGGCAAAACCTATCTGGCCGTCGCTGTTGGCGTCTCGATGTTCCTCAATGGTGACGTTGACCGGATCATCCTGTCCCGCCCCGCCGTCGAAGCAGGTGAAAAACTCGGTTACCTGCCCGGCGATATGAAGGACAAAGTCGACCCCTATATGCAGCCGCTTTACGATGCGCTGAACGACTTCCTTCCGGGCAAACAAACCGCTAAATTGATTGAGGAAAAACGCATCGAGATCGCCCCCCTGGCTTTCATGCGCGGCCGCACCCTGGCCAACGCCTTCGTGGTGCTGGACGAGGCGCAGAACGCCACCTCGATGCAGATGAAAATGTTCCTGACCCGCCTTGGCGAAGGCTCCCGCATGGTCATCACCGGCGACCGCAGTCAGGTCGACCTGCCGCGCGGCGTCTCCTCGGGGCTGCACGATGCCGAAAGGCTGCTGAATCACATCCCGAACATAAGCTTCAACTACTTCACCTCCAAAGACGTGGTCCGCCACCCTCTTGTGGCTGCCATCATCGAAGCGTATGAGGCCGACGAAGCCTGATCCTTTCTTTGCTCGGAAAATACTCCGGGGGTGTGGGGGCTGGCCCCCACGCGGCGGTGAAATATGTTAACCGATACCATTCTCGATGACGACCGCTGGACTGCGGCCAATCTGACCCAGATTGCGGAAACGGCGGCGCGGGCCACCCTTATGCACCTTGGTCTTGATCCTGACCAGTTCGAGATCGCGATTCTCGCCTGTGACGATGCGCATATCGCTACACTGAACGCGGATTTTCGGGGCAAACCGACGCCAACAAATGTGTTGTCCTGGCCCTCCGAAGACCGGTCCGTCGATCTTGATGGCGCTGCGCCCGCCCTGCCGATGTGCGCGATTCCTAGTATGGCCGAAGAATTGGGCGACATCGCGATTGCCTGGGAAACATGCCTGCGTGAGGCTCATGAGGCCGACAAGGCGTTGTCGGATCATTTGACGCATCTGATCGTTCACGCAACCTTGCATTTGTTGGGTTACGACCACATCCGTGACAAGGATGCCACGTTGATGGAAGCGATCGAGACTGAAATACTTGGCAAAATGGGTATATCTGACCCATATTCAGAATATTAAGCGGCCATTGATTATGTATTGGTCCGCATCATTGGAAAGGTAAAATGGGCGACAGCACCGACGGGTCCTCTATGGCAGCGCACAGCGCGCAGTCTGACGACCGACATTCCAGCCGGAAAAAATCCGGCTTTTTTCGCCGCGTTATTGGGGCGCTCAGCCCCTCGGATGTGGGCGAGCCTGCACCGGGTGAGACCTCCAGCGTGACGCAATCCAATCATGGCCAGGTTCCCTTGGACATTACCTCGTTGCGTCGAATGCGCGTCGAGGATGTGGCGATTCCCAAGGCCGATATCGTGTCGGTGCCGGACACCATAACCAAGGACGATCTGGTGAATTTGTTCCGCGAAACCGGGCTAAGCCGTCTGCCGGTCTTTACCGGCACGCTGGACACGCCGATTGGGATGCTCCACCTCAAGGACTTTGCGCTGCGCCACGGGTTTAATGGCAATGGCAGTGACGCGCTCTCGATCCGCGACATGCTGCGGCCGTTGCTTTATGTGCCGCCCTCGATGCCAATCGGAGTTTTGCTGCAAAAAATGCAGACCGAGCGGCGCCACATGGCCTTGGTGATCGACGAATATGGCGGCGTGGATGGCCTTGTGACCATCGAGGATCTGATCGAACAGATCATCGGCGAAATCGAGGATGAGCACGACACCGAAGAGGCCGATCTGTGGATGCGCGAGCAAGAAGGGGAATATCTGGCTCAGGCGAAATGCCCGCTGGATGAGTTCGAAGAAGAGATCGGCCTGTCCCTGACCGATGTGGACGAGGTCGACGAAGAGGAAATCGACACGCTGGGTGGTCTGGTCTTCATGCTGTCGGGGCGTGTGCCCGTGCGCGGCGAGATCGTAAAGCACCCCGCTGGCCCCGAATTCACCGTGATCGATGCCGACCCGCGCCGGATCAAGCGGTTGCGGGTTCGCGTGCCCGGTCTGGTCAAAGACTGACATGGCGCGTCTGCCCCTGATCGTGCGCTTGCTGCCATTGGGGGCGCTGGGCGCAGTCGCAGGGTTGGGGCAAGCACCTTTTGAGTTATGGCCGGTGACGATGGTTGCCTTTGGCGTCATGGCTGTTGTCCTGTCCCGAACTCAGCATTGGCGTTTGGCGGCCTGGCAGGGCTGGGCGATTGGCACGGGCTATTTCGCATTGTCCTTGATCTGGATTGTGCAGCCGTTTTTGGTGGACCCTTTACGCCACGGCTGGATGGCCCCCTTTGCGCTGATCTTTATGTCCGGAGGGCTGGCGCTATTCTGGGCTTTGGGCTTTGCTGTGGCGCAGGTCCTTGGGCGCAATATTCTGGCCTTGGCGGGTGCTCTGACCCTGGCCGAGATCATCCGGTCTTATATATTCACTGGCTTTCCCTGGGCCTTGCCTGGCCATGTGTTGGCGGACACGCCGCTGGCGCAAATGGCCGTGTGGGGTGGGGCGCACGGGCTGGGGCTGCTGGTGATGTTGGGCGCCATGGCGGTGGCCGGGGTGTGGCACCGTCAGTGGGTGCAGGTTCTGTTGGGCGTCGGTTTGCTGGCCGGGGCCTGGGTCTGGGGCGCGGCTCGGCTTGAGGTGACGGCCGTGGCCGCGGACGGGCCGGTTTTGCGCCTGATCCAGCCCAACGCGCCGCAGCATCAGAAATGGGATCCCGCTTATACGCCGATATTTTTTCAACGTCAGGTCGGGTTTTCTGCTGCGCCCTCGGATCAGCGGCGGCCTGATCTGATCGTCTGGCCGGAAACCGCCGTCCCCGTTGCGCTCGGCGATGCAGACCGTGTCTTTGCCCACATCGCCGAGGTCGCGCAAGCCCCTGTGTTGCTGGGAATCCAAAGGTTCGAGGGGGCGCAGATGTTCAACTCAGCTGTGCTGTTGGGGCAGGGCGGTGCGGTGCAGCAGATTTATGACAAACACCATCTTGTTCCGTTCGGAGAGTATCTGCCGTTTGGCGATCTGCTCTCGGATTTTGGGCTCAAAGGGTTCGCGGCGCGCGATGGCAATGGGTTTGCGGCGGGGCCCGGCCCGCGCCTGCTGGATCTGGGGCCGGAAATCGGCAAAGCGCTACCGCTGATCTGTTACGAGGCGGTCTTTCCCAACGATATTCTCGCGGCGCCGGACCAGCCGGCGCTGTTGTTGCAAATCACCAATGATGCGTGGTTTGGCACGTTTTCCGGCCCCTACCAACATCTGGCCCAGGCGCGTCTGCGTGCGATCGAACAAGGCCTGCCGCTGGCCCGCGCGGCGAATACGGGCGTGTCCGCGATGATTGACCCGCTGGGCCGCGTCACGGCGCAGATACCGTTGGGGCAGGCGGGCTTTGTTGATGCTGTTTTGCCCAAACCGGGCCACCCAACGCTGTATCGCCAGACCGGAGATTGGGCCGTTCTTGCGCTTTCATGGTTGCTTCTTGTTGCGTCAGCTCTAGGTCCAGGCAGGCCGTCGCGTCGAAATGCCCGTTGACCCGGACACAACCTGCGCGTAACCAAGAGCTATTCCCTGTCACAACGGCTTCCTGACGTGGCGGGTAGACACCACTGGAGCACTTTTCATGTCCCGTCAGAACTATATATTTACTTCCGAGTCCGTTTCGGAAGGGCACCCCGATAAGGTCTGTGACCGCATTTCGGACGCAGTGCTGGATGCCTTTCTTGCGCAAGAGCCCGAGGCACGGGTGGCCTGTGAAACCTTTGCCACCACCAACCGTGTCGTGATCGGCGGCGAGGTCGGCCTGTCGGATCAGACCAAGCTGACCGAATACATGGGCAAGATCGACCAGATCGCCCGCGATTGCATCCGCGACATCGGCTATGAGCAGAAAAAGTTCCATTGGGACACGGTCGAGATCACCAACCTGCTGCACGAACAATCCGCGCATATCGCCCAAGGCGTGGATGCGGCAGATAACAAAGACGAAGGCGCTGGCGACCAGGGGATCATGTTCGGCTATGCCACGAACGAGACCGAGGCCTTGATGCCTGCTCCGATCCAGTATTCTCATGCGATCTTGCGTCGTCTGGCCGAGGTGCGCAAATCCGGCGCCGAACCCACCCTGCGCCCGGATGCGAAATCTCAGCTGTCGGTGCGCTATGTGGATGGCAAACCCGTTGGCGTCAGCTCGATCGTGTTGTCGACGCAGCACGCGGATGAAACCCAAAGCAGCGATGACATTCGCGCCATTGTCGAACCCTACATTCGCGAGGTTCTGCCCGAAGGCTGGATCGACGCCGAGACCATCTGGCACGTGAACCCGACCGGGAAATTCGTGATTGGTGGCCCTGATGGGGATGCGGGCCTGACGGGCCGCAAGATCATCGTGGATACCTATGGTGGCGCGGCTCCGCATGGCGGCGGCGCGTTCTCGGGTAAAGACCCGACCAAGGTGGACCGCTCGGCCGCCTATGCCGCGCGCTATCTGGCCAAGAACGTGGTGGCCGCCGGTCTGGCGGATCGCTGCACCATTCAGCTGAGCTATGCCATTGGCGTGTCGCAACCGCTGTCGATCTACGCTGATCTGCATGGCACCGGCACTGTGCCCGAGGCCCTGATCGAGGCCGCGATTCCCAAAGTCATGGACTTGACCCCGCGCGGTATCCGCACCCATCTGAGCCTGAACAAACCCATTTATCAGCGCACTGCGGCCTATGGTCATTTCGGCCGTCAACCGGACGCGGATGGTGGTTTTAGCTGGGAAAAAACTGATCTGGGCGCGGCTCTGAAAGGCGCATTGTGATTTAGCGGATCTCGCGTTCTGCGGAATGGTGGGAAACCTTACTTGATCTGGGATGAAAGGCTTGGCCAAATGCAGGCCTTGTTTTTCATCCTTTTCAGGTATCGCCATGCTTCGTATTTCTATTCTGACAAGCCTTGTTGCCCTGCTTGCTGCATGCGAGCCGGCAACTGTTTCAACGTCGTCCAATGCTGCAACCCGTGACTATTCCTGCGCGGCAGCGCAGGCGCAGCGCTGCACTTTTTTGAACGCGCCGATACAGTTGCAACGCAATCGCCCCACGCGTTTGCCGCAGCGCAAAGCGACATTTTTTCCGATGGCTGCAACGCTGAAATTTGTGGACGGAGCAGCATCGAATTGGGCGGCGCCAAAGGGCACGCTTACGGACGGGGCCTCTATTCCGTCTGTGTTTGTTCCACTTATCGGCAATCCCACATCGGCTCGGTTTGCGTCGGCAGCGGCGATGCATGATGCCTATTGCGGGGTCGGAAACGAACAGGGCGTGAACTATCATTCGCGCGCCTGGCCCGAGGTCCACCGCATGTTTTATGACGCATTGCGTGTCAGCGGGACGCCCGAACGCAAGGCCAAGCTGATGTTCGCCGCCGTCTATCTGGCCGGACCACGCTGGGATGACTGGCGCCGCGATCCCAACGACTTGGGCCCCGAGAGATTGCGCGATATCCTGAGCCGTGTGGGACGCGATATTGAAACGACGAACCCCACGGTGACCGACTTGATGGCCCAAATGGACCGTTACGTTGCCACTGAATTCAGCAAAAACCCGACGGACGTGGCTCTGGTTGCGGACGGGCCGTATGGTGATGGGCAACCCGGTGTCACGGCTGGGGTGACCGAACCGTCGCCGCCCTCTGATCCGACCACGCCTCCGGGTGGGGGTGTTGGGGACCCTGCGATCTAAGCGTCTGCGGCTCTGAGGTCAGACAGGCATTGATCCGGCGGGCCAGCCAAGGTACATGGCCCGGCGATGACACAGGATAAACACCCCTCTGGCGCCCCCTGGCGCAACTTCTACGGACGTTTCAAAGGCAAGGGCCTGCGCGACAGCCAACAGCGTTTTCTGGACGAGGACTTGGCCAAGCTCTCGCCCGGTGCAGTTGGATGGGAGGAAAACCCAGACCGTACCAAGCTGGACCTGAACGAGATCTTCGGTGATCGTGACGTCTGGCTTGAGATTGGCTTTGGCGGTGGCGAGCACATGGTGCATCAGGCCGGGCAGAACCCTGATGTGGGGTTCATTGGCTGCGAGCCCTATATCAACGGCGTCGCAATGCTGTTGGGCAAAATCCGCGATGCTAGTTGCAACAACATTCGCATTCATCCCGGTGATGCGCGTGACATGTTTGATGTGCTGCCCGAACAGTCGATCAGCCGCGCGTTTCTACTCTATCCCGATCCGTGGCCGAAAAAACGGCACCACCGCCGCCGTTTTGTCACGCCCGAACATCTGGAGCCGTTGCACCGCGTGCTGAAACCCGGCGCGATTTTCCGTGTGGCCACCGACATTCCCGACTATGTGCGCCAAACGCTGGAAGAGGTCCCCAAGGCGGGTTTTGAATGGCTGGCCGAACGCCCCGCTGATTGGCGCGAGCCCTGGGACGATTGGATTTCCACCCGCTACGAACAAAAAGCCCTGCGCGAAGACCGTACGCCGCATTACTTGACCTTCGTGCGCCGGTGATCTGAACGTGCTATCTTTCCGGGTATTCATTCCGGAGAGATTCTCGTGTCAGACATTCGTATCACCAATTGCCATATCCACACGTTCACCACGCAACATGTGCCGGTCAGCTATCCCTATGCCTGGCTGCGTCCGCTGAAAAAACTGCCGCAATTGGTGCGGTTTCTGGCGTGGGGGCTGGCGGCGTTGGGACAACACCCGCTGGCTGAAAAAGTCCGCCGTCTCTATGATTTCCAAAAAGAGGCCGCCGCCCCCGACCAAAAATCCGTTCTAAAGAACCTACAGCGGCACTATCCCTCGAATACCCGCTACGTGGTGTTGCCTATGGATCTTTCCGCGATCGGCCATGGCGAACCCCCTGTTTCACTAAGCGATCAGCACGATGAGCTGGCCCGCCTGTCCAAAGACCCAGATGTCGCCGGCGCCGTTTTTCCCTTTGCCACCATTGACCCGCGCGCTGATCCACAGGCCAGCGAATTGACCCGTGCATTGGACAAGTTGCACTTCAAGGGCGTCAAAATCTATCCCCGCCTCGGATTTGCCCCCGATGACCCGGTCCTGATGAGCCATGTCTACCCCAAGATGCAGGCCGAGAACCTGCCGCTGATGACCCATTGCTCGCGTGGGGGCGTTCAGGGGCGCGATACTGGCGACTACATGGCCAATCGCTTTACCGATCCGCGCGCCTACACGCCGATACTGCACGAATTCCCCGACCTGCGAATTTGCCTCGCGCATTTCGGCGGCCAACATGACTGGAAATCCTATGTCGAGGCCGGGCCGGATTACGACCGAAACAACAACTGGCAGGTGCAAATTCGCAAAATGATCGGGTCGGGTGACTATCCCGGCCTGTGGACCGACATTTCCTACACACTCTTTCATTTCGAGGATTACATCCCCTTCCTGCGCCTGTTCCTGACCGGCGAGGATGACGCCAGTGAACGCTTGCGCCGCCGCACCCTGTTCGGCTCTGATTTCTACATGACCCGCCAAGAGGCCCTGTCAGAAAAAGCCGTCTGCTTCCGTCTGCGTAACGCCCTCGGAGAAGAGATTTTCCGCCAGATCGCCGAGGAAAACCCCCGCATCTGGCTGGGTGAGATCCCCGAACCACCCATGCCCTAGGCCATGCCCAATTGGGGCACGCGACCTTCTGCTTCTTCTTGGCAAAAATACCCAAATCCCCACCTCTCCGCGCGCAAGGCGTTCCTGCTTTAGCGCTCACATTTGCCAGCGAATTGCCCCTGTCTGCCATGGACCGGCGGGGCCGGGTGCGGTAAGAGGCATTCAAGATATCAAGGAGACACGCATGTCCGGCCACGGCACCCCCATTCCCATGACCTCCAGCGCTTGCGGCCCGCTTTCGGGACAGGCTGATGTTCCGGGCGACAAATCGATTTCGCACCGCTCGCTGATTTTAGGGGCTATGGCCATCGGGGAAACCAAAGTCACCGGCCTGCTAGAAGGCGATGACGTCCTGGATACTGCCAAGGCCATGCGTGCCTTTGGCGCCGAGGTGACGCGGGACGAAGCTGGCACCTGGCATATTCATGGTGTCGGCGTGGGCGGCTTTGCCGAGCCCGAAAACGTGATTGATTGCGGCAATTCGGGCACCGGCGTGCGG
>JBOEGN010000057.1:0-195 GCA_050633445.1 Thalassovita sp.
TTGATTTGATCCAGTAACAGCAAGACTGTTCAATCAAATCAAAAGCATACACAACACACAAAGTACAGTCGTACTGACTTGGACATTCTTGGTTATTTCTTGGATTGGTGGTCATAGCAGAAGCAAAACACCCGATCCCTTCCCGAACTCGGAAGTTAAGTGCTCTAACGCCAATGGTACTGCATCTTAAGGTGT
>JBOEGN010000057.1:213-21489 GCA_050633445.1 Thalassovita sp.
CCGGTAGCTCGTCAGGCTCATAACCTGAAGGTCGTAGGTTCAAATCCTACTCCCGCAACCAGTACCTCTTGTGAGGTAGAACACAGAAACACAGCCCCTTCGGGGGCTGTTCGCGTTGCTACGCTAAGCTTTTGTTGCACAGGTTGAATTTTAGATAGTTCCGCTTCTACGCGGTCACTCCGTTGAGGTCGCAACCGACAGAATGCCTGCTAGGTCACCGATAAGGTCGATGGTCAGCTCCTCACCCGACTCATTGGGTGTGAGGATGACTTTGTCGATCATGGCGCGCAGATGCTGTGAAGCTTCCGCACGTGTCTCTGGGTTGTTCATGGTGGCCATGAGCCCAGAAATTTCTTGTTTGTACCGTACCCCCATAATTGGATGAAAAACACCTTCTCCTCAGGCTGCTTGCTGAGAAGTGCTTCCAATTCTTGGAGGCGGTCGTTGACCGCAACAGCACGGTCTTTGATCATCTCGGCGGGTACTCCGTCGCAAATCGATTGGACGATCTTTTGCTTCTCACGCATCAATTTGTGCTGTTCTTTGATGTAGGCATTGCGCGAGGCGTTTTGATCGCGGCGCAGCTCATTCATGCGATTGGTGTATTCTTTGCAGAAGGCATCCACGAGGTGCTCATCCATCAGATTTGCATTCAGGGCATGCAGAATTTTGGTTTCCAGCTCTTCGCGTTTGATACTGAGGCCATTGTTGCAGGTGCCTTTGTTTTTAGCGGTCGAGCACGCGAGGCGGGTTTGGTTGTGCATTGCAAAGCCACCGCCACAGCAACCACATTTTACGAGATGTGACAGCAGGTAGGTCGGGCGGTTCCGCGCGTGCAGTGGTTTGTCTTTCTTGTTGTAGACACCTTGCTGGGCTTTGACCTTGTCCCAGAGGTCCTGATCGATGACGCGCAGATCCGGCACATCGGTGATCACCCACTTATCTTCAGGGTTCAGGCGCGAAACGCGCTTTCCAGTTGCCGGGTTCTTGACGTAGCGCAGGCGGTTCCAGATTTGGCGACCGATGTAGAGTTCGTTGTTCAGGATGCCTGTGCCGCGTTCTCGATTGCCATAGATCGTGCTTGGGCCCCATGTACCGCCATTCGGGGCCAGGACGCCCTCTGTGTTGAGTGTTTTGGCGAGGGATGCTGGCGACGTGCCATTGGCATAGGCCTTGAAAATGCGCTGAACGACCTTGGCTTGGTCATCATTGATCTTGCGGCCACCGCGTTCAATCATGCCATTGGGACCAGCTTCGTGCGCTACATCATAGCGATAGACAATGCCGCCTGCGCTTTTGCCTTTGAGGGCGCGGCCTTGCGGGCCGCGGCGGGTTTTGTTGGCAAGTTCTTTGAGAAACATCGCGCCCATGGTGCCACTGAACCCAATGTGCAGCTCGCTGATGAAGCCCTCAGACAGGGTGAACATCTGTTGGTCGTTGAACCGTAGATGTTTGAACACTTTGGCAGCGCCTTCCAGATCGCGGCTGACACGATCTAGGGCTTCGGACATCACAATATCGAACTGACCAGCCGGGGCAGTGGTCATAAGCGCTTGGATGCCAGGGCGAAACAGGCTTTCCCCTGAGATTGCGTGATCAGTGTAGCATTCGACAACGGTCCAGCCTTCTTGATCGGCGCGTTGTTGGCAGACCCGAATTTGATCTTCGATGGATTTGTCTGTTTGTAGGTCAGAGGAATAGCGCGCGTAGATCGCCACGCGTTTTGTCTGTGATTGTTGTGTGGGCACCTGTGTGTTCATGGTCATGGGTCTTTCTGCGGGCCGTGTTCTGTGATTGTGTCAGAGCCCGCAGGGCCATCACCCTTCATCTGCTCCTGAAAATCCGTTTCCGCCGCCGCCCGCGCGAGGAAACGCACCAGTTCCAGCAGATTGCCATTGGGCAATGCTGGCGTCGTCTCCTCATGAGACTCGCGTGGCTTGGCCTGATCGGTCAACGGATTATTCCTTTCTGCCCACAGCATTTTGCCGAGGCTTTCCTGATGCAAATACATCTGTATGAAGGAACCAAAGGCGGTTGAGACGAATGTCGTAAAAGTATCGAGTAGGTATTTGGGGGTATTGATTATGAGCGCATTTTTTTGGGGTGGATTGGGCCAATGCGTCGGTTGCAGATCGGCGAGGACCTACAAAGGCGCTTTATATGGTGTTGCGTGAGCTGGCCAAGCATCTTGGCGCGCGCTTTGACGACCTCGTCGTTGAGGCGCAGGGGAGCCCGATCAGCGATACAGAAGATCCGCACCGGAACTTTCGGCGCGGTGAGATTGCCTGGCAAAAAGCGCAAGCCATGCATGAATGGTTGGCAGGCAACCACTATGACTTTGGGCAGGACAAAGCGCCGGAGATGTTCCAGATCCCTAGAAGGTCAGAGTGGGAAATGTTCCTGCAGGCTCATGCTGCAACTGGCGGTATAAGGGCGGTGGTAGTGGAGCCATTTGCCACAGCTCGGCGTGAACGACCGAAAGACGAGGCTGCCGTGTTCCGCATTGGCCAAAAGTTTGTCTTTGAACTCACGACGCCGGAACCTGGTTGCGTTGTCGCTTTTGAGCGTTACGCGGATGAATGGCACCCGCTACCCCTCGGGGCTGATGTGCGCAATTTGAGGGTACAGATACAGGATGGGCTGAATATCTTGCCGCGAGACGGGAAGGGGGCCGCTATTCCTCTTTGCGAATATGACGACACTGGGGTGCATCGGTTTGTCTTTGTGGTCAGTGAAGATCAGCGATTGCCGGTGGATCGCAAGAGTATTGTCGCTCTGGGTAAAGAAACTGATCTGATCGTTTATCAAGTACAAACCCGTGTCATCACGTGAGGCCATCTGGCAGGGTCTGATAGGTTTTGAGTGTCTCGTTGAAAAGCACAAGATCCGCCCATTGTCGTGCGCCATCCGTTTTGAAAGCGTCGAACCCCGCTGGATCAAAGGCCTTGGCGATCCCCACGTCTGCAAAGAAATCCTGCGCTTCCCCGAGGTCTTGGCGAATGCTGTCCGCACCGACAACTTGCGCCAAGTTCACGGCGTCAAAGAAGCAGGGGATCGAAACGTCTTTGCTATAGGCGGTTTGTTCCTCGTTTGAGGGAAGGTCATCTGGATCGATAGCGTCAAAGCCATTGATGATCGCAATCCGCTGCGCCGGTATAAGCAGCATCTCGGTGATATGACCCAGTAGCTGAAATATCCGGGTGGCGGCTTTGGGATGCGAGTTAAGCGGGGCTGCGCTCTTGGCGTCTTCGCGTTCAATCAGCATCATCACCGCTGAGATCGCCATTGCGCGGTGGCGCAGGCTTGCCCATTCATCCGCCGAGTAGGCATCAAGCAGCAGTTCAGATGCATCGTGGTCCGCCTGAAGCTCCAGGCAAAGTGGGACTTTGGGGAGCTCGCTGACAGGCAGATCAGGCAATGGGTTTGGTTTGGCAGGAGCGCGGGATGCGATGGCGAATTGGTGAGACTGTGCCGTCTCGCCAACAAACGAGCACCCCATAAGATCAAAGTGGTTCAGGTCAAAATGTTGCAACTCGTGCAACATTAGCCAGACCAGTGACAAGTGGATCATGTCGTCTTTGCCGGCAGTTACGGGTTGGCCAGCGCCGTTCAGGAAGGTCTCGCTCGCATAGGCGGCATTCCAGAAAGTGGTGAGTGTGGAAACAACGCCCGTGCTGGCGCGTATGGAGAGACCCTCTGCCTGAAGCTCGATCAGAGCCCAGAAGCTCGTGTCGTCCACCACTTCAAGTTTTGGGGTGAGCGTGAGAGGTTGGCCCAGGAGTTCTTCCATTTGCTGGAGAGCGGTCGCCAGGGCGGCGTGGAGTTGGGCGGAGGGATCGGACATCGGGAAAGGCCTTAACGAAACAACGTGTAACTAGGGTACGGTGGGAAAAGAGCTAGAGGTAGGCCAATGCATCGAAAGCGCTCAAAAATCGCCCGACTATGACCGGGGTAGCTCTGCACTGCCTCTCGACGCCCAAGGTTAGTTTTTTTCTACGACAGTGATGGTGAAAAAGGCAATCAGGTGATTGCGGCCCAAAGCGACCGTTCGTCGGGCCATTGAATTTTGCAGCCGCGTTCCTTGAAGCTGCCATTCGACGAATTCCTTTCCACCGGAGGTTACTCGGTAACGATAGCCCTAGTATTCAACCCGTAATTCTCCAAAGTGCCTGAATACATTTCTGAGAGTTGTGGCGCGTGCGTCCCGCTGCAGCTTCAGTAAGCACCGCTCAGCTGGATTGCCTCAACTCAAACATCTTCCAGCTAACTTCCGCACGCCCCAACAGGTCTTCGAAAACTCCACGCGGAATAACTTTAAAGCCTGCTTTTTTTGCATCCAGTACAAACTGAGTACCGGAAATCTCAAACATACCCCTGTCTTCACTAACAGGACCAAGACGCAAAGACACAAAGACAGAACCATCAGGTCTTAATAGTCCTTTGAGACGCCGAAATGATGCGGATCTATCTTGCGGTAAGATATGCATCCAAACCGCATTCAACAGAATGAAGTCAAATTTATAGGTTGCGGTCTCCAAGCGTTCCAACTGAGGAAGATCATCTCGTACCCAGTTAATCTGATAGGACGGATGCAGGTTTTTTGCAATCGTTAGCATGGAAGTGGATGGCTCAATTGCAGTCACGTTGTGGCCCTTGGCAGAAATCCAAGCTGCATCACGACCGGTGCCAGCCCCGATATCCAGCACAGTTAGCGGTGACGCCGTCGCAGCAAATGTTTCTGCCAGAAACGGGTACGCTTTTTCGAATGCCACTGACTCGTAGCTATCGGCCAAAGCCAAGGCATGCTCGTCGTAGAATTCCAATGATGGTTTGTTGTTACTCAATTTTATTAACCCCAGTTTTTCATTCCAAAATACTGCTAGGACCACCACGCTACAAGCCGCTGCCCACCCTAACATGCACAGGAACAAAGTGTGAACTTTTTTGTCCTTATTGCAGAATATCTCCAGTTTTGTAGCATCCTTTGGCATCAAACTGGCGTCCACAAATCCGTCTAAATCCGCTAATTTCAGCCAGTCGAGATAGCACCCCATCACATGTCTGAATCGGATGAGGACACCGCATAGCATGACGTTTCCCGTGACCGCCGTCAGGAGAAGGACTGTAACCAACATGGCGTTTTCGTCGATTGTCGAGACGCCAAACCAAAGCCCTCCGGTCAGTGTCATGGCCAAAACTGGGATTTGCCACATGATCTGGTTTAGGGATCGAAACTGCTGATAATTCTGCTCGTAGGCCTCTTTCGAAACATTCATCGTGGTGTCCTTATAAGCCTCTCGGGTGCTATTGATTGTATTCGTTGAGACGGTTCTGGTGTTCAATAACTTCCATGCCGTGTCGCTTATTGAAGCTGCAATGATCGCCATTGGATGCAGCAGCGAACTAGGCTGGCGATCAGTCAGACGAGCCCAAAGTCGAGGACAAAATGTCAACGGCTTCAGTCGCCTGTTGTTCAGTCGAGTACCTCCCAAAACTGAAACGTATACACTCTGACGCTGCTTGATGATCGAGCCCCATTGCCACCAACACGTGTGACGGCTCAATCGAACTCGATGAGCAAGCAGACTGCGTTGAAGCAGCGATCTGAGGCTGTAGCCGACCAAGTAAATCAGACGCGTCTTTGCCAGTAAATCGCATAAGTGCATTTCCAGGGTGCCGCTGTTCCAACGACCCTATCAGATTCGCGAGCTGACTTTGCTCAAGGTCCTGGATGAAAGAGTCTCGAATGCGGCCAACGCGGATACGCTCTTCCATGCCAATCTCTTGCAGGATACGGCATGCCTCGCCAAAGCCTACGATCAACTCTGTTGTCATGGTGCCACCACGTAGGCCCCCTTGCTGACCGGCACCAATGATCACAGGCCTGACCAAATCCGATACCCCGGGAGCTGTCAGTAATGCGCCGACACCCTTTGGACCATATAGCTTGTGAGCCGAAATCGTGACCAAGCTGATGTCGAGCTCAAGCAGATTTACATCCATCGCAAGAGGAGCCTGCGCAAGGTCGACATGAAGCAACGTGTCATGCGCTCGGCAGATATCCGAAATCGCCTGGAGATCGGCAATTGCACCGTTTTCATTGTTCACGCCAATGATGGAGACAAGCGCTGTTTTGTTGCTTAACAGATTTTCTAGGTGTTCTGGGTCTGGCGCCCCCCGACCATCAAGCGCAATGCGATGGACACGCAGATTGCAATGATCTGCCTCTTTCAGAACTGATCCGTGATCTGCGGCTCCAATCAATAGTTCTGTTTTCTGAGTGCGCTCCGAAACCGCCTGTGCTGTGCGGAACATCATCGTGTTTGCTTCGCTAGCTCCAGAGGTAAAAACCACGTCATCGCCTTGTAATCCAAAGAGATTTCCTACTTGGGTGGCCGCTCTTTCAATGGCGGCTGCAGCACGCCACCCGAGGACATGATCAGCTGCATGAGGATTTGCAAAAAGCGTCGTCGAAGCGTCTTGCATCACACGCAACACACGCTCATCAACCGGCGTCGCCGCCTGATAGTCGAGATATATCGTTTCACCAATCTGCATAGTGCCCTCAATACTGGACGAAGTATCCAGAACGTGTATAACTGATCTGCATACTGGATGACATCCCCAGCAGGTCAAGTGAGCATGCAAAATTTGAAATCAAATGATTATCGTCCAACCTTCTCAGGACATGAGACGTTTCCCTTGCGTTACGGGTGGCTACAGAAGGCTTATCGCGCTGTAGACGGAGCGAAGTCGGCCAAAGATGCTGTTCACGTTTTTCGGGATCCGGATTCTATTGCGCGCTTCGGGGTTGGTCGCAACATGGTTGGCTCAATCCGATATTGGGCCGCCGCTGCAGGTGTGCTTGACGAGACAGATGACGGGCTCGAGACGGCATGGCTTGGCAACATGTTGTTTGGAAAGGATGGGACTGATCCGTATCTTGAAGAAGATGCTTCGCTATGGTTACTGCATTGGCATCTCGTCTCCCGTCCAAAATTAACCTCGGCCTATTGGCTATTTAATGAATATCGAGGCGGAAGCTTCCTCCGAAAAGACATTGAGGAGCGGCTATTGAAGCTTGCAGACGAGCGCGGCTGGAGTCGGGTTGCTTCCACGACAGTTGATCGAGATTTGCAATGCCTCCTAAGAACCTATGTCGGCGGCCGCGGAACAAGCGAGGCCGGTGAATCGATACTCGCCGAACTCAGCCTGATCCACCCTATGGATAAACGGTCGCGCCTGTCGCGCGGCCGCAAGCCAAGCCTTCCTGACGCGGTTTTCTTGTATTGCTTCAATGAGTTCTGGGATCATTTCTCACCTGACCAAGTAACCATGTCATTTGAAAACGCCGCTTATGCACCGGGGTCTCCGGGTCGTGCATTCTTGCTGGATGAGGATGATATCGTAGGGCGGCTGGAACGGCTCGAATTAAGTTCTGGCGGGACGTTGACCTGGTCGGAAACAGCAGGTCTGCGTCAGGTCATCCGGCACAAGGGCCGTGTGCCAAAAGCTGAACGCCGCGCGCTACGAGAAGCGCTTTACAGCAATCGCTCAGAGGTAGCGGCATGAGCGAACTTGCAACAATAACACCAAGATTTCGTCGCTCGGTCCGCCTCGATACAGACTTTGCGTCAGCAACGGCGATTGATGGCTTCCACTGCCCGGCTTCGTTTCAGGCGGCCGTTACATTCATGGCCGCTCACGTCGCTGACACAGAGCAAGGCGCGTTCACTTGGACCGGGCCTTACGGGGGAGGCAAATCAAGCTTGGCCGTCGCACTTGCTTGCCTGTTTGGTGCGCCCAAGGCGATCCGTGAGCAAGCAGCGTCCCTCTTTGGCGACAGTGTCGTTACGGCGTTGAAATCCGCCCTGCCTTATTTTCCATCGCGATGGGACGTTCTGCCGCTCGTGACCGAGCGGCGATCGATTGCAAGGCAATTGGCGGAGCTGTTGGGCCTTCCTGCTTCATCAAGCTCCTCGGAAATCTTGATGGAGATTGAAGTAAGAACCAAGGATCGTGGTCTCTTGTTGATCATGGACGAATTGGGTCGTGGGCTTGAGGCCGCAGCCGATGGAGATGGTGATCTTCATCTTCTGCAGGACATCGCTGAACTCGCGGCACGTAGTCAGGGAAGGTTCATCTTCCTTGGGATCTTACATCAAGCTTTCGAGGAATACGCTGAACGCCTCGGGCGCAAGGCGCGGGACTCCTGGGCAAAAATCCAGGGCCGGTTCGTTGATATCTCTATTTCAGTGTCGCTCGAAGAAACCGTTGAGCTGATTGGCGAAGCCTTGGGGCATGAACGCGCTGTGCGCAAAGCAGTCCCTCTGGCAGAAGACTGCGTCGCGCAACTGCGCCCTTTGCGCAAGAAGACTGAGGCGAAGCGCATGGCAGGAAAACTTGCCCGCACCGCACCGCTTCACCCATTTACCGCATGCTTGGTTGGACCACTTTCTCGCCGACGGTTTGGTCAAAACCAACGCAGCGTATTTTCGTTTTTGAATTCTGCTGAGCCGTTTGGATTGCAAGACGCTCTCACAAAAGAAGCTGTCGACGGGTACTATCCACCACACCTGTTGTGGAACTACCTACAGTCCAATTTGGAGGCCGCGATCTTGTCATCACCCGACGGTCGCCGGTGGGCTTTGGCAAATGATGTACTTGAGCGCTGCATTTCCCGCGGTGCTTCTGATCTTGAGCAATCTGTGCTGAGAACAATCTCAATCTTCGAGCTGCTCAAAGAACGTTCAGGACTGGCAGCTAACCTGGAGACCATTGCGCTTTCATTGAATGGGTCGGGTCGATCTGATGTCGAGGCCGCACTTGCCCGTTTGGAAGAACAATCAGAAATCGTTTTCCGCAAGCACGCCGGTGCTTATGTTCTCTACGCCGGGTCTGACTTTGATGTTGAAGCCCGTTTGGGGGAAATCCTATCTGAGCCAAAAGAGGTCGACCTCAACTTGGTGCGTCTGCTGGCTGATCTTCAACCGATGCTTGCCAAACGGCACCATGAAGAAACCGGCGCCATGCGATGGTTCGAAATGACAATCGATCCTGTTTCCGAACTTGAAGAGTTCAAACCACCGAAGAGTATCCAAGACGTCATAGGACGCATCGTATTTGCACTTCCCATGGAAGGTGAGAGTCAGGAGAAGACGTGCGATGTATGCGCCCGCGCTGCAGGAGCGCAATCCAAATATCCGCTGATCGTTGGTCACCATGCTGATGCTACAAGACTTCTGGACCACGTTCGGGAACTTGCTGGACTGAACGCGTTGGAACAGAAGTTTCCAGAGCTACAAGGCGACCCGGTTGCCCGCAGGGAAATCGACGCACGTTCCACCGAGGTACGACAACAGATTGAGACCATACTTCATAGCTTGATTGATGAGGGTAAGTGGCATGTCGGAGGCCAGAAAGCGCAAAGGCTTAGTAAGCGTCGCCTAAACGAACAACTTTCTGAAATGGCAAATAGCATTTACAGCGATGGGCCATTGATCCGCAACGAGTTGCTAAACTGCTCTGAACCATCGTCAAACGCGGTGAGTGCGCGCACAAAGCTCATGAAGCGCATGGTTATGAGGGGTGCTGATATTGACCTTGGTTTTGACGGAAAGAATTATCCTGCTGAACGCGGTCTGTACATTTCACTCCTTAAGGAACTGGGGATTCACACTGAAGGTGCATATTCAGCCCCGTCAAAAGGATCTACGCTTTATCCATTGTGGCGCGCTGCTGACAAACTTTTGGCTTCGCGTCAGGGCACCGTCGGTGCCGACGAGATCATACATGCGTGGGGGCAAGCGCCAATTGGCTTAAAGGCCGGCCTTGGGCCAGTGTTCTTGTCAGCCTACATTCTTTCACGCCGCGACAGCGTTGCTGTCTACGGCGAGGGTGTATTTCAAGCGAGTTTCAACGAGCTGTGCGTCGAGTTCCTTGCGCGCGAAGCCAAGGATATCCAACTGCGCCAGGTTGAGATGAAAGGCTTCATTGGGGAAACGCTAGAGACACTGGGCAGTCTCCTAAAAATAAAGGGCATGGCAGAACCGTTGCTTGTGGCGAGAACGATTATTGGCGACTTTGATGCTCTTGTCCCATGGACATCAAGGACCCAGTCCTTGTCTCCAGAAACCTTGAAAGTCCGCGAAATCTTGAAACGAGCAAGTGATCCCAACAAACTTCTGTTTGACGATCTACCCCGTCTGACAGAACCACGCGAAGATGGAAGCTTCGATGCAAGTGCCACTGCGGTACTTCTAAGAGATGCACTGTCAGAAATGCGTGCGGCCTACCCTAAAGTTCTCGAAGAACTGAAAGAGTTGATGCTGCGGGAGCTAGATGTTCGTAGCCAGGACGATGAGGCTTTCAAAGCACTTCGTGATCGATCAGACAACATTCGCCATATTGGTGGGGACTTGCGCCTAGAAGCTTTTGTGGGTCGATTGACTCAGTTCCACGGCACTCGGGAAGATATGGAAGGGCTTGCGGGCGTTGCCGTCAATAAGCTGCCACGCGATTGGAACGATGGAGATCGCGAACGTGCAGCCGTCGGGCTCATGGAGCTTGCGACAGAATTTTTAAAGACCGAAACAATGGCACGCGTAAAGGGCCGAAAAGATGGTCGCCATGCCATGGGTGTAGTTGTTGGCAAAAAAAACATGCCGCATTCGCTGTTCCACGAGATCCAAGTGGCCGATGTAGATTGGAACGATGTCGAAGCACTTGCCGAAAATCTTGATCGAGCTTTGAGCGAAGCCGACCAGCATAGCCGTGAGATCATCTTGGCGGCATTAATCGAAGTGACCTCTAAGTACCTCAATACAAGCGATGATCACCGTGTTGGAGAGCGCGCATGAGCACAACAAGGCATGTCTTGGGCTTGTCGGGCGGCCGGGACAGCGCTGCCTTGGCAATCTTTATGCGCCAACGACATCCGGACATCGACATTGAGTACTTCTTCACGGATACTGGCAAAGAGCTGCCAGAGGTCTATGAATACCTTACTCGTCTGGAGGGCTATCTCGGCAAGCCTATTCAGCGTCTGAACCCTGACCGTGATTTCGATTTTTGGCTCAAGAGCTACAAGAGCTACCTACCTTCTGCGCAGTCCCGCTGGTGCACAAGACAGCTTAAACTTCGACCATTCGAAAAATGGGTGCGCGAGTTTCTAGATGCCGGTGACACCGTGATTTCTTACGTAGCCATCCGCAGCGATGAAGAGTACCGTGAGGGCTATCAGTCCAAAAAAGAGAAGCTGCTGGTGCGGTTACCGTTCAAGGATGCGAGTATCGATAAACCTGGGGTAATCGAAATCCTAGAAGGATCAGGGCTGGGTCTTCCGGACTACTACAGCTGGCGCAGCCGCAGCGGTTGCACATTTTGCTTCTTCCAGCAGAAGATTGAATGGGTGCGCTTGAAGGCGGAACATCCAGAAGCGTTTGAAGAAGCAAAACGGTATGAAAAAACCGCTTTGGAGCACGGCTCCCCTTTCACCTGGAGCCAAGGCGAGTCACTATCAGATTTGGAACTGCCTGAGAGACAGGAGCAGATCAAACAAGAGCACGAGAAGAGATTGGCACGTGCGAAAGCACGGCTTCAGACCAACCCCCTTCGGCCGACTGAAGCGATTGACCTAGACGACGTATACGGAGGCGCTGCAAAAGCTTGCCTTACTTGCCATAAATAATGACTGGCACCATTAAGTTTTATAGGCTCTGATGATTGCAGACCTAAACAGTGCAGGTTCTACAAAGCGATTTATACAATTAGGGTGATTTGGGTTTGAACGAGACAGGTCAGAATAAAGAAAAATCATGTTCACAGTAACAGCAAGAACAGTCTTGGAGCTTGGCTCAGAACTCATTTCATCGGACGTCATTGCCTTCTATGAACTAATTAAAAATGGATTTGATGCGGGTTCGAAAACTGGTGTCACAATTCGTTTTGACATCCTTCTTACTCAAAGAGCAGCTCAGTCGATTGCGCGAGCATCAAACAAAGACCCTAATGCACTGCTCGATATGATCAGAAGCCAAATCGAACGCGACATTGATCCCGCCATTAGAGCAGCATTTGAGTCGGAACTAAGTGGGGCGAATTCTACCAAGACGTTACTTGAAATTGTGAGAACGGCTCCACAGAAATATAATCGAATTGTTGTGGAAGATACCGGTGACGGTATGTCCGAAACAAACCTGAAGAATGCCTTCCTAGTAATTGGCACGTCCTCACGCCGCGACGCTGTAGCCGAGGCATTGAAGGCTGGAACGGATACAACGCCGTATCTGGGCGAGAAAGGAATTGGCCGTCTCAGTGCGATGCGTCTTGGTGATACGCTTAAAGTTTCCAGTGCAAGTAAAGCCGACAGGCACATGAACATCCTTGAGATCGATTGGAGCGATTTCTCCAAACCGGGCAAGATGCTTGAAGAAATCGATGTCAAACCCCGCAAGGGTACCAAGAAACATGATGCTGCTTACCATGGAACGAGCCTATATATTGGGCGGCTCCAAGAGTCATGGTCGCGCGATAAAGTCGCAGAACTGGGAAAGTACGACTTCGCGAGATTACTTGATCCAAGAATGCCACAAAAAAAACGACCCAAAGTTTCAATCTACTACAATAGCGAGCGCATCTCGATCCCGAGGTTGCCCAATTCGCTCTTAGATGCGGCCCATGCCACAATGAAAGGTAAGTTTGAGTACGTTGAAGGCAATCCAATTCTGACATGTACTGCGGAGATAAAAGACCTTGGGTTTGATCACCCTCCTGAGACCCATACATATGTACTTGGCTCTAAAGAAATGGAGGCCTTTAACGAAGAACTCGGTGAGGTCTTAGACGATGCTTTGGAAGACCTTGGCCCCTTCAAATTCGAACTGTATTGGTATAACCGGCGCCGCTTAAGTCGCATCGACAGTACGGGTCAGAACAAGTCTCTGCGAGAACTACAAGATCAATGGTCGGGGATCATGCTCTTTCGCGATGGTTTCAGAGTTTTTCCGTATGGCGAGGATCGAGACGATTGGCTCGACCTAGATCGCAAAGCACTCAGGCGCAGCGGCTATCTCCTGAACAAAACCCAGTTCATCGGTCGCATATCAATATCTCGAATTCGAAACCCTTTACTCATTGACCAAACAAACCGGGAAGGGTTGCGGGAGAACGAGTCACAGCAAGCCTTTCTCAATATTGTAAAATGGGCCACTCAGGAAGCACTTGGAGATGCTATCGGCACAACCGAAAGAGAGCACAAGCCGCAGAAAACCAAGATCGTAGGGGCCGCCGACCGACTCAAATCACTTGAAGGTCGTGTGAGATCCGCTGTTACAGGGTTGCGCGGAGTGGTTCCTGCCGCTGAATCAAAACCGGTCGACGAAGTACAACATACCCTTCAAGAGTTGCTTGCGTTTGCCGAGGCTTTGAGGGGGCGCATTGATGAAGCCGAAAAAGAAGGGCGGCAACTATTAGACATGGCTGGCGTAGGCTTGATGGTTGAAGTGGTTGCACATGAGCTGGCACGCTCCTCTGAAAACGCACTCAACGTCCTTGGGACGTTAAGAAAAGCAGATGTTTCTGAAGATGTGAAATCACAAATATCGACTCTGCAATCAGCACTAAAATCACTTGGCAAGCGAATTCGTATTCTTGACCCCATGAGCGTTTCTGGTCGTCAGACAAAGGAAACCTTTGAACTGAAGAAGGTTGTTGATGAAGTCCTTGAGGCGCACCAATCGCAATTTGAGCGAGAGCACATCAAGATTTTCCGGAATGACGATAGCTCGCCCGTAAATGTTCGAGCTGTCAAAGGAATGGTTATCCAAGTTCTTGAAAACTTGATTTCAAACTCGGTCCATTGGCTAGAAGTTCGCAGCAAACGCGAAGTGGATTTAGAACCAAGCATTTTGATTTCTGTTGAAGCCAATCCGCCTCTTATCACTTTCGAGGACAATGGTGTTGGGATTAGCAAGGAGAATTCGGAAAAGGTTTTTCACCCCTTTTTCTCCCTCAAAGAGAAGCGCAAGAGACGGGGTCTCGGCTTGTATATCGCTCAAGAGATCGCGACGTACCACGGTGGCTCGCTCATGTTGTCCAACCATGTGAATGAGGAAACAAGTCGTCTCCATAGGTTTTTGTTCGAGTTGCCGGAGGACCTCAGCCGATGACGCTTGAAGCTATTTTGAAAGATACCGGCATCTCAAACGTGCTCATTGTAGATGACTGTTTTGATGAGGTCCCTTTGGCGAATGATCTTGCCGATATTGATGCTGAATGGAGTAATTTCCATGACGACTGGACTGAAGGGATTGAAGCTGTGCTTGCAAAGGCTTACGAAGGAAACTTGGATGAACCTCATCAACTTCGGATGGACGACGAATACATCCGCGCACTTTGGAAATCGCGTTCCGACGTAGGTGCTGAAGCAATATTTGCGGCCTATGAAGCTACGCAGCGTCTGGATAACGAAGTTGCCGGAAGGCTTGAAACATATCTCACGCAGCTTGGTCTCAGTTGTACGAAGGTAGGCAGATCTTTCACCGAGCCAGAAGTGGTGCCGGATCTGATTGTAATCGATTTGTTTCTCGGAGCAGCGCAAGAACCAGGAGCGGCGGAACTATCGAAAGAGGGTCTTCGACAAATAGTTGGTCAGCACGGCCCTAACATGCCACCAGTGATACTGTTCTCCAACAGCACCAGGCTTGCGAGCAACAAGGAAGAATATCGGGATCATGTTGGCCTATTGGAATCTGGGTTTCGAATCCTAGCAAAATCTCAGTTGCAGACAGATCGTGCGTTAAATCGGCAGCTCGAAAGGCTTGCTACAAATCGCAGCGAAACAAGAGCATTGGCAAACTTTCTGGCTGCGCTCGAAGCTGGAATGGCAGATGCCTCTCAGCGAACACTCGCGTTGATGCGAGGCGTAAATCTCTCTGATCTGTCACAGCTGCGACAATTACTACTGGAATTCGAAGGCAAGTCCATGGGCGCTTATCTTGTCGATGTCTTCGATCGGGTCCTTCAACATGAGATTGAAGGCCAAGAAGCAATTATCGGCGCGGCGAACGAGTTGAGCAAGATTGACGACTTAAGTCCTGGTCCCCCATACATCGCCGGAGCGATCAAAACCCAAGACTTGGTAGCACGTATGATATCTCAAGCGGAAGCAAGGCTGCCTCTAGCGGGAAGTGACGAGTTTCCTGTTGTATTCGGTGACATATTCGTTTGGGAAAATTCAGATGTTGTCGAAGAGGCGAACTCCAACCTTGGCGAACAAGAACCTGTTGCTGCAAACGGTACAGAAGTCGCCGGAGAAGAGATTCAAGAGGACGATTCAACTGAAGTTTTTTTGGTACTGACACCTGCATGCGATTTAGCACGTGGTGCAGCTGAGTCAGCGCTACTGCTCAAAGGGCGATCATGTAAGATTACCGATCAAAGTTGGCTGTACAAGGGCGACCGAAGTCCTGCTATATCAATCAACGGCAACCTCTGCCGAATTGACTGGGATCTCCAGAGTTATACCACGAAAACCCTAGCTGAAATCAAAGAAGGGATCGCCGGTAGCAAAATAGTCAGGGTTGCTCGCTTGCGCCAGCCTCATGCGCTGGAATTGCAGCAAAAACTGCTGACATCTTTGGGACGGGTTGGATTACCTGCACCCATGCCAGCAACCATCCAAACAACAATCAATGCATATTTTTATGGCCCGGATCTAAGAAGACGAAATCTGAATGTCTTAGATCTCTCAGAAGGTTCTGCCTGCTTTGTTGGGCGCGACAAGAGAGCAAATCGCGTTGTGAATTTAGTCTTGTCGGAGACGGCCTGTGAAAACATACTTAAGGCGCTGGACGTTGTCACAGAGGACGATGTTCATACAAATGGGAAACCTTCCCTTAAGGCGATATCAGAGTCGTCCGAACTACTGCAAATTTTGGAGGCCGGAATCCAGCTAAATAGCCCCAACGAAGGGACGGCAAAGGAAATAAAGATCGTTTCAAAAGGCGGGCAAGTTCCGGTGCTACATATTGCTTGGAATGGGCCGAGCCCAGCTGACGAATTGCCTGCAGGCAACAAATTTCTAAAGGGATTGGTGTTTCATGTTCAAACGCAGTCAGCCGTGGCTGAGGGTGGGAATCATAAAGCAGATCAGAACTAGAGAAATAGAAGTAAAGCTGTTTGGAAAGTGCGAACGAGCTTTCTGTAATCTGCGGGATATGTGTAGGGCATGAACTCAAGCGCACCAGGTATCTCTTTAAAGAACTTGCTGCTTTCAGCAAAGCCAAAGTCGATTCGAGCCCTGCTACCGGTTCCAACTGTTGAACTGATTGAAAGAATGTCTCCAGACTTGTTTGAGACAGTAGAGGCTAATCGCGTTGCAGTAGCCGTGATCGACCCTCTGGAAGCGCTCCTGGATCCAGCAACTCGATCAAAGATTATCAGACTGCTGTCACTGCCAAAGGCTCGCGAGCTTTGCAGCAAGTTGGACGCGAAAGTGGATCGTAGTCCTTATGATGCGATTGAAGCGAGCATCGCAAACCTCGGCGTCCAACCCCTTTGTGATTTCTTTGGTATCGTTGAAGACCCACGAGCACCGAGACTCATTGCACCGACGACACAAGAAGCTACCGCGTCGTATGGGCTGTTCCCCCATCAACGCGTTGCCGCTAAAAAGGTCGCATGGGCTTTGGTAAAATCACCGCGCAAGGTTATCCTCCATATGCCAACCGGGGCTGGTAAGACGCGAACGGCGATGCATCTTGTTGCTCGGCATCTTCGGGAATTCGGTCCAACGGTCGTCGTTTGGCTAGCACAGAATCGGGAATTGCTCGATCAAGCGTCTGAAGAGTTCGAAAGAGCTTGGAAGCCTCTCGGTGATAGAGATGTGCAACTTATGCGGCTTTGGGGAAACCGGCGTGCGCCGATAGATGAACTGAAAGATGGCGTGATCGTCGCTGGCCTTGCCAAAATGGCGAGCCTAGATACACGAGATGCAGCAACGTTGCTTACGCTTGCCGATCGCGCATCACTCACCGTCATAGACGAAGCCCACCAAGCAATTGCACCCACATATGCGAATGTGCTTCGTGCACTATTTTCCAAGCGCCCAGAGAACGCATTGCTCGGCTTAACCGCTACACCAGGCCGTAGTTGGTCCGAAATAGAAGAAGACAAGCGACTTTCCGACTTCTTTGAAGGACAGAAGGTTCTACTGGAAGTCGAGGGCTTTGAGGATCCAGTTTCGTTTTTGATGGAAGAGAAGTATCTGGCACGTCCAGAATTCAAGCAGTTGGAGGCTCCGTCTGAAGTACGATTGGACCAACTGGATCAAAAGAAGCTCAAAAATGACCCTGAGCTTTCAGACGATATTCTTGAGAAACTTGGACGTGACGCCGCCCGCACAGAAGCCGTGCTGGAGGCCATTCTTGACGTAATTACTCGGCATGATCGAATCATTGTTTTTGCCCCTTCTGTCGAGAACGCCAAGCTCCTTCAGGCAATGCTCACAATCAAAAACATCGAAGCATTGTTTGTTTCAGGTGAAACCGAAACTACAGAGCGTGCCCGAAGAATTCGGCGGTACAAGTCCAACGCAGACAGCAAGATCGTAATGTTGAACTATGGCGTACTTACAACCGGCTTTGACGCACCGCGCACGAGTTGCGCTATCATTGCTCGGCCAACCCGCTCCTTGGTGCTTTACAGTCAAATGGTCGGACGAGCGACCCGTGGGGTTCGAGCTGGCGGCAACGAAGTTGCAGAAATTATTACAGTCACCGATCCAGATCTTCCGGGTTTCGGGTCGGTGACAGAAGCATTTTCAAATTGGGAGGACGTTTGGAATGAGCCAATCGACTGAGGAAGCTGGTACCACGATTGACGCTGAAATTATTCCGCCAGAGCTTGCTGTTCGTGCCATGCGGGATAGTGGTTATCGCAATACCGACTACGCTCTTGCAGAACTCATCGACAACTCTGTTCAGGCTAGTGCGACACAGGTAGATGTAATCTGCCTCGAAGTGATGAAACAGGTCAACCAACGTAAGAGCCGACGCATCGAACAAATCGCGGTCCTTGACAATGGCGAAGGCATGACGCCACAAACCCTCCGGATTGCACTTCAGTTTGGTAATGGAACACATCTAAAAGATCGCAAGGGCATTGGCCGGTTTGGCATGGGGCTACCAAACTCATCAATCTCACAGTGTAGACGCTTGGAGGTTTGGTCATGGCAGGCGGGACCAAAGAACGCCATGTGGACATACCTCGACGTTGATGAAATTGAGGCTGGCGGTCTGAAAGCTGTACCTCAACCCATTGGAAAGCCCGTCCCAATAGAGTGGCTCGAACGTTCAGAACTCTTTGGAACTTCAGGAACACTGGTTCTTTGGTCTAACTTCGACGACCACAGGCTGCAGTGGCGGGGGGCCAAGGCTACTCTAGAAAACACCGAAAACCTGATTGGTCGCATGTATCGTAAATTTATTGATGCGGGCGATCTCACGATACGTTTAGCCGCTTACAAAGAAGGAGAAATCACTTTCGATGCTCCGACCCGAGTGAACGATCCACTGTATCTCACTCCGGACTCATCTACACCTTCGCCGTTTGACAAAGAGGCGATGTTCCAAACTTGGGGTGATGGAGATCAAGAGTTCTCGATTCATATGGATGGTGAAGAACATATAGTTTCAGTCCGTATCACTTGGGCTAAGGAAGATACTATTAAGCGGGGATCATCCGCAGACCGCGGCTCGACAAATTATGGCAAGCATGCAGCTAAGAACGTCGGGGTGTCAGTTGTTCGCGAACGCCGCGAGCTAGAGCTCGATAGGGCTTGGACGATAGGTTACGATCCACGAGAACGATGGTGGGGCGTTGAAGTTGAGTTCCCGTCAGCACTTGATGAGATTTTTGGCGTCACAAACAACAAGCAACATGCAAATACCTTTGCATCCATGGCCCAGTTTGACTGGGAGGAAGAGGCTGACCCAGGCGAGCAAAAATCAGCGTTCAGGGAACGTATGCTGGCAAATGGCGATCCGCGCGGTCTGTTGATCGACGTTTCGGAGTACATTCAAGAACAACTTGAGGAAGTACGCAGAAGGATAAAGGGCCAAACTAAAGGGAAACGTAGCAGTCAAAAACGGCATGACGACCCTGATGTTGAGGATCAGGCTTCCGACAAATTTCGTGAACGCGCAGAAGGCGGTCACGAGGCTCCGTCCGATGACGCAGGCTTTAGCGACGATGACAAAGAAAACCTTCAGGATGATTTGGTCGAAAACGATCATTATTCATCCGAGGATGCGAAAAATATCGTTGATGCGGTCGTCAACCGCAAACGAAAAGTCCAGTTTTCGACAGGTCATCTAGACGGGCATCACTTCTTTTCAACCAAGCAATTTGGAGATCTAACCAAGATCACATTCAATACAAACCACCCGATTTATGACCAGCTTCTCGAGGCCCTAGATCCAGATACAGAAGATGATACTGACGCGGATCTACTTGATCGTGTGCACAGAGCTTCAGACACCCTGAAACTGCTTTTTGCTGCTTGGGCGCGCTATGAATTAGAGGAAACGCAGAAGCACGATGACCTGATGGACATGCGTCAGGAGTGGGGGAAAATGACCAAAGTCTTCCTACGAGAAGAAGATGAGGGCAAATCGTGAAGGTTGGCGACCGACTGCTGACTGTACTCTGTGATGCCCAAAAGACCGTACGTATCGCAGCCCCGTTCATCAAAGCACATGCCTTGGAACGTGTTTTAATGGCTCTGCCTGACAATGTCGATGTCATCTGCGTTGCCCGGATGCGTGCCGAAGACGTAGCGAGTGGGGTCTGCGATCTGGAAGTATTCGACCTTATTATGCAGCGCAAAGGTGCTACTTTTCTAATTCACCCTCACTTGCACGCAAAATTTTTTGCAGCCGATACCGTTTGTCTGGTTGGTTCAGCGAACCTTTCTCAGACAGCATTGGGTTGGCGCACTCCATCAAACGTCGAACTGCTCGTTGAGCTCAGTACCTCAGAGCATGGTTTGGATGAATGGTGGGACGAGCTTTTGGCCCAAAGTATCGATGCGACCACCAACATGCGCGATGCGATAAAAGACGAGGCAGCAAGACTGCGAAGCTTGGGATCATCCATACCAAGACCAGAGACTGACCAAGAGACGGTTGAGGATGAGACCATTTGGGTACCTGAATGCCCTCGTTGGACGGGTTTGTGGGAGGTTTACTCCGGAGATGAGGAACAATTACCCACTAACGCACTTGCTTCTGCCAGGTCCGACCTAGCAGCACTTAGCTTACCGCCGGGGCTGAACCAAATTGGATTTAAAAAGGCCATCCGAACATCATTTAGGCACACGCAGATATTCCAGCAGATGGATCAGCTTTCGCAACAAGGCTTGAGCGACTTAGCCGCATACAAAATATTGATCGAAGAGTGTGGCATATCGCCGGGAGGTGCTGAACGTCGCTGGCAGATACTGAAAAATTGGCTGAGCGGCCTTTATCCAAACGAATTTCGAGTTGAAGCAAACCAAGAAGTTTTGCTGAAAGGTAAGTCTTTTTAGGAAGACGACTTGTCGATAGTTGAACGAGCCAATCCCTGCGATAGCTCGCCAATATCCTAACGTGGAAACCCGCCTTGGTGACGGTGTTTTGGCATTTCTTACCTGACTTGGTGTTCTTCGAAAAGGGGTCTACTCTCCTCTGTCGTGATTTAAGAGCTACCGCAAGATGTGTGTGGTAGTACCACACGATCTTGACAAGGGGACTGCTGCGCTCCCCCGTTGTATCCCCCAAAGCTGATGGCCGAGATTGGCATTGAGCCAGTTACCACCATGCAAACATATCTGTGTTTGATCCCTCGTTGGGGAGATGTCATCTCTCCCCAACCCCCAATAGATCACCCCTGCGCGGATTGAATGCCGCCAACGCATCGGCGCTGAACCCTTCCAAAGGGCGTATCGTCGCCCCTTGTGACCCACTCGCAGGATTTGGAGATTTGACCTCTCCACCTGCACCAAACCATGCACAATCCTTCTGGTCGATTGATCGCCAATCAGGGGAGACATGTCTTCACCCCTAATACCCCCATGACGTGCTAGGGCGGCTGCCCCCGCGCGGATCAAAGGGTGGGTCCTCGCCATGCTCGGTTTGCTGTGCTGCACCTGCGCGTGGCTCTGGTCCTGCGTGACCGCACCTTTGATCTTTGCACCCCCGCTCCTCGGCGGAAGCCAGACGGTTGCATGCGCAACCC
>JBOEGN010000058.1:0-162 GCA_050633445.1 Thalassovita sp.
TTTGCGTCTCCAATCCCGGCGTGAATGCGCCTGCGACCTATACCGAAATCGACAAGAACAAGGACCTGTATTACTACGGGAAGTATCTGCGGACGGGCGATTTGGGTCGGATTGACCCGGATGACTACATCTGGATCACGGGCCGCGCCAAGGATCTGATCA
>JBOEGN010000058.1:200-875 GCA_050633445.1 Thalassovita sp.
GAAATCGAAGAGGCGCTGCTGGCGCATCAGGCTGTGGCCTTTGCTGGCGCGATTGGGCAGCCCGACGTGCATTCGGGTGAGATCCCCTGCGCCTATGTGGAACTGGTCGACGGGGCCTCGGTCACAGCAGAAGAGCTGCTGAAGCATTGCAAGGTTCATGTCCACGAACGCGCCGCTCAGCCCAAGTTTATCGAGGTGCTGGACGAGCTGCCCAAGACCGCCGTTGGTAAGGTCTTTAAGCCTGATCTGCGCAAACGGGCAATCACCCGGATCTACAATGCCGCGCTGGAAGAGGCCAAGCTGAACGCGAAGGTGGTCTCGGTGATCGACAGCAAGAAACGCGGGTTGGTCGCGCAGGTCGAACGCTCTGGCGTGGTGCATGACGACGAGATCGGGCACGTTCTAGGCGCCTTTACCCGCCCTTGGGAATGGGCTGACTAAGCGATCCATATAACTGAGTCGAAGGGCCGCCCGCTTGGGTGGCCTTTTGCATTTCGGACAGGTGATCCCTGACCAAGTGTCGCTGCTGCGCAGCAATCTGCCCATTTACAAATCTTAATTTGCGGTCTATTCGGAGGGCTGCTTCGGTCCGGCTGGTACGCCACCGGATAATAGGGAATGCGGTGACAGGTCTTACAGGCCTGAATTCCGTAACTGCCCCCGCAACTGTGAGCG
>JBOEGN010000058.1:931-57290 GCA_050633445.1 Thalassovita sp.
CCGCAAGTCAGGAGACCTGCCGAAGCGATCACCCGGTCTGGGCGCGGGGAGCGCTTAGGACAACGGACCTTCCGTTTGAGGTGACATCACTCACCGTCTGCGGAGGGGTATTCCCTTCAGGACGATTTATGTCAGTGCGGCCAAATGGTCGCCAGCGAAGGAAATGAAATTGATGACTCGCACGCAACTATTGGCCAGCGGAGCTTTGCTGGCACTTAGCACCGCCCCGGCGGTCGCCCAAGACGATTTTCTGTTGGGAACGATCGTCGTGTCGCCCAGCTTGTCCCCAGTTGATCTTGCCAAAACCGGCGCCACCGTCGAAGTAATCAAAGACGAAGATCTTACCGATGCCGACACGTCCCTGATCCAAACGCTGTCGCGCGCGCCCGGTGTGTCGTTCTCGGCGAATGGTGGTCTGGGAACGAATACCACCATCCGCATCCGCGGTTTGGGCAATAAATATGTCGGCGTGCGTTTCGACGGGATTGATGTTTCTGACCCGTCTTCGGCTCAGACCTCGTTTAACTTCGGAGGTCTGAATTCCGCGGGTCTGGGTCAGGTCGAGGTTCTTAAGGGGTCTCAATCCGCGATCCATGGATCCGAAGCCATCGGCGGTGTCGTGAACCTGACCACGCTGCGGGCTGACGGACCTGGTTTCGCCGGCACCGCGAATGTCGAGTTTGGCAGCTTTGGCACCCGTTCGGGCGGCCTGTCGTTGTCGCATGCTTCGGAACGGGGCGAAATCGCGCTAAGCTATTCCCAATTGCAGTCGGATGGTATTTCGACCCGCGCAGGTGACACAGAAGAAGACGGGTTTGACCAGAACATGCTGACCCTGTCCACGCGGTATCAGTTGACCGATACTGTAACCGTCGGTGCGTCGGCTTTGTGGCGTGATGGCAGCGTCGAGATCGACCGTTCTTCGTCTGACAATTCCGGCCAGAACTTCTTTACCCAGACGGGCGCACGGGTTTTCGCCGAATTCGAAACTGGTGGGGTGTCGCATGAATTCAGCGTGTCCGGGTTCGAGGTTGATCGCCGCGATCCAGGTGGTTGGACCACGCGGTTCCAGGGCGAGCGCAAGCAGGTTCAGTATCTCGGATCTACTGATCTGGGTGCAGCGTCATCGCTGAGCTTTGGACTTGATGGCACGCGCGAAAGCTTCACGCTGCCCTCAGCCTCGGGGGAGGCCACCACGCGGTCTGCATTTGCCGAGCTTCAAACGAACCCTTATGAAGCCCTGGACGTTTCACTTGCCCTGCGCGCTGACGACCATTCCATCTTTGGCAGCGCGGTCACCGGGCGGCTTGCCGCTGCGTGGCATGTTGGCGGCGACGTGACGGTTCGCTCGGTTCTGGGCACTGGTTTCCGTGCGCCATCTTTGTACGAGCTGTACGGGCCTTATGGCAGCACCACTCTGCAACCCGAAAAAAGCCGTTCGTTCGAACTGGGCGTTGAAAAGGCGCTTGCCTCTGGCTTTGTCAAAGCAACGGCTTTCTACACCGAGATTGACGATCTGATTGACTATGACTTTGTCACAAGCGGCTACAATCAGGTGGCTGGCACGACCGTGTCCAAAGGGATCGAGCTGGAAGCCCGTCATGCGCTTTCCGCGATGGTCGATCTGTATGGAAACTATACGCTGACGGACGCGCGCAACAACGGTGTGGTGCAGGCTCGTGTCCCCCGCCATGATCTGGTCCTGGGCGCCGAAGCCGAAATGGCGGAGGGTCTGAAAGGCGGCCTTGAGGTCCAACGTATCGCCGATACCCAAGCCAGCGCCTTTGCTCCGGCTGGACACAAGGTTGGTAACTATACTCTGGTGAATGCCAGCCTAAGCTATGACGTTTCTGACATGGCTCAGGTCTATCTGCGGGTCGAAAACCTGACGGACGAAGACTACGAGACCGCCGGTGGGTACAACACGCCCGGTCGTGCGTTCTATTTTGGCGTTCGTGCGTCCTTCTAAGATCATAACTTTGGTCGCCGCGCTGGTGTTTTCCGGCGCGGCGGCCTGTGCCGACACCGCAGTGCAGCGTGTCGTGTCAATCAATCTGTGCACGGATCAACTGGCGATGCTGGTGGCTGATCCGGCGCAAATTGTCTCTCTTTCCTATCTGTCGACTGACCAGCGCAGCAGCGCCATGCATGCCGAGGCTGCGGCCTTTGCACAAAATAGCGGTCTGGCCGAAGAGATCTATCTGCAAGACACCGATCTGGTGCTGGCAGGGCGTTTTACCGGCACCGCGACTGTGGACATGCTGAAACGTCTGGACAAGCGGGTCGAGGTGTTTCTGCCGGCCTATTCGCTCAAGGACGTGCGCGCGCGTGTTTTGCAAATGGGGGACGCATTGGGGCGCACGCCCCAGGCCGAGGCGCTGGTTGCCCGATTTGATGCCGATCTGGCGGCACTTAGGGCCGATGTTCAAAACCGCCCCCTTGCCGCGCTGTATTACGCCAATGGCTACACCACGGGTGATCAGACTTTGGCCGGGCAAATCCTGCTGGCTGCCGGGTTCGACAACGCGACAACGCGTGCAGGCCAGCGCCGCGCGGGCAACCTCCCGCTCGAGGTGCTGGCAATGATGCAGCCCGACACTGTGGTCACGGGCGCGCGGTATCCGGGGCAGTCCCGGTCCGAGGCGATCCTTGATCATCCGGTGATCCGGGCGCTACAGAAGAACAGCCAGATGGGCTCGGTTGCCGACAGCGACTGGCTGTGTGGCACGCCCTATGTGTTGAATGCCATCTCGGATCTGGTCAAGCTGCGCCGCCGCGTGGAAGGAAGCGAATGAAACACCTGTTGGTTCTGCTGGGCGCGCTGGTTGCGGTTCTGTTCGTCGCCTCTTTGGTGATTGGCCCGGCTGCAGCCCCTCTCTGGAGCAGTGTGGCTGCGCTGTTCGTTGATGATCACGGACCGCTGACGCTGGTCATGCGGGAAATCCGTTTGCCGCGCGCAGTGCTGGGGCTGATGATCGGCATTTCTCTGGGTATGGCGGGGGCCGGGATGCAGGGATACCTGCGCAACCCGCTGGCCGATCCGGGGCTTATTGGGGTGTCTGGCTCGGCTGCGTTGGGCGCGGTGATTGCCATTCATACCGGTCTGGCGGCCAGTTTTGTATTGGGTCTGCCCTTGGCCGCACTGGCGGGGGCATTGGGCAGCGTGTTCCTGATCCTGTTGCTGGCTGGGCCGGGCGGAGGCTCGTTGACGCTGATCCTGGCAGGGATTGCGATTTCGTCACTGGCCGGGGCGCTCAGCTCATTGGTGTTGAACTTCTCGCCCAACCCATTTGCCGCGAATGAGATCGTGTTCTGGATGATGGGATCGTTGGCAGATCGCTCGATGACCCATGTCTGGCTGGCGTTGCCGTTGATGTTGGTGGGCTGGGCGCTGCTTGCCACCTTGCCGCGTGGGCTGGACGCGCTGACATTGGGCGAGGACGCAGCCGAGGCGTTGGGGATTAACCTTACACATATGCGATTGAAATTGGTGATCGGAACAGCCGCCGCTGTCGGGGCTGCAACGGCCGTGGCCGGGGCAATCGGCTTTGTCGGGCTTGTGGTGCCGCATATCCTTAGACCATACGTTGGCGCACGGCCAGGGCGATTGCTGTGGGCCTCGGCGCTGGGCGGAGGCGCGATGGTGCTGGCCTCTGATATTGTGGTGCGGCTGGTGCTGCCCACGCAGGATCTGAAGCTGGGCGTTCTGACCGCCTTGGTTGGCGCACCGCTGTTTCTGCATCTGATTTATAAGACGCGGAAGGCGGGGATATGAGCCTTCTGACCTTGCGAAATATGTCCGTCAGTCTGCGAAACCGCCCGGTTTTCGAGGATGTGAGCCTGCAAATCGGCGCTGGTGAGATCGTTGGCCTGATTGGCCCAAACGGTGCGGGCAAGACCACGCTGATGCGCGCCGCATTGGGGTTGGTGCCGTGCCAGGGCGATAGCTCTTTGGCTGCGATGCCGCCGCGCGAACGGGCGCGGCACGCCGCCTGGATGCCGCAAAACCACGAGATCGCCTGGCCCGTTGACGTGCAAACCCTGGTCACTTTGGGGCGCATTCCCCATTTGGGCGCGGGCCAGTCTGTCAGCCCGTTGGATCAGGCCGAAGTGGATCGTGCCTTGGATCAGATGGGGCTGCGCGACCTGCGCCACCGCGCAGCGACCCGCCTGTCAGGTGGCGAGCAAACGCGTGCTCTGATCGCGCGGACCTTGGCGCAGAATACGCCGCTTGTGATGGCGGACGAGCCGATTGCGGGTCTGGATCCCGCGCATCAAATCTCGACGATGCGGTGTTTTCAAGACATCGCCGAACAGGGCAAATCTGTGCTGGTCTCGATCCATGATCTGGGGTTGGCGGTCCGCCATTGCACGCGCCTTATCCTGTTGGCAGACAAGCAGCTGGTGGCCGATGGCACCCCCGCCGATGTGCTGACGCCCGACAATTTGCGCGACCGTTTTGGCATCTCGGCTCATTTCTCGGAAACCAAGGCTGGCCCGGTTTTTCAGCCGCTGGATGTTCTGAAATGAGCGTTACGCTGGACCGTCCCTGGATCAGTTTTGATCTGGGCGCAGAGATGCGCGTGCTCAGCTGGGCGATCAATCGTCCCGGTTTGGTCCGGGCGCGTCAAATCCTGTGGCGCGAGGTTCGCAATGCCGATCTGCCGCCGGATCTGGATGTGCATGATTGGCTGCACGGCGTGTTGCAGGATCGCAATGCACTGGATGCGGTCTGTTTTCTGACCTCGCGCGATGTGCGGGCGATGACACAGGCCAGCGTGACCGTCGGAGCGGTAACAGCGGATGCGGTCGCGACGGTTGGCCTGTCCAACGCAGAACGGATCGGCACCCGGTTCGAACGTGATCCCGCCGCCTGGGGCACCATAAACGTGGCTGTGCGCCTGAATGTTGGTCTTACCGAAACCGCATTGATCGAGGCGATTTCCATCGCCACGCAGGCGCGTACGACCGCGGTGATCGAGGTTGGGCTGGACCTGCCCACAGGGATTGCCACGGGCACGGGCACCGACTGCATTGCGATCGCCGCACCCGATGGGGACACGCAATATGCCGGGCTGCATACGGATGTGGGCGTAGCGCTTGGGCGCGCGGTCTATCAAGCGATCCAAGAGGGCGCGCGCGATTGGATGGTCAAACCCGGTGCCAAGGGGCCGGGACTGGCCACCAGATAGCCTGATTAGGCGGCCGTTGCCTCAAATCCTGCGCCGTTGATGGCGGTCAGCAGTTCGCTGGCGTCATCTGCGCTGTCGATGTCGACGGTACGGCTGTCCAGATCGAACTCCAGCAGGGCAGTCGGGTCGGCTTCGGTCACGGATTTCTCAATCTTGGCGGTGCATTTGCTGCAACTCATTCCGGGAACGGCGAATTTGGGCATTAGGGTCTCCTTTTGTTGTGGGACTTGAGGCCTTCCTGCGCTGGAAGGTCAAGAGGATTTCGAAATCCTGCATACAGGCCTTGACCTTCCAGCTAGTGGAGGCCTTATCTGGAGGGCCTACCCCCCTTGGAAAGGGTCCAAAATGACCATGCAAACCGTTCATATTCAGATCGAAGGAATGACCTGCGCCGCCTGCGTCGGGCGCGTGGAGAAAGCTTTGCGCGGGGCCACAGGCGTGACCAAAGCGAATGTAAATCTGGCCACGGAACGCGCCACGGTCAGCTACGATCAACCTGGTGGGGTCGATGAAATCAAGAAGGTTTTGGCGCGGGCCGGCTATCCTGCGCGGGTGGAAGCAGCGATTTTTGATGTCGAAGGAATGACCTGCGCATCTTGTGTCGCTCGGGTTGAAAAGGCGCTGGTTGATTTGCCCGGCGTGACGGATGTGGCGGTTAATCTGGCCAATGAAACCGCGCAAATCAGCTATGTGCAGGGGCTGGTCGACCCGGCGCAGATACTGGCAAAGATGGATGCGGCAGGGTATCCGGCAAAACCGCGTGATACCGGCGCAAAACAGCAAGAGAACCGCAAAGAGGAAGAGGCGCGCCTGCAACATAGGCGCCTAATTATTGCGGCGATCCTGGCGGCTCCTGTTTTCGTGCTTGAAATGGGCGGGCATCTGTTCCCGCCATTTCATCATTGGGTGCATCTGACCATGGGCCAACAAGCCAGCTGGATGTTGCAATTCGTGTTGACCTCACTTGTGCTTATTGGGCCGGGGCGGCAGTTCTATGCCAAAGGATTTCCTGCGTTGTTTCGCGCTGCTCCTGATATGAATTCGCTGGTCGCAGTGGGGACGGCGGCGGCTTATGGTTTCTCGGTTGTGGCCGTGTTTGCGCCGGATTTATTGCCGGGTGGCGCGCGCGCGGTGTATTTCGAATCCGCGGCGGTGATCGTCGTTCTGATCCTGCTGGGTCGGTATCTAGAGGCGCGCGCCAAAGGGCGCACAGGCCAGGCGATCCGCAAATTACTGGGGCTAAGGGCTACGAATGCGCGGGTGTTGCGCGACGGTCAGCCCAAGGACATTCCCGTCGAGGAAATTCGGGTCGGGGACATTGTCATCGTTCGTCCTGGCGAGCGTTTGGCTGTGGACGGAGAGGTGATCGACGGCAGCTCTTATGTCGATGAAAGTATGATCACCGGAGAGCCGGTCCCAGTGGCCAAATCATTGGGGGACGCGGTGGTTGGCAGCACGGTCAATGGGACAGGCGCCCTGAAATTCCAAGCCACGAAGGTGGGGAACGACACCATGCTGGCGCAGATCATCCGGCTGGTCGAACAAGCTCAGGGGGCGAAGCTGCCGATCCAGGGCGTGGTGGACCGGATCACGTTATGGTTCGTTCCGGCGGTGATGGGTGCGGCGTTGCTGACTGTGTTGATGTGGCTGATCCTGGGGCCGTCGCCGGTTTTGCCCCATGCGCTGGTGGCCGGGGTTGCGGTGCTGATCATCGCGTGTCCCTGCGCGATGGGGCTGGCGACGCCGACCTCGATCATGGTGGGGACCGGACGCGCCGCAGAAATGGGTGTGTTGTTCCGCAAGGGCGACGCGTTGCAGGCGCTTGCGGGGGTCGAAGTGGTGGCGTTGGACAAAACCGGCACACTGACGCAAGGCCACCCAGAGCTTACGGATTTCACCGTTGCTGACGGATTTGATCGGGCTGACGTTTTGCGCAAGGTCGCCGCGGTCGAGGCGCTGTCAGAGCACCCCATCGCGCGGGCGATTGTTGACGCGGCCCAGGGACTGTTGTCCGAAGTGGAAAAGTTCGGCTCCGTCACGGGCTATGGGGTGATGGGCACGGTTGACGGCGCGCGCGTGATGGTCGGCGCAGACCGGTTGATGACCCGACGCAAAGTTGATTTGGGCGCGTTGGAACAGGTCGGAAAGGCGCTGGCAGCGCATGGGAAAACCCCGCTGTATGCCGCGATTGATGGGCAGATTGCGGCGGTGATCGCCGTCTCGGACCCGGTAAAGCCGGCCAGCAAACAAGTGATCGACGCGCTGCACGACCGTGGCATTCAGGTGGCGATGATTACCGGCGACAACGCAGCGACTGCACAGGCCATTGCCTCGGAATTGGGCATCGACCATGTGGTGGCCGAGGTGCTGCCCCAAGGCAAAGTCGAGGCGCTGGACAGTCTGCGCACGGGCGGAAAATCTCTGGCATTCGTCGGCGACGGGATCAACGATGCGCCCGCTTTGGCCCATGCGGATGTGGGGATTGCCATTGGCTCGGGCACAGATGTCGCGATCGAAAGCGCGGATGTTGTGCTGATGTCGGGCGACCTGCGTGGCGTAGTAAATGCCCTGGGAATTTCAGCTCGTACGATGCGCAATATTCGGCAGAATTTGTTCTGGGCTTTTGGGTATAATACCGCTTTGATCCCAGTCGCAGCCGGTCTGTTTTACCCTTTTTTTGGTTGGCAGCTATCGCCCATGCTGGCCGCAGGTGCCATGGCGATGAGCAGCGTTTTCGTATTGACGAACGCCCTGCGTCTACGTGCTGCGCAGCCGGACATCCCTTGGAAATGAAAGGATAAATTATGAACATCGGAGAAGTTTCCAGCCGCTCGGGTTTGCCCGCAAAAACCATCAGGTACTACGAAGATATCGGGCTGATCCGGCCAAACCGTTCGGCAAATGGCTATCGTAGCTTCAGCGAAAGCGACCTGCATAAACTGGCGTTTCTGGGCCGTTCTCGTGCGCTGGGATTCAGTATCGAGGATTGCCGCAACTTGCTGACGCTGTACGAGGATCGCAGCCGTGCCAGCGGCGACGTCAAACAGATCGCCAAGGGTCATCTGGCCCGGATCGACGACAAGCTGGCCGAGCTGCAAGAGATGCGCGCCACCCTGGCCGGGCTGGTGCATGCCTGCAAAGGCGATGACCGACCCGATTGTCCGATTCTGGCGGATTTGGCCGCCAAAACCTGACACGCTCATTCATCGGCGATACCGCGCCACGTCCGCCGTCAGCCGGTCGGCAGCGGCGAAATACTCCTCGGCCAGACGGTCCACCAATTGCGCAGCGGGGACCACGTCCTTGACCGCGCCGATGCCCTGACCCGAGCCCCAGATCGACGACCAGCTTTTGGGTTTCTCTGATCCGAAATCCATGTTGGACGGATCCGAGCGTTCCAGGTTGTCCGGGTCCATCCCGGCGGCGGAAATCGAGGGCTTCAGGTAGTTGCCCCAGACCCCGGTGAAGAGGTCCGAATAGACGATGTCCGAAGCCCCGCTTTCGGTGATCATTTCCTTGTAGCGGTCTGCGGCGTTGGCCTCGTGCGTGGCGATAAAGGCTGATCCGGCATAGCCGCCATCCGCGCCCATCGCTTGCGCGGCCAGGATGGAATCACCTTTGCCAATCGCACCGGACAGGAACAGCGGGCCATCGAACCATTCACGGATTTCCTGCACCAAAGCCAGCGGGGACAGAGCACCCGCATGCCCGCCAGCGCCAGCGGCGACGGCGATCAGACCATCGGCACCTTTCTGGATGGCTTTGCGGGCGAATTTGTCGTTGATGATGTCATGCAGCACGATAGCGCCCACGGAATGGGCGGCCTCATAGACCCATTCCTGCGCGCCCAACGAGGTGATCCAGACGGGCACCTTGTGTTTCACGCACAGCTCGACGTCGCGTTCCAGCCGGGGGTTCGACCGGTGCACGATCTGGTTCACCGCAAAGGGCGCGGCGGGTTGATCGGGGTTGGCGGCGTTATGCTCGGCCAGGGTATCGGTGATGCGACCCAGCCATTCATCCAGCGAGTTGCCCTCTTTCTCGCGGGCGTTCAACGCGGGGAACGACCCGACGATGCCGGCCTTGCACTGGGCGATCACCAGATCGGGGTTCGAGATGATGAACAGCGGGCTGCCGATCAGCGGAATGCGCAGGTTTTGCAGAACGGGGGGCAGGGACATTTATTTACCTTTGAAGACGGGTTTGCGTTTCTCAATGAAGGCCTGAACACCTTCTTGGAAATCGGCGGATTGGGTCAGCGGGGCCTGGGCCTGAGCCTCGGCGGTGAACGCGTCCGAGAAGGATACGTTGCTGATATTACGCAAAATTTTCTTGGCGCTTGCTGCGGCCAGCGGGGCGGCGGCGGCGATGCGTTCGGCCAGCGCGCGGGTGTCGGCATCCAGCTGATCGGCGGGCGACAACTGGTTCACCAGCCCGTGTTGCAGGCATTCCTCGGCCGGGATTTTGCGGCCCTCGATGATGGCTTGCAGGGCGCGGTGATAGCCCATTCCCTTGAGCAGCAGCCAGGTATTGCCCCCATCCGGCACCAGCGAAATCGCGGCAAACGCCATATAGAGCGAGGCATTTTCCGCCATCACCACCATGTCGCAATTCATTGCATAGGCGGCTCCGATTCCGGCGGCCGAGCCATGCACCTGCGCGATCCAGATCTTGGACGAATTGGCGATCCCCATCAGCGAGGGGCGATATTCGGACTCGAGCATATGGTCAGTGGGCATGTGCCCCAGCCCGTCCTTTAGGTCTGCGCCCGCGCAAAATCCGGGGCCTTCGCCTTTCAGGATCACGACGCGCACATTCGGATCCGTGTCGACCTGCGCCACCGCCTTGATCAAGGCATGACGCAAGTCACCGTTGATGGCGTTGAATGCATCGGGGCGGGTCAAGGTCATGGTGGCAATCGGGCCGTCCGTGTCGATCTTGAGAACGCCGTTGAAATCGTCGCTCATATCTGTCCTCCTCAGGTCAGGATGCCGCGTTCGCGCATCCCGGCAATGGTGTCCGCGTCATGGCCCAGCCGTAACAGAACTCTGTCTGTATCGGCTCCGGGTGCGGGCGGGATGCCCACGGGGTCAGGCTTGGAACGGCTGAATTTCGGGGCAGGGTTCACCTGGGTCACACCATTCACATCCGAGAAGACGCCGCGCGCCTTCATGTGGGGATGTTTTGGGGCCTCGGACCAGGTCAGGACCGGGGCGACGCAGGCGTCTGTACCGTCGAAAATCTCCTCCCATTCCGCGCGGGTTTTCGTTTGAAAGACCTGAGCATAAGACGCATGGCGATCCAACCATGACGTTTCGTCGTTTTGGCTGGCTTTGTGTTCGGGCGGTAACCCGGCCAGATCCACCAGCTGGGCAAAAAATTGCGGCTCCAGCGGCCCGACCGAGACATATTTGCCGTCCGCGCATTCATAGCTGCGATAGAACGGGGCACCGCCATCCAGCCAGTTGGATTCGCGTTGTTCTGACCAACGGCCCATGGCGATCAGAGAATGGATCAGGGCCATCAGCGCGGGTGCGCCATCCACCATCGCTGCGTCAATCACTTGCCCACGGCCCGAGTGCTGGCGCTCGTAAATCGCGGACAGAATGCCCAGCAGCAGGAACATCGTCCCGCCGGCATAATCGGCGGCGATGTTCATCGGCGGAATGGGCGGTTCATCCTTTTTGCCGATCGCGTGCAGAACGCCTGTCAGACCCAGATAGTTGATGTCATGCCCGGCCATCTGCGCCATGGGGCCGTCCTGTCCCCAGCCCGTCATCCGCCCGTAAACAAGGCCAGGATTGCGGGCCAGACAGACGTCCGGCCCAAGCCCCATGCGTTCCATCACACCGGGGCGGAATCCCTCGATCAGGACGTCCGCGCGTTCGATCAGGCCCAAGGCGGTCTCGATCCCTTCGGGCGTTTTCAGGTTCAGCGCAACCGAGAGCTTGCCCCGGTTGTTGATGTCTGCCGGATTTGCCTTGCCGGATTTGCGGGTGATCACGATGACCTCGCCCCCCAGATCGGCCAGGAATTGCCCGGCTAGGGGCGCGGGGCCCAGCCCCGCCATTTCCACCACCGTCAGACCGGACAAAGGCCCGCTCATGCCGCCTGACCCTGAGCGTCGCGCAGGATGTCAAAGGCCCCCGGTTCCAGCGCGAACCGTTCGCCGTATTGCTCGGCCAGTTCGGCCGCGCGGGCGGCAAAAGCGTCAATTCCGATGCCGCGGATGAACTGGATCGCACCGCCGGTATGCGCGGGGAACCCGATGGCAAAGATGCCGCCCAGATTAGCCTCGACCTCGGTGCGCAAGACGCCTTCGTTCAGGCAGCGCAGGGTCTCAATCGCTTGCCGATACAGCAGCCGGTCAATCGCGTCCTCCATGGAGATATCGGCATTGCCCCTGGCGAATTGGCCAAGCCCGTCCCACAGGGTTTTCGACCCGTCGGCGGCATAGTCATAGAAGCCCCCGCCATAGTGACGCCCGCCGCGCCCCTGTTCGATCATCGCATCGTAAACCACCTTGGCGGCGGTGTTGTGCTTGCCAAAGCCGCTGTCCACGCCCAGCCGTTCGTCCAGCGCCTTATGCGTGCGCTCGACCTTCTGCGACAGGACCAGCGAGACTTCGTCATGCACGGCCAGCGGCCCCACGGGCATCCCGGCCAGCCAGCCCGCGCGCTCCACGGCGATGGGCGACATGCCGTCCACCATCAGCGCGATGCCCTCGTCCATGAAAGTGCCAAACACGCGGCTGGTAAAGAAGCCCCGGCTGTCATTCACCACGATGGGCATGTATCCGATTTGTTGAACGTAATCATAGGCTTTGCGCAGGGTTTCCTCGCTGGTTTTCTGGCCCATGATGATCTCGACGACCTTCATTTTGTCGACCGGAGAGAAGAAATGCAGGCCGATGAAACGGGTCGGATCGGGGCAGAACTCGGCCAGAATCGAGATCGGCAGGGTCGAGGTGTTGGACCCATAAATCCCGTCCGGTCCCAGCTGGGCAAATGTCTCGGGGATGACCTGTTCCTTTAGGGCGATATCCTCGAAAACGGCCTCGATGATCAAGTCGGTGCCTGCGAACGTGGCGTTGTCCGTGGCCGGGGTGATCTGATCCAGCAGAGCTGCCTTGCGGGCCTCGTCCATACGGCCCCGTTTGATCCGTTTGTCGGCCAGGGTGGCGGTATAGGATTTACCCTTTTCGGCGCGCTCCATATCGGTGTCTTTCAGGACCGTAGGCAGGCGCGCATTCGCATGCGCCCAGGCGATGCCCGAACCCATCATGCCCGCACCCAGAATGGCGGCGTTCTGCGCCTTCCATCGGTCGCCCTTGGGCCGGACCTGCCCGCCCTTGATCGCCTGCATCCCAAAGAAGAACGAGGTGATCGCCGCCTTGCATTCCGGCGTCATGATCAGGGCGCACAACCCTCGGCTTTCGCTGCGCAGTGCGGCGTCATAGTCGATCCGCATCGAGTTCACCGCGATATCCAGGATCTTTTCCGGGGCGGGCAGCAGCCCACGGGTTTTCGAATACAGAAACGCTGACGAGCCGACGATCAACTGCCGCACCTTGGGGTGCAAAGCGTCCCCGCCGGGATAGCGGAAACCGCGCTGGTCCCAGGGCTGAGTGTGACTGTCGGGGTTGGCCTTGATCCATTCTTTGGCGGCGGGAATCAGGGCGTCAACACTGTCCACCACGGCGTCCACCATGCCGATTTTCAGCGCCTTCTGCGGCTTCACCGGTTTGCCCTCGGTCAGATGGGGCAAGGCCGCCTCGAGCCCCAGCAGTTTCGTCAGCCGCACCACGCCACCAGCTCCGGGCAGAATGCCCAACGTCACCTCGGGCAGGCCGACGATGGCACCCGGAACATCCGCGATAATGCGGTGATTGCAGGCCAGGCACAGCTCGTACCCGCCGCCCAATGCCGCACCGTTGATGGCGGCGACCACGGGCACCGGCAGCTGCTCAAGCTCGCGATAAGCGCGCTTGTTTTCCTCGATATAATGAAAGGTTTCGGCGTCCGCTTTTTCGACCGCTAGGATCACGCGCAGATCGCCCCCCGCAAAGAACGTTTTCTTGGCCGAAGCGAAAACCACCCCGGTCAGCCCGTCCTCGGCGCGCAGCCGGTTCATCACCACATCCATGCCCGGCACATAGCGTTCGTTCATTGTGTTGGCGGATTGGCCCTGCATGTCCATGGTGACGGTCACAATGCCATCGGCGTCTTTTTCGTAAATGAAATCAGTCATATCTGGCCCCCTCAGACCCGCTCGATGATCGAGGCAATGCCCATGCCGCCGCCCACGCACATGCAGATCAGTGCGCGTTTCAGGTTCCGCCGTTCCAGCTCGTCCAGCATTGTGGACACCAGACAGCCGCCCGTGGCACCCAGCGGGTGCCCCATGGCGATGGCGCCGCCAACGACGTTCAGTTTTTCATCCGGCACATCCAGATCGCGTTGCAATCGCAGGGCGACGCTGGCGAAAGCCTCATTGATTTCCACAAGATCAATGTCGTCGATGGTCAGCCCGGCCTTGGCCAGCGCTTTTTCCGATGCAGGCCCCGGTCCGGTCAGCATGATCGTCGGATCGGTCGAGGTCAGCGCGATGGATACCACCCGCCCGCGCGGGGTCAGAGTCAGGTCTTTGCCGACCTGTTCGTTGCCCAGCATGATCAAGGACGCCCCATCCACGATGCCCGAGCTGTTGCCGGGTGTGTGAACGTGGTCAATCCGCGCGACCTCGGGGTACTTGGCCAGCGCGACGGCGTCGAAGCCAAAGCCGCCCATCGCGGCAAAGGATGGCTTCAACGCGGCCAGTTTCTGCATGTCGGTGTCGGGCTTGATGAAGTCGTCGCGCTCCAGAATGACCACGCCGGTTTCGTCTTTCACCGGAACGACAGAGCGGTCAAACCAGCCTGAATTCCGCGCATGGGCCGCGCGCTTTTGCGATTCCACGGCAAAAGCGTCCACGTCATCGCGACCCCAGCCTTCGATCGTTGCGATCAGGTCCGCGCCGATCCCTTGGGGCACGAAACCTGTTTGAATGGCGGTCGCCGGATCTTCGGCAAACGGACCGCCATCGGCGCCCATGGGCACGCGGGACATGGATTCATACCCGCCCGCGCAGACCAGATCTTCCCACCCACTGGCGATCTTGGCGGCGGCCGTGTTGAACGTGTCCAATCCGCTGGCGCAGAATCGGTTCACTTGTGCTCCGGCCACGCGGTCCGACCATCCGGCCTTTTGCAGCGCGATTTTCGGCAATACGGCCCCCTGTTCCATCACAGGGGCCACGCAGCCCATCATCAGATCATCCACGCGGGACGTGTCCAGATCGTGGCGCGACTGCATCTCCTCCAGCAGGGTCGTGACCAGGTCAATTGGTTTGACCTCGTGCAAGGTGCCGTCTGGCTTGCCCTTTGACCTTGGTGTTCGGATTGCGTCATAAATATAGGCGGTCTCTGTCATCTCGCTCCTCCTTCGAATGACAAATCAGCTTGGCACGCTCTCCTCAACCGGCTCGGGCAATTCGATTTTTTTGAAATCCAATCGTGGTAGCGGTTCGAAACGGCGAGCGCAGATAGCGCGTGCCTCGTCACGGGGCACGCCAATGGCGCGCAAATAAAGTTCGGTCGTGTCAGCGCAGGATTGGCGCCAGGTGACCAGCCCGCTTAGCACCATCGAGGTGGCCCCCATCACAGCGCCACCCCCCAATGCGGTGATCGAGGGCAGCTGCTCTTCTTCGAAGTGGAAGCGACCGCTTTCCATCCCTTGCATCAGCAGGCGACGAGGCAGTTTCCCCCAAAATTTTCCAAGCCGCGGGTCCAGCATCCCAAATTGCGCGATGAATTTGCCCCAGTGGTGCTCTTCGTGGACGCGGCGAATGGTCTGACGCATCACCAGCGCAAGACGTTGCGCCGGATCATCCAGATGGGCCGTGTTTTCCCGCATCGCCTGACGCAGTTCGTAATACAGCAGGTCACAGATATGGCTGAACAGCGCGTCAGGATTTTCGACGTTGTTATAGATGGTTCCACGCGACAGCCCGGCCTCTTTTGCAAGATCGCTGACGGCGATCTGCATCGAGCCTTTGTTGGCAAACACACGCAAAGCGGCGTGTAATATGCGGGCATTTACGGCTTTCATTCGCGCTTCCATGATCACTGTTGACAGAAATTGAACACATGTGTTTATTTGAAGTCAATAGCGTTCATCTCTCATGGGAGGAGGCAGAATGGATGCGTGTGTAAGTGGCCCTGCCAAAGGGTCGTTCCTGGTTCGCAACCGGGGTGTTTTGTTTGTCCTGGTCGGCGCTTGTGGGATGCGTCTGACGGTGGAAAGGACAAGCAGATGGAATTGATTCAGCTAGTGATCGGAGGGATCGCGACGGGGTGCATCTATGGCCTTGTCGCGTTGGGATTTGTCCTGATCTACAAAGCGACCGAGGGCGTGAACTTTGCCCAAGGAGACATGATGATGCTGGGCGCGTTTATCGCTCTGGGTCTGGTGAATTCGGACTATGGGGCGCTGGCCTTTGTCCCTGGCGTCATTCTGGCGGCCTGCATCATGGGGGGCGTCGGGTATGGCGTTGACCGTTTCGTGGTGCGCAAGATTTTCGGGCAGCCGCATTTCGCACTGGTGATCCTGACGATTGCAATGGGGTTTGTGTTCCGCTTTGTCGCGGGTGCGATCTGGGGGTTCACTCCGCTGGTTCTGGAAACGCCATTCGCTGGAAAGGTGTTTGATTTCAGTGGGTTGATCATCGGTTACGAGGACGTCGCCGCGATCATCGTCACCGCCGTGCTCACCCTGTCTCTGTGGGCGTTCTTTCAATTTACCAAGCTGGGTCTGGCCGCGCAGGCCTCGTCTCAGAACCAGATGGCGGCCTATATCGTTGGGGTTCCGGTGCACCGTGTGAACTCGATGATTTGGGCACTGTCGGGCGCGGTTTCGACGATTGCCGGGGTGCTCTATGCCTCGAAAGGCGCGATTGATCCGAATATCGGCCTGCTGGGGATCAAGGCGTTTGCGGCGGCCGTTATCGGCGGTTTCGGCAGCCTGCCGGGTGCATTGCTGGGCGGTATCCTGATCGGTGTGGTCGAGCCCGTCGCGGCGCGATACCTGCCCGCTGGGTTCAGCCAGATGAGTCCTTATATCATCATGCTAGCTGTGCTGGTCACGCGTCCGAACGGACTGTTTGCCCAGATCTACGCCAAGAAGGTCTGAGCCGATGAAAGTTATCTTCAAGACAAGTTATGACAACGACATCGACCTACACGAGGACGGCTGGGCGCGCGGCAAGATCGCGCTTTTAGTGGCCTTTATGGCGGTGCTGCCGTTCTTTGCGGGCGAATATTACCTGGCCGAGATTACCAACACTCTGATCTGGTCTTTGGCCGGGATGGGGCTGATGCTGCTGGTGGGCCACACGGGTCAAGCCAGCCTGGGTCATGCGGCTTTTCTGGCGATCGGGGCGTATACGGACGCGGCGCTGATGAATATCGGTGTGCCGTGGGTGATTGCCTTTCCGCTGGCGGGGATCGCGGCAGGGGTTTTTGGTGCCATCGTCGCCATTCCGGCGGTGCGCATGTCCGGTATCTATCTGGCCATCGCGACGCTGGCCCTGTTCGTCATCGTCGAAGAACTGATCATCGTGGCCGAGCCTATCACGGGCGGGGTTGGCGGCATCTTTGCGCCCTCGATCACCATTCTGGGGGTGGATTTCGATCGGTATTCCAGCCTGAACAACTTCTACTGGCTGTGTCTGGTGGTCGTTGTCGGGGTCACATGGATGTATGCCAACCTGATGCGCAGCCCCACGGGACGCAGTTTCCTGGCCGTGCGCGATTCCGAGGTTTCGGCCCGCGCGCTGGGCATCAACGTCACACGCACGCGGTCGCTGGCCTTTGGTCTGTCCTGTGCGATGACGGGCTTGGCGGGCGCGTTGATGGGGCACTATATCAGCTTCTTCAACTACGAGCTTTTCTCGATCTTCATCTCAATCAACCTGCTGCTGGTGGTGACCATCGGTGGCTTGGGCTTTATCCAGGGCGCGTTCTTTGGGGCGATCCTGATCACAGCAGTACCACAGGTGATCGCGATTCTGCGGGACGGTTTGAAATCCAGCGTCGGGATTGACCTGTCTGCGATGCCCGGTCTGGATACGCTGATCTTCTCGGTCATTCTGGTGACGTTCATCATTTATGAACCGAACGGGCTGTATGGCCGATGGCTAAAGACCCGCGCGTGGTTCCAGCTGTTTCCGCTGGCGCGACGTGACATGTTCCGCCGCCAGAAAACCTATCTGAAAACGGAGCGGATGAAATGAGCCTGTTGGAAGTTGATGATCTGGCCATCCATTTCGGCGGTGTGAAAGCCGTGGACGGGGTCAGTTTCAAGGTCGAAGAGGGCGAGGTCTTCTCGATCATCGGGCCGAACGGGGCGGGCAAGTCCACGATCTTCAACTTGATCTCGCGGTTCTACAAACCAACCCGCGGCACGATCAAGTTTGACGGGCAGGATATCACCACGCAAATGGCGCATGATATTGGTCAGTTGGGGATCGCGCGGACGTTCCAGAATATCGAGCTGTTCGACCATTCGACCGTGTTGGACAACCTGATGATGGGGCGCCACACGCACCGCCGGACGCGCTGGTACGAAGACATGTTCTTTGTGCCCAAAGTCCGCCGCGAGGAACGCGGACACCGTCAGAAGGTCGAAGAAGTGATCGAGTTTCTGGAGCTGGAAGCCTACCGCGAAAAACTGATCGCCGGGCTGCCGTATGGCGTCCGCAAGGTCGTGGAAATCGGCCGCGCGCTGGCGATGGGCCCCAAGATGATCCTGCTGGACGAACCGGCCTCGGGGCTGTCTGTGGAAGAGAGCCAAGAGGTCGCCTTTTGGGTCGAGGATATGCGCCGCGACATGGGGCTGACCGTGCTGATGGTGGAACATGACATGAAACTGGTGAACCAGGTCAGCGACCGCGTTCTGGCTGTGGCCAATGGCCAACCGCTGGCGATGGGAACCCCTGCCCAGGTGCAGGACGACGCGCAGGTCAAAGCGGCCTATCTGGGCACAGAGGTGGACGCATGACCAAGGTTCTGGATATCCGAAACGTCGAAACCTTCTATGGCGCGATCATGGCGTTGCGCGGGGTCTCGCTTGAGGTCAACGAAGGCGAAATCGTCACCATTCTGGGCGCCAACGGTGCGGGCAAAACCACACTGATGAAAACCATCAGCGGGCTGATGGACCCCGAAAAGGGCAATATCGAGTTCAATGGTAAGGACATCGTGGGCAAACAACCCGACGAGATCGTGCGCATGGGTCTGGCGCATGTCCCCGAGGGGCGCGAGGTGTTTCCCTATCTCAGTATCGAGGAAAACCTGAAGATGGGCGCCTATGCCCGCAAGGGAAGCGATTTTCGTGATGATATCGCGCTGGTCTATGAATATTTCCCGATCCTTAAAGAACGGCGAAACCAATCAGCGGGCTTCTTGTCGGGTGGACAGCAGCAGATGCTGGCGATCGGGCGCGGCCTGATGGCTAAGCCGAAACTGATGCTGCTGGACGAGCCCTCGCTGGGTCTGTCGCCGCTGCTGACGCAAGAGATTTTTGCCATCATCAAACGTCTGAATGCTGAACAAAAGGTTACAATGCTGCTGGTCGAGCAAAACGCCAATGTCGCGCTGCACACGGCGCATCAGGGCTATGTTCTGGAAATGGGCCGGATCGTGATGGCGGGCAGCTGCGAAGAGCTGCGCGCCTCGGACGACATTCAGGAATTCTACCTGGGCCGACAAGAAGAAAACCAGCGCGGGCAGAAACGCTGGAAACGGCGCAAGACGTGGAGGTAGCGAGATGATGAACACAGATATGCTCATCCCGGCCGACGCGCCGATTGCAATGGATGGCTGCGACACCGTCGTGGCTCTGTGGGCCAAACGGTGCCACGAATTGGGCGACAAGACCGCCCACCGCGAGAAAGAGCTGGGCGTCTGGCAATCCTACAGCTGGACCGACTATTTTATCGGTGCGCGCAACGCGGCGTTGGGGCTGATCTCGTTAGGGTTAGAGCGTGGCCAGGCCGTTCAGATCCTCTCGGAAGACCGGCGCGAATGGCTGTATGTCGACATCGGTGTCGCGGCTGTTGGGGGCATCCCCTCGGGCGTTTACACCACCGACGCGGCCAGTCAGCTGGCCTATCTGGTGAACGATTCCGGCGCGCCCTTTCTGTTTGTGGAAAATGACGAACAACTGGACAAATTCCTAGAGGTACGCGACCAGATGCCCGGCCTGAAAAAGGTCATCGTGTTTGATCGCGACGGGCTGGCGACGTTCGATGATCCGATGGTGATGTTCTGGGATGAGCTGATGGAGCTGGGCGAGGCGGACGCAAGCGCCAATCCCGGTCGTTTCATGACCGAGCTGGAGCAGGTTAAGCCCAGCGATCCCCGGATGTTAATCTATACGTCAGGAACCACGGGGCCACCCAAAGGCGCGATTATCACGCATCGCAACATCATCTATCAGATGTTCGCGGGCGAGCAGACGATCGAGTTCGAACAGACCGATGAATTGCTATGCTTCCTGCCGCTGTGTCACGTGCTGGAACGCCTGATTTCTGTGGAGTTTCCGATACTTGCGGGGTGTAAGGTGAACTTTGCCGAAAGCACCGAAACCGTGTTCGATAACCTGCGCGAGGTTAGCCCGCACTCCTTTACTGGGGTGCCGCGGATCTGGGAAAAAATCTACAGCCAGATCAGCATCATGCGCTCCGAGGCCGGCTGGGTCGGTCGGACTTGCCTGGATTGGGCGGTGGCTGCCGGCATGAAAAAGGTCGCGGCCAAGGACGCGGGCAAACATATGTCGCCCGGTGCCAAGCTGAACCTGTTCCTGGCCGATCTACTAGTGCTGCGGAACCTGCGGCAACTGGTGGGCTTGCAACGCACGCGCCGCTGTACCACCGGGGCTGCGCCGATCTCGCCCGATTTGTTGCGCTGGTTCGAGGCCATTGGCATCCATTTGCTGGAAGGCTTCGGGATGACCGAAACCTCGGGTGTGGCGACGGTTAACACGCTGGCGCACAACAAAATCGGCACCGTTGGGCAGGCGACGCCCGGCACGCAGATCAAGATCTCTGCGGAGGGGGAAATCCTGGTGGGTGGCCCTGCCGTTTTCGGCGGGTATTGGAACAAGCCCGAGAAAACCGCCGAAACCCTGACCCAGGACGGCTGGCTGCGGACCGGCGATGTCGGACGGCTGGATAACGAAGGCAATCTGACCATCACCGGCCGGATGAAAGACATCATTATCACTGCCGGGGGTAAAAACATCACTCCTGCCGAGATCGAGAGCAAACTGAAGTTCTCGCCCTATGTCTCGGACGCGGTGGTGATCGGCGATAAACGGAAATACCTGACATGCCTGATCATGATTGATCAGGAAAATGTTGAAAGGTTCGCGCAAGAGCGTCAAATTCCTTATGCGGACTTCGCGTCGCTGACGCGTGCAAAAGAGGTGGTGGACCTGATCGGCCAAGTTGTAAGCGAGACGAACAAGGAATTCGCTCAGGTGGAGAAAATCAAGGATTTCCGCCTGATTGATATCCTGCTGACAGCCGAAGACGAGGAACTGACCCCCACTATGAAGCTCAAGCGGAACTACGTGAATGACCGTCACACCGGCTTGATCGAAAGCATGTACTGATCGCGCCTTTGAGGAGGGGCGCGGCCAGAAATTAAACGTACCAATGGGAGGAACGACACCAATGAAAGTATTCAAGACAATGGCCGCAGCAGCGGCGCTGTCTCTGGGGCTGGGTGCCCCCGCGATGGCCGAGGACGGTGTCTCGGACACCGAGATCAAGCTGGGCGGAGCACATGACCTGTCGGGCATCTTCGCGCCCTTCTCGGTGCCTGCGGTAAAGGCCGCGCAGCTGTATTTCGACGAGATCAACGCAGCGGGCGGCGTCCACGGACGCCAGATCAGCTATATCGTCGAGGATCACGGATATCAGGTGCCCAAGGCCGTGCAGGCCGCCAACAAACTGGTGAACCGCGACAAGGTTTTCGCCATGTTGCTGAACCTGGGGACGCCCACGAACATCGCCATGTTCAAGCTGATGGGCCCCAAGGGCATTCCAAATGTCAGCCCGTTGACCGCCGCGCGTCAGATGGTTGATCCGCCTGAGTCGTGGAAATTCGCTGGCACGGCCTCTTACTACGATGCGGTAAGGGCCGCCACGGAATCCATGGCCAAGGATGGTGACCCGGAAACCTTCTGCCTGATGTACCTGCCGACAGATTTTGGCAAGGAGATCGAAATGGGGGTCAAGGATGGCGCCGCAGCGACCGGGGCAAGCTTTGGCATCGAAACCCAGCACAAGCCGGATGAAACCGATTTTTCGGGTGCACTGGGCAAGGTCAAAAGCGCTGGCTGTACCACCGTCGGCCTGGCGCTGGGGATCAGCCAAACCATCAACGTGATCGCTACGGCCAACAAGCTGGGGATCGACGTTGACTTCCTGCTCAGCTCGGCCGGGTTCCACACCGTTGTGGCCAAGGGGCTGGCGGCTCAGGGTGTCATGGGCGGCGTCTATGCCGCTGCTGGTTGGCAGGATCTTGAAATGCGCATGGGCAACGCCACGGTTGCTGGCTGGGTGAAATCCTATACCGAGGCCACGGGCGAGAAGTTCCCCGGTACCGGTGCGCTGCTGGGCCGCTCGGCTGCGGAACTGATCGTCAAGGGCCTGGAGGCCGCTGGCCAAGACCTGACCCGCGAAGGTTTCATCGCGGCGATGGAAGGGCTGGAATATGACGATGAAGTTGCTGGCAACAAGGTCAACATGTCTGCTGACAACCATGTCGCGGCGACCCAGATATACATTTCGGCTGTGGAAAACGGCAGCTGGAAACTGATGACAACCATCGAGTGATGGCTCATGCGGGGCGGTCTGTGATCGCCCCGCGCGTTTTCCCTTTCCTGAAATTTTACCCCTTTTCGCAGAACGGAGTCGCCCCGTGCTGAAACGAACGATCTATGAAGAAGAGCACGAAATTTTCCGCCAAACCGTAAGGAAATGGGCAGAATCCGAGGTTTTCCCCAATGGTGAGGCATGGCGCACGGCAGGCTGCGTTGGCCCCGAAATCTGGAAAAAGGCTGGCGATCAGGGATTCTTATGCATGTACGCCGACGAAGAATTCGGCGGTCTGGGGCTGGATGATTTCCGCTATGACATGATTCTGGCCGAAGAAATCGGCCCCCGAGAGCCCGGCTTTTTCATCAACCTGCACAACCGGATCGTCGGCCCATATCTCCACAAACTCGGCACCCCGGACCAAAAGGCGCGCTTTATGCCCGGCATCATCGCGGGTGAAACTGTTCTGGCCATCGCGATGACCGAACCCGGCACCGGGTCTGACCTGGGGGCGATCAAAACCCGCGCGGTCGAGTTGGACGATCATTGGATCCTCAATGGCTCGAAAACCTATATCTCGAACGGCATTCTGGCCGGGTTAGTCGTGGTCGCGGCCCGTACCGGCGACGGCCATCAGATCGGTTTGTTCCTTGTCGAGGACGGCACGAAAGGCTTTGGCCGCGGGCGCAAGCTTAGGAAAATGGGTCTGGCCTCGCAGGACACCGCCGAACTGTTCTTTGAGGATGTGAAAGTACCCAAGAGCAATGTGCTGGGCGACCCGCATGAGGGCTTCAAAGTGATGATGATGAACCTGGCCGAAGAACGTATCATGGGCGCGCTGGGATTCATGGCGCGGGCCGAATACGCCTTTGACATCACAATGAACTATATCACCGAGCGCCGCGCCTTTGGGCAGACGATTGGGGCGTTCCAGAACTCGCGTTTCAAAATGGCCTCGATGCGCACCGAATTGGATGCGGGCTGGGCGCTGACCGACCATTGCGCGCGCGCACATCTGCAAGGCGAACTGAGCCCGGAGATGGCCGCCGAAGCCAAGCTCTTTACCTCCGAAGTGGAGGGGCGCGTGGTGGATGACTGTGTTCAACTGCACGGGGGGGCGGGATATATGGACGAATACGAAATCTCGCGTCTTTATCGCGACGCCCGCATCAGTCGTATCTACGCTGGTACGTCCGAGATCATGCGTGAAATTATCGGTCGCGGTCTGGGGTTGGATGCGCGTAAGCGCAACTAAGCGGAGCTCGCTGCGCGCGCTTTGTGTCTCGGCCTGCGGCCTCGGGTGTGGGGCTTTGCCCCGCGTCTGCGACGCTCCCCAGGATATTTCTGAAAAGAAGAATATGAACACCGGTCTTTTCAGATCTTTTCATACGTTTGAGGGCTTGGATTCCGTGAATTTGAAGAGCTTCGGGGATGGATGGACGAAACCGGCCCACCCCTGCTCTGGGTGGGCCGGTCGTTGTGATGACGCCCCGGGGGCAGGACCAATGGGGACTAGTCTTTGGGCCCCCGAACCGGAGAATTGGACATCATCAAACCAAGCGTTGCCATTGTGCCAGCCACTCCGATCAGCAGGGCCGTGGGGGCCGCGTAGAGCGCTTCGAATAGGGTGTGCACCAGGGCTTGGAGCCAGGTCCGCGCGGGCGATGGCGTCAGCGCCACGGCCCACAGGGACCCCTGCCAAGTTAGCGCAATGCAGCACCAGAACACACTGGCCGGTCGATTATTTTGTCTTAGGGATCGCCCCAAAGGCCAACTGAGCAGTAGCGTTGCAACAAGGGCCGGCAGGGCACTCACCCCCTGCCGGCCAGGTGTGTCGAAGGCCAGCCAGACTGCGATGGGGACGATAGCAGAGATGACGGGCAGGGCAGCGACCAAAACGGAAAGGGAAAATGATTTGGTCATAGAAAAGTGCCTTTGTTTCAACATGCTATGACTTTACGATTTTAGGGTTGCGGGCTCAAATGACGAATGCCGTCATGTTTGCTGGCCTGGAATTTTTCGCATGAAAAAGGCCAACCCCGACTGGGATTGGCCTGATTTAAACCGAGTAAAAGAGGTTTACTGCGCGCGCACCGTGTCGATTTCAAATTGTAGGAAACGCGGCGCGGGCTGTGACTTTTTCTTGCGGCTGGAAAGACTGACAGCTGCGCGGGTGGTCATGCCGAAACCGGCCTCGTCCAGCAGTTCGCCCAACCCCTGCGGCGGAGGCGCGGACAAATCTCGGGACCGTTCCAGGGGCGGTTGCTCGAGAAATGCCAGATCTTCGACGGCACCCTGTTTGCCAGCCGGAGAAACGATGACCAACAGACGGTCACGGCCAAAGGCCTCGTCCGTGACCAGCACAAAATCCTCGGCCAAGGTATCGCCCGGTTGCAGGCGGCCATTGCCCATAAAGGTGACGGAATAATCCGAGCCAACATATAGCACGTTGAAATCCACAGGGGTCCTGTTGGGGTTCGTCAATTCCAGGCCGATCACGTCATCGGGGACCATGCGCACGACGCCTGTCGCGGTGACGGCTGCATGGCTGCCTTCGACAATGTCTTCGACGTCCATATCGAACCGAGCGCGGGTTAGGCTGGCCTCAACGTTTAGCGCTTTGGCGGTTGGGGTCTGCCCCATTTTCATCAGGTTTAGCACCTTAGACATGGCCGCAATATTGTCCGTGAACGTATAGGCCAACGTCTCGGCGTCCTTATCGGCGGTCGAGATAGAGTAGAGCCGGTCGTATTCGTCCACCTCGGTCAGGCCCGAGGACGGCAGGAACCAGATCGCATCGGGGCGGGGGCTGTCGGGAATAACAGCCAGGCGCAGATCGGCCTGCGCACCGGCCTCGACGAAGTTTACGCGCGAACCGATCAAAGCCCTGGTCCGCGCCCAGTCAATCGCCCTGTTCAGCGCCGCGGCGGGGATAGATTCAGGGTCGGGCAGGGCGATGGACAGTGTCAGGTCCAATGCGGCCGAGACCTTGCGCATCACCGCGCCTTTAGGAATCTCGGGCGCGGCACCGACGGGCGTCAAAGTCGCAGAAAAGGTCGTTAGTTTGTCCACAGTATAGCTGGCCAACGCCGCGTCATCCGTATCCACAGGAGAGCGCAGCAGGATCAGTTCCTCGCCCTCGGTCAGGCCATGCAGGCGGCCAGCGGGCAAGGTGACGGTTTTGCCTTTGGTCACGGCGGGCCATTGCAGGATACGCCCCGCCGCGCCGGTGCCGAAAATCGGGTCGTCCAGCGCGCCTTCGAACAAGGGGGTCGAGCGCGCGAGGTTCAGGACCGAATATTTGCGCAGGACCTCTTGGGCGAGTTGGCGATACGTAATGCCGGGCCGTTCGGCCATGGTTTCGAACAGGGTATAGGTGAAAACGCCCTGCAAGCGCCGTCCGGCTTTGCCCTTGGGCATGTTTTTTTCGGGGGTGGTTTCGTTGGTCTGGGCGGCGAAAAACGCGGTCAGGCTGCCCATGTCAGCGCTGGTCTGGGTGACCTCGATTGCGGGGGCTGGCGCGGAACGAGGGTCGGGCAAAGCACGCGATGTCCCCTCGGCCTCGATCATCCTATCAGCCGGGATTTTCAGGGCTTCGGGGCCCAGTTTTCGTTCGCGAACTTCGTCCTCCAGCCCATCAGCGGCCCGAGTGGCCGTGCCCGAGTGGCAACTGTCAAACACCACCCACACATCCGCTCCTTTGGCGCGGATCATGTCGATCAGCTGGCCGATCTCGTCATCAACCAACGCGTTCTCCACGGTGCCGACGGTGTCATCCCACGGGCCGATATCGACAGGCAGGAACAACTCGTCCAGTCCGTCAACCTCGGTGCTGCTGTCCTGTGCGGGGGCCTGAGAGCCATGGCCCGAGAAATGCAAATAGACGAAATCGCCCGGCTGCACGGTTTGCGCCAGATCGGCAAAGCCCTGACGGATCGCGGCCAGCGTCGGGGCTGTTCCGCCCTCGATCCCGTCGGCCAGAACGGTGATGTTTTCGGCGGTAAACTGCGCCACGGGGTTGGATTGCAGATAGGTGGCGATCAGATCAATATCGTTGGCCGGGCCCCGCAGCCAGAACCGCTCGTCCAGATTGGGATAGGTCGAGGCGCCGATCAGCAACGCGTGGTTGTCACGGGCCTCGGCTCCGATGGCGGTCAGGGCCAGGATGCCGGCCAGGGCAGTGCTGCGCAAAAGGTTCATCTTGGCCCCGTCAGTTTGTGATCAAAGAATAGGGTGAGGCTTCGCCGCCCTTGTTTTTCACGATGATGGTAAAACCGCCGGTCTGGGCCGGTCGCCAGCCACAATAGGCAATCGCGCTGATATCGGTGTCTGAACAGACTAACCGGCCCTTTGCGTCCTGGACATAGAGGTTCAGATCGGTTGCCGCCTGACCTTCGACATAGACCTCGGCATAGTCCCCGCCCGTGTAGGGCAGCGGCGGATAGGTGTCGGTGCCACCCGCGCGGATCGAACTGATCGAGTAGACCTGCCCAGTCGCCACACCTTTGGACCGTTCGACGCGAATATCCTCGATCAGGCCTAGCAGCGCCTCGTCGCCCACGGCCAACTCTTCGGCTGCGTCCAACATCTGTTGCCAAGTCAGGGGCGCGTCTGGTGCGACGTCGCCGGGGGCTCCATCCTGGTCGGGTTTGCGGTCGGTTAGCGACAAGTTCAGCGATTTGCGCAGTTTGACAGCGGCCATAATCAGGATCGGATCGGACTGTTCGACCCCTGTCAGAAACAGGCTGGCAGACATCTGCGCGGTCTTCAGAGAGGCGCCGGTTTCAGCGTGTAGGGCAGGTGCCGAGGCCATCGTGACCCCAACAAACAGGCCAAGGCTTAGGCAAATGGACTTTGAAAACATCGAAATTCTCCAATTAGGAATTGAGGTGATAATGCGGGGGAAACCCCTGCTTTTCAAAACTTTTCTACCTTGTTTTCAAACATGAACGGACTTGTCATGTGAGTTCCCGCCGCCCCCTTGTTAGCGTTCAGGCAACCGGAACGACCAGGAAAAGACATATGACACATGCCATTCGGATGATCTCTCAGCTGCGGTTTTTGCGCGGGCTGTTCGCCCCTTTGCACCAGCGCCCGCTGGTCCGGCTGGTGCCCTTGGCGGCGCTGATTGTGACCTTGACGGCGGCTTGGTCAGACAGGGCAGAGGCGGTGCAAATGTTGGACCGCGGGCTTGAGGCGACGTTGGTTATTTACACCGATGATAGCGACGAAAATTTCCTTGGGTCGGCTGTTTTGTGGCGCGATGGGCGGTTGGCCGTGTCCAACGCTCATGTGGTGAAACGCAACGCTCGTGTGATTTTGCGCAACCGGAATGGGGACATTGTTGTGGCCCGGGTGATCCTGCGCGATGAAAAGCGCGACATTGCGGTACTAGAGCTGCCAGGCGCAGTGTTTGGGCCAGGGCTTGAGCCATCAAACGACGTCACCCTGGGTCAGGAGATTTATGCGCTGGGTGCCCCGCTCCAGACCGCCTCGTCAGTGACACGTGGGATTGTGTCAGCCACCGACCGTCAGGTTCTGGCGTCTGTGCCCGTGCGCTATATCCAACATGACGCGGCGATCAACCCCGGCAGCTCGGGTGGCCCGTTGATGGATGCCAAGGGGCGCGTGATCGGGATTAATGCCCGCCTGGCCGATGGCTCGCGCCTGTTCATAGGGATTTCCTATGCGATTCCCGCGTGGCTGATTGACCGGGCCATCGCCGGAGAATTGTTGCCCGTTCCCACACTGGGCCTAAACATGCGCCCGATTGATCGCCGGATCGCCGGGGCGTTGGGATTGGAAAAAGGCGCTGGCCTGTTGATCGACAATGTTGATCCCTCGGGGCTGGCTGATCAGGCGGGGTTGCAGGCCGGTGACGTGTTGCTGGCTGCTGCGGGCCGTGCCCTGACAAAGCCCGGACAGCTGGCTTTTGTTCTGGATGAACGCACTGGTCCGGTGACCCTGACCGTGCTGCGCGCAGGCGAAACAATCCAGTTGACGCTGAAATTTTCCACCCATAGCGCGTTGATTGATGATGACGGGGCCGAGCGCTCTATAGCGATAATCCGCGCGTATGATCTGGCGCGTCTGGGGCTGCAAATGGACGAGGACGGCGTGACCGTTGATGTGATCAGCCCCGTCAGCCCCGCTTTTCTTGCCGGTCTGAACAAGGGCGACACGATCATTTCAGTGAACGGTCAGCCTGCCACCAAAGAGCTGCTGGCAACGCTTAAGGTGTCGCGCCCGATCCTGTTGCTGGTGCGCCGCCCGGATGGCCGCACGCTGCATATCGCCGTGGATCCCTGGAGCAACGGCAAGGGCAAGCGCCCGGTTGGTGGCGCGAATGTCCTTGACCCCGAAGTCGTAATCTTTTGATCTGGGAGCAAGGAGCCAATATGACCACGTCCGACCAACCCGCCCGTGTCCTGATCGTCGAAGATGACGCCGTCACAGCCGATGGCATGGCGCAGGCCGTGCTGGATGTGGGCGCATCGCCGGTTATTCGCGCCACTTATCACGACGGGTTGCAAGCTGCCTCTGACGGGGATTTTGCCGTGATCCTTTTCGATCGGATGTTGCCCGGAGGAGACGGCGTTGACGCGATCGCCAAGGTCCGTGCGGCGGGATCTACCGCGCTGATCATGGTGATCTCGGCGCTAGGACGCGCCCAGAACAAGATCGAAGGGCTGGAGAAAGGCGCCGACGATTACCTGGCCAAACCCTTTGACTCAGAAGAGCTTCGGGCCCGTTTGCGTGCCCTGCTGCGGCGTCAGAACATGGTGGCGCTGGACAATGATGTGATCGTCTTTGGAGACTTGGAAATCCGCATGAAGGCCCGCACAGTTCATGTGGGCACGGCCCATGTGGCGATCTCGCCCAAGGAATTCAAATTGCTCAGCTTTTTTGCGGAAAATGCTGGTGATGTGGTGACCCGGATGCAGCTGCTGGAAAATGTCTGGAACTTGCATTTTGATCCTCAAACCAATGTGGTGGACGTGCATGTCGGCCGTCTGCGACGCAAGCTGGAAAACGCTGCCGGCCGACCGATTATTCACACCGCACGGGGCGAGGGCTATGTCTTTGACCCTGTAAAGGCCGCTGAATGACGGCCCGCCCCCCGCGATCTGCCAGCCTGAGGGTGATGCTGCTTGTGGCTTCGGGCATCATCCTGCTGTCACTGGGCGCGATGGCGGTGCAATATCGTGTGACCGCGCTGTCATTGGAAACCCGTCAGGCCGAATTGTTGCAGACCGATCTAGAGGCATTCGCAGCCCTCTACGAACAGCGCAGGATCGTCGCACTGCGTGAGGCGATCGAGTTCCGTGTTGCCTCCACACCTCGGGATCAGGTGATCTATTTGCTGATGGATCGTGATACGAAACTGGCCGGAAATATCGAGCTTTGGCCGGACAGACTGACCCCGCGCGGCATTTTGTTTTCCGCCGAAAATGCGCAGAGCTTCCTGCATGGCCAGACGCCCTATGTGGGGGTTGCGCGCGAATTGCCGGGGGGATTTCCGTTCCTCGTGGCGCGCTCGCAGGCGGATATGTTGACAACCCTGTCGGATTTGCGGCGCCTGATCGCGTGGGTCGCCTTGGCGTTGATTGGCGTGGCTTTGGTGGCCGGTTGGGCGGTCAGCCGCGCTGTTCTGGGCCGAATTGGCCGCCTCAACGCCTTGGCTGACACAGTGGCCGAAGGCGATCTGACCGCTCGTTTGCCGACCCCCAAAACCCAAGATGAATTCGCTGTTTTGCAAGATCATGTCCACAATATGCTGGATCGGATTGAATCGTTGAATCGCGCCACGCACCGCCTGTCGGACGCCATCGCGCACGAGCTGCGCACGCCTTTGAACCGTATCCAGCAACGCCTAAGCATGCTGGATACCAGCGATGACACAGCCGAGGAAATCCGTGGCGAGATACGCTCCACCATCCGGATTTTCGACGCATTGCTGGACATTTCGGCCGCTGAAGCCGCCAAAGGGCAGCGCCCCGGCCTGGTGCCCGTAAACCTGTCTGAACTCGCCGAGGAAGTCTTTGATCTGTACGAGCCTTTGGCCGAAGATGCGGGGCTGAAAGCCCGCGCCGAAATTGCCCCGGATCTTTGGGTTTTGGGTGAACGCAGCCTGCTGGCTCAATTGCTGACCAACCTGCTGGAAAACGCCATTAAGTACTGTCGCGCGGGCGATGCCATCGACTTGACCCTTGCCCAACGGGATGGTCGGCATCTTTTGGGGCTGGCAGATACCGGTCCCGGCATTCCGCTCGATATGCGCGCGCACATGTTTGAACGTTTCACCCGTGCCGAGCGCGATCAGAGCCGTGCCGGGCATGGGTTGGGATTGGCGCTGGTGCAGGCGATCGCGGCGCGGCATGGGGCGAAACTTGTCCTGCCCGAAACCGCAAAAGGCTTTGCGATCCAGGTGAGCTGTCCTAAACTCGACCCCAAAGCCTGACATTTTCGGGCACTCCTGGGGGGAGAACATGAAGCTATTCAAGGCGCTTGGCGCGGCCCTGTTTTTGGTGGGCTGCTCGGCTGTGAACAAGCCACTGAACCAACCGTTGTCCGAAGGACAGAACCCATCCCTTGCCGACGTAACCCTGGATGCGCCCACTGATGGCGAGGTCTATATCGGGCTGGCCTTTTCGGGGGGCGGGATGCGGGCGTCGGCCTTTTCATACGGATTGCTAGAGGAATTGCGCGCTCAGACCGCAAGCCCGAAAAACCCGGACGGGATACTGTCAGAGGTACGGCTGGTGACGGGCGTTTCGGGGGGCTCGGTGACGGCCGCCTATTTCGGGCTGAATGGTCCCAAGGCGTTGAACGGTTACCGCGAGAATTACCTGATCACAAATGCTGAACGGTACATGGCGAACTCGCCTTTCAACCCGTTGACCATCGTGCGAGGTCTGTCGGGGGGCGCGAACGGGCGCAAGACCTTTGGGCGCTATCTGGACGAAAAGCTGTTCCATGGCGCGACTTTCGGCGATTTGCGCGCGCGCAGCCAGATCACCACCTGGATCAATGCTGCGGATATGGCGAACCAGACTACATTCTTGTTCAGCCCCGAGACATTCGACGCGCTTTGTTCTGATCTGTCGTCTTTTCCGATTTCTGACGCGGTTGCGGCCTCGGCTGCGTTTCCGTTGGTGTTTTCACCCATCGTGCTCGAGGCGCATCAGGACAAGTGCGATTATCAGGAACCCGATTGGCTGACAGCCGCGCGGCATAACCCCGAGGCAAGCTCGGCTATGCGGGCTCACGCGGCAGCGCTGGAAAGCTATGGAAACCCCGAAAAGGTCAAGTATGTCAAACTGCTGGACGGGGGGATCACCGATAATTTTGGCACGACCGGATTGGCAATTGAACGGGCGCGGTCGCGCAACGCGCATGCGCCGTTGACGGTGGAGCAAGCCGTGCGGCTAAAGCGGTTCTTGTTCCTTGTGGCAGATGCGGGCACCGAGAAAACCTATCGCTGGTCCAACAAGCTGCGCGGGCCAGGTGGCCCGAGCTTGGCGATGGGGATCGCCGGGGCCTCGATGGGGTCGGCCTCGCGCACGGGCTATGATGCGATGCGCTTGCAACTGGAAAAATGGGAGTCCGATCTGGTTGAGTTCCGGTGCACATTGTCCTTGGGACAGGTGCGGCGCTATCGTGGATCTGTCAGCGGGTGGAACTGTCGCGACCTGAAATTCTTTGTCGGTCTCGTCAGTTTTGACACGCTGGACGAGGAACAGCAGGTCGAACTGAATGAGATTCCCACCCGGTTGCGTTTGAAAACCGAACAGGTCGACATGGCGATCCAAGCTGGCCGCATGGCCGCCCGCCTAAACCCCGAACTGAACGGATTTCTGCGTGCAACGACCGGCCGTAACCCCTTGGCTGTTTTGCAGGGGGAGGGTGCGAAACCACGGCGGATCAGCCCGGTTCAGAATTGATGACAAATGCAGTCACAGCGCAGCCAAAGCTTGATTGGGCGCGAAGGGCCTGTAATCAATGGGTTATGTTGAAACCAATTGCGATCCTTGGCGCGGCGCTGACCCTGACTTGGGCGACACCTTTGCGCGCCGAGACCCACGCGCTGGTCATTGGTGTGTCGGATTATTTGCACCTGGATGCGGATCTGCGTGGGCCTGCGAATGATGTGGGGCTGGTGACGCAGATGTTGGTAGATCGCGGTGTGAAGACGGCAAACATCCATCTTCTGGCCTCGCCCGGATCGCGTCACGCAGAGGGCGTGCAGATCGCAGATACCCCAACCCATGACGCTATTTTGGACGCGCTGGACCATCTGGTGACGGTGGCCGCGGCCGATGACACGGTGTTCTTTTATTTCTCGGGGCACGGGTCCCAAGCGCCTGACCAAAACGGGGACGAGGGCGGTGGCTATGACGAAATTCTGCTGCCCGCAGATGCCAGCGGCTGGCGTGGCGCGATCGGGGCGGTGGACAACGCCATTGTCGATGACGAGCTGGCCTTGCGGTTCCAGACGATACTGGACACGGGCGCGAAAATGGTCGCGGTGCTGGATGCCTGCCACTCGGCCACCGGGTTTCGGGCGTTGGGGGGGCAAGCCTCGGCTGCGCGCTATGTCGATCCGGTGTCTTTGGGCATCCCGACCGGTACGACCCCCGAGGCAACAGGGGCTGCGATGCCTCCGCTGACTGGGGATTACGTGTTTCTGTACTCTTCGCAATCCAATCAGCGGTCGTTTGAATACCCGGTCGGAGAGGCCGCCAATCCCGGTAACTGGTATGGAGATTTCACGCGCGCACTGACGCAGGTTCTGTCTCGGGAATCGACGCTAAGCTGGGAACAGGCGTTGCAGGCGACCACCGACTCGATGTCGCGAAATGGCCCTGCGGCGCAGTCCCCGGATGGCGAAGGGTCATTGATGACATCAGGGGTTTTCGGCACCGCCACCGCATCCGAGATGTTTGAAACCAAGGGGGATCGTTTGCTGGCTGGCCTTTTGTCGGGCCTGACCGAGGGCGCGCATGTGGCGATCCACGCTTCGCTGACCTCGGAGGCCGTCATAGCCACCGCAACAGTCGAGCGTTTGGATGCCCATTCCGCGCGCTTGCGCGGTGATGCGGCCTTGCCCGCGACAGGGTATGCCAAGGTGATCCAGCCCGGCGCACCGGCCATGGTGCATATGGCTGCACCGTTGCGGGCCGATCCGGCGGATGGGCATGACTATGCCGCGCTGTCCGGCTTGATGGATACGTTTGCCCAGGCTGATGCGTTAGAAGGCGTGCGCCTGAACGCGACGAGTTTCGATCTGCAACCCTACTTGGTGGACGGAGCGTTGGCTCTGACGGGGCGAGATGGCGTTTTAGACCCGCACGGGCCGGGCTCCAGCCCGCGTCTGGAGCTGAACGGTACCGATTACCCCGACGTGGTGCTGGCGGATTTTCTGGAGCGCGCGGCCCGGACACACCGGATGCGCAGCGCATTGGCGATGGCCGAAAGTGGCAGCACGGGAGGGTTCAGCCTGTTCAGCACCGCAGTCGGACAATCCGTTGCCCTGGCCTCTGCCCAAGCCGATGGCGAAGGCTGTGCTGACCCGCTGATGGAGCCGCAAAAACAATCAGCCAAGACACTGCCCGTCACGCATTGTGATCAGATCTGGCTGACAATCTCGAACGCGGATCTTAAGGCGCAGGACGTCACTGTTCTGTATGTGGATCGTGATTTCACGGTCACGGCGATCTGGCCCGAACCGGGGTATTCCAATCGCGTGCCCTTTGGTGAACGCCAGGAAATCGGCCTGCTGATCCAAAATCCGAACGGCGCAGCAGGGATCGAAGAGATCATCGTGATTTCCTCGCCAGCCCGTGACGGCGCACCGCGCACTGATCTGTCCGCGCTGGCTGATCCCGCGCAAACCCGCGATATGGCGCAGGGAGGCGGTGCGTTGCAGGGCTATTTCAGCCGAGCGCTCAGCCCCGAGGACACCTCGCGTACGCTGCCATTGGGGGGCGATCAAGGTTTGCCCAAACTCGATGTCACTCGCTACACTGTCCATCTGCAAGCGGAGGAGTAGGGCGTGATGAACACCAGAAATTTCAAACAAAACTTCAAGAAAGGACCAAAGATGAACGTCTTTAAGCTTGGCAGCCTGGCGCTGACGGCGGCCCTGATTGCGGCGCCCGTGACCGCTCAGGAAATGACAACACCCCCGGTCGAGGCGGCGAATTCCTCGCCTTTCAATTTCGCGGAAAGTCACAAAAAGGCTGAACGCTCGGCGAAAATGGCCGAAGATGGCAGCGGATCAAAGGTGATCGGCGGCGAATTGGCCGCGAATGGCGCCTGGCCCTGGCAGGTCGGCCTGATGATCGCAGGCTATCCGGTCAGCCCCGATGCGCATTTCTGCGGAGGCTCGCTGGTGCTGGATCAATGGGTGCTAACGGCTGCGCATTGCATTCATATGCAGGATAAGGACGGCAGCTATTTCGATCTGCATCCCAGCCAGTTGACCATTTTGGTGGGGACGAACACGATCGCGCCGGGGCAGGGGGATAACGTGCCGGTCGAAGGCATTTTCCGCTATCCTAATTACAACCCCGATGGCTGGGATGGCGACGTGGCGCTGATCAAGCTGGCCCGCCGTCCAAACACCAACTATCGCACCATCAAAGTACCGGATGCCAATTTTGGCGACGTGCTGGACCAGGCCGGTGTGCCCACGGTTGTGACAGGTTGGGGGCTGGTGAATGGCGGCAATCATCCTGACCGCATGTATCAGGCCGAAATTCAGATGCTGTCGCGCGACATGTGCAACGAGTCTCTGATGAAGGCCCGTGCGCAGGTGGCCAGCCGTCCGTTTGTCGAGGCAGCCTCGATCTTCCGTCTGGACGATAACGACATGCAGGGCGCCTGGGAGGAACTGGTGCGTCGCGCGCCGGTGCCCCTGACCGAGAACATGATCTGCTCGGGTTCGTTTGAAGGCGGTAAAACCTCGTGTCAGGGCGATAGCGGCGGCCCGCTGGTCGTGCCGTTGGATGATGGCAGCTATATTCAGGCGGGGATCGTCAGCTGGGGGCTTAGCAATGCGGCCACCAAGTCCTGCGCCGAAGATGCGATTTTCTCGGCCTATACCAAGGTGTCCAAGTTCCTGCCCTGGTTGGAGCAAACGATCAGCCAGAACTGATCTGACCTGAAACAAAAAACCCCCGCTGGCTGGCGGGGGTTTTTCGTTGCGCTGTTCGTTGGATCAGTTGGTCAGAACATAGTAACTGTTGCGGCGACTGCTGACATTTTCAACTTCGGCGAAGTAGACGCCGTTGCTGTCAGGGGTCCAGGCGCAGTACAGCTTGTCCGACAGCCCCTGTTCATTGCAGATCGTGTTGCCGCGTTCGTCAGTCACCTTGAGATCCAGATTGGCACCGTCCGCGCCCAGGATGGCTAGTTCGGCCAGGGTTCCGCCTTCGAATTCCAGCTTGACCATATCCACATAGCCCGATTGCAACCGGTTCAGTGTCCGCGAGGCTCCGCCCAAACGGCCGCGACTGCCCTCGGCCTGGGCATCTTCGATCAGGCCGATCAGATGGTCGTCCCCACCTGCGAATTCCGCCGCAATGGCGAACATTTCGGCCGCATCCATAATCAGGTCGTCGGAATCGCCGCCTTCGCCTGCAACGCTCTCTCCGGGCCGGGTTTGCGTGTCGCGCGCGACATCTGTCACATGGATGGCAGCCGTCATTTTCGCCGCTGTCATCACCGCGAACGGGTCCTGCATCTCCACCCCATAGGCAAAGACATCCTGCGCCAGCGTCAGCTGTTTCAGCGCAGAGCTGTCGGCCCAAACCGCAGTCGAAGTCAGCAAAGTGGTCGCAAAAGCAAGGGCTACAGATTTCATGGGGCGGGGCCTCTTTTGATGTGCGTTGCCAGAACTTACACCGGGGCTGCGCAGATAGGAATCATCTTTTGGTGAGCCTGATGTTCATTTCCAGCACCTCTGCGCCAGAACGTACATTCACGCTTGGCATTGCCACATCCGCGAACCATCATACCAACGAGCAAATTGTTGGGGATGCGAGTCGGGTGAGCAAGCATATTGCCATTGTCGGCGCCGGGATTGTCGGCACCGCAACCGCGTTGTGGGCACAGCGCGCGGGCCTGAATGTCACGCTGATTGACCGTCTTGGTCCTGCCGAGGGCGCGTCGTTTGGGAATGGAGGTGTTCTGGCCTCTTGCGCTGTGGTGCCGGTCCCGGTTCCGGGCCTGATCCGCCAAGGCCCCGGCTATGTTTTTGATCCAAAGAAACCTCTGTTCCTGAAATGGGGCTATGTTCCGCGCCTGTTGCCGTGGCTGATGAAATACATCGCGCGAGCCAATGATCGCGATGCCCGTGCGACCGCTCGCGCCTTGACGGCCCTGATTGGCGATAGCCTGTCCGACCATCGCGCGCTGGCGGCTGGCACCGCGGCGGAACGCTATCTGCATGACTGTGATTTCACCTATGTCTACCGCGATCGGGCGGCATTTCAGGCAGATGCCTACACCTATGCCCTGAAACGCGAAAACGGGTTTGAATGGACCGAATACGAGGGGGCCGCCCTGCGCGACTATGATCCCGCACTGACCGGGAACATGGGCTTTGGCGCCGCGTTTTCCCAACACGGCCGGATTTCCGACCCCGGTGCCTATATCAAAGCCCTTGCCGCCCATCTCGAGGCAAATGGCGGCCGCGTCATCCGCGCCGACGTCACCGACATTGTCCAACAAAATGGTCGCGTTACCGGCCTGCGCCTGGACGGAGAGACCCTCAGCTGTGACGCTGCCGTGATCACTACTGGCGCCTGGAGCGGCCCATTGGCCAAAGCTCTGGGGCTAAAAATCCCGCTGGAATCCGAACGCGGATACCATATCGAGCTGTGGAATCCCTCGATCATGCCGCGCAATCCCATCCTGGTAAACGATGGCCAATTTGTCGTCACCCCGATGGAGGGACGCTTGCGACTGGCCGGCATCGTGGAATTCGGTGGCCTCAAGGCTGGCCCCTCTCGCGGTCCTTTTAAACTGCTGATGAACTCAATCCGTGCGGCGATGCCAAATCTGACCTGGGAGGCGCAAACCGAATGGATGGGCCATCGCCCGGTCCTCTCGGACTCGCTGCCGATGATCGGTGCCGTACCGGGTGTCAAAGGAGCCTTCATGGGCCTCGGCCACCACCATGTGGGTCTGACCGGGGGCGCAAAAACCGGCCGCCTTTTGGCGCAACTGGCCCAGGACCAAACCCCCAACATCGACCTCACAGCCTACGATCCCGGCCGCTTCCTGCGCCGCTGATTTCTTCTTTTTCCAAATATCCCGGGGGTGAGGCCGCAGGCCGAGGGGGCTGGCCCCCTAAGCAAACGGATCCTCTGGATAGCGAACGCCGGACAGGTACAACCCTTGGGGCGGACAAACCGGCCCACAAGCGGCCCGATCGCGCGCCTCCAGCGCGCGCTTCATGTCGTCGGGCTGCCATGATCCCGTGCCCACCCGTTCTAACGAGCCGACAAAACTGCGGACCTGATTGTGCAGAAATGATCGCGCACGCAGGAAAAAGTGCAGCTCGGGGCCTGACCATCCCTCGACCCGAGTGATGCTCAGCTCGTCCAGTGTTTTCACCGGGCTGGCCGCCTGACAGATCGAGGATCGGAACGTGGTGAAGTCATGCTTGCCAAGCAGATGCTGCGCGGCCTCTCGCATCCGCTCCAGTGACAGTTTTTGCGAGACCTGCCAGACCAGCCCGGCATCATGGGTCGCAGGCGCGCGCCGCATCAACAGGCGAAAGGTATATTGCCGTTCCTGCGCAGAAAACCGCGCGTGCCAGTCATCCGCCACCCGCGCGGCAGCAACAATGGCCACCGGCTGCGGTTTCAAATGGAAATTCAGCGCTTCGGACAGGCGGAACGGGTCCCATTCTTTTTGCAACGTGCAATGGGCCACTTGGGCCCGCGCGTGCACACCGGCATCCGTGCGGCCCGCTGCTGCGATGGCATGCGTGCCGGGTTCCAGTTTGGCCAGCGCGGCCTCGATCGCCCCCTGAACTGTGGGTTGGTTGGCCTGCCGCTGCCATCCGAAAAACGGAGCGCCGTGATATTCAATTTTAAACGCAAATCTGGGCATGGGCGCGGTCCTAGCGCGAAATTCCTCGCGGGAAAAGCACTGACATGCATTTTTCGCAGCGACCAGCGACGGGGAAATTCGCGCGATCCGTGCCCACAACGCTTCCCCGCGCGCTGATCCATGCCTATCTTGTGAGGAAGTAAGAAAAACAGAGGTAGAGCATTTGGGACTGTCCGATCTGGCTGATGGCCTGACCCGCGGGGTCGAGGCCGTTGGTGACAACATCTCGGAAACGTTTTTCGAGCCGGTCATTCGGTTGGGCGTCACCGGTCTGGCGCGCTCGGGCAAGACGGTTTTCATCACCTCATTGGTTGCAAATCTGCTGGATCGGGGGCGGATGCCTGGCTTGCTGGCGGGTGCCGAAGGCCGGATCGAGGCGGCCTATCTGCAGCCTCAACCCGATGACACCATCCCGCGCTTTGATTTCGAAAACCACCTGGCGGCGCTAACGTCCCCAACGCCTACATGGCCCGCCTCGACCCGCTCGGTCAGCGAGCTGCGCCTGTCGCTGCGGGTGCGCCCCACCGGGCTGTTATCTGGCCTGTCAGGGCCCCGCACGCTTCATCTGGATATCGTGGACTACCCGGGCGAATGGCTGCTGGATCTGGGGCTCTTGGACAAGAGCTTTGCCGACTGGTCCGCCGATGTTCTGGAACGGATTGCCGACCGCCCCGAGGCCGCAGAATATCGCGCTTTGCTCACCCAAACAGATGCCGAGGCACGCCACGATGAACCCACAGCGCAGGCATTGGCTGCGGCCTTTACGGCCTATCTGACGGTCGCCCGCGCGAACGGGTATTCGGATTGCACACCGGGTCGTTTCCTGTTGCCCGGCGATCTGGCGGGCAGTCCGGCGCTGACTTTTGCGCCCGTGTCCGGCGCTTCGAAACGCGGGTCTTTGCTGCGCGAGATGGAGCGCAGATACGAGGCCTATAAATCCAAGGTCGTGAAGCCGTTTTTCCGCGATCATTTTGCTCGGATCGACCGACAGGTTGTGCTGGTCGACGCGTTGGGCGCCATTCACAGTGGCCCCCAGGCGGTCGAAGATCTGCGCCGCGCCATGGCTGATATTCTGTCGTCCTTCCGGCCCGGTCGAAATGCCTTTCTCACGCGCCTGTTGCTGGGAAAACGGGTCGAGAAAATCCTGTTCGCCGCGACCAAGGCTGACCATCTGCACCACGCCCAACATGCCAGGCTAAACGCGATCATGGAGGCATTGACGCGCGATGCCCGAGACCGCGCCGACTTTGCCGGTGCTGAAACACGGTCGATGGCGCTGGCCTCGCTGAGGGCCACAACCGAGGATCGGCTGACCCATGAAGGCACCGTGCTGGACGTGGTGCGGGGCACCTTGTTGGAAACGGGTAAACGCGCGGCCTTTTATCCCGGTGCATTGCCCGAGGACCCAGCCCATCTGCTGTCACCGGCCCGATCTGGCGCGCATAAATGGCTGGATGCGGACTATAAGGTCATGAGTTTTGCCCCCGCATCGCTTTCGTTGAAACCCGGCGAAGGTCCGCCGCATATCCGTTTGGATCGCGCGGCCCAATTCCTGATCGGAGACCGCCTGTGATGGAAACTCAGCCCGCCCGTTTTTACCATGTGCCGTGGCTGCTCAGCATCCTGTGGCTGCACACGCGCGCCACTGGCGAAAGTGCGCGGGGCTGGTGGACGGATGCGCGCCTGATGGCGAAGGTGGCGGTGCAGGGCTGGGTGCGGCTTGTCAAAGATGAACGCGGCATGGCGGGCTTTATCATCCGCGACGACACACGGGTGCATGCGCTGTACGTTCATCCGCGCGCACAGGGCAGTGGGGTCGGACGGGTCTTGCTGAATGATGCCAAAACGCATTGCGCCCGGCTGGAGCTGTGGACATTGCAGGAAAACCATCTGGCGCGGGCATTCTATCTGGCGCAGGGCTTTGCCGAGGGCATCAGTACAGAAGGCGCTGACAATGATGAACACTTGCCTGACATCCAACTGATCTGGAACAGAAAGAGCATTGCATGACCAAAGGTCCGATCCTGATTGATCTGGAAGACACGCCAAAGGCCGAGGGGCCGGATACCGCGCCGCCGGTGCCGGATGTGGCCCCGCCAACGGGCGCTGCGATGCAAAAAGCGGTGACGCTGGCCGCACATTCGCCGCGCGGCTCGGGGTTGGCGAAATGGTTGTGGGGGCTGGGGCTGTCCTTGCTGGGGGCTGTGATCTCGGTCGCGGCGTGGGATTTCGTGACGGGTCTTGTCCAGCGTGTGCCGGTTCTGGGCTATGGCGTGGCGGTGCTGACTGTCAGCTTCCTGCTGGTTCTGGCGATTGCCGCCATCCGCGAGCTTGCCGCCTTTGGCCGCCTTTCGCGCTTGGATAAACTGCACCGTGGGGGATCCGAAGCCCGCGCAGATCAGGATTTGTCCAAAGCCCGAAAGGTCGTTGCCCAAATCGCCGCGCTGTATCGTGGTCGCCCCGAGCTGGACTGGGCCCGTGCCCGATTTGACGACCGCAAAGATGAACAGTTTGATGCGGACGCATTGCTGGATTTGGCCGAGGCCGAGTATCTTTCTCCGCTGGATCAGGCCGCCATGCGCGAGGTCGAGGCCGCAGCGCGTCAGGTGGCGACTGTGACGGCAATTGTACCGCTGGCTCTGGCGGATGTGTTCGCTGCGCTGACCTCGAACTTGCGCATGATCCGGCGCGTGGCCGAAATCTATGGGGGTCGGGCAGGCACTTTGGGCAGCTGGCGGTTGGCGCGTGCGGTGATGACACATCTGGTGGCCACGGGCGCCGTCGCGGTGGGGGATGATCTGATCAGCTCGATCGCGGGGGGCGGTGTGCTGTCCAAACTGTCCCGCCGATTTGGCGAGGGCGTCGTGAACGGCGCGCTGACCGCTCGCGTGGGTGTTGCCGCGATGGAGGTCTGCCGCCCTCTGCCGTTTGTCCGGGTTCAGCGTCCCTCGGTAACGGGACTGGTGAAACGCGCGTTGACCGGGTTGTTTGGCAAAGACGACTAGGCCTTATTCGGCAACTGACCGGCGCGTGGTTCCCGTGACCCGCGGTTTAGGCGGGGTCGAGGAGCGTTGCAAAAAATCGCGCAGCATGGGCGGGTCGATGGGTTTATACAACAGCGGCAGGTTGGCTGTTTCGCACTCCATCACCAGATCAGTGCTGCGATTGGCCGAGATAATACAGGCCGGAATCTGTCCATAGGCAGCGCGCAGCTGACGGATCGAGGTCAGGCCATCTTCGCCATCGTTCAATTGGAAATCAGCGACGATCGCGTCGGGCACGATGTCGATCTCGTCCAGCAGGGCCATCGCCTCGGTTCCGGCGCTACAGGTCAGAACATCGACGCTCCATTGCTCCATCGTGATGGCCATGGCGTTGCGCAACTCGTCATCATTTTCGATCAGCAGGACGACCATGTTGCTGACATCGCCAGGCTGCGTGTGGTGGCGGAAAACCACAGGATGCGCCTGACTGGGCTGAGGCCGCGCGCGGGGCAATTCAACCGAAAACATCGTGCCGACCCCCACCTTGGAATTCAGCACCAGAGGGTGTTGCAGCAAGGCACAGGCGCGTTCCACGATGGCCAGGCCCAGCCCCATCCCGTCAGCGGCGCTGGCGGTGGCGTTGATGCGTTGGAATTCACCAAAAATGCGGAACTGTTCCTCTTCGGGGATGCCGGGGCCCGTGTCCCAAACCTCGACCCGGACCGAGTTGGGCAGGTGCCGCAGGCCAACCAAAACTTTGCCTTGGGCCGTATAGCGGATCGCGTTGGACAGCAGGTTTTGCAGGATCCGCCGCAGATAGGTAGCATCGCTGGAAACCTCGACATCTGTGGGGACCATGCGGAAATCCAGCCCCTTGGACGCGCCAAGTGGGCCCAATTCATCGCCCAACTGACGCAGCATCATGCCCAGATCAACGGTCGAGATATGGGTGTGCGCCAGCCCCGAATCCAGCTTCGAGATATCCAAAAGCGCGCCCAGAATGTTTTCCACACTTTGCAGGGCGCTTGCGGCCTTGGTCAGCAGGCCATGGGGCTCGGGGTCGGTGATATCCTGCTCTAACGAGGCGACATACAGCTTGGCCGCGGACAGGGGCTGCAACAGGTCATGGCTGGCCGCCGCAACGAAACGCGACTTCGAGGCATTGGCGCGTTCGGCCTCGGCCAGGGCGTCCTCCAGCTCCAACGTGCGCTCAAAGACCCGGTGTTCCAGCGTCTCTTTCGCCTCGGTCATGGCGCGGATGGCGGTGCGCTCGGCGGTGATGTCGGTAAAGCTGATCACGAAACCCCGGTCAGGCATTTCCTGCATAAACACGGCCAAAGTCATGTCCAGCCCGCGCTGCATTTCAAAGGACAGCGGTGCGCGTTCGATCTTGTTCTCTGCCCAATCAATGATCCCGTCCGGGGTTATCCCGGCCGAAAACGTATAATTCGAGCGGAAGAAATCGCAGATGGTCGCGAATTTGCTGCCCAGTTGGAACCGACGGACGCCGACCGACAGCAGCTCGGACACGCGGTGGTTCCAGCCGACCAGCCGACCGAAACTGTCAAAGATGCAAACGCCCTGTTTCAGGTGCTCCAGCGTGGCGCGGATCAGGCGGGCCTGGTCGTCGATCAGGCGCTCGCGTTCCTGACGCTCCAGCCGGACGATATCGGTCACGTCCGTTTGCAGGATCACCGTCCCACCCGAGGGCGTGCGATGCTCGCTGACCTGTATCCAGCGGCGGCCCGTTAGCCGGACATTGAAAATGACGCTGGTGTCCTTGTGACGGTCCAGACGGCGGGATTCCCATTGTTGGGCGGTTTCACCACGGGCCAGCGACAGATAGCGGCTGCGGCTGACCTTGTAGACATAATCGCTGAACCGCAGGCCCGGTTTCAGATAGGGTTTGATGTCGCCCATATGCATGCCGAAACGGCTGTTGCACATCACCAGTTCTTCGTCGGCATTGAACAGGGCAAAGCCTTCGTGGACGGTTTCGATCGCATTGGCCAGATCGGCGCGTGCGGCTTCGGTTTCCTGATTGGCGACGGCCAGTTTTGCGTTGGATTCGTTCAGCAGATCCAGCGCACGCCCCAGATCGCGGGTACGGGCGCGGACCTCTTCCTCCAACAAAACGGCGCGCTGAAACTGCGCATAAGCCACGCCCGAGGACCCGGTATCCTGTTCGACCCGTTTCATCAGGGTTTCAACGATCTTTTGCAGCTTTTCGTTTTGCCGCTCAAGCGAGTCCTGCTTGTTGATCAGGCCGTTCAGCATGGCCTAGTCCTCTTTGGGGGGATAGATCGCGACGCCAGTCAGCGTCTGGTTCACATGGCGCGAATTGATCTGTTCGCCATAGGTCGACAGGCCCGCAACGTTATAGCGGGCCAGAACGTCGGACAGCTGCCCCTTAAGCTGTTTTTGCTCGGCCTCCATCCGCCGGAAAATGCAATCGAAGGCAATAATCGTGTCCGGCTGGCCGCGTTCGGTCAGTTTGGACAGCTCGGTTTCCAGATGAGTAACCATGTCGGTGCTTTCCGCCAGGGTCAGGACAACGCCTTCGTCGATGGCGGAAAAGAACACCAGGTCGCCATTTGCCTCGACCCTTTGGATCGAGCGGACATGGTGTTGCCCGCCAATCCGTACCACGACCGGATGGGCCGCAAAGGTGAACGAGGTCAGTTGATCCGGGTCTTTGCCCAGCAGACGAGCATATTCCTTGGCGGCGGGCTCGGCGTTGATCTCGTGCACGATGCGATGGGCGGGGTAGGCCCCCGTCACCACCATGCGGTCATTCGTGGGCAGCAGGTGGTCTGAATTGAAAACCTCGATCTCGCATTTCGTGCGTATCTGAACGACGATGGCGGCGTTGGTGTAGGCACTGCCGTCATGCAGGACATAGGTTTTTTCGAACCGATCACCATCGCCCGCGCTGCCGCCGAACAAAGGCACAGGACCGACGCCCAGCGACAGATGCGATGTCAGCTCGTCCTCGTGCATGGTCAGCCCGTCCACCAGCAACATAGCGCATTCCGAGTGCCAATCCGGCGTCTGACGGGCGATGTCGTTCCGGCCGCGGATTAACTCTCCGATCAGGTTTTGCTGATCATAATTATCCAGGTCGGGCACCAGCAGAACATCGGTGCAGAAATATTCACGGGGTAGGCCGATGGCGACGATTTCGTCCTCGGTATAGCCCTTGCTGGTCAGTTCACCAGCGGTGGTGCTGCCGATTACCAGCGCAGGCGCAAAGGCCTTTTTGGCCTGGGCCGCGACTTGGTGGATATCAGCTGAGGGAGAAACGAACAGGATGACAAGCTCCAGCTCGCAGGGCTGGAAAAGGCCCGCGAGTTTCTGAATGGCGTCGGGATCGCGCGCCTCGGCAAAGCCAGTACGCACATATTCCGAAACGCCGCCAAGCGCCCCCGAAAGGTCGCTGCTTCGTTTCATCAGGCTCTCCTCCACATTGGTAACCTGAAGATGTTACGCGCCTCAGGGGCGATCTTGCAAGACGTTGGTAAAACTCGCCTCTTTGGCGATAAGAACGGCCTGCGTACGACTTTGCACGCCTAGCTTGCGCATGATTGCGGTGACGTGTGCTTTGACCGTGGTTTCGGCGATAGACAGGTCATAGGCGATCTGTTTGTTCAGCTTGCCCTCGCAGATAAGTTGCAGAATGCGGGCCTGCTGATTGGTCAACGAGGCCAGACGCTCCATCACGTCGGACTGATCTGCACCGGTGTCACGATCCAACAGGACATAGCCCGCCGGGACAAATGTCTCGGACCGGCGCAGAGCGTCAAAGGCCAACAGGAATACATCGCGCTGGCTGTGCTTGGGCACAAAGCCATTGGCACCAGCGTGGATCACGCCGCTGATGACGCGGTTATCCGCCATCGAGGAAACAACAACGATCGGTGCGTCGGTCACGTTGCGGATGCGGATCAGCCCATCCAAGCCATTCACATCGGGCAAGTTCAGATCCAGCACGACCACATCCGGGCCGCCATTCTGGTTGATCTCGGTGATGGCGTTTTCCAGCGTATCCGCTGTTGCGATATTCGGAATGCCCACCGTGGTCCGCAGCGTCATCGACAGCGCGTCGCAAAACAGCGGGTGATCGTCCACGATCAAAGCCGTGGAAAATGTCTTACCCTGAGGGGTCTCGTGTTTGCCGATTGCTTGCACAGAATGCACTCCGTCTTTTGGGAAAGGCTAACAAAGGGGCGGGCGTTCTCCTATATACCTAAAAGTCGTATAACGAAAACGCGCGCCCAATTTGGACGCGCGTTTCCTGCTTTTACCTAAGATTTTGGCTTATTTCATCGCCAGCTGCTTGGGCAGTTTGAAGGTCCAGACCAGGCCACCCTGGTTCAGGTAGTTGACCTTTTTGGCCACTTCGCCGCCCCACAGAGGCACAGCGCCACCCCAGCCGGATACGATCGAGACATACTGCTCGCCGTCCATTTCCCAGGTGATGGGCTGACCCACGATGCCCGAGCCAGTTTGGAACGACCACAGCTTTTCGCCGGTTTCGTCATCCAGAGCGATGAAGTCGCCCTCGGGGGTGCCAAAGAACACCAGACCGCCTGCGGTGGTCATCACGCCGCCCCAAAGGGGTGCGTCGTTCTTGTATTCCCACTTCCACTCGCCGGTGTCGGGGTCGATGGCTTTCAGCGACCCGATGTGATCTTCGTAGTTCGGTTTGATGGTGAAACCAGCACCCAGGTAAGCGGCACCTTTCTTGTAGGTGATCGGCTCGTTCCAGATGTCCATGCCCCATTCGTTCGAGGGAACATAGAAGTTGCCGGTCTTCTGGCTGAACGCCATCGGCATCCAGTTCTTACCACCCAGGAAGGACGGCGAGGCAAAGATCACGTCACCCTTTTTGCCATCAGTCGAGGCAGCAGGGTTACCGGGACGGTTTTCCTCGACAAAGATCGGACGACCGGTCTCGTCGATGCCGCTGGCCCAGCTGATGTCCTTGACGAAGGGGTTGGCCGAAACAAAGGCGCCGTCTTCGCGGTTCAGAACATAGAAGTAGCCGTTACGGTCCGCAGTGGCGAAACGCTTGTTGCCCTCACGGTCGGTATAGGCGACGACTTCGTTCACGCCGTCATAGTCCCAACCTTCGCGCGGGGTGGTCTGGAAGTGCCACTTGATCTCGCCCGTTGCGGGGTCGATGCCAACACGGCTGGCAGCGTACAGGTTGTCGCCTGTGTTGCCTTCGACCGGCGTGCCGGCGTCGCGCAGATGCGAGTTCCAGGGGGCAGGGTTACCAGCGCCAAACACCAGAGTGTCGGTGTCCGCGTCATAGGAGCCACCCAGCCAGGTCGCGCCGCCGCCGGTTTTCCACATGTCACCGGGCCAGGTCGCGTTCAGCGTGCCGGTCATGGTGCTTTCTTCGCCGTTCAGCGTGCCCATGTGGCCTTCGATCATCGGACGGGTCCAGACCAGATCGCCGTTGTCGGCGTCATAGGCGTAAACCATGCCAACGATGCCAAACTCACCACCCGAGTTGCCGACGATGACTTTGCCGTCAACGATCAGCGGGGCAGCGGTATAGCTGTAGCCAGCCTTGTAGTCAGCGATTTTCTTGCGCCAGGCCACTTTGCCGGTTTTGCGATCCAGCGCCACGATGCGGGCGTCCAGAGTGCCGAAATAGATGTTGTCGCCATAGATGGCGGCACCACGGTTGATCACGTCACAGCAGGGCAGAATGCCTTCGGGCAGACGAGCGTCGTACTGCCACAGCTCTTTGCCGGTCATGACGTCAACGGCGTACACACGGCTATACGAGCCGGTGATATACATGATGCCATCATAGACGATCGGCTGCGCTTCTTGGCCGCGCTGTTTCTCGCCACCAAAGCTGAACGCCCATGCGGGCACCAGGTTCTGGACGTTCTCTTTGTTCAAGGTGTCCAGCGGGCTGTAGCGCTGCAAGTGGCGCCCCATGCCGTTGGTGACCACCTGGTTGGTCATGGTCTGATCGTTCTTCAGATCGTCTTCGGTGACGCCAGCATGGGCCATGCCCACCGACATGGCGCCAGCGACAACAGTCGCAATAAAACGGTTCATTGGGTCTTCCTCCCGTATGTCTCGATTGGTTCGGTGATTAATCAAGCGGTCACCGGACCCAGACAGTATCAAACAGGCGCATTTTGGGCGGTATTGCACAATGGTCGTACGACCCTTGACGCAAGGACAAGCGCGCCCATCATCAGGCACGTAAAGAGGAGGTTTTGACTATGAAAGCAACGATCATACCAGCCTTGTGCGCCGGGCTTTTTTTCGGGGCTTCGGCGGGGGCAGTTTGGGCTGACCCCCTCGTTGGAGAAAAGGGAATTTACCTTTTATCAGAAGAGGATAGCCGGGTTCACGTCGGGACTGTCTCGTTCGATTTGGACGGGCCGGGCAGCGGCTACTCACTGCGTTTCGAGGACGTGAAATTCGGCGATCACTTCCTGTCGATGCGCCCGTTCAAATGCCTTGAAGGCCCCGAGAAATACTGGTGCCATGTGCCCTATCCCTATGAAAATCGCAGGCAGGTTCGGGCAGACGATCTGACCGATCTGGAATACGACCTTTTGTTCCTGTGGAAGGGCGCGACAGAGTACGGAATCAACATGTGGAACGGGGTCTACTATCAGCTGGAAATCGACGAAGACCGAATCGTCGGCACCCTGCGCGAGATGGATATGGAGACGTTGGCAGTCCCGCCCGAGGCCGGGAATCTACGCCCCATCGACCCTGATGATCTGCACGAGGCAGACGCGGCAAGCCACTGGTTGCCACGTCTTGTGATCGAGTAATTTGGTCTCGGATCACTCCGAGATTTTCGCAGCATCGCGCGTGGTGATCGTGCGCAGATAGGACAGGATGAATTCCTGAACGGTCTGATCTTTGATGCCGACATGGCGCATTTTGGTGCCCGGCATAAAGCCTTGGTTGTCTTGCATCCAGGCCCGCAGCGCGGGTTCTGTCCAGACAATTCCCGAGGCTTCGAGCGCGATGGAATAGTCATAGTCAGGATAGGTGCCAGCGGCGCGGCCGATCACGTTTTCCAAGGGCGGGCCATAGCTTTCATGCTCGGAATCCGAGGCATGGCAGCGGCGGCATTCCGCAGCATAAAGCTCTTCTCCGGCCTTGACTTTGACGGCCTCAAAGGTGGCATCACTGGCAAGGGCGGGCATCGGCAATAGGCACAGGCCAAGCACCGAGATCATGCGGACGGGTAGGGGAGTAGTCATCATATCCTCCTGGTTTCAACTGCCCCGAGGATACGTCTGGTCAAGACCCAAGTTTCTTGATAAAGATCAATAAAAGCAATTAGTTATATACGACTTTAGTCGTAGAAAAGGGCCGCATCCGGCCCTTTTTTGGTTTATCGTCCGCGCTATGAAATTTGCATCCGCATCAGGGCGCGCTGGGCGTCGATGTCCCCGGCTTTCGCGGCGCGCTCTAACCAGAATCGCGCCTGCCCGGTATCTTGCGGCACGCCCGCGCCATCCAGCAGCGCCATACCATAATGTAGCATCCCGACAGCATAGCCCTGCAATGCAGCTTGTTTGACCCAATAAGCGGCCAAATTCGCGTCAACCGGAACACCCAGGCCGTTTTCATAAGCATGCGCCGTTAAGATCATCGAGGGTGCGTTCCCCGACCGGGCGCAATCCAGCAAGGCCTCGAATGCATCACTGTGCAGCCCGCCTTTTTGGGTTTCGTAGACCACCCAGCACCGGAACCCGGCCATGTCGGGACGACGGGCCAGTTCTTGTCTGAGCATGGTGATCCCGCCCTCGTCTGGGTTCACTGTGCCCAGGTCATCGGCCATAGCCGGAGACGCCAGCAGCAGCGCGGTCAAAAGCCATTTCATGCGTGTCTCCTTTGATCAGAACAGGGGGGCGTACTTCCAGTTGTCGGCGTCGGGCGTGACCTCGTCCAGATCATAGCCGGCACCCTGAAGGCGTTTGGCGATCTGAAGACCTTCGGTCGCGGCCTGATCCACATACTGTCGGCCCAGGGTTTCATTTTTGCTCACACCATGGCCGCGCATCAGATCCAGACCATAGTTGAACTTGCCCACAGGATCGCCCGCATCTGCGGCTTGCTTGTCCCAGTTGGCGGCGGAGTCCGGGTTGTAATCTGCCCCCAGCCCGTTGTTGTCCAGCTGGCTCATCCAGGTCATCGCCCCGGTGTAACCCGCATTGGCGCAGGCCTCGAACAGGCGGCGGGCCAGTTCGTGACGACCGGATTTGGTGATGTAATATCCAGTGGCGCAGGTGGTCATATCCAGCACACCTTCATCCACGTTGCGCATGATCCGACCAAAGCCAGTGTCCTGCGGGTTCAGGATGCCTCCGGGGTCGTCCTCTTGGGCGGTCGCGGCGGTGCCCAGAACAAGGGCGGCAATCAGTACGGTGCGTTTCATATGTCATCCTCCTGGCGCAAGTGTACCGTAGGAGGGGCCGTCGCTTAAGGCCGTCATGGTCGTACGACCAAGGTCGTAGACGTCAGGATTTGCGGCGCAGCATCCCGCGCGCCGGATCATATCCCCACAGCGCCAGCGCGATCAGGATTGCGCCCGCCAGGCCGGTCCATCCCAGTGCGGGCAGGTTGATCTGTGCGTATAGGGCAAAGCGGATCAGCTCGACCGCGTGGGTGAACGGGTTCACGGCGCAGATGTCATGCAGGATTTCCGAGCTTTCGGCCATTTTCCACAACGGGTACAGCGCTGAGGACAGAAAAAACATCGGGAAGATGACAAAGTTCATCACCCCCGCGAAGTTCTCTAGTTGCGAGATGGTCGAGCTGAGCGCCAGCCCCAGCGCCCCCAACATGATCCCGGCGACCAGCAGCGCGGGCAGGACCATGAGGTATCCCATCGGTGGAAAAGTGATGCCGTAAATCGCAGCGATTCCCAGAAAGGTATAGACCTGAAAGCACGAGATCACGGTCGAGGCGATCAACCGGCACATCAGCAACCACCAGCGCGGCAGGGGGCTGGTCAGCAGCAACCGCATCGAGCCCATCTCGCGGTCATAGACCAGGCTCAGGCTGCTTTGCATCCCGTTGAACAGCACGATCATCCCGCACAGGCCGGGGACGATGTAGATGTCGTAGGTGATGTAGGTCTCATAGGGCGGCGTGATTGACAGGCCCAGTGCCGCGCGGAACCCGGCGGCGAAGACGACGAGCCAGACCAACGGGCGCACAAGGGCAGCGATGAACCGGCCGCGTTGGCGGGTGAACCGCAACGCCTCGCGGATGACGATGGCCTGGAGCGCGGTCAGCCAGCCAGTCATGCCGGGGCCTTTTCTTCGCGGGTGAGGGTCAGGAAATAGTCTTGCAACGGGGTATTCCCACGCAAGGCGCCGCAATGCCCGTCGGCCAGAATTTCCCCCTGATGCAGTACGATCAGCCGGTCAGAATCGCGCACCTCGTCCGTCAGATGGGTGGTCCAGAGCACGGTAAGCCCCTGATCGCGCGCCAGATTGTGGACATGATCGGTGATGCTGCGCCGCGCCTCGGCGTCCAGCCCGACGGTGGGCTCGTCCAGCAGCAGAACGCTGGGATCGTGGATTAGGCTGCGGGCGATCTCGGTCCTGCGGCGGTGGCCCCCGTTCAGATCGCGGGCACGTTCATGGGCGCGCTCGGCCATGCCCAGCCGGTCCAGCGCTGCGTCAATCCGGTGGCGCGCCTGACGCCCCGACAGCCCATGCAACGCCGCGAAATAGGACAGATTGCGGTGAACGGTCAGGTCCAGATCCAGCGTGGTTTGTTGAAAGACCACGCCGATTTGTGCCAGCGCCCGTCGGGGCGCGCGAGCCAGGTCATGACCCGCGACGGCGATGGTGCCGTCTGGCGTTGTGAACAGGCGGGTCAACAGGGACATGAGCGTGGATTTGCCCGCCCCGTTGGGACCCAAAAGCGCGCAAAACTCGCCCGGCTGGACGTCAAAACTGACATCCCTTAATGCCAGTTTCGGTCCATATGCAAAGCGGATGTTTTGCGCGCGTAGCCCGTTCACTTAATGGTAATCTCCAGCCGTTGAGTTTCCCCGGTCGAGCCGGGAACCTTCAGATAATAGCTGCCGGGTTTGATCGCGACAAAGCCAATCTCCATCTCGCCGGCCTCGTCGAATTCGACGCTGTCCAGCCCCAGAGGGCGGATTTCCAGCCCCTCGACCACGATCTCATCGACCCAGATCGCGCGGAAGAATTCAGGGCCCGTCAGTGCCAGTTCCTGGCTGCCGTCGCCCTGGATTTCGAACTCGTAATAGGTGCCCGATTTCAGCTCCCACGGGGCGTCAGCCAGCGGCATCCCGGCGGACAAGATGATCGGGGGCAGGTCCTCTTTGTTTTTCGAGGACAGGATGCCAGCCATGCCGAATTTCGGGTTATCATCGTCGTCATCCGCCAGTGCGCCGGTGGGCAGGGCCAAGGCGGCCATCACGGCCACGATTGCAGAAATACGCATGTTGTTTACTCCTAGTTGGTACTTTTAGGGCCGCAGCGCCGCGCCCCAGGGGAAGCGGCCGACCTTGATGGTTTTGATGGGTTTACGCTTGGCGACGTCGATCACGGTGACGTCCCCGGACACGCCATTCGTGGTGAACAGCAGCGATTTGTCGGTGTTGAAGGCCATGTGCCAGACGCGGCGACCGACCAGGATGTAATCCTCGACCTCGTAGGTGTCGGCATTCACGACGGCCACGTGGTTCGAGGGCCCAAGCGCGACAAAAGCGGTTTTTTCGTCCTCGGTCAGCTCGAACCCGACGGGCTGCACGCGATCGGGGTGCACGCCTTTGACATCAAAGCGAATTTTGGCCTGTTCGGTCTGTGTCGCGACGTCGAAAACCGAGATCGTGCCGCCGATTTCGGCGCTGACCCACAGTTCCTGGCCATGCTTGACGAACTCGGCATGACGGGGGCGGGCATCGACCAGAGTATTGGCGAACAGCTGCTGGGTTTCGGTGTCGATCCAATGCGCCATATTGGTGGTTTCCGAGGTGGTGATGGCGATCTTGCCGTCGGGGCTGACGGCCATGCCCTCGGGTTCAATGCCCACGTCGATCTGGGCGATCACAGTGCGAGATTCCGTGTCCACCACTGTGGTAATCGCGTCGTCTTCGTTGGCGATGTACAGATGCCGGTCATTGGGGTGCAGCACGAATTGTTCGGGGTCCTCGCCCGAGGGCAGGTTGTGCAGCACCTTGCCGGTTTCCGGGTCCATCACCTGCACCGTGTCACTGTCGCTGGCGCAGATATAGACCCGGCTGAAATCATGGCTAAAGGTGACGCCGCGCGGACGTTCGCCGGTTGGGATGGTGCGGATCACCTCTAACGTGGCGACGTCGATCACGCTGACCGTGTCGTCCTTTTCATTGGTGACCCAGATTTCCTCGGCCATGGCTGGCACGGCGGGCAGGGTGCCAGCCAGCAGCAAGGGCAATAAGTAGCGTTTCATTCAAAGGCCTCGCATTTGCTTTCGGGTTGATCCAGCCCAAGGGTGTCCAGCTCGGTGCGCTGGTGCAGGAACCCCTCAAGCGGGGCCTGGGCGACCATCGCGTCCCCGTTCACCAGAGGGATCGTCTGACGCAGTTGCCCGTTCCACGGGCGGTAAGACAGCGGTCGCCCCTTGAACCCCGCCAGCTGGAATTTGTCAGAGAGGATGTAGCTGAACAGCGTGGCAGGATCGTCAGAATTGGTGCGCGTCGCGGCCTCGCTGATCGAGCGGACAGCCGCCCAGGCCGCATAATCCACCGGGCGCATGTCACGGCCCGCCTGATCCCGAAAACGGTTCTGCATTTGCACCGCGCCCCATTGTTCGACCACCCGATCCCAGGCGACCGGGACCAGATTGACCGATCCCGCGACAGGCCGGGGCCGCCATGTGTTGAAGGGAATGTAGCGGCCGAAGTCGTTCAACTCGTCAGCAACCAGCAGCAGGTCATAGTCGCCGAATTCCTGCGTGAACAGCGGCACCTCTTGCGCCGCGTTGCGCCGCATATCGGCATCAAAGGCCCAGGTTTTCCGAGCCTTAATCTTCTGTCCGAATTTGCGGGCGCTGCGATCCAGCGCATCGGCAAAAGCAACGTCGCCGGGGTGTTCGCCGGTGATCATCGCCAGCTTGGTCCAACGCTTTTTGGTGACGAACTGCATCAAGGCATCGGCCCGCATTGCCTGACTGGGCAGGGTGTGCAGCAGGTTTCCGCGACAGGCTGTATCGCGCAGTTCCGTGGCAGACTCAGAGACATTGAAGAGAACCGCATCCTGCGCCACGAGCAGGCTGGAGATCTGTTGCATCTGAGCACTGGGCATGTCCAAAAGGACCAGCTTTTTGGCCTCCAGCGCGTTTTGCGCCGCCGCCAGAATATCCCCGTCTACAGGAACCGAGATTACCTCTAACATATAGGAATGGCCCAGGAATTTCCCGGTGGTCATGCTGTCGGCGACGGCCAGTTGGGCCCCCTGAATTCCCAGGTCCTGGGGGATGGGATCAAGGTTGGACAGAACCGGTGGGCGATCCTGTTCGTGCCGCAGATAGACCATGTCCAACGCCAGTTCCGCAGTGGCGGACAACGTCGAGGCCGCCCAAATGGCTGCCGATATGAATAGCGACTTTTTCATGAGTCCTCCCTGACTAGGAAAATGTACCCGCGACTGCGCTTTGCCAGCCATTAGACCAAAGTCGAGCTTTCCGCAGGGGTTAAACCAAGGTCGAATATCTTCGTTGCCTCAAAGCCGGGTATCTCTGCTGCAGATGCAAAAAAGAACGGGAGGATGACCCGATGAAAACCCTTAAGCTGACCACCCTTGGTCTGATCATGTCGGCCGCGATGGCCCACGCCCATGGTGACGTGGCCCCGCAGCCAATGGATACCGACATTCTGCCCGATGTGGGCGAGGAATGGCTGACCGAAAACCCCTATCGCTCGCAAGGGGATGAGGTTTGGAACAACGCAGTCGAGATCGGCGACAGTGGCTATAACCAGAACTGTGCGCGTTGCCACGGGCTGGGCGCTGTTTCCGGCGGTCTGGCCCCTGACCTGCGCTATCTGGAGGCCGAGGAATACGGTGACGAATGGTATGTCGAGCGTTTCCAGACGGGCTATACGCAGAACGGGATCACCAAGATGCCGGCCTTTGGCGAATTGCTGGGCCAGAAAGCGGCCTGGGCCATTCGTACCTATATCGAAACCCGCCCGGATGACGGCGAGCTGGACGAATTCTCGGACCGTCTGAAGGCGATCCGCGACGAGCTGATTGGCATGGGCGAAGGAACCGCCGGTGATCGCGATGCGCTGCTGGCCGAACTGCAAGGCATTGCCGAACAGGTCGAAACCGGTTCGGGCGCTCCGCTGGCAGATAGCGTTGCCTATCGCGCGGCCAAACTGATCGCGGGCGACAGCCCCGACTATTCCGGTGCCGCTGAGGCACTGACAATCGGACTTTCCGCAGCGCACTAAGCGGAAGAAAGGGGCACATGGTCAACCCACTCCTCTCCCTCGGGATCGGACTTTGTCTGACACTTTTTGCCGGGACCCCATCCTTGGCAAGATGTGACGACTATGTGCCCCAACTTAAACCCCAGAATGCGTCCCGCGATATTGTGGGGCAAGACCTGGACACGATCCAAGAGCGGGGGTTTATGACCTTCGCCGCCTACGAAGATTTTCCGCCCTGGTCCTATCAGGACGGCGGCAAGGTCAAGGGCGTGGATATCGAGATCGGCAAGCTGATTGCTGCTGAACTGGGTGTGAAGGCACGCTTCAAACTGGTCGCCGCGGGCGAGACTCTGGACGCTGACCTGCGCAATTGGCTCTGGAAAGGGCCGATCGTCGGCGGATCTGTTGCCAATGTCATGCTGCATGTGCCCTATGACAGCGACTTTGCCTGCCGGGTCGAACAGGTGGTCTTCACCGGGCAATACCATGTCGAAGAGATCGCGATCGCCTATCGCAAGGACGCCTATCCTGACGATCTGCCCGTCCCCGCCTATTTCCGTTTTGACAGTGTCGCGGTGGAAAACGATTCGATTTCTGATTTCTTTCTGTCGGCCTTTCCAGGTGGGCAGCTCAGCCGTCATGTACAGCGCTATGCCTCGACCGCGCAGGCAATGGGGGCCCTTGCGCGCGGCGAAACCAAAGCCGCAATGGGCACGCTGGCCCAACTGGAATTCGGCCTGACCCCCGAAACTGGCGTGCATACACCGCCTTTGCCCGGCTTTGCCAAAGGCAAATGGACCGTGGGTGTCGGCGTGCATTTTTCATACAGACCATTGGCTTACGCCGTGGATGACGCGATTTATGCTGCGATGCAGGATGGACGGATCGCGCAGATATTCTCGGACTTTGGTCTGAGTTTCACCCCTCCGGAGCTACGCTGAACTACGCCTTTGGTCGAATAGCGCCGGACCTCATTCCGCTGCCTGATAGGCAGGACGACGATGGAGACGCGCTATGGAACTTAAGGATACAAGAGATATTGCAGCCCCCCGCGCCGAGGTGTGGAATGCGTTGCTCTCAGCAGAAGTGCTGAAGGAATGCGTGCCTGGCTGCCAGGAAATGACCGGCTCGGCCACGGATGGATTCGAGGCCGTCGTGGTACAAAAGGTCGGTCCGGTAAAGGCGACATTCAAAGGCGCTGTAACCCTGTCGGATATTGTCGAAGGTGAAAGCCTGACCTTGTCGGGCGAAGGTAAAGGCGGCGCGGCAGGCTTTGCCAAGGGCGGCGCGCAGGTGACACTGGCCGACAATGGCGCTGGCACCACTTTGACCTATGATGTGGATGCCAAGGTCGGCGGCAAGCTGGCGCAAATGGGCAGCCGCATCATCGATAGTTTCGCCAAAAAGATGGCGGATCAATTCTTTGAACGTTTTCAAAACACGGTCGAGGGCGACGCCCCCGAGGACACCACACCCATCGAAGCCGTAGCCGAAGTGGCGACAGAAGTGGCAGCAGAAGCAGCCCCAAAAAAGGGACTGCTAAAACGTATTTTCGGAGGCTGATCAGCCGCGGAAACTGACATCAAGACAAGTTGCATTAGGGAGGATTGCGATGACCAAAGTAACAATGAAAGTAAACGGGGTTTCCCGAAGTGGAGACGTTGAGTGCCGCACGTTATTGG
>JBOEGN010000059.1:0-4959 GCA_050633445.1 Thalassovita sp.
GCGGCTCGTATGGCAGCCTCCAAAACATAAGGTGGGCCACGCTCGCGCTCGTGTTCTTGGCTTGTTTGGCTAGTGGATGGTCTTCTTTGCCGACATTGTCGACCACCGGTCAGTGGCCGAATTGATCAATTCGAACGCCAAAACCAAGAGTACTAAAGTCAGGATCAGCGCGCGTTCGTTGTCTCCTCTGATCTTGGCGGGTGGGACGAATGCCAGATCAGAGCCAGCGCAAGTATTTCGCGAATTCGGTGATTTTCTGCGACGGCAAAACGGGGGGCGGACGTATCAGAAATGTCGGCGCCCAGAGAAGGGCAATGATCTGGCGCGTCAGCACGCGCCTAGATAAACCTCATACAAACCCCAAGAGTTGCTCATGTCCAGCCTTCGTAAAATCGCCACGCCCGTCACCATCGGGAGCTTTTTCTTGATGTCCGTCACCGGAATTCTGCTGTTTTTTCATCTGAATACGACCTTCAACAAGGTCGCGCACGAGTATCTGGGCTTGGTTATGGTGGCGGCTGTGGTGCTTCATGTGGTGCTGAATTGGCGGGCGTTCGCACTGTATTTCAAGCGGCCGCTGGCGCTGGGGCTGATGGCTGTTTTTGTTGTAGCGCTGGGCCTGAGCTTTGCGCCGACACCGCAGGGGGCGGGGCGCCCCGAATTTGCGGTGATCGCAAAGGTCATGGAGGCCCCGATCGAGCATGTCGCGCCGATGCTGGGGACAGATACGTCGGGATTGATCGCTCAGTTGGCCGCGCAGGGGATCGTGGCGTCACCCGGACAATCCCTCACAGATTTGGCCGGACCCGAGCGTGGCGCAGCGCCAGCTTTGTTTGTCAAGCTGGCGCAGTAGTCTGAAACAGTCAGCGCGGGCCTGATCCCTTCTGCTATTTCAGGCCGTTGAGGATGGGGGCGTTTGGGCAATGCGAGGGGGCCTCGGTCGCGCCGAAACCTGCCTGGGATAGCCAGGATTCACATTGGTCAACATGGGGGCATTTCCGGCATTGGGTCACCAGCTGAGCATAGCCTTGCGGTGAAATGCGGCCCTCGGTCAGGGCCTCTGAGAAGTTCAGGCCCATGCTGCGGGCAACAGAGCGGGTCAGCCAGAAATGTCTGGCTGGGTCCCCAAGAGGAAAGAGCGCACCCATTTTATGTCCTTTCAGATCCTTCGACTCGGTCCTGCGGCTGTAAATCGGCAAGGCGCGCACAATTGGCGCAGCTTTCCGGGATGCTGGACGAGCTTTCGTGTCCCTGAAGCCAGCGCTCGCATTTGTCGGACCACGTGCAACTGCGACAGGCCCGGACCATTTGGGCCCATTCCTGTTGGTTCAGTGCGCCTTGATCAAACGCCGAGACCAGATCGGCACCGGTTGTCTTGGCCATACGTTGGGCCAGCCAATAGTGGCGTTTTCTGTCTCCGAGTGGTTTCAAGGTCAGATCCTCCAAGGTCGTGGCAGGCATCAGGTTGATAGATCGCAGGANNAAATGCAGCGCCGGGTGGCTGCCTTGACACGGATCAATCGGCCTGCGGGCCCTTTAGCTCAGCGAAAAGGTGCTGGTTGCGGCAATAGTCCGGTGCGGTCTCTTGCGGCGCTTGATTTTCGGTCATCCACTGGGCGCACTCGTTCGGGCTGGTGCAGCCGGTGCAGCGCAGAACGGCATCCGTCACCGCTTCAGGCTCCAGTAGTCCTTGCATGGTCTTTTCTTCCAGATCCAGGCCCAGCGTTGTGGCCATATGATCCACAAGAGTGGCGTGCTGTTTGATCTTATCTTGGCTCTGCATGGATTTCCCCCCGTGCAGTGTTGCATGTATGCGCAAAAGGCTAGCCAAGAGCGACCGGGGGGCTTTGACTTAGGTCAATCCAGCGCGTCCAGATAGGCATTCACGCAGGTTTGGACATGTCGAAAGCGGTCACCGCCTAAATGTTTACCACCATACCAGCGAGTCACCACGACCACATGGTCCGTCAGACCTGCACGTTCCAACATGCGTAGAATCACCATGCCTGCACCGGATTCCCCGTCATCATTCTTGACCGGAGCGCCATCTGAATACAGCACCGCCCAGGTATTATGCGTGGCCTTGGCATAGCGCTTGGCGCGTTTCAGCTGCTTTAGAAATGCCGCGACATCCTGGGCAGACCCAACCGGCGCCCCCGAGACCGCATAGCGCGACCCACGATCACTGACAACGTTTTCAATTTGCAACATGGGTCAGCCTTTGGCAGCGGCGTGAATGGCGGCGATACGCGCGGCGTTGGGCGGATGGGTGCCCAGAAACCGATTACCGGGATCAGGCACACGGGTGAAATACTCGGCACCCCGAAGCGGATCGTACCCGGCGCGCTTGGTGATCAGCGTGCCAAGTTGATCGGCTTCCAGCTCGAATTCTTTGGAATAGGTGCGACTGCCAATATCGGCGCCCAGCTGGGTTGCATCGACCCCGGCTAACGCACCAAGAATGCCAAAAATGGCGGCCCCGGCGATCGCGTTCTCCTGCTTTTTTCCCAGATGGCCACGAATATGGTGGGCGGCCTCGTGCCCCATAATCAGCGCAAGCTCGTCCGTGTTGCGCACGTCACGCAGCAGCGACACCGTGAATACGATATAGGGACGCCCCGATTTGTCCTCGGTCTGGAAGGCGTTCGGATAACGGTCCAGCCGGTCATCCACGACGATTTCATAGTCGCAGTTTTCGTCGGTTGTACGGCGCCTGCATTCCGCCTCGGCCACGGGTTCAACACGATTCAGGACGCTTTCGAACCGGGTCAAAGCAGAGTTGACTTGCGCCCGCTCTGAAGAGGTCAGATTGGCAGGTTTTTCGGCAGACTGGGGATGCACGCATCCTGCAAGCACCAACACCATAAGCAAAACCAACTTCTTCATTCTGTACGCCCTTTTGCCTTCCGCCGTGGCGGACAACCTGCCACCATGGGCACCAAGGAACAAGACGCAACGCGAACCACATGGCGAGGGGGAGATATGTTTTCAATCGAACATGATTTTGATGCGACGGTCATTACGCTGGTCGACGAGGGGGCGCCAACCCTGCAAGAGGACGTCACGATCAACGCCTTCGAAGACTGTATCGTGATCGAACAACTGGATCCGCGCACGGATCTGGTCGAGCGGATCACCCTGTCCATCGCGCAGCTTACGGACCTGACGGCGGCTCTGGATTTGCCCGAAGGTGTGTATCAGCTCGTTCGCGAGGGCAAAAAGGACTAGCCGACGCGAAAAACCTTGTCGCGGCTGGTTTGTCCTCGGATCAGGGTCAGGCGTGATTTGGCCAGGCCCATAGATTTCGCCAATAGTTTCTGCACGGCGGCGGTCGCCTTGCCGTTTTCCGGAACGGTGGTGACATAGACCCGGATTGCACCGTCTTGCACCACGATCTTGTTGCGCGACGCTTTCGGTGTGACCCGGACCGCGATTTCGGTGCCCGGTGCGGCCAGATGGGAAAGGTCGGTCATAAGGGCTCCTGCCGTAGAACCCCGGATTTACACCACTGATCCGTGCGGCGATAGTGGTCAACGGGACTGAAGGAGATGGCAATGACCACAGGGTTTTTCTGGGATGAAACGTGTTTTTGGCATGCAGGTGGGGACTATGCACTGACCTTGCCCGTGGGGGACTTCGTTCAGCCCCTTGCGGCTGGAGGATTGCCTGAGAACCCGGAGACCAAACGCCGGTTCAAGAACTTGTTGGATGTGTCGGGGTTGCTGAATGAATTGCACGCCCGATCGGCCCCCGCTGCAACGCGTGAAGACCTGGAACGCGTGCATCCGGCGACCTACCTGTCGAAGTTCAAAGAGGTGTCTGACGCGGGCGGAGGAGACCTGGGCCTACGCACTCCATTCCTGAAGGGCGGGTACGAGATCGCTGCGCAGTCTGCCGGATTGGCCAAACAAGCGCTGTTTGATGTGCTGGACGGGACGCTGGGCAATGCCTATGCGTTGTCGCGGCCTCCGGGGCATCATTGCCTGCCGGACTGGCCGAACGGGTTCTGTCTGCTGAACAATATCGGCATCGCGATCGAGGCCGCGCGGGCCGCAGGCAAGGCAAAACGCTTTGCCGTTGTCGATTGGGACGTGCATCACGGTAATGGAACCGAGGCGGTGTTCTATGATCGCGACGACGTGTTGACGATCAGCCTGCATCAGGAACGCAACTACCCGCTGGATACCGGGGATGTGGCCGATCAGGGCTCGGGCGTGGGGCTGGGCCTGAACGTGAATGTGCCGCTGCCCGCAGGGACGGGCCAGCATGGGTATCTGCACGCGATGGAGCAGATCGTTCTGCCGAAACTGGACGCCTTCAAACCGGACGTGATCATCATCGCCTGCGGTTTCGATGCGTCGATCTTTGATCCGTTGGCGCATATGTTGTGCTCGGCGGAAACCTACCGCTTGATGACGCGGCAAGTGATGGCCGCAGCGGACCGGTTGTGTGACGGCAATCTGGTGATGGTGCACGAAGGCGGCTATTCCGAGGCGTATGTACCGTTTTGCGGTCATGCCGTGATGGAGGAGTTGTCAGGCACGAAAATCACCGTCCCAGACCCCATGGCGCAGGTCGTGGCGCAGCGCCAGCCGGGCCCGCGCAGTCAGCAGATGGTCCAAGAGTTGATCGCGGAAATGGCCGATGAATTGGGCTTGGTGGGTTGACCGAACGCGGTTCAGGCCCGACATAAGGCCTGACCCATTCCGAAAGGCCCCAAATGCCCGAAAAGAACACCGCAGCGCTGGAATTTCTGCTGACCCGACGCTCGCGCCCGCAGAAAACGCTGATCGCGCCTGTGCCCACTCGTGACGAATTGACGCCGATCCTGACCGCCGCCGCGCGCACCCCGGATCACGGCAAGCTGGAGCCCTGGCGCTTTGTCGTGTTAGAGCGCGCCGCCCTGCGCCGTCTGGGCGATCTGACCCGCACCCGTGCCGCCGCGCTGAATATGCCCGA
>JBOEGN010000059.1:5063-6843 GCA_050633445.1 Thalassovita sp.
CGAACTGGCTCAGCGGCTGGCCGTCCCATGACCGCATTTTCATGTCCGAAGGTCTGGGTCTGGCCGACAACGAACGCATCGCGGGCCTGATCCATATCGGCACGGAAAAAGCCGCGCCGCCCGAACGTCCCCGTCCTGATCTAAAGAGCATCGTGTCATGGCAATCGGAATGATTTTCAGCTCGTTTTTCAAAGCGCTTGGCCAGATCGGAGACCGACGTTTCCGCCGTGTCCTGTTTCTGGGCATCGTGCTGACCGTGGCTTTGTTGGTCGGAGTCTTTGCCGCGTTTCTGTGGTTTCTACAGATCACTGTCGGCGACGAGGCCGTGATCCCCCTGATTGGTCAGGTGACGTGGCTGGATGATTTACTGTCCTGGTCCAGCTTTTTGGTGATGATCATCCTGTCGGTGTTCCTGATGGTGCCGGTCGCCTCGGCCATCACCTCGATGTTCCTGGACGAGGTCGCGCAGGCGGTCGAGGACCGGCACTATCCCCATCTGCCACCAGCCACCAAGGTCCCGTTCTGGGAGGCCGTGAAGGACAGCGTGAACTTCATGGGCATTCTGATTGCAGCCAACCTTTTGGCGCTGGTGCTGTATGTCATTCCGATTTTCACGCCGTTTTCGTTGTTTATCTTCTGGGGTTTGAACGGGTTCCTGCTGGGGATGGAGTATTTCACGCTGGTCGCAATCCGGCGTGTGGGCCGCCAAGGCGCCAAGGATCTGCGCAAGCGGTATCGCGGCACCATCTGGCTGGCGGGCAGCCTGATGGCCGTGCCTTTGTCGGTGCCGCTGATCAACCTGTTGATCCCAATTTTGGGGGCCGCGACCTTTACCCATATCTTCCACGGGGTCACGGGCGGGCGACGCTGAGCTAGCCGGGCATCGTCTCGCATTTCGGCAAGGCGGGGTCCATGTGATCCCAGGGTTGTGCGCTTTGGACATAGATATCCCGGCTGGGGGCGTACCAGCTGGGATCATCCAGACTGCCCGCATAAAGCACCATGGCGCCCTCACTGGCTCCGTTGATCAAAAACAGGGGCGAGCCGCACTCGGCGCAAAATCCACGGCGCATCGGATGGCCCGCGTCTGCGGTACGCTCGAACCAGCGCGGCTGACCTTTTTCCATATGAAATTCGCGGGATTTGACCAGAACGGCGGGGAAAAATGCGCTTCCTGTTGCTTGCTGGCAATCGCGGCAATGACAGTTCCCCATATATCTGGCGGGGCCGTCGGATCTGTATCGGATAGCGCCACAAGCGCAGCCACCGGTGAAAGTCTCGGGCATATTCGGGTCTCCTTTCGGCTGGTCGAAGACAGGCTAGCGGAAAACGCACACGATGCCAGCCTTTCGCTGCCCGGAACGCAAAACGCCCCCGTGCAGAAAACACGAGGGCGTTTGGTTTTCATATGGTCCAAGCTTAGTTTGCGGGGCCCATGCGGTTGAACCAATCCAAGTCGCGGACAGAAATCCAGCCCGACAGGATGATCCCTGCGATGATAGCCCACAGGACCGCGGCAACGATCGTGGTGATGATCGCCTTTTTCTTCAGCTGATGATGTTCGGGCGCACCGGCTTGGGTGCCGGGCACAACTTTGCCAACGTCCCCTTGCGTTTGCAGGCGGATCGGGATCGCGATCAGAAAGGTCATGAACCAGATCACCGCATACAGAACGATGGCCGAGGTGATGGACATCAGACTTGCTCCAGCTCGGTCAGGGTGCCGTTCATGTCTTTGGGGTGCAGGAACAGGACGGGCTTGCCATGGGCGCCGATCTTGG
>JBOEGN010000060.1:0-4260 GCA_050633445.1 Thalassovita sp.
CATCATGCCCGGCCACATCCACCAGCGTGGTTCGGTTGGCGTTGTGTCGCGTTCGGGTACCCTGACCTACGAAGCTGTGAAACAGACTTCGGACATCGGTCTGGGCCAGTCGACCGCCGTCGGCATTGGTGGCGACCCCATCANNGCACCGAGCATATCGACGTGCTGGACATGTTCCTGGACGATGACGAGACCACCTCGATGATCATGATCGGTGAGATCGGTGGTTCGGCAGAAGAAGAAGCCGCCGAATTCCTGGCTGATCAGCGCAAAAAAGGCCGCTGGAAACCCACCGCTGGTTTCATCGCGGGCCGCACGGCGCCTCCGGGCCGCCGCATGGGTCACGCCGGTGCGATCGTTGCCGGTGGCAAGGGCGACGCGGAATCCAAGATCGAGGCCATGAAATCGGCTGGTATCGTGGTTGCTGACAGCCCCGCCACTCTGGGCGAGGCCGTTCAGGCCGCGATTGCCAAAGGCTAATCGTCCGTTCCTATCCGGCAGTTTCGGCTGTCACCGGGCATGGCGTTGGACAAACGCCATGCCCACATCAAAATAAACTGTGCCAGCCCTCAGAAGGTGCATACATGACCGAACAATCACCCAACGACGTCTTCCACGCCTCCAGCTTTATGCAGGGGCATAACGCCGAATATCTGGAGCAACTTCATGCCCGCTGGGCGAACGATCCCAATGCGGTGGATGCCGCCTGGGCCGAGTTCTTCAGTCAACTGGGTGATAGTGAGATGGAGGCCAAGGCCGAAGCGGAAGGTCCCTCTTGGGCCCGCGCTGATTGGCCGCCCGTCCCCAATGACGATCTGACCGCTGCGCTGGACGGCCAGTGGCCCGCAGCCCCCACCGAAGCCAAGAGCGCCGGTAAAAAGATTGCTGCCAAAGCCGCCGAAAAAGGTGTCGAGGTCAGCGATGAGGCGATCAAACGGGCCGTTCTGGACTCGGTCCGCGCGTTGATGATCATCCGCGCCTACCGTATCCGGGGCCACCTGGTTGCCGACATTGATCCGCTCAACATGCGCGACAAGACTCCGCATCCCGAGCTGGACCCGAAATCTTATGGCTTCACCGAAGCCGACATGGATCGCCCGATTTTCATCGACAACGTGCTGGGGCTGCAGGTTGCCTCAATGCGGCAGATCCTGGACATCGTGAAACGGACCTATGCAGGCACCTTTGCGCTGCAATACATGCATATTTCGAACCCCGAAGAAGCCGGTTGGCTGAAAGAGCGGATCGAGGGCTTTGACAAGGAAATCAAGTTCACCCGCGAGGGTCGCAAAGCGATCCTGAACAAGCTGGTCGAAGCTGAGGGCTTTGAAAAGTTCCTGCATGTCAAATACATGGGCACCAAGCGTTTCGGTCTGGACGGTGGCGAAAGCCTAATCCCGGCGATGGAACAGATCATCAAACGTGGTGGTAATCTGGGCGCCAAAGACATCGTTGTCGGCATGCCGCACCGCGGTCGTTTGTCGGTGCTGGCCAACGTGATGTCCAAACCTTACCGCGCGATTTTCAACGAATTCCAGGGTGGCTCGTTCAAGCCCGAGGACGTTGATGGATCGGGCGACGTGAAATACCACCTCGGTGCGTCCTCGGACCGCGAGTTCGACGGCAACAAGGTTCACCTGTCGCTGACCGCCAACCCCTCGCACCTTGAGGCAGTGAACCCTGTGGTACTGGGCAAATGTCGTGCCAAAACCGACCAGATGAATGACCCCGAGCACCACTCGGTCATTCCGGTGCTGCTGCACGGGGACGCGGCCTTTGCCGGTCAGGGTGTGGTTGCTGAATGTTTCGCCCTGTCGGGCCTGCGCGGTCACAAAACCGGCGGTACGATCCACATCGTTGTGAACAATCAGATCGGTTTCACCACGGCGCCGCACTTCTCGCGCTCGTCGCCCTATCCCACCGACAACGCGCTGGTGGTTGAGGCGCCGATTTTCCACGTGAACGGGGACGACCCCGAGGCCGTGGTCCACGCCGCCAAGGTGGCCACCGAATTCCGGATGAAGTTCCACAAGGACGTGGTCATCGACATCTTCTGTTATCGCCGCTTTGGCCATAACGAAGGCGACGAGCCCATGTTCACCAACCCGATCATGTACAAGAACATCAAGAAGCACAAAACCACGCTTCAGCTGTACACGGATCGTTTGGTCAAGGACGGTCTGATTCCCGAGGGCGAGATCGAGGACATGAAGGCCGCGTTCCAGTCGCATCTGAACGAAGAGTTCGAGGCCGGCAAAGACTATAAACCCAACAAGGCCGATTGGCTGGACGGGCGCTGGTCGCATCTGGATCGCGATAACGAAGAAAACTATCAGCGCGGTCAGACGGCCATTGCCGAAGAAACCCTGCAAGAGGTCGGCACTGCGCTTTCCCGCGTCCCCGACGGTTTCCCGTTGCACCGGACCGTTGCGCGTCTGTTGGAGTCCAAGAAACAGATGCTGGAAACCGGCAAGGGCTATGACTGGGCCACGGCCGAAGCATTGGCCTTTGGCTCGCTTGTCTCCGAAGGGTATCCGGTTCGTCTGGCTGGACAGGACTGTACGCGCGGCACGTTTTCGCAGCGCCACTCGGGCCTGATCAACCAAGAGACCGAGGAACGCTACTATCCGCTGAACAACATCCGCGAGGGTCAGGCACAATATGATGTCATCGACTCGGCCCTGTCGGAATACGCGGTTCTGGGCTTTGAATACGGCTACTCGCTGGCGGAACCCAACGCGCTGACCCTGTGGGAAGCACAGTTCGGCGATTTCGCCAACGGTGCGCAGATCATGTTCGACCAGTTCATCAGCTCGGGCGAAAGCAAATGGCTGCGGATGTCGGGCCTGACGGTCCTGCTGCCCCACGGCTACGAAGGTCAGGGCCCCGAGCACAGCTCGGCCCGTCTGGAACGTTTCCTGACCATGTGCGGCGGCGACAACTGGATCGTTGCGAACTGTACGACGCCTGCGAACTATTTCCACANNTCCTGCGCCGTCAGCTGCACCGGACCTTCCGTAAGCCGCTGATCCTGATGACGCCGAAATCGCTGCTGCGTCACAAACTGGCCGTCTCGGATGCCGAAGAGTTCCTGACCGGCTCGTCCTTCCACCGCGTGTTGTGGGATGACGCCGAGAAGGGGCATTCCGACACCGAACTGGCCGCTGACAGCAAGATTAAACGCGTCGTGATGTGTTCGGGCAAAGTCTACTATGACCTGCTGGAAGAGCGTGACGCCCGCGGCATCGACGACATCTATCTGATGCGGATCGAACAGTATTACCCGTTCCCGGCCATGACCATGGTCAAAGAATTGGAGCGGTTCAAAGATGCCGAAATGGTCTGGTGTCAGGAAGAGCCGAAGAACCAGGGTGCCTGGTCCTTTATCGAACCCAACATCGAATGGGTCCTGACCCGCATCGACGCCAAGCACAAACGCCCGGTCTATGCCGGTCGCGCGGCTGCGGCATCGCCTGCGACCGGTCTGGCCTCTATGCACAAAGCACAACAACAGGCGCTCGTGGACGAAGCGCTGACCATCGAAGGAAAGTAATCCATGACGACCGAAGTTCGCGTCCCTACCCTTGGCGAATCCGTAACCGAAGCCACGGTCGCCACCTGGTTCAAAAAACCCGGCGAAACCGTCGCAGCTGATGAAATGCTGTGCGAGCTGGAAACCGACAAAGTCACCGTCGAAGTGCCCGCGCCTGCCGCTGGCGTCCTGGCTGAAATCGTGGCCGCCGAGGGCGACACCGTTGGTGTTGACGCTCTGCTGGCCAACATCACCGCAAGCGGCGCAGCTGCGGCCCCCGCGCCTGCCGCTGCGGCCCAAGCGCCTGCTGCTGCCCCCGCTGGTGGCGACAGCGTTGACGTGATGGTCCCCTCGTTGGGCGAATCCGTCACCGAAGCCACCGTTTCGACCTGGTTCAAAGCCGTCGGCGACGCCGTTGCCCAAGACGAAATGCTGTGCGAGCTGGAAACCGACAAGGTTTCGGTCGAGGTTCCGGCCCCCGCCGCTGGTGTTCTGGCTGAAATCGTGGCCGCCGAAGGCGCGACAGTTGATGCCACTGCCAAACTGGCCGTGATCTCGTCCTCGGGTGCTGCTATTGCTGCGGCTCCGGCGGCTGCGCCTGCTGCTGCCCCCGCAGCCTCGGGTGCCAAAAGCATCAAGGACGGCCCCGCCGCCGAGAAAGCCATGGCCGAGGCAGGCATCAGCCGCGACGCCGTGACCGGAACCGGCCGTGACGGTCGCGCCACCAA
>JBOEGN010000061.1:0-13414 GCA_050633445.1 Thalassovita sp.
CCTTCATCCTCGTGGCCTCCCGACTAATGATCGCGCTCCTGATCGGGATCGCGCCAGTGATGATCTTCCTGACGCTGTTCGAGGTGACCAAGGATTACTTCGCGCGTTGGTTATCCGCGCTGATTTCCTTTGCACTATACCCCATCGTCGTCGCAGGCGTGTTCGCAACGATCACAGGCGTTTCCTCCGCGCTCATCGGTGAACTAGGCGATCCCGAAGGGGCCTCAAACATCGGCGCGCTCATCCCCTTCTTCATGATGGTGCTCATGGCCAAGGGCTTCATCATCGCCACCCCATTCATCGTCCGCGCAATCTCCGGTAACATCATGATGCCTGCCCTCTCCGGCGGTCTAGGCGGCGGCTACAGCTTTGCCCGCGCCGCAATGGGCAGCCAGCAGGCCTACAACCGCTACCTTATCGGTGGGGCGAGTGGCGCGGAGTACGCAGCCCTTAGGGCTCGGCAGTTCTTCGCGCTACAGCAGATGCCAGTGCGGCAAGGGATGGGACAGACGGGTCAGGCAAGCGGCACTGGGTCACCGGGGGCCGGGTCTCAAATGCTGGCGCAACTGGCACGTCTGGGAAGGCTGGGGAGGCGGTGAATGCGCTCAACGCTAGATGATCCGCTCAACCAAAGTTGCAAGGGCACCAGGAACAAGCTTCGAAGTGGCCACATCCAACTCCAAAAGAGGCTGCGACAAGTAGGGATGGTACTTTTCAGACATTAAATTGCCTGCTCCAGTGAACAGGTCGATCGGTTCGCCAGACCGAATGTCCGCCAACTTCGCTCGAAGATCCGGAACTTGATCCCCCGCTTCGACAAGCAAAAAGCCGTCATGCTGCTCCACCGAAAACCCTTCACTTCTGAGTGCAAGCGCGAGAGTTGACGTTTTCGCCGTTCCGACCCGCGTCGCAATGATTGATGTATGCTCGCCGATGCTGTGGATGTTATTGGCTCTAAACCCCAGCTGTTCATACTGAGCACGCGCTTCCTCCAACATCTTCAAAGAAACATTGTCCATATAGGCCGGATTGGCATTCCCCTCGAGCACGGCGAACATTCGGTCAATTACCTTGTCATGAATGTCCCCCGCATCTCCGCCGAAGACAGGAGGCACACCGGCCTTCGCAGGTTTGACCACGATGACCTTTTCACGATCATGGATCTCTTGAACCACCCAACGCCGCCCAGAAAATATCAGCAGCATCCCCGGAGCAAGAACATTGTCGATCGGCAGGGTTCCAAGATCCCGCCCCTCTGCAACCAAACGGAATTCTTCAGGTGTCTGGAACACCGCATAGAAGCTGTAATGCTCAACCAGCTTTTCGCCTGTCGGTCCCAAAAGTAACAGCCCGCTCCCGGACTGTTCGATCAAGCCGGTTTCTGGATGTCCAATCGCACGCAACACATCTGCGAAAACTTCGGTTGTGACCTTCCGAAACGGTCCTTCGCGGCAGAGCACGTTGTAGATCACGGTTGCAGACGCACCGCCGCGCTGCGCTATGACTGACAGTATCTGATGGACGAGCGTCGAGAGATGAAGCGCCTGCGGTTTTGGCGGTTCGCACCAGCCTTCCAACAGCAGATCTATCATCGCGATAGACCTGATCAGGCCAAGGCGAAGACGATCCACGAAACTGCTCTTCGACGTCAACTTGGCTTCGACAGCGTACTGCCTGAGAATGGCCGGTTGTCCTTCACGCCGGCCTGATCGCCCGAGCCGTTGCCGCAACGCCGCGACGCTGAATGGTGCGCCGATTTGAGCCACACAAGTCACGTCACCGATGTCGATTCCAAGCTCGAGCGTCGACGTGCAAACGGCGGTTGTCGGCTTTGCGGCGTCTTTTAAGCGGCGCTCCACGAAATCGCGATGCTCGCGGGAGAGGCTCGCGTGGTGGGGATAGAATTCCTGTGGCAGGTGCTCCCGTTCGCAAAGCTCCCGCAACCGATCTGCGTAGATCTCGACCCGTTGGCGCGCTCCGGCGAAGACCAGGTTGTCACTGCCTCGAAGATGCTTGAACAGATGGGCTGCTATAGCGTCCGTTGCGGATGGGCTGCTTTCATCTTCATCGCCTGAGAGGTAGCCGCGAAGCTGAAGCCTCAATTCAGCCTCGCCGCCATCTGCTTCGATCAGCTGGACAGAGCTTGCTGCGTCAGGGCGAAGATAGGCCTTGGCGAGGTCCATGTCTCCTAGCGTAGCTGACAGTCCTATCCGACGGATTGGGCGCTTTATCGCGAGCTCGAGCCTTGTGAGCAGTGAACGAAGCTGGACACCGCGTTCACTATCCAGAACCGTGTGCAGTTCGTCGATCACGACCGCCCGCGTGGCCCCAAACAGCCGGCCGATTTCCAAACCGCGACGAATGAAAAGCGCCTCAAGGGACTCTGGGGTTATCAGCAGGATCCCTTTTGGAGATTTCAACGCGTGCGTCTTGATCGATTGCGAGACATCCCCGTGCCAGGGAACAACCGGAAGCTCTGCTTCCTGGCATATGCCCTCCAATCGCATGGCCTGATCGGTGATCAGGGCCTTGAGCGGACCTATGTATAGCAAATCGAAGCCGGTGCCGTCGAACGGATCGCCAAGCACCTGTGAAATCAACGGCAGGAACGCCGCCTCGGTCTTTCCGCCTGCTGTCGAAGCCGCAACGATCAAATCGGCATTGGTCTCGCAGATCGTCTTTATGGATCGCGCCTGGATGTTGCGAAGCTCGCGCCATCCTTGCTGGCGTATCCATTTCTGCACAGGCCTCGCCAGTTTGTCGAACGCACTGGTCATCGGCGTCAAAGCTTGAAGCTGATCAGATCATCATCACCGGGGTCTTGATCACCAGTCGACTCGTCTACCTCGCTCATGTCTTCACCGAGGTCTTCGGAGACCTCGATTTTTTCGATCAGATCGCTCCATTCGACACCGGGGTTTTGCTCGAGCACGGAAAGCAGGTTCACGAAGGCCGTCACCGTATTGCGCGGCGTTCGGAAGTAGGCTTCGCCGATCCGATCCGAACAATGGGCCATGAAGGCCTCGAGCGCGTCGTCCGGCAAAGCACCGGCGTCGTCCTGCATGATCCGCCGGACATTGGCCAGAAGAACGAAAAGGTCCTCCGGGGTCAGGCTGGCCAGCCTGACAACAGGCCCTGACAGGTCGACCAATCCGTCTCGCGCGAAGGTGTTCTCGGCCAAACGCGACTGGAGGGCTTCGTAGCTGTAGAGCCCTCGGCGGGTGTTCATCAGGAACTCCGGGGTCCCGCCCATGAGGAATCCGAGGTTCTCGGCACTGCCTTGCAGCACATCGTTCAGAATCCGGAGGATCTGCTCGTAGTTCGCATTGCGGGCCTGCGACGAAGTGAGCTTGTAGAGATTCACCATCTCGTCGAGGCCGACGAGCAATCCTTTGTAACCGGCCTCGCACACGAATGCCGACATCAGCTTCAGATGGTCATAGACACTGGAATCGTCGACGATCGTGCGGACACCGAGCGCCTTGCGAGCGTCGGTACGTGTCGCGAACTCACCGCGCAGCCACCTCAGGGCTGCGGATTTCAGCTCATCGTCGCCTGTCTCATGGCCTTCCCAATATCGACGGATGACTTCAGCGAACTCAAACCCCCCGGTAAGTTCTTCGAAGTGGCCAAGGCGTTCCCGAATGACAGACCCCGTGGGCAAATCCTGTTCTTCAGCGTCTCGGTGAGCCTGGCTGACAAATCGCTCCACCACACTGGCCAACGCCCCGCCATCGGGCTTTGTCCGCGTCGACAGATTTCGGGCCATCTCGGCATAAAGCCCTCGAGCTTGCCCGCCAGTCGCGTGAATGCGGCGATCTGGCGCCAGGTCCGCGAACATCACGACCAGGCCTTTCTCCAGAGCCACGAGGCGGATCAGGTTCATGAAGAATGTCTTGCCCGATCCGTATTCACCGATGATGAACCGGATCGCCGAACCGCCATCCGATATCCGGTCCATGTCCTTGACGAGCTCTTCAATCTCCCGGACGCGGCCAACCTGAATATGGCGCAAACCGAGCTTGGGCACGACCCCGGCCCGAAGCGCCTGTACGATTGAATCGCGTTCACGTGGTTTCAACTTAGACATCCCTGCCCTCCGCACTCATCTTTTCTTTTACCGCCTCCGCAATCTCCGGAGACACGTCATATCCGTCATACTCGTCGAGAAGCGCTTCATCGTAGGTCTCAAAAGCCCATTCATTCACGACTTCCAAAGCCCCGGACGCCATCAAGCCATGCGAGGCGCAGATCGTCTCGAACTCGGTTTCAGACCAATGCTCCCGGGTCAGCAGTTCGAGGACAAGGGCGCCGTGTTTCGGGTCAAGTCCTGCCAGCTGGCTTTGGTTGGCAGTCGCGGAGACACCGCTCTCTTCCTCTTCGACATCGAAAATCTGACCAAGGACAGACGACACGCGCTCGGTGTCCGAACGGATTGCTGCGATCCGCGAAGCGTCGAGTTTCGGTCCGCTGGCCTTTTCAAGCTCGGGTATCGCTTCGCCCGGGCGACCCGGGTGCGACGCACGAACAGTGCGAGGACCATCAGCAACTTCGCCAGCATGCAGGTCGGAGTAGGCAAGCGCAGGATCAAGGCCCAAAGCCTTGTAGATTTTCTCGATGCTTGCGACTTCGTCGGAGTGAATAATTCCATCGGCATGTGCTGCACCAACCAGTGCTGCGCGCATAGCGGCCTGGCTGTCTTGGCCCACATCCTTCAATTTGCGCCGCAGAAGCGTCATGTCCGGCGGCACAGCCAGGAACCATTCAAGGTTTGCACGCAACCTGCGGCGTTCCTGATCGCTGAGGGCCGCGGCAGAAACTTGATCTTCCAGCGCCCTGCGTTCAGGCTCCGCGATGCGACCATCCGCATGGGCGACGAACGAACCAAGTGCCAATTCGATCAAGGCGCTTCGATAGCTGTCGGAAACTTCCTCTAGTCTTTCGATGGGTTCGCCCAGGCTAAACAGCACAACAGGCTCGTCCGCCTTGGGCGACCGGAGCGCAAACCGAGGGTCGGGCGCCAGACCGAAACCGAGGCGCGCGAGCGCGTCGGCCGCTCCTGTCATCTGCCGCTTCCCGATCTTCTCGTTCGTTTCTCCCTCCAGACGTCCGATCACATCCTCAAGAGGCACCAATCCCCCCCTGTCGACGATATCGCTTGCCCAAGATTTCAAACGGTCCATTTCCTCTGATGGGAAAGCGTCCCACAGTTCAGAGGGCAGCAAGGCATGCGCTTCCACGCTTCCGCGACCGTCAGGGTTTCGGCCTAGGAAGCGACTGAGCTTGTCGAGGTCGTTCATCACCTCGTCAGCCAACTCCTGGCCAATCTCGACCGGTTTGCGCAGGCCGGAAATATCCGGGACCGGCTTGCCGTCCACGGTCGGGTTAGCGGACCCCTGAAACTCGCTGGAAGCGGCCCGATAGGATGCCGTGAGTGATTTCCGGGGTTTGGTCACTTTGAGCCCATCAGGAAAACGCCGATCAAACCGCATACGGAAAAGAGCGACGAACTCGTCACGACACCGTGTTGCGGGAGTTCTCAGATTTGTTTCCGGATGGCAGATGAACCAACTCAGCAACCAGTCAGCTGTCAGGTTCTCGCCTTTGTCGATCCGGGCTCCGATTGCGTATTTGAGTGAGAACGGAAGTTCCCAGCCCTGCTTCTCGAAAATCGGCTCGATGGCGTCGAGGTCGGTTTCGGCAAGCATCGCAATGTCGAGGAACTCACCCAGATAACGTCTGACCGAGTGGTTGTCAGGGTAAAGTGACTGCAGCCGCCGAACCTCTTGGACGATATCCTTGGCATCTTCGTTGGACTGATCGACGAAGAAGCGACGCTCCAACCCATAAAAATACAGGAACATGTAGCCAGGGTTGTAGGAGGCATCTTTTCGCCCGCTGGCAAGCCAGTCAAGGTATGTCGCCCGGCACTGGGCTGAGATATCCGAGTACCCGGGCCAATAGGGCATGCCATCGCCATCCTTATCGTTGCCGGAACGCGCGACTGATAGCGACGGATCGATATAAGCTCGGCATTTGTCACGATACCCATAGGTATTCAGCAAGGGCGGCGTGCCAACGTAGACCATCCCTCCGATGTTACGCCCTGCCACGCTTGCCGTTTCGTTTGACGGCACCCATCCGCTCTTCTTTGTTCGGGACCACCTGCTCGATGCAACTCGCTCAGATTGTTTTCTTTCAGCGACTGCCGCAAGAGCTGGCGCCGCAGACTTTCCAGCGCGAACGATCTCGGCGTAGTCCTGCTTCGGTGGGGAATAGGCTTGAGTCGCAGCCGATGCTTTGGAAACATTGGCTTCGCGAGTTCGTTCGCGCTCACGCTCGACACGTTTTTCATAAACGTTGGGAGGCACTACCGGTGCTGAATTCGATTTTTGTATTTCCGAACTCTTTGCGGCGCTATTCGCTGATGCAATTTTTCTAGATCGCCGCATTTCTTGCCACCAAACCAAAACGATGGGCGCACCCAATACAAAAAGAACTTGGCTGCCGTCCGACTATGACTGCAATGCGAGTGCAACAATTACCAAAGCAGCAAAGAAATAAATCACCAAAAAAAATGTAACGCGAAAAACCTTCCATACAAGACTCATCAATAAAACCTCCAAACTGGCCAGCTCGATCTCAAGAAACCACCGCCTGCATCTCAACCTTTAGGCGATTTTTTTCTGCCAGAACAATCGAATCCCCGAGTGGGGTGCAAATTTCAGCAGTTTTCGAATAGGTCAGGCGTGTTGGCGTCACGCACTTGGCTCAAACCTTCGCCAACATGCAAACATGGGTGCTTGATCCTATTCAATCCCTTTGCGCCCTCAAAATGAGCGCTTCCACCATTGGGCATACGGACCGTAACCACGTCTGCACCGCATATGGGGCACTGATGCCGGAAACTGCGCTGGCTCTTTGCCTTCGAAGAAGACTGCAAGACCCAGCTTTCTCGAACGTCGGTAGTGCCACCGCTTGACAAGCGCCGCGAATGAGCTCGCCGTCGAAACCAACGAGGTACCATCAAACCAACCCCCTTTCCTCTATACTACTCCCAGACATCCCTTTCCTGACATAGAAGCCGTTGGGGATCGCCTCTTGAACAAGCGGTACATGCGAAATCAGACCCACGGCGCGGTTCTGCCGGACAATGGAGTTGAGAACCTGTAGGACCTGTTCGAGGGTACCCGACCCATTTTCGGTGTCGAGGCTACCAAACCCTTCGTCGATGAAAATCGTGTCGAGCCGGACCTTGCCGCTCGCCGCTTCGACCACGTCGGCAAGACCCAGTGCGAGAGCGAGTGCCGCAATGAACGTCTCGCCGCCTGAGAGTGTGCTTGTAGCGCGTGATTTCCCGGTGTGCGCGTCAAACACCTGTGTTCCAAGGCCTCGTTTGCCTCGCCCTCCGTTCTCCATCTCGCGCTCAAGACTATACTGGTAGTTTGTCATCGGACCGAAGCGTAGGTTTGCAGCTTCTAGAATCTGGTCGAACATCGCGCCTATTGCGAATGTCTCCAGGGTCAGTCTTTGCGAGTTCTGCCCGTTCACCAGCGCTGCTAGACCGCGCAGCGGGCCGGATGCCGCTTCGGCTTCGTCAAGCTTGCGCAGCGTCTCTTCCATCCCCTTTCTAAGCTTATCCAGCTGATCGACACGGCCCTGAGCGGCGACGCGTTCTTCGGTCGCCCTGCCGAGCGCCTCGGCATGGGTCAGGTGCGTTTCTCGTAGCGCTTCGAGATCAGGCCGGGACATCCCTTCGATCGCAGAGGCGGCATCTGTGGCTGCGTCAGACGCACTCTTGTGCTCGCGCCGGTATGTCTCGACGGCTTCCCTATCCTCATCGAGAGTTTCGATGGTTGGCTTGAGAGACTGAAACGCCTCTGCTGTGAGGCCAGCTCCAGCCAGTCTCGTCCGGAAGACCTCAACCGCCTTTTGATGGCGCGCCTTACAGTCCACGAGCGCCTTATCCGCGCTTTCAAGATCCTTGACCGCGCCGAGTGCCTTCTCGCGCGCGGAGTTCAGCGCTTTGTCTGCCGCGGTCCGCGCCGCCTGAAGTGACTCCAGCGATCCAGTCACCTTCTTCAGTGTAGCCGCGAGCGCCCTGACATCGCGCAGGTCCTCCGGCACCTCGGCAAGCTTGCCATCGCGAGTCGCCTTGGCCTCAATAGCCTTGTTACGCCGCTCATCGAAGCTGTCCCGCAACTCATCGCGTTTCCGCTCCTTTTCCTCGATCTGCCGTGCCAGTTCCTCGATCCCGGTCTCCGCGGCAAGAATGTCGACCCGGCGCCCAAGCGCTGCAAGTGCGTCGTCTTCACGACCGATCTGCGCCGCGATGACGGCAGCACGATCCTCTGGCGGCTCAAGGGTGGACAAGCGTTTCTGTCGCTCCTCAAGCGTTGCTTGCACCCCGACCAGTGCTTCGCCGGCTTGCCGGGCTTCGCGATCGGCAGCCAGCCATGCTTCTCGTGACTCTCGGAATGCCTTGTCCAGGCCCGCACTACCAATCTCGCCAGTCGCCGGCGCAGGATGCTCGGTTGCGCCGCAGACCGGACATGGCGACCCTGCTTCCAGTCTCGTCGCAAGGTGCAGCGCCTGTGCGGCCGCTAGATCCCGTTCGGCCGTCTCAAAATCATCTCGCGCCTTCTCGGCCTTTCCGGCCCCAGCTTCCGACTTCCGCAGTTGTTCTTCGACAGCGGCCTGCGCCGTTGCAACATCCTGCAAAGCGCCCTCGTACGACTTGGCGGCCAGATGCCGTTTGTCGAGCTCAGCGCGCCGACCCACGATCTCGGTGCGCTTCGCCTCCGTTTCGCGCGCAGCTTTCAGCTCGGCGCTTTTCGAGGTGCGCTTCTCCTGAAGTTCGGTCAGGTCTGACTTTGCCTTCTGAAGAGCGAATTCGGCGTCCCGTTGCTCTTTCAGCGCGATTTCGACCGCCTGATCGCTATCGGCTGCTGCCTCGAGGATTCGACCATACCTCTCCAGTTCGTCCTTCCTCTGGCGCAGGTTTTCGACCTCACCGGCACGTTCGTCCTCACGCCTGAGCGCCTGTGCCGCCTTCTCTGCTCCATTCGCTGTAACCTCGGCTCCCTCGTGTGCCTCTTCTCGTTTGGACTCGGCTTCAGCAACTTCGCGTTCGACATCCCTCACACGTTCCTCGACATCGATCAGACCGAGCGCGCGCTCGGCTTGTCGGACCTGCTCAGAAAGCGTCTCGACATCGCGCTTCTGCGCCTCAACTGCGCGAAGCCGTTCGTTCATCTTTTCGGCCGTCGCAAACTTTTCCTTGACGGCCTCTGCTTGGCGCAGCGCTTTCTCGGCAGCTTCCGCCGTCTCCTTCTTGGCTTCTTCGTGTGTGCGAAGCTCTGCACATTTCGCAGTTGCGGCTTCGATGCCTGAAATCAGTGCATCGGTGCTTTCGAACCCTTCTGCCGCAAGTTGCCTGATGCAGAGCGCACGTTCCTCCCGCACCTGCCGTTCAGCCTCATCGGCTGCTGACTTGAGATTGGCCATGAGCTTCTCGTATAGCGAGACATCGAAGAGTTCTCGCAGGATTTCGAGGCGCTCTTTCGTCTTGGCCGAAAGGAATTTCTCGAAGCGCCCTTGCGGCAGCAGGACGATCTGGCGAAATTGCTCGGAGCCATACCCGAGCATCTCAACAACAGCCGCGTCGACGTCGCGCACCTTCTTCTCGGCCAAGATCTTGCCCCGCGCCGCGTCTGTAATGTCGTCCAACGACATTCCGGTCGCATCGAACAGAAAGGCTTCATGTGCGCTCCGCGTCTCGCCTTCACCGCGTGCCTTGGGTCGCATCTGATCGGGTCGGCGAAGCACAACATATCGTCTCTCTCCAATGTCGAACACGAACTCCGCCTCGGTCATTACATCCGGATCGGCGTGATCCGAGCGCAGCGAAGGAGCGTCTTGCTCTGCCTTCGCCGCTTCTCCAAAGAGCGCAAAGGTCATCGCGCTGAAGATTGTCGATTTACCTGACCCTGTTTGTCCGTAGATGCCGAAGAGACCCGCCTCAACGGCATCCCGAAAGTCGATAACCACCCGACCTGGATAGGGACCGAACGCCTGAAGTGTTAGCCGAACCGGTCTCATTGGACGTCCTCCGTCTCACGCAGGCGGCCGAGTTCCGACGCTACGACCTCCAGTTCGTTCTCTGAGAACCCTTCTTCCCGCACATGTTCGAGGAAGTCGCCAATGACTTCGACAGGGTTCGCGACCGCTAGGGCACGTCCCGCTAGGGACTTTACTTCTGGCGCCCGTTCATTGCGCTCGTAGACAAGTTCACAGGCGTTCGGGAACACGTCGCGGATGCGCTTCATTCCATCGATCACAGGAGCATCATCGGTAAGGAGGGCTTTGATAAAATCGTCAGATCGGTCTGCGAGGAGAAGTTCTGCGTGACGTCCCTTCAAGACGCGCACTTGGCGTATGGGTTCGAAAGGAATGCTCTCAATCGTGGCTTGCCCGACCGCATCGATCTCTACGAGGCTCATCGACTTCTGGCAGTCAGATTCATCAAACCCGAAAGCTAATGGCGATCCCGAGTACCGGATATGAGAGGCACCAACCGATTGCGGCCGGTGCAGATGGCCGAGAGCCACATAGTGGGCACCCTCGAACACGGCCGAACTGACGGTCTCGATGCCGCCGACCCTAGTGAGAGGTCGTTCACTTTCGCTGCTCGATGCCCCGGATACAAATGCATGCGAAACGACGACCCAACGCGTGCCATCGGGAATGTTGCGCCGACCGCAAGCCACTTGAGCCGCGATAACGTCCTCAGGTGTGTGGAGAGCTTCGTCGGAAAAACATTCACGGGCGGCATACTCGTAGGCGAAGGGCAACCCTGTGAACGCCACAGGTCCGTGGGCGTCCGTGAGTAACAGCGGCTTCTCGTCCGCACTAATCGCCCCACGTATTAAAGCGCGTCGTGTGTCTGTCATGATCGCCATGGACGCGATTCGATCACCCGAGTCGTGATTGCCGGCGATCATTACCACGGCCGCCTCGGTCTCCGAGGCGACGCGCGCCAAGAACCTATTGAACTGACGCACAGCAGACGTTGGCGGGGCAGCCCGGTCAAAAATATCTCCTGCAATCACAAGGACATCAACGCTGCGGGAGGTAATCGCCGAAACGATCTGGTCGAGAATTGCTGCGTGATCGGCATCAAGAGGAATCCCGTTGAACTGACGCCCGAGATGTAGGTCGGCGGTATGGAGAATCCTCATGGCAATAGTCCGTATAATTTTTATTCGTATAATTTCTAGATGGACATGCAGGCGAGAGTCAAGGTAGGGATGCGCACATGAAGCTCGACGACCTCAAACATGCGCAGAGAGAGCGCCTGATCTTTCTGGACCGCTGCCTGACTTGGCGGGGTATGGCAAACCGCAAGGATCTGATCGACCGCTTCGGTATTTCGACCGCGCAGGCAGCGCTGGACTTCCGTGTGTATCTCGGTCTCGCGCACAGTTCACCGCCGACCTATGATCCGGTGCGAAAGACCTACATAGCTGCTAGCGAACACGAGGCTTTAGCACCATCCGGCCTGACCGAAGCCTTCGCTATCCTGACGAGCGACGATGAAGACACGCCTTCGTCCGCGTTGCCACGACCGGAACGCAAGGCAGATCGAAAGACCATCGCGCTGCTTCACCAGGCAATTAGATCGGGGAAAGCCATCCACGTCCGATACACATCGATGTCGTCCGGTGCCGACGACGGGCAGTGGATCGCGCCGACCCGCTTCACGTCCGACGGTGAAAGCGTGCACCTGCGTGCCCACAGTTTCAAGCACGGTGAATATCGGAACTACCTCCCGATCCGCATCGACCCTGACAGCTCTTTCGAGGAGAAACTCATAGACAAGCCTCTGCCGGAGGACGTGGATTGGAATACTCGAGCAATCATCTGGCTGAGACCAAAGACAGGACTTTCAGAAGAGCAAGCAAAGGTCGTCAGACGTGAATTCGGCTTTGAAGGCGAATGGCTTCGTATCGAAACCAGAAGAGCGCTGGAGTTCTTTTTTGATCGTCGATGGGGATTGGATACCGTAGGCGCACGGCTTGAGCGCGCGAAAACGGACTACGAGCCAATATGAGTAACTAAATCCCTTCTCGTACGCCGTTCTTGCTCCGCTCCATAGTTGCCTCCAACATATCGAGACCATCGACGGCAGAACGCATCTGCGCCTCATCATCCACGCCCACAGCCTCGGCATCCGCAACCTGGCCCCCAAAATCCATCTCCATCTGTCGCTGCTCCTCGGCGATAACAGTTTGAACGATGGGCGCGGTCTTCTTTGGGGCGACATCAGTTTTCCCTGACGATTGGCCATCAGCAGCCTGGAGTGCGAACTCAACATCAACCTCGTCTTCACTTCCGCGGGGCCCGTCCGCTGGCGGTGTCATCGGCATGGCGCGCGCACTCAGCGGCAGCGTGCCCTGCGATCCACCTCCCCCCGGGTCCGGAAACGGCAACTCACCTGATTGCGCCGCGTGGATCGCCTTGAACAGCCGATCGTCAAAGTATTGGATCCGTTTTGCGCGGACCGGCATTTGCGCGTCAACGACCATGACGATCTCGTCGAGGGGCAGTCGGCGTGCCTCATCTTCGGGTAGCAACGAGCTTTCTTCGGTCCGTGTGGATTGGCTGCGCCCTTCAAAGGGGTTCTTCCCGATGGACTGGGATCGCGTGATGACGGTCTTCGTGGTCTTGCCAACCGCCTTGCTCAACTCCTCGACGGTCTTCTCATCCGAGGGCGTGAGATAGAGTTTCACGCCCGCGTTGCCCTGCAGCGCACGGCGGGTGTTCTCGCCATAGATTTCATCGAGGGCGGGGATGGTTTGGGTGACCACGGCCAGGTGACCACGATAGGTCCGCAGGGTCTCGATGCTCTCGACCACGATGGGCATCTTGCCCAAGCGATTGAACTCGTCGAGCATGATCATCACTGGCCACGGCTCATCCGGCCCTGGGTCCTTTTCCTGCATGGCGGAGAGGAGATCGGAGAAGAACAGCCGGATCAGCGGTGCGAGTGGCTTTACCATCAGCGGTTGGACCACGAGATAGACCGAGAAGGGCTTTTTGCGGATCGTTCGGAAATCAAAATCCGACACCGCCGTCGCCTCATCGATGGCAGGGTTCTGCCATTGGTCGAGCCCCGATGTCATCAGGAGCGAGACATAGGAGGTCAGCGTATCGTTGTTGGTCGAGGCCAGCCGCGTGAAGATCAGCTTGGCGGCTCTGTTATCCACCTCGTGGCCGCGCGCGAAATACTCCTTCTGCTTGTTCACGCCCGAGGCCGCGATCCGGTAGGTCTCGCCCAAGGTCGGGCGCTTGCGCTGGAAGGCCAAGAGCCCTGCCGCCACGAAGAGATCGATCCCGCCTTTGAGCAGGCCCT
>JBOEGN010000062.1:0-1851 GCA_050633445.1 Thalassovita sp.
CCCGAACATCAGCCGCAAACGCTTTGCCGTCTATCCTAGTGGCCGTCATGTCTCTGTCTCCTTCGTCAGTCGCGCGGCGACCGTTGTCAATGCGTGCCACAGGCTGCTGGCCGAGGATCGCATCCCCAGAATCGTGGCTTGTCCGGCTACGCGGTGGATCACGTAAACGCCCATATGGTCTATCGTTGTCCGCGTGGCCGAGCCAGCGCCGAATTGCCCCAGGTCGACATTCACCAATCGTTCAAGAAAGGGGGTTAGGTCGGGAGCTGAGATGTCAAACGCCACCCAGCCATCGGTTTGTTCGGTGATCGAACAGTCTGGCGCGGTGGCCATCAGATCGGGGAGGATATCATCCTCGGCGCGGTCTTGCAGCGCGATCATCCATTGGCCGGGGCCGGTCCAAAATGCGCCCGTGTCTTTAGTTTGGGCCCACCCGCCTGGCGCGGGCAACGTGATGCCAAACGGGGTTGGTTCGACCCCGCCCTTGCGTAGGGCCAAGGATGCCAGACCCAGACCTGCGTTTTCGCGCAACTCCAAAGGGCCAAAACAGGCGGTTTCGGGCGTTGTTTGGCCCAAAGCGGTGATGGGAGTCAGGTTAGACACGCAGGCGCCCTCCTTCCGGGTCCACGAAATGCGGGGAAACGACCCGCAAATGGATTTCTTTGTTTTCCAAGGGGTTGGCGGCGGTAATAACCTCGCCCAAACGCGCTTCGCCGCGTTCCAGATAGCCCAGGCCAATCCCGGCACCGACATGCGGCGAATGACAGGCCGAGGTGATCCAGCCCTGGTCAGTCTCGGTCGTTTGGGCATCGCCTTGGGTGAACAGATGCGCACCGGCAATCACCGGATCGTCACCATTCAGGGCCTGCAATCCAACCAGAACACGCTCTTCTTGTTGCATGCCCGGACGGCGAGACATCACCGCGCCAATACTGTCCTTTTTGGTCGAAACCATGCGCCCCATACCCAACATCTGAGCGGTGGTCTGGCCATTCAATTCGTTGCCAGCGGCATGGCCCTTTTCGATCCGCAAGACACTCAGCGTTTCGGTCCCATAAGGGGTGGCGCCCAGTTCGGCGCCGACCTCTAGCATTCGCGCCATCAGCGCCCCGCCATAGCGCGACGGAACCGCGATTTCATAGGCCAGCTCGCCCGAGAACGAGATACGGAACAGTCGCGCACGCAGCCCATCGCAAACGGTCATCTCGGCACAAGACATAAAGGGAAATGCCTCGTTCGAGATGTCGTGATCATCCACGATCCGTTGCAGCAACTTGCGCGCATTCGGCCCAGCCACGGACATCTGCGCCCAGGCATCGGTGGTCGAGATCAACTGCACGTCCAGATCGGGACACAGGCATTGGCGCACAAACTCCATATGGCGATACACCGGTCCGGCCTGAGCGGTCGTGGTCGTGACCACATAGTGATCCTGCCCCAAGCGCGCGCATGTGCCGTCATCCATGGCGAACCCGTCGTCGCGCAGCATCAGACCATAGCGGACCATGCCAAGCTTGAGCGTTTTGAACCCATTGCAATACAGGCGATTGATGAACTCGGCCGCGTCTGCGCCTTGCACGTCAACCTTGCCCAGCGTGGTCACGTCGCAAATCCCAACACCCGAGCGCGTGGCCAGCACCTCGCGGTCAACGGATTGCCGCCAGTGGGTTTCGCCCGGCTGAGGGAAATATTGCGCCCGCATCCAGGGGCCAACCTCGGTGAACTCTGCGCCCTGGCTTTTGGCCCAATAATGCGTGGGCGTCAGGCGGCGCGGGCGGAAATCCGGCCCTGTATTGCCACCGCCAAGCACCGACAGCGAGACACCGGTATAAGGCGGGCGAAAGATCGTTG
>JBOEGN010000062.1:1859-35900 GCA_050633445.1 Thalassovita sp.
CCTGATCCGTCGCCATGCCCAAGGTGGTCCAGCGTTTCAGATGCTCGACCGGGCGCATGTTTTCCTGATGCGCCAGGGTGATATCTTTGACTGTGACGTCATTCTGGAAATCCACCCAAGCGCGGCCTTTGCCCGGAACATGCCAGATTGGCGCGGGGGGCGTTTCTTTGTCCTCGGCCATCGGCAGATCGGGGGCCTGCGCGGTGATGTCCAGCTCGGCCAGCGCGGCGAGTGCGATGTCTGCACCGCTGCGCAACGCGGCCAGGGTCGTTCCCTGTCCAGCAGCAGCGCCCGCGACATGCATCCCGGGAATAGCCCCGGGGCTGGGCACAAAGGCCTGCAACGCGTCGCTCCAAACGGGTCGCCCACGGTGATGCGAGGCCAGCGCGACATTGGGGTTCCATCCGCCCGACACGGCCAGCGTTCCGGCCTTGATCCAACGAGAGCTGCCGCCCGACGTGATCTGCACAGACGACAGGCCCAGGCGGCCCTTGGTGTTGCTGATGACGGCGCCGGTTTCCAGAGGATAGTCGCCGAAAGATTGCGCATCCGCGCGGGCATCGACAACGGCGGAAACCTCGACCCCTTTGGCGATCAGATCCAATGCGNNTTGTTGGTGAACACCGCCACCTTGTCAGAACCAACCGCGCCAAAGCGATTGGCAAAGCTGCGCACGGCCCCCGCCAGCATGATGCCGGGACGGTCGTTATTGGCGAAAGGCATGTGCCGCTCAGTTGCGCCTGCGGCCAGAACCGTGCGTTTCGCAGTGATGCGCCACAGCGTCTGACGCACTTGATCGCCAGGCGTCGGCAAATGATCCGAGACACGCTCGACAGCGCCAAACACCCCATGATCATAGGCCCCGAAAACAGTGGTTCGGCGCAGGATACGCAGGTTGGGCAGGCAGGCCAATTCGTTTTCAACCTGGCTTAGCCAGTCGGTTGCGGGCGCGTCGTTCAGGGTATGGGTTTCAGACAATAGCCGCCCGCCCAACCGGAAATCTTCATCCGCCAGAATGACTTGCGCGCCCGAGCGTGCTGCCGTCAAGGCCGCAGACAAACCTGCNNCATGAACGTCTTGTAATAGAACCCAGCCGCAAAGAAAGGCGCGAACAGATCGTTCACCGCCAAAAGGTCACGGTTCAGCGGACCTAAGCGGTTCTGGCTGTTGGCCTCCAGCCCCTCGAACAGTTCGGCCATGGTGGCGCGGGTATTGGGTTCACGCCGCGCACCGCTGCGCAGCTCGACCATGGCGTTCGGCTCTTCCGAGCCAGCGGAAAATACCCCGCGAGGGCGGTGATATTTGAAACTCCGCCCCATCAGGCGAACATCATTCGCCATCAAAGCCGAGGCCAGCGTGTCCCCCGGATGGCCCGAAAACGAGCGACCATCAAAGGTGAAATTCAACAATTGCGAGCGATCAATCAGACCGCCGGATAGCCGTGTCATTGCGCCTCTCCTTTGCGGCTCAAGGCCACGTCGCGGGCCAGTTCAGCGCCCAGAATTTCGTGCGTTGTGGTGTCGCGTGTGACGACCAGCCAAGACCGGTCGCCCTGTTCGTGGAACCACAGCTCTTTGTGAATGCCCGCCGGGTTGTCACGCAGATAGACATAGTCGTGGAACTGCGCAGCTGCGTCCGGGGCCATGCCGTCGGGTCGGTCCAGCAGGCTGGCGTCACCCAGATAGGTGAACTCTGACGCGTCGCGCAGACCAAGAAGGGGATGAGGGATCAGCATAGCGGCCTCAATGCAGGTTTGGCGTGGCACCCACGCCCTTTTCGTCAATGATATGGCCGGTTTCAAACCGGTTCAGGCGATAGGCCTCAGCGGTGGGATGCGGTATGTCATTGGCCAGCAGATGGGCAAAGGCGAACCCGCTTGCGGGCGTGGCCTTGAACCCCCCGTAATTCCAGGCACCGTTGAAATAGAGCCCCTCGATCCCGGTGCGGTCAATAATGGGCGAGCCATCCATCGACATATCCACCAACCCGCCCCAGGCGCGCAGCAGACGGGCGCGACCGATCATCGGCATCAGGGCCATTCCACCCTCGGCGACGTCCTCGATCACCGGCAGGTTGCCGCGTTGAGCATAGGAGTTGTACCCGTCCAGATCGCCGCCAAACACCAGCCCGCCTTTGTCCGATTGGCTGACATAGAAATGCCCGGCGCCAAAGGTGATGACCCCCGGAATGGTGGGCTTTAGCCCCTCGGAAACGAAGGCCTGCAAGGCATGGCTTTCGATAGGCAGGCGCATCCCGGCCATCTGCATCACCCGGCTAGAGGACCCGGCCACCGCGACACCAACCTTTTTCGCACCGATATAGCCGCGCGAAGTCTCGACCCCTTCGATCTTACCATTCTGAATGCGAAAGCCCGTGACCTCGCAATTCTGGATGATGTCCACCCCGGCCATGTCGGCCCCGCGGGCATAGCCCCAGGCGACACCATCGTGACGCGCGGTCCCTGCCCGGCGTTGCAGCAGCCCGCCCTTGATCGGAAAACGCGCGTTGTCGAAGTTCAGGAACGGCGCCATGTCACGTACTTGCGCCGGGTCCAACAGCTCGGCATCGGCACCTGCCAGCAACATCGCGTTGCCCCGGCGGCGAAAGGCATCGCGCTGCCCGTCAGTGTGGCACAGGTTCAGGATACCGCGCTGGCTGACCATGGCGTTGAAGTTGAAGGCTTGCTCCATGCCTTCCCACAGCTTCATGGAAAACTCGTAGAAAGGTTGGTTCCCCGGCAGCAGGTAATTCGACCGGATGATGGTTGTGTTCCGACCGATATTGCCAGACCCCAACCAGCCCTTTTCCAACACGGCGATGCGGGCCTGACGGAATTCCGTCGCCAGATAATAGGCCGTGGCAAGCCCGTGCCCGCCGCCGCCTACGATCACAAAATCATAGGCGGGTTTGGGGTCAGGGTCGCGCCATAGAGGCTCCCAACCCTTATGGCCAGTCAGCGCCTCTTTGAGGACGCGAAAACCAGAGAAACGCATGGTTCAGGTCTTTCTTTTGCAGAGGGATAGGCGCTTAGATATCCAGCGTGTTGTCCCGCTCCCATTGCGAGAAATGCGACACGAAGGCGTTCCATTCCTGCATCTTCATCTTGATGTAGGATTTCGCAAAGTCTTCGCCCAGCATGGCTTTCAGGCCGTCATCTTCGTCAAACCAGCGGATTGCATCCAGCAGGTTCAGCGGCAATTTGGGGGCGTCGGTGACGCTTTGACCCTCGGCATACATATTGATGTCATAACGCGGGCCGGGATCAGCCTTGGAGCGGATGCCCGACAGGCCCGCCGCAATGATCACGGCCTGCAACAGATAGGGGTTCACGGCACCATCGGGTAGGCGCAGCTCGAACCGGCCGGGGCCAGGCACGCGCACCATGTGGGTGCGGTTGTTGCCGGTCCATGTGACGGTGTTCGGCGCCCAGGTGGCCCCGGACATGGTGCGCGGCGCGTTGATCCGCTTGAAGCTGTTGACCGTCGGGTTGGTGATCGCCGCCAGCGCGCTGGCGTGTTTCATGATCCCGCCCAGGAAATGCGCGCCCTGTTCGGACAGGCCCAGCTCGGCTGTTTGGCTTTCACCAACGGGGCCAGCAAAGGCGTTGGTCTTGCCGTCCAGATCCCAAACCGAGATATGGGCGTGACAACCGTTACCCGTCAGACCCTCGATCGGTTTGGGCATAAAGGTCGCGCGCAACCCGTGCTTTTCAGCGACAGATTTCACCATGAACTTAAAGAACGAGTGGCGGTCAGCCGTGATCAGCGCGTCGTCAAATTCCCAGTTCATTTCGAACTGGCCGTTGGCGTCTTCGTGGTCGTTCTGATACGGGCCCCAGCCCAGCTCCAGCATATAGTCGCAAATCTCGGCGATCACGTCATAGCGGCGCATCACCGCCTGCTGATCATAGCAGGGTTTTTCAGCCGTATCCGCCGGGTCCGAGATTTTGTCACCCTCGGGGGTCAGCAGGAAGAACTCGGCCTCGATGCCGGTTTTGACGCGCAGGCCAGCCTCGGCGGCTTCGGCCACCAGTTTGCGCAGCACATTGCGCGGAGCCTGCTCGACCTCGGTGCCTTCCATCACTGGGTTGGCAGCGACCCAGGCCACTTCGGGGCGCCAGGGCAGTTGGATGACGGTTTCAGGATCCGGCACGGCCAGCATGTCGGGGTGCGCCGGGGTCATGTCCAGCCAAGTGGCGAACCCGGCAAAGCCTGCGCCGTCTTCGACCATGTCGGCAATCGCCTGCGCTGGAACCAGCTTGGCCCGCTGCCCACCGAACAGATCGGTGTAGGAGATCATGAAATATTTAACGCCTTTTTCCTTGGCGAAAGCTACGAGGTCGGTCATCGTTTTATCCTTCGTTTTCCCTGTTGGTTAAGGGGGCTAAGCGCCCCCTTTGGCGTTTTAGAAACCGGCTTTGCCCGGATACCAGTTGGTGCCTGCCAGCGGGACCTGCGCCATGGCGGCGGCCTCCATTGTCAGGGCGCACAGGTCTTCGGGTTCCAGATTGTGGACGTGGTTGTGTCCGCAGGCGCGGGCCAAGGTCTGGCACTCCAATGTCAGCACATTCAGATAGTTACGCAGTTTGCGGCCAGCTTCGGTCGGGTCCAGACGCTTCATCAGCTCAGCATCCTGAGTGGTGATGCCCGCAGGATCGCGGCCTTCGTGCCAATCGTCATAAGCGCCGGTGGTCGAACCCAGTTTCTGATACTCGTCTTCCCATTTAGGGTCGTTGTCCCCCAGGGCGATCAGCGCGGCCGAGCCGATGGACACAGCGTCCGCGCCCAAGGCCAATGCTTTGGCAACATCCGCCCCCGTACGGATACCGCCCGAGACGACCAGCTGAACTTCGCGGTGCATTCCCAGATCTTGCAGAGCCTGAACGGCGGGGCGGATACAGGCCAAAGTGGGTTGGCCGACATGTTCGATGAACACGTCTTGCGTGGCCGCGGTGCCGCCCTGCATCCCGTCCAGCACGATCACATCCGCGCCAGCCTTGACCGCCAAAGCGGTGTCATAATAGGGGCGCGCGCCGCCGACCTTGATGTAGATCGGCTTTTCCCAGTTGGTGATCTCGCGCAGTTCGAGGATCTTAATCTCCAAATCATCGGGGCCGGTCCAGTCGGGGTGACGACAGGCCGAACGCTGGTCGATCCCTTCGGGCAAGCAGCGCATTCCGGCGACGCGTTCGGTGATCTTTTGACCCAGCAGCATCCCGCCGCCGCCCGGTTTGGCGCCCTGCCCCACGACCACCTCGATTGCATCAGCGCGGCGCAGGTCATCGGGGTTCATGCCATAGCGGCTGGGCAGGTATTGATAGACCAGTTTTTCCGAATGACCACGCTCTTCCTCGGTCATGCCGCCGTCGCCGGTGGTGGTCGAGGTGCCGGCCATGCTCGCGCCGCGGCCCAATGCCTCTTTCGCAGGGCCGGACAGCGAGCCAAAGGACATGCCGGCGATGGTGATCGGGATATCCAGCTCGATCGGGTTTTTGGCGAAACGCGTGCCCAAGGTAACTTTGGTTTCACATTTCTCGCGGTACCCTTCCAGCGGGTAGCGGCTCATCGAGGCGCCTAGGAACAGCAAGTCGTCGAAATGCGGCACCTTGCGTTTGGCCCCGCCACCGCGAATGTCGTAGATGCCGGTGGCGGCAGCGCGACGGATCTCGGCGTTGGTCTCGTTCGAGAAGGTCCAGGATTGGCGCGGCATCGTGTTGGGTGTATTTTCCATGGGGATGTCCTCAGTATTCGCCAGCGTGGTCGATGTTGAAATTGTACAGCTTGCGGGCCGAGCCGTAGCGTTTGAACTCTTCGGGTTTGGCATCCGCACCGGCCTTGGCCAGCAGATCGGTCAGGATCTCGATATGCTCGGGGCGCATTTCCTTTTCGATGCAATCAGCCCCCAGCGATTTCACGTCGCCGCGCACGAACAGGCGTGCCTCGTACAGGCTATCCCCCAGCGCGTCGCCAGCATCGCCCAGCACAACCAGGTTGCCCTTTTGCGCCATGAAGGCCGACATGTGGCCGATATTGCCATGCACCACGATGTCGATCCCCTTCATGGAGATCCCGCAGCGCGAGGACGCATTGCCCTTGATGTTCAACAGCCCGCCATGGCCCGTGGCCCCGGCATATTGGCTGGCGTCGCCCTCGATAGTCACAACGCCCGACATCATGTTTTCCGCAACGCCCGGCCCGGCCGAGCCTTCGACGGTCACCGAGGCCTCTTTGTTCATGCCCGCGCAGTAATACCCGGTCGAGCCCTTCACGGTCACCGACAGCGGGCCATCCAGGCCGCAAGCCACCGCGTGCGAGCCGCGCGGGTTTTCGATCACGTATTCCGCGTTCGCACCCGATTTCGCCTGCGCTTGCAGCGCCGAGTTCAGGTCGCGCAGCGGGGTTTGCGCCATATCAATCGTTTCCATGTCTCAACGCTCCCAGAAATAGACGGTGGCAGGTTCGGGTTCCCAGATCTTGGCGTCCTCGATACCCGGAAGATCGGCAAAAGCCCGGTATTCGCTTGCAAAAGCGACATAATCCTCGGTTTCGGCCATGACGGCGGGCTTGCAGGCGATCGGGTCACGGACCACGCCAAAGCCGTTCTTGGTGCCGGTCACAAAGGTGAAAAAGCCGTCCAGGTCCTCGATCGTGCCTTCCAGCGCTTCGCCCAGCGACGCCCCATCGGCAATGCGCGAGCTGATATAGGCCGCACCGACCTCGGTGTCGTTTTCGCTGCGGGTAAAGACGCCCTTTTTGGCCAGCTTGCGACGCATCTGGTTGTGGTTCGACAGCGAGCCATTGTGCACAAGGCACTGGTCATCGGCAGTCGAGAACGGGTGCGCACCCATGGTGGTCACGGCGCTTTCGGTGGCCATGCGCGTGTGGCCGATGCCGTGGCTGCCGCCCATGTCACGCAGACCGAACCGCGCGGCGACATCCTTGGGCAGGCCGACCTCTTTGTAGATCTCCATGGACACGCCCGAGCCCATGATCCGCAGGCCCTTTTCCTCAAGCGCGGCGATGGCCTTGCTTTCGACTTCGGCTGGGACGGTCAGCACGGCGTGGGTGTCCACCACCTGCATCGTGACCGGCGCGTGGATGGCCGAGGTCAGCGCCCCGTCCAATTCAGCAAAGGCCGTTTCGGGGGTATCCGATTGCACCGTGATTTTCACGCTGCCCTCGATTTCGTCCCCATAGATTGCGATCCCCGCACTATCGGGTCCGCGATCTGTCATCGTGATAAGCATGTCCGTCAGCAGGTTGCCCAGCTGCGGGCGCATGTCTTCCTTTTTCAGGAATAGGCCAACAATGCCGCACATAGTGTTCTCCGTCTCGTTTCGACCTGTCTCGTTTCGACTTCTTGTCGTCGAGACTTGCCTATCAGGAAATAAAATTGCCCTTCAAGACAATTTCTTTCCCTCGGAGAAATTTTTTTTACCTAGGTGCGATTTGCCTGATTTCTGTGCAAATACCCGCCCAAACTTGGGGCGACGGGTTATTTCTGCTGAGGATAGCTGATGATCGAGAGGTATTTTGCGGGCAGATCAATCAGCACTTCGGGGCCATGGGGGGAATCGGCATCGAATAACAGGCTGTCGCCGGGCTCCATGTCATAGATCTGGTCGCCGTGGCGATAACTCACGCGGCCCTCCAACATATACAACATCTCCATCCCCTCGTGTTGAAACGCCGGAAAACGGTCGCTGGCATCGGTCAACTCAATCAAATAGGGCTCGACCACCACCCCCGAATTGTTCGAGCCGATATGCCCCAGCAACTGGTACTGATGGCCCGCGCGGGTGCCCGCACGTTCGGTCTCGACCCCTTCGCCGGCTTTGACATGCATGGCGCCTCGTTGTTCTTCGAAGCCGGAAAACAACTGGATCAACGGCACGCGCAACGCATCCGCCAGCACCTGTAAGGTGTTCAGCGACGGAGAGGTGATCCCGTTTTCGATCTTGGACAGCATCCCCACTGACAGCCCCGTTTGGGTTGCCAGGTCCGAGCCGGTCATCCGTTGCCGTTTGCGCAGCTCGCGCACCTGCCGTCCGATCGCCACTTCTAGGTTCTTTTCGCGCGGCTCTTTCACTGCGTGCGGGTTCTGGGACAGCTTGGCCTTCGCGGCGGCGGACTTGGTTGGCATGGACGCACCTTTCACTGATCACCCAAAAAAGGGGTGATTTCTTTCCTCTCAGGAAAATCTCGCGGTTTCGAGGCCGCGTCAAGCGGTGCTGAAGGGTGATTTTCCCAAATTTCCCATGGACCCTGCTCTTTGACCGGGGGTGACACGTGCCCGCCTAAGCGGCAGGAAAACGACCAGATGTCGGTCCAGACCACAGCCCAGCCATTGCAGCTCTTGCTGATATTGGGCCAAGTTCCCTTCCCAGTTTCGCCCCCCCGTGCCGGACGGATTTATGCGGGACAAAGTGTCGAAAATCCGCATAGAGTAGGGCCACCAGACAGGAGCCATCATGACCGCAAAACCCATCGCCATCACCGGAGCGACCGGCCATCTGGGCGGCATGATCGCTCGCGAATTGGACGCGCAAGGTGTTGCCACCCGGCTGATCGTCCGCTCGCCTGAAAAGGCCCCCAAACTGGATCACGCCGAGATCGCAGTGGCCAGCTATACCGACCATGACGCGTTGGTCGCGGCGTGCCGTGATGTCAGCGCCGTCTTCTTTGTGTCAGGTTTCGAGGCCGCAGACAGGCTGGCCCAACACAAAGCCGCAGTTGACGCATTTGCGGCCGCCTCTGTGCCGCGCGTGGTCTACACCTCATTCATCAACTGCGCGCCGGACAGCACCTTCACCTTCGCTCATGACCATTTCCACACCGAAGCGTATATGCAGAAAAAAGGCGTGCCTTTTGCCGCGCTGCGCGACAATTTTTACGCGGATATGATACCCTTGCTGCCGATAGACGGCGTCATCCGGGGGCCCGCCGGAACAGGGCTGTTTGCACCCGTCGCCCGTACCGATGTGGCCGCCACCGCCGCAGCGCTGCTCACCGATCCGGATCAGACCACGGGTGTGTTCGACGTCGCAGGACCCGAACTGATGACAATGGCCCGAGCCGCAGAGATCCTGGCAGAGGTCACCGGACAACCCGTTGAATACCAAGAAGAAACACTGACTGAAGCCTATGCCGCCCGCGCCCACTATGACGCCACAAAATTCGAGCTGGACGGCTGGGTCACCAGCTATGCCGGCATCGCGGCAGGCGAATTCGCGACGCTGGGCAACGCAGTAGAGCGTTTCACCGGGCGCAAACCCATCGCGTTAAAACCTTATCTGGAACGCATCCTTTAGCCGCCGAACTCTGTCTTGTCCTGCTCGTTGTCGACGACCATCAGCGTGTCCAGGTGGGTCAGCTCTGGCGTGGCACCAAACTTCTGGGCGAAATTGCTGGTGAACTCGGCGTTGAAAAACGCACGCGCCGCGGCCTCGTCCGTCCACAGATAGACCGAATGGCCGGTCTGGTTCGCCTCGTCATAACAGAAGTATTTGCGGATCAGGTTGGGCAAGCCGCGAAAGCGCTGTTCAGACTGTTTGAACCTTTCCAACAGCGCGGCGCGTGGCACAGGGCTTGGCAGAACGAATTTCACCAGAACGGTATGCATTTTGAATTTTCCTTAGGTTTCTGACAGAATTTCAGTGGCCACATGCGCGGCCCACGCAGCGATGGACAATGACGGTGGAACGCCCAGAGATTGCGGCAGCGCCGCCGCATCCGCAACGTAAAGGCCGGCGCATCCATGCACCTGCCCGCGCCCATCAACGACGCCGGTTTGTGGCCCATCTGACACGCGACACCCTCCGCACGGATGCGCCGAGACGACCTGTTCCTTCGAATATTTCACCTTGCGCCCCGAGGCCTGCCCCAGCGCGTCATAGGCCTGCATCGTGGCCGCATAGCTGGGCGATCCGGACATGTGGAATGCGAACCGGAACCGGCCATTTTCCAGCCAGATCCGTCCATCACTGGCATCCTGCGACATGGCCACCAGTCCCAGCGTGCTGCGCGCTTTCTCTAACGCTTTTTTCCGCATGAAGAACGGCAAAGGCGGTGTTTCAGCTGTCGAGAGCAACACATAGGCCGCCGCCTCGTGCCCCGTGATTTTCACGCGACCCTGGACCGGCGGTCCAAGCGAGGCATCGCGGCCATCCGTGGCCCATTTCCCCAGCAGGTCGCCGTTCATCCCCACCCCCTGCCCCAAGGCAGGCATGACGGGCAGATCCCCGGCTTGAGTAGCCTTCAGCAGCAGAGCGTTGGTGTTCATTGTCCCCGCGGCCACGATGACTTTGGCCGCAGTCAGGGTCACCTTACGCCGCCCCTTTAGATTGCGCGCGGTCACAGTGAAACCGGTCCCAGTCTTCTGAATGCGGCGCACCTCGTGCAATGCGCGCAAATCCATACCCTTGCGTATGGCGGGGATCAAAAACAGCGCGTCCAACGTGGATTTTGTCGCCCCCGGACTGCCGAATTTACCGTTCTCCTGACCTGGGGCAAAAGGCTGTCGGCTGATGCCATTTTCATCGACAACTGTGCTCTCGCCTTGGAACAGAATTCCCATTGGGGGCTGCTCGTCACTGTCCAGCTGAGTGAAAAAGTCGGCACCCTGCCAGGCGTGATCTGTGTGGTTGGCAATCTTGCGCGTGTCCTTGGGCTGCGTGGCGCCCAGCTGCGCCGCCAAGCGTTCGTAATGTGGGGACATCGTGGCGTCGCTCAGCCCGTTGGCCCGGTTGTCCCAATATCCTGCCTTGGGACGGTCAATCACAGCCGCCCAGATTTGGCTGCCGCCCCCAACATTCGAGGTCACAGGCACCTTGATCCCCGCGTCCTCGAACATCTCCAGGTAGCCGTATTTGTTCAGGGTCAGCCGTTTGGGCCCCCATTTGGGGTGCACCGAGCGGATCAGTGACAGGAACGACGCCTCGCAGGGTAGCGGTTGGCGCCCTTTAATCCCAGCCGAGCGGGTGGCAATCGTGTCGCGCCAGGGGCCACGCTCTAGCAGGATTACGGATTTCCCAGCCTCGACCAGCCGCGCGGCTGCAACCGCGCCACCGAACCCACTGCCGATGACGATCACATCCGCTGTGTCGCTCATTCTCCCCTCCCTTTCAGGCCCCGAGAGGCCCGCAAAGCCCGCGCACAGAAACTCTGACGTTGGGCTATTTAAGCGAGGATTGATGTGTATGTGGCGTGGGTCAACCCAAATATCCGCTTTGGATGTCGCAGACAGAATAGGCCGCCCCAACAAAATGGGACGGCCCGAATTTTTCACCCGATCAGAACGGGAAGTGCTGGTGCGGATCTTCGATGGTGACCCAGCGCACGGAAGTGAACGAGTCGATCCCCGCCTTGCCGCCGAACCGGCCATAGCCCGAGTCCTTGACGCCACCAAAAGGCATCTGCGCCTCGTCGGCAACGGTCGGACCGTTGATGTGGCAAATACCGCTTTCGATCCGGTCGGCCACGGACATGGCACGCTGGATATCCTGGCTGTAAACAGCCGCAGACAAACCGAATTCGGTATCATTGGCCACGCGCACGGCCTCGTCGTCATCCTTTACGCGGATGATCGGTTTGACCGGACCAAAGCTTTCTTCGGCATAGATCGTCATGTCCGGGGTGATGTTTTCGATCAGCGTCGCCTCGACGACCGAGCCGTCGCGTTTCCCGCCCGCAATGACCTTGCCACCCTTGGCGGTGGCGTCGGCGATGATCGAGTCCATCTTCTCGGCGGCCTCGCGCGTGACCAGCGATCCCAGAACCACCTGCTCGCGCGGGTTGCCAGCGGGCAAGGCGTTGGCCTTGGCGGCGAAGGCGGCGATGAATTCATCCGCGATGCCCTCGTGCACGATGATCCGCTCGGTCGACATGCAGATCTGACCCTGGTTCATGAAGGCCCCAAAGGCGGCACCGTTCACCGCAGCCTCGACATCGGCATCGTCCAGAATGACCAGAGGCGCCTTGCCCCCCAGTTCCAGCAGAACGGGCTTCAGGTGGGTCGCGGCGGTTTGCGCGATGATCCGCCCCACCCCGGTCGAACCGGTGAAGTTGATATGCCGGACTTCGGGCGCTGCAATCAGGGCGGCGACCACCTCGGCGGCGTCCTCGGGGGCGTTGGTCACGACATTCATCACGCCTTCGGGGGCGCCCGCACGGCGGAACGCCTCGCCAATGGCCAAATGGGTCGCCGGACACATTTCCGAGGCTTTCAGGATCGCGGTGTTACCACAAGCGATTGCCGTCGCCACAGCGCGCGTGCCCAGAATGATCGGCGCATTCCACGGCGCGATGCCCAGACACACGCCCAACGGCTTGCGCTGCGCCATGGCCAGCGTACCGGGTTTGTTGGCGGGGATAATCTCGCCCGTGATCTGCGTGGTGATGGCCCCGGCCTCGCGCAGCATGCCAGCGGCCAGCATGCAGTTAAAGCCCGTCCAGGGCGCAGTGGCCCCGGTTTCATTGGTGGTGATCGCGATGATTTCAGGGGTCATTGCCTCCAGCTCGTCAGCCGCTTTCATCAACACGGCGCGGCGTTCGGCCGGGCTGGTTTTGGACCACGCAGGGAAAGCCGCGCCAGCCGCCTTGGCCGCAGCCTGCGCGTCGGCGGTTTTGGCGGCGGGAGAGGTCGTGGCGACCTCTCCGGTTACCGGGTCGTGACGATCAAAAGTACCGCCATCCTGGGCAGCCACATCCTGGCCACCGATCAACATGGAAATGTTCATGAGGTCTCTCCCTGTTCAGCTCAGGCCATTCGACGTGGCATCAATATGCGCGCGCATGCCGCCATCTGTCGCCAGATTCACACCGCGCAGCCAAATCGACCCTTCGGACAGAAGGAACACCACCACCGGAGCGATATCCGTCGCCAAACCGGGGCGATCCATGATCTTCATGTCTTCTTCGGCACGCTCGCCCAAAGTTTCCAGGAAATCCTTGAGGATCGGCGTATCAACCGGCCCCGGGCTGACGGCGTTCATGCGAATACCGCGATCCCGCCAGGTCCAGCGGTTTTCATGGGTCCAGGCCACAAGCGCCTGTTTTGTAAAGAAATAGCTGTTCTCGGAAGTGACATCCTGCGCCGCGCAAAATGCAGAAACGCCTGCATGATCCAGACCTTCGGCGGCCTTGATCTTGGCGACCTCGCCTTCCCAGCCGATCCCAGCCAACGAGGCCAAGTTCACGATCGAGGCCCCATCGGCCAGACTGTCGACCAGCCCCAGCGTCAGACGTTTCAACGCGACCAGATTTACCGCAACGACGGTTTCAACCGGCGCGGTCGGCGGCACGCCTGCGATATTGGCCAGACCATCGGCCTTCACGGCTTTCAGCTCTTCGATCAAAGCGTCCACGGCGGCCTCGTCCATCAGATCGACCTGATGGAATGCGTCCAGCTCTACGCTGGGCTGATTCCGGTCGACGCCGATGACGGTCGCGCCCTGTGCCTTCAGCTGCTGAGCCGTTTCCTGCCCAATCCCCGAGGCCACCCCGGTGACAATAATCTTCTTCCCTTCAAACATCAGTTTGCTCCTTCAATAGTCATTTTATTTTGAGTACCGCCGCCCAGATAGGCCGCTTGGACAGCCGGATCGTTCAACATGACGTCGGCTGCGTTTTCGCCGGTGATTTCACCGTTTTCGATCAGATAGCCCCGGTCCGCGATGGCGAGGCTTTGCTTGGCATTTTGTTCCACCAGCAGCACGCCCATCCCCGTTTCACGGATCTTGGACAGGTTGCCGAACAGCTCTTTGCACAGCAGTGGTGACAGGCCCAACGAGGGCTCGTCCAGCATCAGAATCTCGGGGTTGGACATCATCGCCCGCCCGATCGCGACCATCTGCTGTTCGCCCCCTGACATGGTGCGCGCGATCTGGGTTTTGCGTTCTATCAGCTTGGGGAACAGCTCCAGAACCCATTTCAGGTTCTTGTCCTTGGCGCGGCGTGCGCGCGCGGAATAGGCCCCCAGCATCAGGTTATCCCAGACAGAAAGCTCGCCAAAAATGCCGCGTCCTTCGGGGACAAAGGCGATACCTGCTTCGACGATCTGATCGGATTTTCGGGTCAGCAGGTCCTGGCCGCCCAAGTCGATCCGCCCGCCGACATCGCCTTCGCAGATGCCAGCCACCGCCCGCAAAAGCGAGCTTTTGCCAGCGCCATTCGCGCCCAGCATCACCACGATTTCACCTGGCGCGACGGTCAGACTGACCCCGCCCAAAGCACGGTGCAACCCATAGGAAACAGAGAGATTTTCAATCGTCAGCATCATTCATCCCCCAGATAGGCGCGGATGACCTCGGGGTCGGACAGCACGTCGGCTGGCGTCCCTTCGGCGATTTTCACGCCCGAATTCATCACCACGCAGCGGTCACACAGCGACCGGATCGCATCCATCACATGTTCGACCAGAATGATGGTGCGGCCCTCGTTGCGCAGATTGGCGATCAGTTCGATCCCGATCTGCAATTCCGAGGGGTTCAGCCCCGCAAGCCATTCGTCCAGCAACAGGATTTCCGGCTCGGCTGCTAGGGCACGGGCCAGCTCCAGTCGTTTCTGGTCGATATAGGTCAGGCTATCGATGCCCAGGTCCTTTTTGTCACCTAACTCCAGCCGGTCCAATAAATCACTGGCAAAGCCTTCGGCTTCGCTTCCCCAGCGGGGTTTATGTGCAAAGGCGGCACCGGCGACGACGTTTTCGATCACCGTCATCCCCGGCAGGATACGCACCAGTTGAAACGTCCGCGCCACGCCGAAGCGCGCGATCTTGTGCGGCGGTAACGGAGTCAGGTCGTGGCCCTCCAAAACGATGGTCCCGCTGGTGGGTTTCAGCGCCCCCGAGATCAGGTTCATCGTCGTAGATTTCCCCGATCCATTGGGGCCGATGATGCCCATCACCTCGTGTTTTTTGACGTCAAAGGACACGTCATTGACCGCCACCAGACCGCCGAATTGCTTGGTCAGTTTGGTGACTTCTAGGATGGTTGCCTTGCCGGTCATTTCGCTGCCCTCCCCTTGAGTTGTTCAAACAGGCCGACGAAACCGTTCGGGATCAGATAGACGATCAGCAAGAACGACAGGCCAAGAAACAAGGTGGTCGAATAGGGGAAGAATATCGTGATCGCCTCCCATAGCAGGGTGAAGGGGATGACCCCGACCAGCGGGCCCCACAGGCGATGCACGCCCCCTAGCAGCGCCATGATCACCACCAAAAAGCTCAGCTCGGGCGAGAACACGACATTGGGTTCAATGTACGAATAACGCGGCGCCACGATAGCGCCCACCAATGCCGCAAAGAACCCGGTGGACATGAACAGGATCACCTTTGACCAGGCGGTGTTGATCCCGACATGGCGGGCGACCTCTTCGTCATTGCCGATGATGCGCAGGGCAAAACCCAGCCGCGAGCGGTTGATCCACCAGCCCATGACAAAAACCACAACGGCTACGCCAAGCAGCATCCAATAGATATGCTCCTCGCCGAAATCGGTCAGTACATACAGGCCGCGCGAGCCAAGGAAGTTGTTCTGCACCCAACTGACCAGATTGCGGATCATCTCGGCCAGGCCCAGCGTGAAAATCACGAAATAGACCCCCGACAGGCGCAGCGTGGCCAACCCGATCAGCAAGGCCAGAACCGTCGCGACAAGCGGCGCGATCAACGCCATGGTCCAGAAGCTTTGGTAATAATCGCTCATCCCCGAGCCGACCAGATAGCCACCAACCCCAAAGAACGCGCCAGTAGACAGGGCGATCAGATGCGTCGGCCCGGAAAACAGCGACCAGCTGGTGGACAGGGCGATATACATCATCGCGGTGGTGGCAATCGACAGCCAATAACCATCCGCCACCAGCAGCACGACGGCGGCCAAGGCGGCCAGAACGGCCCCAAGGCCAAGGTTTTTCATCTCAGCAGGTTTCATGTGCGCCTCCCGAACAGGCCCTGCGGACGGAACAGCAGAATGCCAAGGAAGATCACGTAGGCCGCGACCAGCGTCAGGCCCGGATCCACGATGGTGGCCACGGCCGTTTCCACCAGCCCTAGGATCACGGCAGCAAAGATTGCGCCCCGGATGTCGCCGACACCGCCCATGATGATGATGATCAGCGCTTTCATGGTAAAGATCACCCCAACCGAGGCATCAAGCGTGATGAAGGTCGAAATCAGCGTGCCCCCCATCGCGGTCACAGCCCCGCCCAGCGCAAAGGCCAGCGCCGAGACTTTGTCGACATTGATGCCGACCAGACCGGCGGCCTCGGGGCTAACGGATACAGCCCGCACAGCCGTGCCCGGATAGGTGTGGTTCAGCCAGTAATACAGCGCCCCGCCGATCAGCACGGCCAGGCCAAAGGCCACCAGCCGGTTCAGAGCCACGGTGCTGCCCAGCACGGAAAACGGCTCGGCCAAGTAGGAATAGGTAAAATACTCGCCATGCAGCGAGACCATGATGCCGACCAGCGCAAAGCTCATGCCAAAGGTCGCCAGGATCGAGTCGACCTCGAGCTGGCCCTGGGTCTTAGCCCGGCGCACCAGCGGAAGCAGAAGATAGCGGTACAGCAGCCAGTTCCCGGCAAAGGCCAGGGGCGCGATGATCACCGCCGTCAGAATGGGGCTGAGGGCAGACGCAGTGAACAGCCAGAACGCAGCCAGTCCACCCAGGACCAGCATCTCGCCATTGGCAAGGTTCATGATGCGCGCAACGCCGTATTGCAGGTTCAGCCCCAGCGCCATAAGCGCATAGGTGCCGCCCAGCAGCAGCCCGGATATGAGGATATCCATAATATTTTCGCCTGATTTAAGGGGGTTACCCGGCCGAATATGGCCGGGCAACAGGGATTTAGATCACTTCCAACCGTCTTTCGGGGTCGCCGCGATCGAGTCGCCCATGCCGGTGTCAGCCACCGCACGGAACACGCCGTTGTCCCACTGACCAACCGACCAATAGCGTTCCGAGTTGTTGTTCTCGTCAAAGCTGATGGTGCCGATCACAGTGTCGAAGCTGTTGTTTTTGATATAGGCCACGGTCGCCTTACGGTCGACGGTGCCGACACCTTCGATGGCCTGTTCCAGCACTTGCAGGCTAGAATAATAGGTCGCCGAGGCCCAGTAATCCGCGTCTTTGCCGGTGACCTCTTTGTGGGCCATGCGGTATTCCTTCATGGCCGGAGTGTCAGGATTCACACCGCCCGCGCCCAGGTTGCCGTTGATCTTGGAGCCGAACTTACCCGAATAGGCCGGGAACGCGGTTGCAACGGCGGTGTAGAAGGCCTTGACGCTGAAATCCTCGATGATCGCCTGTTCGGTCAGCGCGAAGGTGTCCGGCGGATAGGACCAGGCCACAAACGCATCAGGCTCCGAGGCTTTGGCGCCTTTCACAACGGGCGAGATATCCGGCGTGCCCAAGGGATAGGATTTGTCATAGACGATCTCGAACCCGGCTTCGGTCAGGATCGGGCGCGCCTTGTCGGCCAGCTCGATCCCAAAGGCATCCGCGACGTTCACCATGGCGATCTTGTTGCCGATGGTACCGGCGTCACGCATCTTGGTCAGCGTATCACGCACGCCTTCAACAAACCCGGTGGTCGAGCCCAGCGTGAAGAACATATTGGGGAACCGCTTGGACAGTTCAGGCTGTTTGTCGGTAATCGCGCTGACGGCAACCAGCGGGAAGTCATACTTGGCATAGATCGGAGCGGCGGCAATGTTGAACCCGGTGCCATAGGGCGACAGCATATAGTCGACCTTGTCCTGGGTCGCCAGGCGCTGAACGGCCTTGATATGCTCGGACGGGTTGGTTTTATCGTCATAGGTGATGACCTCGATCGGGCGCATTTCGCCGTCGACCTTCAAGCCGCCCCGGTCGTTCACCTGCTTGGCCCAGAGTTCGATATTCGGCGTGTGGGTCACGGCCTCGCCCCCGGCCAATGGGCCGGTCAGATGAGCAACAACTCCGAATTTGATCGGTTCCTGGGCAAGGGCCGTGGTGGCCAACAAAGTCGAAAGCCCAATTGCAGCCCCGGTGCCAATCACCAGCGCGCGGCGCGTTTTATCAAAGGTCATAGTTTCCTCCCGTTAAACCTTTTGAGACCTGAGTTCAGGTCGGTGATGCGCTGGTCATCCAGCGCAATTCTGTGAATTCATGCATGCCCCAGCGGCCACCAAAGCGGCCATATCCGCTGGATTTCACGCCGCCAAACGGCGCGTGTGGTGTGTCGTCGAAGGTGCAGCGATTGATGTGACAGATGCCGCTATGCAGCTGATGCGCGACCTTCTCGGCGCGGACGGCATCCTGACTAAAGACCGAGCAAACCAGCCCGTATTCACTGTCATTGGCAACGGTAATCGCCTCTAGATCATTGACCACGCGGGTGATCGAGACGAGCGGGCCAAAAACCTCTTCGTGATAGACCCGCATCCCCGGCTCGATCCGGTCCAGCAGGGTCGGTTCGACCAGATTATCCCGCACACTGCCGCCTCCGACCAGCCGCGCGCCCTTGGACACCGCATCGCTCACCAGACCGGCAAAGCGTTCCGCCGCAGCATGGCTGACCACGGGACCCACGTCGGTTTGATCGTCGCGCGGGTCGCCCAGGTTCAGATTGGCGCGCAAAGCCTCCAGCTTGGCGGCAAAGGCATCAGCCACGGTTTCAGACACGATCAACCGTTCGGTGGACATGCAGATCTGACCCTGGTTCAAATAGGCCCCGTGCAAAGCCTCGGCTGCGGCCAGATCCAGATCGGCATCGTCCAGAACCAGCATCGTCGATTGCCCGCCCAATTCCAGCAGCGGCCGCTTGAGATATTTGGCGCACAGTTCTGCAACCCTCTGCCCCACACGGGTCGAGCCAGTGAAATTCACGCGCCGCACCACGGGCGAGGCGATCAGGGCCTCGACAATCTCTTCGCTATCCTCGGCGCGGGTCAGAACGGGGCGCATCACGCCGTCGGGCAACCCTGCCTCGGCGAAAACCTCGCCGATCAGGCGCAACGTTCGTGGGGCGAAATCACTGCCTTTCAACAAGACCGTGTTGCCGCAGAGCAGCGGTGCGGCCACCGCACGAAACCCCAAAACCAAAGGCGCATTCCACGGCGAAATACCCAGACAAACCCCGCAGGGCACCCGTACGGCCTTGCTGGTGATGCCGCGATTGTCGGGGATAATCTCGACCTTTTCGGCTTCGTCCGCGTAGGTTCCGACCTCGCGCAAAATCTCGGCGGCAAGCGTGATGTTCAGATGGGTCCATTTGGCCGGAGCTCCGATCTCTTCGGCGAGGGCCAAATGGAAATCGTCGCGACGCGCCTCAAGGACATCTGCGGCCTTGGCCAGATACGCTGCACGTTCGGACGCTGCTAGGGCAGACCACGCCGGATAGGCCCCCGCCGCGCGTGCGACCATGTCCAGGCTTTCTGCTTTATCCAAGGCAGGTTCGACGCTGACAACCCGCCCATCGATCGGACTGATCCGTTCGACAAACAGCCCGCGCTGAATCTTAGGCGTTACCTGAGCAAGCGTCATACATTCAACGGGCCACGCCCGTCCTCCCTTGAGAAAGTGTAGACCGCATGTATATTGACACGAAATGCTCATTTCTGGGCATTTATTGTGGATTTCTGGAATTTGCGATGAAAGATGGTTACGCCACACTGCAAATCGAGCGTGAAGCCCTGCATGATCAGGTGCTGCGCGGCACCTTGCCTGACGGCTATGCCCGGTTGTTATTTCTCGAGCTTGGCACGTTGGTTACTGGTGACTCTGAAACCACGATCACCGGTCCCGCCTTGTGTTTTTGGCCCCCTCAGCAACGTCCAATTCTGAACCTGCGTGCTGGCTCACGGGCTACGGTTCTGGGGCTAAGCGACACGATTGTGTTGGATGCGATTGGCGCAAGGGCCGAGTCGGTGCACCTGAGAATGTTGGTCGAACAACCCTTTGTCGCCTCGTTGGGACAGACCGCCGCGCGGGAACAGGTTTTGGCTTTGGTCAACTGGTTTGGCGCTGAACTGGCGACGACCGAATGGCAATCACCGATGTCGCTGGCGGCCTATTTGCGGCTGCTGTTCATCTGTGCGCTCAGAACCCACCAGCCGGACGTTGCAGATAAGGGGGCCGAGCAGACAAGTATCCTGCGGCAGTTCCGACATCTGGTGGAATTGCACTATCGCAGCCACTGGCAAATCGCGCGCTATGCGGACGAGCTGGGTGTCGATTACGATCGCTTGCACCGCATTTGCAAACGCGAAACCGGCCGCAGTCCGGCCGAGCTGGTGCACGAACGCCTGACCGCCGAGGCCAAGGCACGGCTGGAAAATTCGGGCTCGCCGCTCAAGAAAATCGCCTCGGACCTGGGGTTTGCCGATGCCACGCGGTTCAGCCATTTCTTTAAGCGCCGCACCGACATGTCGCCTGGCGCGTATCGCGCCATAGTCTCGCGCCCCGATGGGGATGATCTGACCGAGCTACGGCGCGGGTTTTCTGACTGGCCCTAGAAACGCTTAGTGCGAAATCATCCAGGGCCGCTTCGTCGGAAAGCTTTTGGACCCATCCGGGCGATAGAGCGTCTTTGAGTTCTTCTTTTCACCGCCTCCGCAGCACCCGCAACCCGGCCCGTGCGAAGATTTGCGCGGACTGTCGGCGCTGCGCTCATTGGTTTCATGCGCATGGCGACGACCGGAATCCATGACGGACAGTTTCGGCGCGGTCATCATCACGCGCGGCGCGGGCGTGGCACAGACCGGACAGGCACAGGGTTCGGAAAATTTCGACATCGGCACCAAAGATTCGAACGGGCCGCAGTCGTCGCACCAGTATTCATAGACGGGCATTGGAGTGTCCTTTGTTCGTGATGGGGCGGCGGGGTTCGCCGCCCCGGTTGCCTTACAGATCAGGGGCCAGCGGAATATCGACCGAGCCATCCAGGAACTTGGTCGGGCCATCCGGGTTGGGCATCATACCGTCGAACTCAAAGATATCCGTGGGCAGCCACAGCGTGGCACAGGCATTCGGAATATCCACCACACCCGAGATATGCCCCTGCACCGGGGCCGTCCCAAGGATCGCATAGGCCTGCGCGCCGGAATAGCCGAACTTCTTCAGATACTCGATCGCGTTCAGACAGGCCTGACGATAGGCGATGTGAACGTCCAGATAATGCTGCTCGCCCTGCTCATCGACGCTGATACCTTCGAAAATCAGATAGTCGTCATATTTCGGCGTGATCGGAGACGGCTTGAAGATCGGGTTTTTCACGCCGTATTTGGACATGCCCTCTTTGATCAGGCTGACCTTCAGGTGCAGCCAACCGGCCATTTCGATGGCTCCGCAGAAGGTGATCTCGCCATCGCCCTGGCTAAAGTGCAGATCCCCCATCGAAAGCCCCGCGCCATCAATGTAAACCGGGAAATAGATCTTGGACCCCCGGCTCAGGTCCTTGATGTCACAGTTGCCGCCATGTTCGCGCGGAGGCACAGTCCGGGCACCCTCGGCAGCGGCTGCGGCGCGTTCCTCGCCCTTCATCGCACCCATATGCGCGCTTTGCGTGGTCGGCAGCGCGGCCAGAGGCGGCGTGCGATCCGGGTCGGTGTTGAACAGTGCAGTTTCTCGGGTATTCCACATGTCCAGCATCTTGCGATCGGGCAAACAGCCGATCAGACCGGGGTGGATCAGGCCAGCATATTTCACGCCGGGAACGTGGCGGGATTTGGTGAACATACCCTCAAAATCCCAGATGGATTTCTGCGCTTCGGGGAAATGTTCAGTCAGGAAGCCACCGCCGTTTTGCTTGGAAAAGAAGCCGTTAAAGCCCCATTGGCTTTCTTCTTTGGCGCCGATGTCCAGGATTTCCACGACCAGCAGATCGCCTGGTTCCGCACCTTTGACACCGATGGGACCGGACAGATAGTGCACCTGCTCTAGCTCGACATCGCGCACATCGCTGGCGTCATCGTCGTTCTTGATCTGGCCACCGGTCCAGTCATAGGTCTCGATCTTGAAATCGTCCCCGGGGTCGACCCAGACGTTGATCGGAATGTCCGGATGCCACCTGTTATGTACGTTCTCATTGGTGTGAGGGCTTTCGCTCAGGTCCACCGAAATCAGCGTATCTGCCATGTTACTGTCCTTTCTTTGAATTAAACGGAGAGGAATTTCGAGACCTTGGCCTCGTCGATGCCGTCGCGCGGGCTGTCGTGTACAAATTCACCATTCTCGATCACCATCACCCGGTCAGCGACGTCCAAAGCAAAGCTAAGCACCTGTTCTGAAACGATGATCGACAGACCCTTCTGATCGCGGATCTTGCGCAAAGTGCGGGCCATTTCGCGAATGATCGAGGGCTGGATGCCCTCGGTCGGTTCATCCAGCAGCAGCACCTTGGGGTTGCTGGCCAGCGCGCGGGCAATCGCCAGCTGTTGCTGCTGCCCGCCCGACAGGTTGCCACCCCGGCGTGATTTCATCTCCAGCAGCACGGGGAACAGCTCGTAAATGTCGTCAGGCACCTTTTTCGAACCCGTGACCGTCAGCCCCGTTTCCACATTTTCCTGCACCGTCATGGCGGAAAAGATCATCCGGCCCTGCGGCACATAGGCGATGCCCCTGGCGACACGTTGGTGCGATTTCAGCCCCGTCACCGCATCCGCGCCCACAGCCACGGCGCCAGATTTTTCCGGCACGATCCCCATCAAGGTCTTCATCAGCGTGGTTTTGCCCATGCCGTTGCGCCCCATGATGGCGACGATTTCGCCGGGTTTGACCTTTAGATCCAGCCCGTGCAGCACCTCGGATTCGCCATAGGCCGCGCGCAGTTCGCTTACATCCAGCATGTGATTTCTCCTTAGTGGCCCAGGTAAACTTCGATGACTTTGGGGTCGTTCTGCACCCGCTCCATCGAGCCCTCGGACAAGGTTTTGCCCTGGTGCAGGACGGTGACGCGTGTGGCGATATCTTCGACGAAGCCCATGTCGTGTTCGATCACGATGACCGAGCGGTCCTTGATGATCCGGTTCAACAGCTCGGCGGTTTTCTTGCGCTCGGCCACGGACATGCCGGCGACGGGTTCATCCAGCATCAGCAGCTCGGGGTCCTGAATCAGCAGCATCCCGATCTCCAGCCACTGTTTCTGGCCATGGCTGAGATAGGCGGCTTTTTCATCCAGCTGATCGTCCAGGAAAATCGTCTCGGCGATCTCTTTGATCCGGGCCTTTACCGGATCATCCCGGCGAAAGGTCAACGCGCCGAACACGCCGTGGCCTTTGGGATAGCTGAGCTCCAGATTCTCGAAAACGGTCAGGTCTTCGTAGACCGAGGGCGTCTGGAATTTGCGCCCGACCCCGGCGTGGACGATCTGATCCTCGCGCATGGACAGCAGCTCGTGCCCCTTGAAATTAACCGAGCCCGAGGTGGCCTTGGTCCGGCCGCAGATCAGGTCCAGCACCGTGGTTTTACCCGCCCCGTTGGGGCCGATGATCACGCGGCATTCGTTGGGTTCGACGTAGAAACTCAGGTCGTTGACCGCCTTGAACCCGTCGAAGGACACCGTCAGCCCCTCGACCGCCAACACGAAATTTGGGTTTTGAACATTCATGCGTGCTCTCCTTATTCGGCGGGGGTTTTGGCGCTGCGTGGCAGATCGGCACCCGAGGATTTCTTGAACAGTTTGACGATGCGCGGGGCGATATGATCGGCGTAGATGCCTGCCAAACCGTTGGGAAAGAACATCACGACCGCGATGAACAATCCGCCCAATCCCAAGAGCCAAAGTTCGGGGAAGCTTTCGGAGAATGTGGTTTTTGCCCAGTTCACCGCCAGCGCGCCATAGACCGCGCCAAGGATCGAAATTCGTCCGCCGACCGCGCAGAAAATCACCATCTCGATCGAGGGCACGATGCCCACCAGCGTCGGAGACATAAAGCCGACCTGAAGCGTGAACATAGCCCCGCCGATGCCAGCGAAAGCAGCGCCCAGACAGAAGACGAAAATCTTGAAATTCGCCACGTTATAGCCGGAAAATCGCACCCGGTCCTCTTGGTCGCGCATGGCGATCAGCAGGCGGCCCAGCTTGGATTTTCGGACATATTGCGCGGCGAACAGAACGGCGAACAGCAGGGCTCCGTTGACGTAATACAGGATCTCTTTGGCCTCGTCCGTGCGGATGTCCCAGCCCAGCAGCGTGCGCAGGTCGGTGATGCCGTTGACGCCTCCGGTATAGCCCTGCTGGCCGATGATCATGATCGTCAGGATCGCGGCAAATGCCTGGGTGATGATGGCGAAATAGACACCGCCCACGCGCCGGGTGAACATCGCCACTCCGATGATAAAGGCGAACACCACTGGCACCGCGACCACCGCAAACAATGCGAATGTCAGGCTGTGAAAGGGCTGCCACCAGCCCGGCAAAGCGGTCAGCTGGTTCCAGTCCATGAAGTCCGGAATGCCCGGTGTGGACTGGATCGCGGTGTTTTCTGGGGTCGAGGCCTCGAGCTTGAGGAACATCGCCATGCAATAGCCCCCCAGCCCGAAAAACACGCCCTGCCCAAGGCTGAGGATACCCCCTGCCCCCCAGCACAGCACCAGCCCGACGGCGACAAAGGCATAGGTCAGATATTTGCCGAACAGGTTCAGACGAAAGGTGTCCAGCGCCATTGGCAGCGCGACAAAGATAACGATGGCGAGGACGGCAAAGCCAATCAGCTCGGACCGGGAAAGAAAGCGGTGCGACGTTTCCATAATGGCTCTCCGTTATTTACGCAGTTTCATGGCGAACAGACCCTGCGGGCGGATCATAAGGATGCCCACGACCGTCAGCAGCGTCAGAACCTTGGCCATCGAGCCGGACAGGAAGAACTCCATGATCGACTGGGCTTGAGAGATCGAGAATGCGCTGGCGATGGTGCCCAGCAGGCTGGCCGCGCCGCCAAAGACGACCACAAGGAACGTGTCGACGATATACAGCTGCCCCGCCGTCGGGCCGGTGGACCCGATCATGGTAAAGGCGGAACCGGCAACGCCAGCGACCCCGCAGCCGATGCCAAAGGTCAGCCGGTCCGTCCATTCTGTATTGATGCCCACAGCACCCGCCATCACGCGGTTCTGGTTGATCGCGCGGACCTGGCGGCCCCATGTGGATTTGAACATCAGAACGTAAACGGCGACCGAGATGCTAACGGCCAGAACCATCACGAAAATGCCGTTGATCGGTACTTCGATCATGTCCGTCACCGGCATCGAGCCCATCATCCAGTCAGGAATGGTCACGCCAACCTCGCGCGCGCCGAACACGCTGCGATAGGTCTGTTGCAGGATCAGGCTAAGGCCCCAGGTGGCCAGCAACGTATCCAGCGGGCGTTTGTACAGGTGGCGGATCATGGCCCATTCCACCAGCAGCCCCAAAGCCCCAGAAACGATAAACGCCAGTATCATGGCCACAAAGAAATAGGCGCTGAACAGCGCCGGCAAATAGGTCGAAAACAGGTTCGACATCAAATAGGTGACATAGGCGCCCAGGATCATGAATTCGCCATGGGCCATGTTGATCACGCCCATCTGGCCAAAAATGATCGCCAGCCCCAGCGCCATCAGAACAAAGACAGAAAAGAGGATAAGGCCCGCGAAACCTTGCATGGCAAAGATCGCGCCCAGCTCGCTCATCGAGTAGTCGGAAAACATCAGTTTCGCTCCTGTGGCCAGTCAGTGGAGGTCATGAAAAGAGGTGGCCCGCCTATCGCGAGCCGGGCCACCCAAGGGAGGATGACGACTTACTGGTAACCCTCGGGGAAGGGATCGGGTTCGACCAGATCGGCGGTTTCGAACACCACCTCGTACTGGCCGTCCGGCTTGGCCAGACCGACGCGGGTCTTGGACCACAGGTGATGGTTGTCATGCACTTTGACATAGCCTTCGGGGGCGGATGTCAGCTCGATACCGGGGGTGGCGGCGCGCACCTTGTCCACGTCGAAAGAGCCTGCGGCCTCGACAGCGGCTTTCCACAGCCACGGACCCAGATAGGCGGCCTGTGTCACGTCGCCAATCACCATGTCGTCGCCCCACATCTCTTTGAAAGACTTCACGAATTCCATGTTGTTCTCGTTGGTCAGCGACTGGAAATACTTCATGCAGGCATAGGCGCCGTCGATGTTTTCCCCGCCAATGCCGCGGATTTCGTCCTCGGTCACGGAAATGGTCAGGACCAGCGGTTTTTCCTTGGTCATGTCGATGCCAGCGGCCTTTAGCTGCTTGTAGAACGCCACGTTCGAGCCCCCAACGACGATCGCATAGATCACATCGGGTTTCTTCAGGCGGATCTTGTTAATGACCGAGTTGAACTGGGTGTGCCCCAGCGGATAGTAATCCTCGCCCACGACCTTGGCGCCATCCAGGAAGTTCTCGATGTGCTTGCGCGCGATTTTGTTCGAGGTGCGCGGCCAGATGTAGTCGGACCCCAGCAGATAGAAGGTTTTCGCGCCCTTCTCTTTGGTGACCCAATCCAGACCTGCGATGATCTGCTGCGTGGCCTCTTGGCCGGTGTAGATCACATTGGGCGACTGCTCCAGACCTTCATAGAAGGTGGGATAGTACAGGAAGCCGTTATACTGCTCGAACACCGGCAGAACCGCCTTGCGGCTGGCCGAGGTCCAGCACCCCATGACCGAGGCAACCTTGTCGTTGACCAGCAGTTTCTTGGCTTTTTCTGCGAAGGTCGGCCAATCGGATGCGCCGTCTTCCTGGATGTATTCAATCTTGCGACCCAGAATACCGCCCTGGGCATTGATCTGGTCAATTGCCAGTTTTTCCGCCTGCACGGACCCGGTTTCCGAGATCGCCATGGTGCCGGTGATGGAATGCAGAATACCAATGGTCACCGTGTCATCGGTGACGGCCAGACCGGTGGTGTTAACGGCGGACGTGGGATAGTCGGCAGCCATCAGATGTTTGGGTGCAAACAAGGATGCAGTCAGTGCCGCCGCCCCACCTGCAAGAACGCTCCGGCGACTGACACCGGACGAGAGTTCATTCAATTTCTTCTTGGACATATCGCCTCCTAGAACATTGCGAAGAGTGACCCTGGGCGATTTGCGTTCCGCCCTCACCTCGTAAGGTTTGCGGAAAATGCTGCGACGCAGTATACGTCAAATGACGTATGTGAGTGCGCGTTTTTCCACCCCATAGTGATTTCGGAACAGGGTGATGGACTCTTGAGGGAGGACGCGGGCGCAGACGCGCGTGCCCGCGCAAGAGGCTGTATCACGAACACAAGCGGGAGTTCCCGATGGTGACAGCCTTGAAAGCGACCACAGAACGGCGACGCTATAATCGCTGGGTCGCGAACGAAACGATGGAAGATTTCGCGCTGCGGTTCACCGCAAGACGGGCGCGCAGGTGGAGCTATGGCCGCGTCGCAAATACCGCGATCGGGTCGATCTCGTTTCTGGCGCTCGAGGCGATTGGCGGCACGATCACATTGGTCTATGGCTTCGACATTGCAGTCGCCGCGATCATGCTGGTGGGGCTGCTGCTGTTCCTGACCGGGCTACCCATCAGCTACTACGCGGCCAAGCATGGCGTGGACATTGACCTGCTGACGCGGGGCGCTGGGTTTGGCTATATCGGCTCGACCGTGACATCGCTAATCTATGCCAGTTTTACCTTTATTTTCTTTGCCTTAGAGGCGGCAATTCTGGCCCTGGCGATGGAGTTCTGCTTTGGTCTGCCGCTGATGCTGGGCTATCTGATCAGCGCCGTTGTGGTCATCCCGATGGTCGCCAAAGGCTTCACCAAAATCTCGGCCTTTCAGACATGGACACAACCGCTGTGGGTGATTTTGCACATCCTGCCCTTCGTTTTACTGGCCTTTGTCGGCTATGATTTCGACACTTGGACCAGCTTTCCCGGACATGAATCCGAGACCAGGGAACGTTCAACCATCCTGATGATGGGGGCCGCGGCCGGGGTGGTTTTTTCGCTGATCGCTCAAATTGGCGAGCAGGTGGATTTCCTGCGGTTTTTGCCCGAACCCAAGACCCCCGCAGACCGTCGCAAATGGTGGACCGCCCTGATCGCGGCGGGCCCCGGATGGTCTATTCTGGGCGTTCTGAAAATGCTGGCCGGGTCCTATCTGGTGACGCTTGCCATCCGCGAATCTGTCCCCCTGTCCGAGGCCGCAGACCCGACCCGCATGTACTTTACCGCGTTTGATCAAGTGATTAACACGCCCTGGTTGGTTTTGGCATTGACCGGCATCTTTGTCATTCTGTCTCAGCTGAAAATTAACATCACCAACGCCTATGCAGGATCCATCGCCTGGTCGAACTTTTTCTCTCGGCTAACCCACAGCCATCCGGGCCGCGTGGTCTGGCTGGTGTTCAACGTTGCCATCGCGTTGATCCTGATGGAGCTGGGCGTCTTTGCCGCGCTGGAGAGCATCCTGGCGCTGTATTCGCATGTCGCGCTGTCGTGGATTGGGGCGCTGGTGGCCGATCTGGTGATCAACAAACCGCTGGGCCTCAGCCCGCGCGGGATCGAGTTCCGCCGCGCCCATTTATACGACGTGAACCCTGTTGGCATCGGCGCAATGATCGCGGCCTGCGTCATCTCGCTGGTGGCGTATTCCGGCATTCTGGGTGAGCTATTCCAGGCCTTGTCCCCCGCAATCGCGCTTGGCACCGCTTTCGTTATGGCCCCGCTGATCGCCTATTGGACCGGTGGTAAATACTATATCGCGCGCGATCCTGTAAGTACCGAACCGGGTCTGCACGAATGCTCGGTCTGTGAATATAAATTTGACGCAGAGGACATGACACATTGCCCGTTCCATTCCGGGCCGATCTGTTCGCTGTGCTGCACTTTGGACAGTGCCTGTCGCGATGCCTGCAAACCCGAGGCTCGGCTGGACAACACCCTGGCCGCACTGATCCAACGTATTTTTCCCGCCCGGATCGCGCAAATGTTGATGTCGCGCCTTTCCATGTTCGGGATCGCCACAACGGGTCTGGCGCTGGGGTTCGGGGGGCTGTTGTTAATGATCCGCGGCTTCAAGGATCAGGCCAATTTTGACGCCGCTTTGACCATCATTTTCTGCATCATGCTGATCATCATTGGCATCTGCGTGTGGATGTTCATTCTGGCCCACGAAAGTCAGGCCCAAGCGCGCGACGAGGCGACCCGTCAGACCGATAGCTTGCTGCGGGAAATCCGTGCGCATGAACGAACTGACAAAGCCCTGCAAGAGGCCAAGGACAAAGCCGAAGCCGCCAATCTGGCCAAGACCCGCTATATGAGCGGGCTCAGCCACGAGCTGCGCACGCCCTTGAACTCGATTTACGGTTTCGCTCAAATTCTAGAAAAAGACCCACGCATCCCCGAGGAACGGCGCGGGGCTGTCACCACGATCCGCCGGTCCTCGGAACACCTAGCGGGGCTGATCGAAGGGTTGCTGGACATCAGCCGGATCGAGGCAGGTCGGCTGGAACTGACCCGCGACCGCATCAACCTGCGCACTTTTCTGCATCAGGTTGCCTCGATTTTCGAGGAAACTGCGCAAGAAAAAGGACTGGAATTCAGCATCAAAACGCGCGGCGTGTTGCCCGAATGGATCGCCTGCGATGAAAAACGTCTGAGACAGATCATCATTAACCTGATGTCAAATGCGATCCGCTACACACAGCGCGGCTCGGTTCAGCTGACCCTGAATTATCGCAACGAAGTCGCCGTGATCGAAGTTTCCGACACGGGCACCGGCATCGCCCCGCAGGACATCGACCGCATCTGGCGCCCGTTTGAACGTGGACGGGGTGCGATTGCCAGTGGCTCGGGGCTTGGGTTGACAATCACGAAACTGCTGGTCGAAATCTTGGGCGGCGAAATCGAGGTTGAAAGTTCTTTGGGTCAGGGCAGCCTGTTCCGGGTTCGGATGATGCTGCCCTCGGTTGCGTATGAAAAAGCCGCACGCGCGGATGTGATCCGCACCTCGGCGGCGGGATATACCGGGCCGCGCCGCACGCTGATGGTGGTCGATGACGACCTGAACCACCTGACTTTGGTCGAAAATTACCTGACCCCGGTTGGCTTTTCGGTTCTGCAAGCGCCCAACGCCGAAGTGGCGCTGGAAATGCTGGGCGACATCCGACCCGAGCTGTTCATTCTGGACATCGACATGCCCGGTATGGACGGCTGGCAACTGGCGCATGAACTGCGCGAGGGGATGCATGCCACCACGCCGATCATAATGATTTCGGGTCATGCCTCGGACGCGCAAAAGCCCGTAGCGCGTTCGGCGCTTTGCGATGCCTTTATTGCAAAACCCTATAATCTGGACGACCTGTTGCTGCGAATCTGCGCCCTGCTAAAGGTCGAATTGGTCCCCGAGAACCTGCCGACCCCCGCCGTTGCCGCGTCGAGCGTGACAACACTCAAGCGATCTGACGCGGTGTACATTCTGGAAATGGCCGACATCGGCCACACCAAAGCGATCCGAGACAAAATCACCGCGTTGGAACTGGCCAGCGCGATCCCCCCTGACCTCAGCCTCTCTTTGCGGCGCCGTATCGACCAGTTCGACATGGACGGTGTGCGCAACCTTATTGAAAAGGCCGATCTACATGCTGCTTGACCCCAACACGCATAATATCGCCCTTGTGGTCGATGACAGCCCCGAGGCGCTGGAGTTCGTCTCGACCGCATTGGAGGAAATCGGCATGACCGTGCTGGTGGCCCGCGATGGCGCTGCGGCGATCGAGCTGGTCAAACGCGTCCAGCCCGACGTGATCATGATGGACGCGATGATGCCGGGCATGGATGGTTTCGAGGCTTGCGCCACCCTGAAATCTGCCCCTCATGCAACGGATGCCCCGATCATTTTCATGACGGGCCTGAACGACCGCGACAGCATCGTGCGTGGGCTGCAAAGCGGCGGCGTCGACTACATCACCAAACCAGTCGAGCTGGAGGTAATGATCGCGCGTGTCACGGTCCATGTCCTGAACTCGAAAATGATGCGCAGCGCACGCGAGGCATTGGATAGTTTCGGTCGCGCGGTTCTGGCAATTGACGCGCGCGGAAGCGTGCTTTGGGGATCGCCGCGGGCCTATGATCTGCTGAAACAAGCGGGGTTGGCCGCGACCGATCAGCTGGGAGCCAACACACGGTTAATGACCTGGCTGGACCTGACCAATTCTCAACCGGTGTCCAGCATGCTGCCGCTGGAATGTGCCAGTTTACGCTTTACCTATATCGGGCGTTCCTCGACTGGCGAATTGCTTGTGCGACTTGACCCCAGCTCGGATGACCGCCCCCACGATATTCTGACCAAAGAGCTGAATCTGACCGAGAGAGAGGGTGAGGTTTTGTATTGGCTGTCCCAAGGCAAATCCAACCGCGATATCGCCCAGATTCTGTCGCTGAGCGCGCGGACGGTGAACAAACACCTGGAACTGATTTTCCAAAAGCTGGGCGTGGAAAATCGCACCTCAGCCGCGATTATCGCGGACCGCAGATTGAACGGACAGCGCTGACGCGCTTGGCCGCCTAGGTAAGGCTAAGGAAATCCCAGGCAGTTGGCAGGCTGGATGCGGCTTTGCTGGAGGACGAAAGCGCCCAACGCGTTCCCAATCAACGCAACGGCGATGAAAAAACGGGCGTATCCTGTTGCTAAGCGGTTGATCCGTATGCACTTAACCTTTGGGAATGCTCGACCCCCGCCGCGAATAAAGAAACGTCTCGGTCCGCCAAACCAATTTGCTATACTGGTCCAGACATGCCGCTTTATCGCACTGCCCTTGCAGGGGAAACTTATCATTTTGACACGCTCGCACGCTTGATGGCTGCGGCGACGCCTGCGCGGTCTGGTGATACGCTGGCGGGTCTTGCCGCTGCCACAGATGTCGAGCGCGTGGCTGCGCAGATTGTGTTGGCGGATGTTCCGTTGCAGACTTTTTTGCACGAAACGGTCATTCCCTACGAAACAGATGATGTCACGCGCCTGATTATCGACAGCCATGACGCACGAGCCTTTGCCGCCGTTGCACATATGACCGTCGGGCAGTTTCGCGAGTGGCTTTTGTCTGATGCAGCAACTGCCGAAGCTCTTAGCGCACTCGCCCCCGGTCTGATGCCGGAAATGGCCGCAGCGGTCTCGAAACTGATGCGCAACCGTGACCTGATCGCCGTTGCCCGCAAAATCGAGGTGACGACTGCGTTTCGTACGACACTCGGCTTACCGGGGCGGATTGGGTCGCGGCTTCAGCCCAATCACCCAATGGATGACATGCATGGTATCGCTGCCTCGACCTTGGATGGGCTGTCTTATGCGGTGGGTGACGCGGTCATCGGCATCAATCCGGCAACGGATAATATCCCGACGGCCATGTCCTTGCTGTCGATGCTTGACGATCTGATCGGACGCTACGCGATTCCGACGCAAAGCTGTATCCTGACCCATGTAACCAACTCGATCGAGATCATCGAACGCGGTGCCCCGCTGGATTTGGTTTTTCAATCCGTCGCCGGGACGCAGGCCGCCAACCAAGGCTTTGGCGTCACGCTGCCCATGCTGCAAGAGGCCCGCGAAGCTGCGCTTGGCCTGAACCGGGGTACGGTGGGCGATAACGTCATGTATTTCGAAACAGGTCAGGGCAGCGCCTTGTCCGCTGACGCCCACCATGGCGTTGACCAACAAACACTCGAGGCGCGCGCCCATGCGGTCTGCCGTGCTTTTGATCCGTTGCTGGTCAACACGGTTGTCGGCTTTATCGGGCCTGAATACCTGTATGACGGCAAAGAGATCATTCGCGCCGGGCTAGAGGATCATTTCTGCGGAAAATTGCTGGGCCTGCCGATGGGATGTGACGTGTGCTATACCAATCACGCGGAGGCGGATCAAAACGATATGGATGTGCTGATGACCCTGCTGGCTGACGCGCGCGCGCATTTCCTGATCGCTGTGCCAGGGTCTGACGATATCATGCTGAACTATCAAAGCCTGTCGTTCCACGACATGGCCTATCTGCGAAATTCCTTTGGGCTGCGGGCTGCGCCGGAATTCGAAACGTGGTTGGAAGGGATTGGTCTGGTTGATGGCGCCGGACATCTGATTGACAGCGCCGCTGGGGCGCAACGGCTGCTGGATGTCGCGCCATGAGCGAAAATAAGCCTTCTCGACAGGATCCCTGGGCCAAGCTGCGCGACGCCACACCTGCGCGGATCGGATTGGGGCGGGCTGGGGCTGGGTTGCCCACCGATGCGACTCTGGCGTTTCAATTCGCCCACGCCCGCGCCCGAGACGCAGTACATGCCACCATTGATTGGCACGCGCTGACACAGGATTTGGCGCCTTTACCGACCATAAAAGTTCACAGCGCCGCCCCTGACCGCGTGACCTATCTGCGTCGTCCGGATTTAGGCCGTCAATTGGCCGCGCAGGGGTGGCCCGAACTGACCGCCGGGGATCCGCCTGACATTCAGTTTGTCGTTGCCGACGGGCTGTCAGCGGACGCGGTTTTAAACCACGCAGCAAATGTAATCCACGCCTGTATCCCTGGTTTAAAGGGCCTACGAATTGCCCCCATCGTCCTCGCCGCGCAAGCGCGGGTGGCCATCGGCGACGAGATCGCAGAACGCAGCGGTGCCCGGCTGGTCATCGTCCTGATCGGAGAGCGCCCCGGCCTGACAGTCGCCGATAGTTTGGGGGCCTACCTGACCTATGCACCCCGGATCGGTACCCGCGATAGCCTGCGCAACTGCGTGTCGAATATTCATATGCGGGGTGGGCTAAGCTGTGACCAAGCCGCGAAAAAAATCATCTGGCTGGTACGCGAAGCACTGAGCTTGCGGGTGACGGGCACCCGGCTCAAGGAAAACGCCGTGACCACAACGATTGGATGATCCTTAGACGATCTGTGGACGGTTTCTGGCTGGCCAAAATGCCCAGAGATAATTGAACCGTCTAGACGTTCGTCACTGAGACTTAACGCCGACCTCGAATATCAAAATACAACATCACGGAACTTTTGCGGCGCCATAAAACACTTTAGGCTCAGGACTCATAGCCA
>JBOEGN010000063.1:0-783 GCA_050633445.1 Thalassovita sp.
TAGGCTCAGGACTCATAGCCAGTAGATGACGAGAGCAGCCAGGGCGATGGCGGAAAGGAATACCTTGGGGCATCTGTCGTAACGGGTTGCCACGCGCCGCCAGTCCTTCAACCTACCGAACATGATCTCAATGCGGTTGCGCCGTTTGTATCGGCGCTTGTCATAGCGGACAGGCTTCTTGCGTTGCTTCCGGCCCGGGATGCAGGCACGTATCCCTTTGTCTTTCAACGCTTCTCTGAACCAATCGGCGTCATAGCCCCTGTCGCCGAGAAGCCATTCGACATTTGGCAAATTGCTCACCAGAGCCCTTGCGCCAATGTAATTGCTGACCTGTCCCGCTGCGACGAACAAGTTCAGAGGGCGGCCCCGGCTGTCGCAGATCGCGTGCAGTTTGGTGTTCATGCCGCCTTTGGTGCGACCGATCAGACGTCCGCGCCCCCCTTTTTGACGCCCAAACTGGACGCCGTACGATGGGCTTTGAGATACGTGGCGTCGATCACTACGGTCTTCTCCTCGCCGTGATCAGCCGCCAAACCAATCATCATTTCAGCGAAGATGCCCTTGTCGCTCCACCGCTTCCAACGGTTATACAGCGTCTTGTGTGGCCCATACTCCCTTGGCGCGTCACGCCACCTCAACCCATTGCGATTAATAAAGATAATCCCACTGAGGACGCGTTTGTCATCAACACGAGGTTTGCCGTGGGACTTGGGGAAGAAAGGTTCCAGACGCGCCATCTGCGCATCGCTCAGCCAGAATAGATCAGACATGTTCACCGCTCGT
>JBOEGN010000064.1:0-50772 GCA_050633445.1 Thalassovita sp.
TGCATGATCATCAGGTCCAGCGACACGCCCAGCGTGCTATCCATCCCGTGCATCACCATGCCCAGACTGTCGCCCACCAGAATGAAATCGGCGTATTTGTCGACGATCGCGGCGGTATGCGCGTGATAGCTGGTCAGCGAGACAATCGGTTCACCGTTCTTGCGCGCGGCGATTTGCGGCGCGGTGATGCGGCGGATTTGGGTCTGAGTGCTCATGCTTGGATAACCCTTTGATCAATCAAAAGAATGTCGGAAAACTGGACCGAGATCATCACGGCCACAGGTTCGGTGATGGGGCCAAAGAGGTTTTCAAGGCTCTCGGCAGCGACGGTATCCAGCCCGGTCAGCGTTGCGCGGGGTTCGGCCTGGATCGTGTTGGCGATGGTGTCGCGGATGTCATCAACGGTGGCGCCGGGCTGGCGGGCGGCCTCTTCGGCGGCGTCCAGCGCACGGGACAGCACCACGGCGGCGGCGCGATCCTCGGGCGACAGGCGCACATTGCGCGAGGACATAGCCAGCCCGTCGGCCTCGCGCACCGTGGTGCCGCCGATGATTTCAATTGGGAAATGCAGGTCATGGACCATGCGGCGGATCACTTGCAGCTGCTGGTAATCCTTTTCGCCGAACACGGCCACGTCGGGCTGCACGATATTGAACAGCCGCGCCACGACCGAGGTTACGCCCCGGAAATGCCCCGGCCGCACCTTGCCATGCAGCATGTTCGCCAGCCGAGTGGTCTCGACGATAGTTTCGTTGCCTTCCGGGTACATTGTGGCCACGTCGGGCATGAAAACGACATCCACACCCGCGTCGCGCAGCAGGGTCAGGTCGCGGTCCTCATCACGGGGATAGGCGTCCAGATCCGTGGCCTCGCCGAATTGCGTGGGGTTGACGAAGATGGACACGATGGTGGCCGGGGCCTGCGCCTGCGCGCGCGCCACCAAGGACATGTGTCCCTGATGCAGAAAGCCCATCGTGGGCACGAATCCGATGGCTTTGCCACTGGCACGCAGGGCCGCGATGGCCGCGCGGGTTTCAGCAACGGTACGGCAGATTTGCATTCTGTCGGGGCCTCCTCGTAAAGACACCGTATATCTACGGTATCCGCTGCGGCGCGGCAAGCCCAATTGACCGCGTGGTCGGTTTTGTGCCGTCACGTATGCGGGCGGATGTCGGTTTCGCGCTCTCATGGGTCGGCTGGTAAATGCGCCCTCCGGCGCGATCGGCCAACATCACGACAAATCCACGCAACGGAGTCGTCTGCGCAATGAAAACCGCGATGAAAACCCATGTCAAAGCTCTGGTCGTCGGCGGTGGGGCCGTCGGCACCTCGATCGCCTATCACCTGGCCCGCGCGGGCTGGTCTGATGTGATGCTGCTGGAACGGGACGAGCTGACCAGCGGCAGCACCTGGCACGCCGCGGGCCTGCTGCCGCTGTTCAACATGAGCTATGCCACGACGCATATCCACAAATACTCGGTCGATTTCTACAAGACGCTGGAGGCTGAAACCGGCCTGAATGCGGGCTTTAGCATCGTCGGCAACCTGCGGATGGCACAGACGCAAGAGCGGATGGATGAATACATGCTCTATGCCTCGACCGCCGAAACCGCCGAGGTGCCCTATGAATGGATGACGCCTGCGCAGATCAAAGAGCGCTGGCCGCTGGTGCGGACCAAGGATCTGAGGGGCGCGATTTACCATCCCACCGACGGCTATATCAATCCGGCCGACGTGACGATGGCCATGGCCAAGGGCGCCCGCCAGCGCGGCGTGATCATCGAGCGCAAATGGCAGGTCGATGGCTATGAATGGACGGGCAGCGAATGGCGCGTGACCGTAACGAAAATGGTGGAAAAGGGCGGCAACCTGATCGCTTCGGACGAGCAAACCGTCATCACCGCCGAACATGTCGTCACCGCCACTGGCAACCATTCACAACGCACCGCCCAGCTGTTGGGGATCAAAATCCCCGCGATCCCGGTCGAGCACCAGTTCATCGTCACCGAGCCTGACCCCGCGCTGATCGAATACCGCAAAACCCATGGCGAACACCCCGTCCTGCGCGATGCCGATGCCAAATGGTACGTGCGCGAGGAACGCGGCGGCTGGATCCTGGGACCGTATGAGCGCAACGCCCCTGCCCGCTTTGCCTATGGCGTGCCCGACAGTTTCCGCGCCGACCTGTTCCCGCTGGATCTGGAGCGGATCGAAGAGGAATACATGTCGATGATCCACCGGATTCCGTCCTCGGAAACGGCGGGTCTGAAGGATGATTACAACGGTCCGATCTGCTATACCCCCGACGGCAACCCACTGGTTGGGCCCGCGCCTGGATTGCGGAATATGTGGCTGGCCGAGGGGTTTAGCTTTGGTATCACCGCAGCGGGTGGCACGGGCTATTATCTGGCGCAGATGATGGTGGAAGGCGAGGCCGAGATCGACATGGCCAGCCTGGATCCCAAACGCTATGGCCCTTGGATGACCACCGAATATGCGGTGAAAAAGAACGAGGAATGCTACGAGCACGTCTATATCCTGCATCACCCGGATGAAGAGCGCGAGGCCGCGCGCCCGCTGCGCACCGGACCCGTCTATGACAAGCAAAAGGCGTTGGGGGCGCAGTTCGGGCAGGTGAACGGATGGGAGCGGCCCAACTACTATGGCCCGCTGGATGCGCCCGACAATTTTGACCATGACGCCCGCAGTTTCCGCCGGGGCGGCTGGTGGCAATATGCCGTGAACGAGGCCAAGGCGATCCGCGAAGGCGTCGGCCTGATCGACGCCTCGGCCTTTACCAAACACCGCGTCTTTGGCGCCGGGGCGACCGCGTTTCTGGACCAGTTCACCACCAACAAATTGCCCAAAGTTGGGCGGATCAACCTGACCTATGCGCTGACCTCGGCCGGGACCACACGCACCGAATACACCATCGTGCGCGAAGGCGAGAATGAGTACTACCTAGTTTCTGCCGGGGCCTGGACGGCCTATGACCAGGACTACCTGCTGAACGCGGTCGAGGACTGGAGCACCGGCAACGCAAACGATTGGGTTGGCGTTCAGGACGTGACCACTCAGTACGGGGTTTTCGCCATCGCAGGCCCCAAAAGCCGCGAAGTCCTGAACGAACTGGTGCGCGATGCCACCCCTGAAACCGTGCTGTCGAACAAACGCTTCCCCTGGCTGAGCGCGCGCAAGATCGAGCTGGGCATGTGCCCGGTGAACGCCATCCGCGTGGCCTATACCGGCGAGTTGGGCTGGGAACTGCACCACCCGATCGAGATGCAGCGCTACCTTTGGGATCAATTGATGGCGGCAGGCGAAAAGCACGGGATGAAACTGGTCGGGGCACGGGCGCAAAACTGGCTGCGTCAGGAAAAATCCTATCGCGCGTTTGGCACCGAACTGGGCCGGGACGCCACCCCGGCCGAGGCGGACCTGCCGCGCTTTATTGATCTGTCCAAGGACTTTCACGGCAAGGCCGCGATGGAGGCCAAGGGCATCCGTTCCAAATGCTGCACGCTGTTGATCGACGGGCCAGAAGACGCCGACCCCTGGGGCCGCGAAGCACTGTATCTGGAGGACGGCACCAAGGTCGGGCGCCTGACCTCGGGCGGATACTCGGTCGCCTTCGAGCAAAGCATCGGGATGGGCTATGTCCGCCCTGATCTGGCGGTCGAGGGGACCAAGCTGAAGGTCAAGATGTTCGATCAGCTGTGGGATGCCGTCGTGACCTGCGACAGCCCCTATGACCCCAAGAACGTTGCGATCCGCAAAGACGGTTGATCCAATGGTGCGCCCCATGCGGGGCGCGCTTTATTTGTCGTCCGTCGCCTATGGCGCCGTCCTCCGGCTGGTGGAGGCCCAACTGTTCGCGATCCCGTTGAGTTTCTGTGCAACTGTGCGTTTGCGCACAATCGGAGTTCGACAGTTGCGATTTTCTTTTCATGCATACCGTCGCACATTGGGCGTGAAACAGGAGAGCCCCCATGACCTTCAGACCCGTCGCCGCCACGTCTGTTGCCCAGCCCACAATGGAGGGCGCGGGCGTGCATTTGCACCGTGTTTTCGGCTTTGATGATCCGACGCTGACGGACCCATTTCTGATGATGGATGATTTTCGCAACGATGATCCGCGCCTGTATTCCAAGGGGTTTCCCTGGCATCCGCATCGCGGGATTGAGACCATCACCTATGTGCTGGAGGGCGAGGTTGAACACGCAGATTCCCTGGGCAACAAAGGGCTGCTGGGCCCCGGCTCGGTGCAATGGATGACCGCCGGGTCAGGGATCGTGCATCAGGAAATGCCTGCGGGGGACACGCTGGGCCGGATGCATGGGTTCCAACTTTGGGCGAACTTGCCGTCTTCTTTGAAAATGACGGCGCCAAGATATCAGGACATTTCAAGCAGCGATATTCCGGTCGAGATTGATGACGACGGCACCGTGGTCAAAGTGATCATCGGCAAGTTCTGGGGCAAAACCGGTCCCGTCGACGGAATCGCGGCAGATCCGATGCTGCTGGACGTGTCCGTGCCAGCCGGCAAACGCAAAGTGCTGCCTGTCGACACGCGCTCTAATGCGCTGGCCTATGTTTTTGCGGGCTCGGGCACCTTTCGCGATGCCAGCGATCCAATTGGCATCCAGGTAGAAAAAGAGTTCCGTGGGCAAGAGATGAACATCCGCGACATGACCGGCAATCGCACGTTGGTGCGCTTCGGCGCGGGCGATGAGATTACTGTTCAGGCCGGTGACGAAGGCATCCGGTTTCTTCTGATGACCGGTCGACCGATCCAAGAACCCGTTGCTTGGCATGGCCCTATCGTCATGAATACGCAGGATGAATTGCGCCAAGCCTTTCGTGATTTGCAGAACGGCAGCTTTATCCGACACGGTTAGGCGTCATTGACCCAGGGCGATCCCCTCGCGCCGTGGGTCAGCCCCGCCGGTCAACCCATCACCGATCTGGATCATTCCCAACCCCGAGGTCATAGCGCCGGTTTTCACCGGATAGCCTATCCCCTCCAGCAACTTAACGACGGTTTTCGCGCCTGGTCCCTCTTCGACATCATATCGGCCAAAACGGTTGATCCGATGCGGCAGGCTTGCGGCTTGCTGGACATCCAGTCCCCAGTTTGCCCAGGCGATAATGCTGCGGGCAACATAGCCGATGATCATGCTGCCGCCAGGCGAGCCGGTGACCAGAACCGGCTTGCCGTCTTGCATCACAATCGTTGGCGCCATGGACGAGCGCGGACGTTTTCCCGGCTCGACCCGATTGGCGATAGGCGTCCCGCCACGATGCGAGCGGAAGGAAAAATCCGTCAATTCATTGTTCAACAGGAACCCGCGCACAAACAGGCGCGAGCCAAAGCCATTCTCGATCGTGGTCGTCATCGACAAGGCGTTGCCATAGCTGTCGACGATGGAAACATGCGAGGTGGAGGGCAGCTCTAACGACTCGTCCGGGGCCCAGTTGCTGGCGTGATCGAATTTGGGATTGCCGGGCGAGACGTCTTGTAGGCGCGTGCCATTCAGCAGCGCCGCGCGTTCCTTCAGATATTCAGCATCCAGCAGGCCCTTGGTCGGGACGGGCACAAAATCGCTGTCGGCCATGTAAACCGCACGATCCATAAAGGCCAAGCGACTGACATCACCCAATATCCGCAGCACCTGGGGATCATCCGGGCCAGCGGACAGATCGTGATGCTGCGCCATGCCCAAGATCTGCCCCACCGTCAGTGCGCCGGATGATGGCGGCCCCATGCCACACACCTGATATGTCAGGTAGGCGCTGCAAACAGCATCGCGCTCTTTGACCTGATAGATCGACATGTCCAACAGGCTCAGCACACCGGGATTTCCGGGGGCGGTTCGCACGGTCTGCACCACGTCCTGGGCAATCGGTCCAGCATAGAAGGCCCCGGCGCCATGGTCCGCCAAAGTTCTCAGCGTCGCGGCATAGTCAGCGTTGCGCAGCGTATCGCCCTCTTGCACGGGTTCACCCCCCCGCAAGAAATAGTCAGCCGTAGCGGGGAAACGCGCCAGCCGATCTGCATCCCGCGCCACGGACGCAGCCATGCGCTGCGACACCTCAAAGCCTTGATCCGCAAGGGTAATCGCATCGTCGAACAGCTCGGGCCAGGGTTGATTGCCCCAGCGTTTGTGCAGCGTATCCAGCAAAGCGGGCGTACCCGGAGTACCCACCGACCTGCCCCCCACGACCGCGTCAAAGAATTTCAGCGGCTCGCCCTTTTCGTCCTGAAACAGGCGCGGTGTGGCTTGCAAAGGGGCTGTTTCGCGCCCATCCAGCGTGGTCAACTGCTCCGTGGCCGCATCGTACCAGACAACGAATGCGCCCCCGCCCAACCCCGAGGATTGAGGCTCGACCAGCCCCAACACCACTTGCACCGCGATGGCCGCGTCCGCCGCTGTTCCGCCCGCGCGCAAAACCCGCGCGCCTGCCTCGGCGGCATAGGGGTTGGCTGCGACGACCATCCAATCCTTGGCGTGAACCGGAATGCCTGCGGCCTTGGCGGCCTGGGCATCCTGAACGGCTTGGCTAAGGGCTTGCTGCCCTGCCCCGCCCAGTTCGGGCGCAACGCTGTCAGCGGCTTGCTCGGCCGCAACCGTTGTCGAAAACACAAACCCCAAAACCAGGGCCGAGACGTGACGTAGCATTGCGCGCTCCTTTTTCCCGGCCCCGCGATCGGGGCTTACAGCATGGCAGGCACAACCTGATCCGGCGGGCGGTGACCATCTGCGAAAGTCTTGATATTGATGATGACTTTTTCACCCATCTCCAACCGCCCTTCGATCGTCGCCGAGCCCATATGCGGCAGCATCACGACGTTATCCAGCTCGCGCAATTTCGGGTTGGCGTCGGCGCCGCGTTCATAGACATCCAAGCCCGCACCGGCGATCTCTTGGGCTGCCAACATGCGTGTCAGGGCATTTTCGTCGATCACTTCGCCACGCGAGGTGTTCACGATCACCGCACTGGGTTTCAGCAGTTTCAGGCGACGTGCATTCATCAAATGAAACGTCGAGGGCGTATGCGGACAATTGATCGAGATGACATCCATCCGCGCCACCATTTGGTCCAGGCTTTCCCAATAGGTCGCTTCGAGCGGTTCTTCGACCTCGGGGCGCAGACGGCGGCGGTTGTGATAATGGATCTGCATGCCAAAGGCGCTGGCGCGACGCGCAATCGCCTGACCGATCCGACCCATGCCCAGAATTCCCAGGCGGCGTCCTCCGATCCGCCCTCCGAGAAAGCCAGTGGGCGACCATCCATCCCACGCACCCGCAGCCATTGCATTCAGGCCGCGCGGAATCCCACGGGTCACGCCCAAAATCAGGGCCATCGCCATATCGGCGGTATCATCGGCCACAACACCCGGAGTGTTGGACACCAGAATGCCGCGCTGGCGGGCGGTGTTGACATCAATGTGGTCAACGCCTGCGCCATAATTGGCAATCAGCTTCAACCGCTCTCCTGCCTGGCCGATCAGCCCGGCATCAATATTATCCGTCAATGTCGGGATCAGGACATCGCATTCCTGAATCGCCGCGATAAGCTCGGCGCGGGACATCGGCGCATCGTCCTCGCGCAGCTTGACGTCAAACAATTCCATAAGGCGCGTTTCCACGACTTCGGGCAAGCGTCGCGTAACGACAACACTCGGGCGTTCAGATGCCATGATGGTCCTCCCATTTCTTTTCAACTGCGCGTTTTAATGCCAGAGTGGCGGATGTAACGCCGAGGCACAAGAACCCCCGGCACAATAACGCGTCAAAAAATGCAGGCGCCATACGGGCAAAGACAGGTGACAGTAATGAGAGCGACGCTCTTTCTAACCGCACTCTGCGGTTTTTTCCTTGCCTCTTCTGTTGCGGCCGGACCGCAGGAACGCGGCAATGTGACGAACCTGCCCATTCCGCGCTATGTCTCGATCAAGGCCAGCGAGGCGAATGTACGCCGTGGCCCCGGCCTGACCCACCGTATCGACTGGATCTTCAAACGCCGCGACATGCCGGTCGAGATTACGGCAGAATACGAACATTGGCGCCGCGTCCGCGATCGTGACGGTGCCAGCGGCTGGGTACATTATTCGCTTCTGTCGGGCGTACGTACCGTGATTATTGATCAGGACCTGCTAGAGCTGCGCGCCCGCCCCGATGGCTCTGCCCCGATCAAAGCCCGTCTGGAAATGGGCGTGATTGCCCGGCTCGAGGATTGCGACCCGGAATGGTGCCGCCTGTCCACCGGAGGCTTTCGCGGCTGGTCCCCCAAAACCGCGCTGTGGGGCGTCGCACCGGACGAAATCCGCGATTAACGCCAGCGCTGCGCCGTTTCCTCGCTGATCAGCCCGCGCGAAACCCAAGCGGTTTCAAGTGCAACGCAAACCAGCAAAGCCCGCAAAAACCACGCCGAACAAAATGACATTTTTTTCGTCATTTGGGGCTTGCGCCTGCCAAATCATCGCATTATCTACGCCCCACAGTTGGGATGTAGCCAAGTGGTAAGGCAACTGTTTTTGGTACAGTGTACCGTAGGTTCGAATCCTACCATCCCAGCCAAACACTCCCCAGATTTCAGACGCCGAGAGTTTGCCGCACAGTTGTTGCGTGTTTCCCGGCGTTTGGCAGTTAGGGTTTTCAACAGAGACGAAGACAAGAGCACGAACCGGGCCGATTTCACGCCGCAGTCTCTGTTTGCGGTTCGGGCGGTACGAGTTTGGGGGATTCTGGGTGTTTTACTTCAGAGCGACGCGAACTGCTCGCGCTGTTCTGACCAAACGGCAGGGAACCGCGTTTTGATCAGATAGTCTGTGGTGAGCCCATCAGGCTGCTCACCGGCTGCGATGCGGTCAAGGACATCAGGCGCGAGCATTGCAAGGTTGGTCACATCCTGGACACGGCGCTTCGAGACGCCTTCAATGCCGGCGATCTCGGAGAAGGTTTTGCCCGCGATGACCATTGCCAGCCAGCTGCGCCCCTTCATGATGTTCTGCACCAGCGTGCTGTCGATCTCTGCCGGTGGTTCTCCGAGATGCAGTTTCAGTTCCACACCACGCCGACGCATCTGGAATGGAGCTGCGATTGTCAATTCAGCCAGATTGATCTGCTCCGGCAAGCAATCGAGACGGTTCGCAAGTTTTTCCGTGTCCAGCCTCACAGCCAGAGATCCCGGTCGCAGATCGGCTCGTTCGATCAAAGCCAGTCGTTCCGTCACATTGCCTTGTTCCTGAAGCCTTTTCGATACGCCATTAAGTTCGGCTGCCGTCAAACCTTCTGTCATTGCGATCGCCGCACCGGGTCTGGTCAGATGCTGCCCCACCAGCTCAGCCTGCAAACCCTCCACCTGATCTGCAGGCTGCCGCCAGGCATCCGGATGTTTCCGGCTGCGATCTTTGACCAGCCTGCGGGAGATATAGTAGCGAAGTTGTTTGCCGTTCTTTCGGCGATGGCTGGGCGTCAGACAATCGCCAGTTTCATCAAACAGCTTGCTTGCCAGAGGCGATCTTGTTGCCTTTCGTCTGGAGCCGCGAGCAGCAGCTGCCCCACTCTGCAGCAGGTCCTGAACCTTGTCCCAAACCGACGGATCGATGATGGCCGGATGCTGTCCCTCATGGTCGAGTTCCTGCTGCTTCTCGTGCTGTATCGCGATGCCCGCAAGGCCGTTCGCCAAGGCACTGAGCAGTTGGAGCCGGAGGAAGTCGACGCAGCCCGTCCAAGAAAAGCGCCCCGCGACCCGGAAACGCTTCGCAAGCACCTGGGCTTGCTGGATCGCTACACCGTCAATGCCGGGCGTTGGGGAAAGTACTTCGCCGTACCTTACGACGGAAAGGACAGCGCATTTCGCACGCAGTGTCTTGAGGTTGTGGATTACCTCAAACTCAACCACTCCAAGCTGGCCAACAGCGCAATTGATATGCGCCCTATCCAACCCGAATGGGTCAATAGTCGCGCGACCGAGACCGGTCGTGCAGAGCTCTTCGAGCTCTACACTTGGCCAGGGAAACTAGATGCGTGGCGCAGGTTCGCGCGGCGTAACACCCGTTGACATCGGCCCTCAGCGGGGCGCCGTGATTGGCGAGACCGTTCCGGAAGATGCATTAACCTAGGTGATTGAAAGCCACCCCTGCCTTCGGCTGGGGTGATCCTTTTTTGGGGAGAGCGATATCTGCGTGCCGCTTTGAGTAGGTTCGGCATCGCTTCCCTGCTAGTTCCATCAAATTCACTGATATCGGAACGGAGTTTCCTTGTTAACGAACTTAGGGAAATCATGCCTAAGTCGCTGTTTTTTCGTTCACAATCGAGGCGACGGGCTCGAGTATTGGCGAAAAAGGCAGTTTTCCCTGAATTTTCCCTGTTATCAGGGAAATCTCGGCCAGACTGGATAGCTCAGGACTGCCTTCCCAGCCAACACTCATAACAGTGCGAATTTTCGGATTTTGCTCGTTTATTCCGGGGCCTTTCAGGGGGTCGGGACACCCCAGACCTAGAAGATGCCGTAAATCGTTGGGATTCTGCCAATAGTCTGGAAACGGCTTTTGCGCGGTCGACGGCTGGGTGTGTTAGATGCTGCTGGTATCGCGTGGCACTGGTCCGATCAAGACCATGGCTCTCTACAGGATGCAGAACGTTTCTCTCTGCTCATTCCAAAGCGCACGGATGGCGTGACGCAGCAACCATTCGGTCGTCAGGCCAGCTAGTTGAGAACCGGCAAACACATCACGCAGAACATCCGGTGCCAGGAATGCCGGATCGACCAGCTTGTAAATCCCGTGTTTTGATACGCCCTCAGACGCGGCAATCTCGGCATAGGTTACGTTGACAAAAAGCAGCTTAAGCGAGTTTGGCCCGCGCGACCCAAAACATCTTTGGTTCTAGCGCCCAAGCAGCACGGGAATTTCGGCAGAATAACGCGCTCGTTTTTTCCGTTCAGGCACTCTCGTTTCCAGAGGGTGACAAGGGCCGAAGTCAGGAAATTTGGTGGAGGCATTCAGCCACGCCGGAACGCGATCAAGGAAAACCCAGGATGCGGCGGATTTGTTCGGCGGGCGGCAACGGGTCTTGCTTAAGGTCAGCCATTGAGGCCTGCCGCGCGGGCATCGCGTCAACCAGACCTTTGGCCCCCATAATTAAGCCAACGCTTGCAGAGTTCCATCCCCGGCACATTTGGCTCAGAAAGGACCCCCGCGCGGTTTTTGCGAGGGTCCGGTTGTTCCGAACGGGACGATGCTCCCTCCCGTTCGGTTTGCTCAGTTCATCTTACGCAGAGGACAAAGCCTGATAGACTGCGGTCTCGAAATCCAGGAAGCCCGAGAACGAGACCCCGTCACCGAACGGCAGAATTTGCGTCGCCCAGTAGCCTCCAACGCCGTTTTTCCTGTCGATCCAGAAGAAGCTGTTGGCCAGCCCGGCCCACCCAATGGAACCTGCGGGGCGGCCTGTCGGGGCATCCTCTGAATTGACCATGAACGTGTAGGACCAGTCCTTGGCCAGTCCGGGCCAGAACTCGGCGTCGTTGGACAGCGTCGGGATCACGCCCGGCAGCATCGTTACCTTTTGCGGCGGCACAAGCGCCCCCCGGACAGCCCAGTCGACCGTTTCGGGCTTTAGCACCTGACCGTTGGGCCCTGCCCCGTCGTTCAACCACATCCGAATGAACTTCATATATTCCGGCACAGTGCCATAGAGCCCATGCCCGCCCATATCGACCTCGGGGTTGTCCGGCAGCGCGAAATCATCCATCGGGGTCAGACTGCCGTCCTCTGCGCGCGCGTGGATGGTGGCGGTCCGTTCCTTCATCGCGTCGGTCCGAGTAAAGGCGATTTCATCCATGCCAAGCGGATCGAAAACACGCTCGCGCATGACCTCGCCCAACCTTTTGCCCCGAATGCCTTCGACGACTTGACCAACCCAGTCGATGTTGGTTCCGTATTCCCATTTCTCACCGGGATCGAACAGCATCGGCGTTTCGATTGCAGCGCGCGACCCGGAAACGACGGATGGCTGACCGTGCTCTTCTGCCAACCGCTTGTACACCTCGTTAAAGAAGTCGTACCCAAAGCCACCGACATGCAGCATCAGTTGCCGGGTGGTGACGTCGGTTTTGGGCGCACGCAGGCGGGGCGACCCATCTGCGTCGAACCCCTCGATCACCTGAAGGGTGCCAATGGCCGGCGCATAGTCTTTGGCGGGTGCGTCCAGATCCAAGAGCCCCTCTTCGACGCATTGCAGCGCGGTGGTGCCCGCAATGGCTTTGGTGGTCGAGAAGATGGCCATGACCGTGTCTTCGGTCATCGCGTCGCCGCCAAGACGGCGTTCGCCAGATAGGCCGGAATAGATGTCGCGTTCGCGGTCCGTGACCATGGCCACGACGCCGGGGACGCGCGCTGCGCCCGAGGTCACGCCCTGAAGAACGCTGTCGCAGCGCGACTTGATTTCTGATGTGGTGATGTCTTTCATATTTTCCTCCCTGGAATAGTGTCGGGAGGGTAAAGGCCAAAACCCCGCTATGCTGTCAGCGAGCGGCACCGACTATCCGGTTTCGGAAACCAAGTCAGTGCCGAATGCACCGCGCCCGTGTCTGCGAGGGCAGCTCTGCAAAACGCGCACGGTAACGGCCCGCCAGCGCTCCGAAATTGGCATAGCCCCAATCCGCTGCGATCTGCGACACGGTGCGGCCATCAGCGGTTTCCAGATCCGCCCTGAACCCTTCAAGCCGCCGGGCAGCCAGGAAATCACGGGGGGATATGCCACGAAACGCCTTAAACCCGCCCGAGAGCGTCCGGGCAGAAACGCCGACACGTTGCGCCACCTCGCCAATCGTGGGCCCGTCGCGTGCTTCGGACTCCAGGATCTCTTCGGCGCGGCGGACATAGCCGGGAGCGGCCGCGCGTGCGCCGGTCTCTAGCCGCAGACCGGCAGCTGTCGCCCATTGGCGCAACAGCTCGACGCAAAGCATTTCCTCGATATGTCGGGCAAGGACGGCATCCGCAGCCACCGCGCCAGAACGTGTCAACGTCCGCGCCGCGTAATCCAGCAGCGCCGGCCAGGCCGAGTGCGGCCCGCCAAACTTAACCCGGCTGGTCCAGAGCGTATCGTCAGGGACATAGCCGAACCAGCGCTCGGCCGTGTCCGCCATGACCTGATGCGGAATTGTAAGGTTTAGCTGCATGTGGTCGGGGTCCCCGTCCAACCAATAGTCAGCTCGCGAACAGTCAACGACAAAGCTCTCGCCCGCGGCGGTGGCGACCGACCCGCCATCGGTCTGATGATCCAGCGCCCCTCGCAGCGTATTGAGCACCAGGATATTGCCCGCCTCGGGGTCAAAACGGTCAAGGTGAATGCCCGTGCCATAGGAAAACCGCGTCATCGTCACCTGGCCCGCCCTGGCCGAAATCATCGTCGCATCCGGGCGCGACAACCGGTCCAGCGGCTGCACGCGATAGGGCATATAGACGGATCGGCAGAACTCCTGCACCTCGTCCCAGTCGGTTGAACGTGTGCGCGCATCATGGCTGACGGGCTTACCAAGCGAATCCCGCAAAAGGGCATGTTCCAACAACATCCAGCGCCTCCTCCCGATTCTGGTGTTGCGGCACGATAGCATGCGAACGCCGCCAAGCGGAAATGCGACCGCTCAGACCGCCAGAAACGATGTCCATGGACATCACGGCGTATCGCCAGCTTTCCCGGCAAAACCGGGTGATTAGAACGGATCAGAAACGTGAGGCGCCCATATCTGGCAACCTGACCGCAGAGACGACCAACAGACCTCTGTACCCACCCTCAAGAGCTTCCTCCACGGTTTGAACCGCCAAAGGAATGTCCCAAGGATGGGTATAGGAAAAGGTCTGGACCCAAGGCGCAAACGCCCCGGTCGGCGTGACTAAGCCTTCGCAGTATCCAACACCTCAAGGGCGCGAATGGCAAAACGACGGGCCAAGGGCGCCAGGTCAGCGGCGTTGTCGCTGGACGCGACCCCCGCCATTGCACGTTCAGCGATGCCGACGAAAATCACTGCGAACCGGAACAGGGCAAAGGCCTTGTGGAAGGGTTGCAACGGTCCGACACTGGGCAGATGTTGGTGGTAATGGGCGACGAATTCGTCCTCGGTCGGAATTCCCAAGGCAGCGCGATCCAAATCCCGCACCCCGCCATATTCATCCGAGCTCGTGCTCCAGGGCATGCAGCAGAAGCCCAGATCAGCCAACGGATGGCCGATCGTGGACAGCTCCCAATCCAGAACGGCGATGACGCGCGGTTCGGTCGGGTGGAACATCATGTTGCCAACACGAAAATCGCCGTGGGCAATAGAGACACTGCCGTCATCTGCGGGCAACGTGGCCTCGATCCGTTTGCGCAGCTCGCGCAGCTCGTCCAAACCGTCCAGAGTGGAATTGTCCAGCTGCCCTGCCCAACGGCGCACTTGCCGCTCGAAATAACCGCCGGGTCGTCCGAAATCACCCAAGCCCACCTCGTCCGGGCGCACCGCATGCATCCGCGCCATCGTTTCGGCCACGGACAGGTACATCGCATGACGATCCTCGGGCGAGACACCCGGGATATCAGCGGTTTCAAACACCCGACCGTCCAGGAACTCCATCAGGTAGAACGGCGTACCGATCAACGCCGCGTCATCGTGGAACAGCACCGGCTGAGGCACGGGCACATCGGTCGGACCCAGCGCCTCTTGTACACGATATTCGCGATCAATCGCATGCGCACCTTTGGCCACAATGCTGGGCGGCTGCTTGCGCAGGATCATGTGGCGATCGCCCAGCGACACTTTGTAGGTCGGGTTTGATTGCCCGCCACTGATCCGATCAAAAGTGATCGGCGCATCGGGTGCTTTCAGTTCGGCGCGCAGATATTCGGTCAGTGGGACCGGATCGAAATCCAGGGCACCGTTGACGGTAATGGTCGTGTCCAATGTCATTTGCGGGCCTCTTTGGGGGCTGCAGCAAGCGCCGTTGCGGTCTGGCGCAGCTCGAATTTCTGGATTTTGCCGGTCGCGGTCTTGGGCAGTTCGACCATGACAAAGCGCTTTGGCACCTTGAAATGCGCCAGTTTTGCGCGGCAGTGAGATTTCAGCGTCGCCTCGTCCAGATCCGCATCAACGCGGGTTTCGACAAAGGCATAGGGCACCTCGCCCCATTTCGGATCGGGGGCCGCAACGACGGCGGCGAGCGTCACGTCGGGATGGCTGTGCAGCGCTTCCTCGACTTCGAGGCTGGAAATATTTTCGCCCCCTGAGATGATCAGGTCTTTGGATCGATCCCGGATTTCGATCTGGTTATCAGGATGGCGCACGGCCAGATCACCCGAGTGGAACACCCCACCCGCAAAGGCTTTTTCCGTCGCCTCGGGGTCTTTGTGATAGCCGTTCATTATGGTGTTGCCCTGCAACACGATCTCGCCCAGCGTCTCACCGTCTGCGGGCACGTCCTGGCCCTTTTCATCGACCACACGCATCAGGTTTGCCGATACGTGGCGCGTCCCTTGCCGTGCCAGCATCTGCGCGCGATCTTGCGCACTGGCGCTTTGTTCGGACACATCCAGACGGCGCATCGTGGCAGGGCCAAACACCTCGGTCAGGCCGTAAAGGTGAATGAATTCAAAGCCTAGCGTCTCCATATCCTCGATCAGAGCACTGGTCGGCGCCGCCCCGCCACTGGCCACACGCACAGGTTTCGCAGGGTCGCGATCCGCGCGGGCCGGGTCATTCAGCATCATGTACAGCACCACCGGCGCGCAGGCCATGTGGGTGACGCCATGTTGTTTGATCAGGCGGAAAATGTCGGTCGGAATAACCTTGTCCAGGCAAATATGCATACCGCCCACGGCGGTGACGGCCCAGGTGTGGCTCCAGCCGTTAACGTGGAACATCGGCAGCGTCCACAGATAGGCGGTCTGGGCGTCAAACCCCAGAGAAATCACATTGCCCAACGAGTTCAGATAGGCCCCCCGATGGTTCAGCAACACCCCCTTGGGGCGCCCCGTGGTGCCCGAGGTATAGTTCAGCGCGATGGGCTGGAACTCGTCCGCCACCCCCGCCGCAAACGAGCAATCCGTGACAGGCGCGGCGTCTAACAGGTTCAGACCATCCGAAGATGTGTCGGTAGGAGGAAAGACAAAACTTGGGAGCCCAACCTTGGCGGCGGCCTCGCCTGTCACGGCAGCTCCGGCCGGGTCGGCCAGAACCAGTTTTGCCCCGGAATGGGACAAAATATATTCAACGACGGACGGATCCAGCCGGGTGTTCAGCGCATTCAACGCGGCCCCAACAGCCGGAATCGCATAATGCGCCGCCAGCATTTCAGGCCGGTTGCCAGACATGACGGCCACTGTGTCGCCCGGTCCAACGCCGTTTGCGCGCAGCATGTCAGCCATGGCGGCCACGATCCCGGCGAATTCAGCATAGCTCCAGGACCGGCCCTGCCAAATGACGGCAGTGCGATCCGGATGGCCCTCGACCGCGCGGTCCAGAAAATCCAGCGGAGTCAGCGGGCGGTGGTTGGCGGCATATGTGGATGTCTCAGGCATCCGCAGCGTCCCAAGTCCAGAAATCACGGCCCAGGGTGTTCAGATGCCGGCTGAGCACCATCTTATGCACCTCGTCCGCACCATCGACCAAGCGCGCCTGACGGGCATAGCGATAGATCCATTCCAGCGGCGTGTCGGTGGAATAGCCCCGCGCGCCGTTCAGCTGGATCGCGGTATCAGCGGCCTGATGCAGCAAGTTGGCTACGTGGATTTTCGCCATCGAGACCTCTTTTTGACCATAGCGACCCTGATCAATCTCGTAGGCGGCTTTCATCACCAGCAGGCGACCGATTTCGATGTCCATTGCCAGTTTGCCCAGCATCATCTGGACGCTTTCACGCTCGATCAGTTTGATGCCGAAACCCATCCGGGACGAGGCATAGTCGGTGGCAATCTCGACACAGCGTTTGGACAGGCCCAGCCAACGCATGCAGTGGGTCAGTCGTGCCGGGCCCAGACGGGCCTGCGTAACCTTCAGCCCGCGGCCCTCGCCCATCAGCACATCCGCATCAGGGACGCGCAAGCCGTCAAAGATCATCTCGCAGTGACCGCCATGTTCCTCGGGGCCCATGATCGGGATGCGGCGTTCGATGTGCCAACCGGGGGCGTCTTTGTGGAACTGGAACGCGGTCAGACCACGGCGTGCATCATCCGAAGTCCGCGCCATCAGGGTGAAATGCGCAGCGCCCTCGGCCCCGGTGATGAACCATTTGCGGCCCGAAATAACCCAGTCATCGCCGTCGCGCGTGGCCTTGGTCAGCATCATGCCCGGATCCGAGCCGCCGCCCGGATGCGGTTCCGTCATCGCAAAGGCCGAGCGCACATCGCCATTCACAATCGGCGTCAGCCAGCGTTTTTTCTGATCCTCGGTCGCCAGCATATCCAGCATCATCATGTTGCCGTCATCCGGCGCGGCCGAGTTGAACACGACGGGGCCAAAAATGGACCGGTTCATTTCTTCATAGCAAACAGCCATGCCCATCTTGCCCAGGCCCTGCCCGCCCCATTCCTTGGACACTTGCAACGCCCACAGGCCTTGCGATTTGGCCTTGGCGCGCAGGGGTTCCAGCGCAGCGTCAGAGATGTTGCCATGCTCGTCAAAATTGGCGCGATCTGCCTCGACAGGCAGAATTTCGGCTTCGACAAAGGCGGCGATACGGGCGCGGTAATCTTCGACCGCAGGCGATAGGGTGAAATCCATCAAAGGAACCTCTACAGGCTGGAAACAAGGTGACCGCCGTCCACAGGCAGGGCGCAGCCAGTGACATAGGCGGCCCCCTCGGACAGAAGCATGAGAAGCGGGGCGTCGAGATCGGTCAGTTGCCCCAAACGGCGCTGCGGAATGCGGCGGATCAGGGCCTTACCGGCCTCGGTTTCGAAAAATTCTTGGTTTAGGGGTGTTTCGATATACCCAGGACACAGAGCGTTGACGCGAATGCCATAACGCGCCCATTCCAGCGCGTGGGCCTTGGTCAGTTGCACCAGCCCGGCCTTCGAGGCGGCATAGGCCGACACGCCTCCCGCCACACGTAACCCCAGGATCGAGGCGATGTTAACAATCGTCCCACCCCGGCCTTGCGCCTGCATTCTGCGTGCAGCGGCTTGCGAGACCAGGAAAACGCCCTTGAGGTTGGTATCCATGACCGTGTCAAAGACCTTTTCGGTCATGTCCATAGCCAAGCCATCCCCGGCGACACCAGCGTTATTGATCACCACGTCCGGTGGGCGGACCATGGCATCAAACGCGGTGTCAACCGAGGAGACATTGGTGACATCCATCTTCAACGCCTCGGCACTGCCGCCATTCAGGGCGATCTCTTCGGCCAGTTCGGCGACTTTGTCCAATCGACGCGCGGCCAGCAGAACATGAAAGCCCTGCCCGGCCAACAGACGCCCAAAATGCGCGCCCAGCCCGCTGGAAGCCCCCGTAACAAGGGCAGTTTTTTGTGAAGTCATATTCACGCTCGTCAAAAGATGGATGTCAGTCGGCAACCGCCCGGTCGCAATAGAGGAGGGTAGCGTACCCCCAGGCGGTTGCCGGTCGCTTACTCGGCTGCCGTTGCAGGCTGACCGGTATAGCCTTCGGGGTGGAAGGTTCCGTTTTCATCGCGGAACGCATAGGCAAAGTCAGGCCACAGAACCGTCAGGCGATCGCTGCGCGGATCGGTGTACCAGAACTTACATCCCCCATCGACCCAGACAGTCCCCGCGGCGCGCGACTCGATCCCGTCCAGATACTCGGCTTCGGCTTCGGGGGTGGTTTCAAGCACCTCGAAGTTGTTGGCCTTGGCGTGATCCAGCGCACCCAGGATATAGTCAACCTGAGCTTCGATCATGAACACCATGGTGTGGTGACCCAGACCCGTGTTCGGACCCAGAACCATGAACATGTTCGGGAAGCCCGGCACAGCCGTGGAGTCATAGGCTTGCATGCCGCGATCCCACTGATCCACCAGTTTCTTGCCGTCCTTGCCATAGACCGCATGGGCCACAGGTGGTTCAGGCGCTTCGAACCCGGTCGCAAAAACCAGCACGTCAACTTCGTACTCGTTGCCGCTGACGGCGACAGCTTTGCCACCATCCACACTGGCCAGAGCCGAGGTTTCCAGCGTCACGTTGTCCTGATTGAACGACGGGAAGTAGTTGTTCGCGATCAGAACACGTTTACAGCCGATCTCGTAGTCTGGGGTCAGCTTGGCGCGCAGCTCGGGATCTGGAACCTGGTTGGCCAGATGACCCAGAGCCATTTCACGGCCCTCGGCCACAAATGTGGGCACGGCGCGACGCTGGGCAAACATATACTCACCCGTCCAGAAGATTTCCGAGCGCAGCTCGTCCATCGATTCGGGCAGACGCGCAAAGCTGCGTTTCTCGGCTTCGGTGTAGGCACGATCCGGGCGCGGCACAACATAGGGCGCGCTGCGCTGAAACATGACAACTTCGGACGCGGTCTTGGCCATTTCGGGCAGGATCTGCAAGGCCGAAGCCCCCGAACCGACGATGCCAACGCGTTTGCCTTTGGTCTCGACGGAATGATCCCATTTCGACGAATGGAAGGAATCGCCCGTATAGGTTTCGATCCCCGGAATGTTCGGCAGGCTGGCATCGGCCAGAACGCCGGTCGCAGTGATCATGTACTGGGCACGCCAAGTGCCGCGCGGCGTTTGCACGGTCCAACGCTGGGCCTCATCGTCCCAATCGGCGCGGGTCAGTTCGGCGCCAAACTGGATATGCGGAACCAAACCGGATTTTTGTGCGCATTCACGCAGGTAATCCCAGATCTCTCCACCGGGCGAGAACACGCGGCTCCAATCGGGTTTCGGCATGTACGAGAACGAATACAGATGCGAGGGCACGTCGCACGCCACACCGGGATAGGTGTTGTCGCGCCATGCACCGCCAACGTCGTCGGCGCGCTCCAGCATGACGAAATCGTCAATGCCTTCTTCTTTCAGGCGCATCCCCATACCAAGGCCGCCAAAGCCGGCACCAACGATGATGATGGACGTTTCGTGAATGGACTGTTGCTGAGTCATTTTCTGTCCTCCTGGCTTAGGGTTTGACGACGGGAACGGTGGCACCGGCGGGATATTCCGCAGGATCCGTGGCAAAGCGGTCGACAAGGCGCACCACTTCGGCCGGACGTTCGAATACCACAGCATGCCCCGAGGCCAGCTCGGCATAGCGCGCGTCTTCGATCGTTCCAAACAGCGCACGGCTGTGATGGATCGGCACCATCTGGTCATGCGTACAGCCAATGATCAGCGTCGTCGCGGCGATGTCCGGCACCAGATCGCTGATGTCGATCCGGGCGTTCATCTCCATCTGGGCGTCAATAAACGCGTCCAGCGGCATCGCAGCGCCCCCGGCCAGATCTTCGAAGGTTTTCGAGCCCATGAAAGGCGCACCGAAAGCCGAGAAAATGGTAAAGTCATCCAGGTGCGGCGAGTTTGCCGCGCGCAGAGCATGCCATGTCCGATTGAACAGGGTCATGTACATGTCGGTCTTGATCCAACCGGTCAGCAGAACCAGGTTCTTGATCAGATCGGGTTTCTTGGCAGCAATGCTGGCGGTGATGACCGCGCCCAGCGAATAGCCCAGCAACGTGATCGGTTGCGTGCCGGTCGTTGCGGCAATCACGCCCAGAACCTGTGCTTCCAGGTCCTCAAGCTCCAGCTTTTCATCGCCTTTTTTCGGATCCGTCAGGTCCAACGAGATCACGCGATGACGCACAGCCAGCAGCGGGAACAAGAACCCGAAATGACCCATAGTGGACCCCGACGTGCCGTGCACCAATACGATGGGGGCTGTGTCGGTGTTGGCCTGTCCGGCCTCGTGATAAGTGACCTGAACACCGTTCACCTCGACCTGTCGGGTTTCCACACCCGTGGCCATGGCTGGCGTCATGTTATCTGAATCTTTCACTCTTGCTCCTCCTTTGCCTTTTCCGCTCTCTCTCCAGCAGCGGGCAAATGTCTGATTTCTGGACCCGATCGCCTGTTCGGCGTCTCGGGAAAGGGTCTGCGCTTCCTTGGCCCGATGCTAGACTATCGGTCCGTTTAGGTTTGGCATCACCGGCACGATTGCTTTGCAGCGCGGGCAGGTACCGGGATACCGATAGCGTCAGTACCCGGTCGAGGGGCGCATCAGCTCGCGCCGTTCAGCCATTTTGGTGGTATCGAACAGATCTTGCGCGCCTTTGTCGTCGTCGCGAACAAACCAATGCACCTCGCGCCCGGTCAGGGCCTGCTGCACCGTCGCAGCGACCATTTCAGGTGTGACGTGCACGCCTGCCAGCTCCACCGACTTGGCAGCCTGATCGGCGTCAGACAGCATCGGCGTGTCGACATAGCCGACCATCACGTCGCTAACCCAAACGCCCAACTTTTCGAATTCGATGTTCAGGGCTTCGGTCAGGCCGCGGATGGCGAACTTGCTGGCCGAGTAGACCGCCAGGTCAGGCACACCATAGATCGCGGCGGCCGAGCTCATGGTCACGATCCGAGCGTCCCCATGCGCCTTAAGAAAGGGCAAGGCCTGATGGATGCAGTTGATCACGCCGGTCACATTGACGTCCATGACTGCCTGCATCCGATCCAACGACGCTTCGGCAAAGGGGCGCATATCCAGCAGCCCAGCCGAGTTGAACAGCGCCGTCAGTTGGCCCGTTTCCCCGGCGAATTCGGTCAGTGCCGCGCGCAATCCGGCGCGATCCAGAACGTCCACGGTAAAGGGCTGGGCACAATCGCCCAGCTCTTCTGCCAGTTTTTCCGCTGCCAGACCGTCGCGATCCGCCAGACCAACACGCCAGCCTTCGGCAGCCAGCAAACGCGCCGTCGCGGCCCCGATGCCGGATCCCGCGCCGGTGATAAAGATCGCTTTTTCGCTGCTCATTGTCGTGCGCCCCGGATCAATCGACAAACTGACCACCAGCCGAATACAACGTCTGCCCGGTGGTATAGCTGCTGTCCTCGGAGGCCAGGAACAAGCACGCGTCCGCTTGTTCTTGCGCGGTACCGTTGCGGCCCATCGGGGTCATGCTCATGGCCCACTTGTCCTCGTCGCTGCCCTTTTCCACGTCCCACATCGGGGTTTCGGTAAAGCCAGGGGCCAGTGCGTTGACGCGGATGCCGATGGGGGCCAGTTCCAGCGCCATGACTTTGGTCATCATGATCAGACCGGCCTTGGCCATGCAGTACGGGCCCGAACCGGGGATCGGAATTTTACCCGCAGTCGAGGCGATGTTAACGATCGTGCCGCCATTCCCCTGCGCCACCAGCTGCTTGGCAAAGGCACGGGCCGAGCGCAGAACACCCTTCATGTTGATGTCGATCATCAGGTCGAACTCTGCCATGTCGATGTCCAGCATCGGGACCGGATCCTGACGGATGCCCGCGGCGAAAATGCCGGTATCGACCTGCCCGAATTCCGCAACCGCGGCGGCAACCATGGCCTGACATTCGGCATCTGACTTGGTGTTGACCTGGAACTGAGCCGCCGTGCCGCCGATATCCTCGATCAGCTTTTGGGTCGCGTCACTGGGGTTCAGATCCGCCAGAAACAGGCGCGCGCCTTCTTGGGCGAACCGAACGGCGATGGCCTGACCGATGCCGCTGGCGGCTCCTGTTACGATTGCGACCTTGCCCTCAAGTTTCCTGTTGCTCATTGTCTCACTCCCACTGAAATTTGATTTGAGCGGAATGCTAAAACAGTGTGGCGCGTGAAATTGCTGCGCCAAGCGCGATGATTTTGCGCTGCGGGCACAGCGGCCGTCAGACTATGCAAAAACGGCAAACAGGCGCCTTGTTTCCAAGACGCCTGCCAGCAAACCACAGCTAAGGAAGGGATTATGCTGCGGTATCTGCTTCGCCAAGATCCCCAAGATAGAGATGGTGCAACATCTCGGGATCATTCAACAATGTGGGGCAATCGCCCTCGTATACGATCGAGCCGCGTCGCATCACATAGGCCCTGTTGCCGATTTCCAGCGCAAGGTTCGCGAACTGTTCAACCAGCACCACAGCCAGGCCCTGATCCGCCAGACGACGCACGCCCTTCATCAGACGGCTAACGACCACGGGGGCCAGACCTGCAGACATCTCGTCAATCAGAACAACCCGCGGACGGCCCACAAGGGCGCGACCGATCACGACCATCTGTTGCTCGCCGCCCGACAGCATCATAGATTGCACATCGCGACGTGCCAGCAGCTCGGGGAACAGCTCATAGACTTCTTCCAGGCTGCTATCTTCGTGCATGCCGACCAGCAGGTTTTCCTCGGTCGTCATCGAGCCAAAGATCGTCCGCCCCTGTTCCACATGCGCGATCCCAGACAGGGCCCGGGTGCCCGGTTTGAGCTTACCCATGTCGTTGCCCGCCAAGATGATATTGCCTGCCGACACCGGAGCGACGCCGGAAATACCTTCGAGCAGAGTGGTTTTCCCAGCGCCATTCGCACCCAGCAAAACACTGATCTCTCCGGCGCGGGCGATGATGCTAAGATCACGGACCACGGGGATACCGACACGTTTGATCTCTAACCCTTGGGTTTCAAGAACATTCATTCTGCGGCCTCCTCATGTTCGAAATCAATGCCCATATAGGCCTTTTTGACCACCGGCATTTCCAGCACTTCTTCGGTCGGACCAGCGGCCAGAACGGTGCCGAAATCCAGAACCGTTACCTGTGAACAGGCGGTGCGGACCAGATCCATGTCATGCTCGATCAGCAACACGGACGAGCCAAACCGTTCGGGGATTTCCGCGATCCGTTTGCCCAGCATCACGGCCTCGGCATAGGATTGGCCAGCGGCCGGTTCGTCCAGCAAAATGACCGGAGGCCGCGCAGCGACAACGCCTGCAACATCCAGCAAACGCCGCGCACCCGAGTCGACCGAGCTGATCAGCACATCCGCCGAGGGACAGTCCAGCCAGACCAGAACGGCGTCGATCTCTTCGTCGCTCAGACCACCGCCCGAGGCAAGGTTCACATATTCACCCACGGTCAGTTCCGGCGCAATCCGCGTGGTTTGCCAGGTCCGGCGCAGACCGGCACGGGCACGAAGCGTCGCCTGCACCCCATTCACCGATTTGCCCTGGAACAGCACTTCGCCTTCGTAGCCATGCAAGAACCCGGTGATGGCGTCCACACAGGTGGATTTGCCAGCCCCGTTGGGACCGATCAGACCCACGACCTTGCCCTTGGGCACAACGATGTTGGCGCTGTTCAGCGCAACCACGTTGCCATAGCGCACGGTCAGGTCTTTGGTCTCCAGCGCGATCTGCACCTCGTCATCCGGGCGCGCGCTTGGCAAAGCGTCGTCACCGGCACGCGGGCCGTCTTTGAGACGACGCGGCATGATCTTGCGGCCCAGACGGGCAAAGGTTTCGCTGATGGTTTCGCCAGTGCTGAGCGCCTGCACAGCGCCCAGACCAAAGAACACACTGCCCAGATCCTGCGGCAGCGACAGACGACGCAGCAGTTCAGGGAACAGCGCAATCAGAATACCGCCCAAAACCGCACCCAGCGGGAAATGCGCACCGACCATGATGGCCACGGCGAACAGAACCAGCGACTGCATCATCGAGAAGTTATCGGCCAGAAGCGTGCCCATATAGCCCGCCAGCAACCCGCCCGAAACGCCCGCAATAAAGGCGCTGATGGCGAAGGCGCTTAGCTTCGCACGGGGGATGGAAACACCCAGCGAGGCCGCGGCACGTTCGGAGTGGCTTACTGCCAGCCACGAGGCACCAAGGCGCGAGCGCGACACGAATTCCAGCGCGACAGCGACGACGCCATAGATGCCCAGAACCAGCATGAAGTAGCCTTGGTCAGTTTCAAACCCACCAGGGCGCACCACCATCTTGAACGATGTCTGACCCGGATAGGTGATCGTGCCCAGCACGACACCAAAGGCCACGGCAAAGCCCAGCGTCACGATGGCCAGGTTAATCCCGCGCAAACGCAGCGCAGGCAGGCCAATGATCAGGCCAAACGGCAACGCAGCCAGACCACCAATCAGCAACCAAACGAACAACCCACCGGGAAAGTTCATCACGTTCAGATAGCCAACAGTCCAGGCACCAACGCCGGCAAAGCTCATCTGACAGAGCGAGATCATGCCCGCGCGTCCCACCACAAGGCCAAGGCTTTGCAGCGACATGCCGATGATGAACACCGCCGTCAGCAGGAAAATCCAGTAGTTCGGCAACAATGCCAGGCACAGGGCTCCGACAATGAAGATCATGGCCGCCGTTTTCAAGGCGGCGTGAATGCTATCGCGCTTCATCCCAACGAGCTCCTCTTTGTGACCACATAAGAACGGTCAGAATGACCAGGAAAGGCACCGCAGCCCGGTATTGCGCCAGACCGACAAATCCACTGGCCAGACCCTCGATCACACCGATCAGAATGCCGCCGATCAATGCCGCGCGGAAACTGTTGAACGATCCCACCAGAGCCGCCGCAAAAGCGGGCACAACCAGCAAGCTAAGCGAACCGAAATCGGGCGAACGCAGCGGAGCCACCAGCATCAACGCGATGGTGGTCATGGCGCCAGACAGGGCCCAGACCCCAATGGCCAGACGACGCACCGGAATGCCCAGCAGCTCGGCCGCCATGGGTTTTTCAGACAGAGCGCGTAATTGCAGACCCGTACGGGTGCGGCCCAGGAATTGCTCGACCGCGATGGTCAGCAGTACGGCCAGGGCGATTGAAACCAGCGAGGCCGCGGTAATCGTCACGCCAGCCAGTTGCAGCCCGGCCCCGCCCACAAGATCAGGGAAGGCGCGCGGATGTTGGCCACCCGTCAGGCGCAGGCCCAATGCGATGATGCAAACCAGCAAAGCCGCTGTCACAGCTGCCTTTACCGATTGCGTAGATCCGGAAAACCAGATGGTCGTAATAAAGCCGACCAGTACCGAGGCAAGCGTTCCTGCGACAACCCCGGTTAGAACGGCGGGGAACATGGGATAGCCCAGCTCGGTCAGCATGACCATAACAAAGGCCCCCACTGCCCCAAGTGCCGTTGCGGTGAAATTCACCACGGCGACCAGCCGATAGGTGAAGACCACACAGACCCCTAGGATCGCGTAGGCTCCGCCGGCGGACAGCCCGGCCACTGCGGATGTAAGAAGTGAATCCATAAGATTTTCCTTGCCAAAAAATGCGAAACCGGGGGCGGGTTTATAGACCCGCCCCCGGTCTGCTTGATTTTAGTTGGCCGACGGGATGTCCAGCCACTCAGGGGTGACGACGTTCCATTCGCCAGCTTCCAGCTTGATCACCTTGGTCGAACGCATCGGACCATCGGTGGAGCCTTTACCGAACAGGTACGGGCCAGTCGCCAGAGGGTACGAAACCGGCTCCATTTCGCGCAGTGCTTTGGACACCGAGTCACGCGTTACAGGACCGTCGATCCCGGCGATGATGTCGGTGATGACCTGACCAGCCAGATATCCACCCTGCGAGAAGGCGCTGGGGGCCAGACCTGCGTTGGTCACCATCTCCAACCAAGCTTTGTTGGCTTCGTTGTCGATCGTGTAGGGTTCCCACTCGGCGCCAACATAGATCGGCTGAGGCGAATCTTTCAGCGCGGTGGCCACGCCTTGGGTATAACCCGAAGCCAGGAACACCCAGTCAATGCCGGTGATGCCCTGTGCGTCAGCAGTGTTGATCCACTGAACGATACCCGGCTCGACCTGGTTGGTGAACACGGCATCACAGCCTTCGTCACGTGCGCGGATCAGATAGGGTGTCAGATCGCCCTGAACCGGCAGGGTCATGTCCATCACCTTCAGCTTGCCGCCGGTGATCTTTTCCCAATCGGTCAGCGCGCCTTCCATGGCTTCACGCCAGCCGCCAATCACATAGTTGAACGCACAGACGTTTTCCGCGCCCAGATCTTCGCTTGCGTAATACAGCATCGCTGTGGTCAGCGCGTAGGGTCCAGGGTGGACGGGCGCAACCGAAGGCGAGCTGTAGCAGACCGGGTCAACACCCAGGCCAGAAACGCTGAGCACGTTCGAGCGCTGGTACAGAGCAGCGTTCACACCGCAATCCAGCAGGCTGGCGCTGCCGACCATGGCAACAACTTCTTTGTTGTCGATCAGGTTACGTGCGGCTTGCGTGGCAACCAGGGGATCGCCGCGGTCATCCGCGATTTCGAACTCGACCTTACAGCCATTGATACCGCCCGACGCGTTCAGCGCCTCGAAGTATGCAGCCGTGGTGTTCGGACCAGCCGAAAAGTCCACAGGACCGGTGATGGTCGATACAGCGCCCAGTTGGATCGGGCCGTTTTCACAGGTCGGACCTGCATGGGCTGCGCCCGTCATGGCCATCAGGCCCAGACCAACGACAGACCCGTAACGGGCTGTTTTCATCATGTTTTTCATAGGTTTCCTCTCCCTTATTGGTGATTTTCAGGTGTTCTACTCGGTCGGTCAAGCCGTACGAATGCCATAGCCGCCATCCACATAGACGGGATGTGCGACGGTAAAGGGCAGATCTCCGGCGGCCATCGTGGCCACGGTGCGCCCTACATCTTGTTCTTCGCCCCAGCGATTCTGGGGGACGTGCCCGGCGGCGATATGCGCCTCGATCGCCTCGGTAGGCGAGCCTTCGCCCTCGGTTGTCATGGCAGTGCGGATAAAGCCCGGACGGACCTCGTGCACATGGATGCCTTGCTCGGCCAGGGTCAGGGCAAACAGGCCCGACACCATCGACAGCGCCGCCTTGGAAATACAGTATTCGGGGATCGCGACGGACACGTGATTGGCCGCAATCGACGTGATGAAGATCATCGAGCGATAGGCATCCGTCTTACCCGCGGCCACCATCAACCGGGCCACCGCCTGCGCCAAAAAGAACGTTCCGCGCAGATTGATGCCAGTGTTGAAGTCATATGCTTCGGGGCTGAGTGTCAGAACGTCGCTCAGACCCATCGGGGCGACACCCGCGTTGTTCACAAGGCAATCAATGCCCCCGAACGCATCCCAGGCGGCTTGCGCCAGATCAGCATGGCCGTCGATATTGGCCAGATCCCCTTGCAGAAAGGCCACTTGGGCCCCAGCGGCTTGCAGGTCAGCCACCGTCTGGCGCGCTGTGTCATCTTCGTGAAGGTCGATCAGCACCAGATCAAAACCGCGTGCGGCCAAGGCCATCGCGCATCCGCGACCCAGGCCCTGTCGGCCTCCGGTCACAACGGCAACGGGCCGTTTTTGCTTCGTCATAGCTGTCTCCTCCCTTCGTTAGTTGCGACGGGCAGGACCGCGCGGTCCGCCCAATCGCAAAGGGTCCGGCGCCAGGGCTTTTGTGATTTCGCAACATCCCGGAGGACTAAAACAAAGGCTTCGGCGCGTTTCCCTGGAGCGACATTACGCAAGCGAATTGGCGTGCGTTGACACTGCGGGCACTAATAATTTGCAGGACAGGCGCAGGAAAAATGCCGGTTTTGCACAGCCAACGACCCCCCTGAGCACGCAAAAACGGGCCCCGCCAGAAGGGCCCGTTTTCCATAAAAAATTCGAAAAAATGGGTGTCAGCTAACCCGCTTCACGCGCGCATTATTCTGTGCCAGCAGATCACGCGGAGAATGTCCGAAATGCGCTTTGAACGCCCGATTAAAGCTAGAGACATTGGTGAAGCCCACCGAATACGCGATCTCGCAAATCAACTGTTGGCCGCCTGTCTGGCGCTCCAGCTCCATCCGGCACAACTCCAAACGACGTTGACGAACCCAGCGCATCGGAGAGGTCCCCTCGGCTGCGAAGATCTCGGACAGATAGCGGGCACTGATGCCGATCCCTTGCGCGATCCCAGCCGGGTTCAATTCGTCATCGTGGATGTGCTCTTCGATGAATTCCTGCGCGCGTTCCAGAATTTTGCGGCGACCGCGTGTGGTGGACAGACGCTCTTCGCCGAGGTTGGAATTCACGACCTCACCCAGAAAACTCAGCAACGAATGCGAGAAAATCCGGGCACCACGTTCGGTAAGATCAGTCTTTTCGGCGACGGCACCATACATCATCTGCTTGGCGACCAGACCCAGACCGTCCTGCACATCCAAAGGCCGCCCCAGCACATCATCAACCGAGATCGTATGCGACCGCAGCAGCTTGGCGGGGATGCGCAGCCAAAGCGCATCCAGCGTGTCTGACATCGCAATTTCGTATTCTTCATTGGTGTTCAGCAAAGTCAGCTGGTGGGTTTTGACGTCATAGGTCTGCCCGAACCGGCGCACCTCGACCCCGCCGACCATCGGCAAACAGGCAAAATAATGCCCGTCATCACCGTCTGACATGTGCCGTTCCAACCGACGCGACACGCTCTGCGTGGCTTCGTGCATAGAGCGGATCAGCGACAATTCCCCAAGCGGGGTCACAAGAAACTTGGCCCGTGCTTCTCGGGACCAGCTGAGATCGACTCGGGTAAAGATCGAGCCAACGATGTCCGGGTCAAACGACCGCATGTTGAAAACAGACGTCCCGGATTTTCCGACGTGCATGTTCATGGCCCCTCCTCCTTGGCGCTAAACTCTTGACCTCGGGCTGGCAGGTGCCTCCACACCGACCGGCCACGCAATGGCCCCGCGATCCCTGACATCCGACCCGAATTCGGGCCCGCTGCCAAGTACCACTCTCTGGTTCTAACACGTTTTCAGAACCGGAGCTTGACCTTTACTACATCATGTAGGATTGTCGGACAATAGGAAAACGCTCAGACCTTTTGAGGAGAAGGACACGGGGAACGAGCGGTGGGAGGATAAGAATATGTATTTCAGGTCAATCACTTACCTGAAATGCGACCTTGCATCGCCTGACAACCCTCTTGCCTGACCATTCTCATGATCCCATTAAGGGCGTTGAAAATCGGCATCTCAGCGGGTCCAATGATTCGCAAAGGCCACAAGAGAAAGTGAATGATCGTGGCCGTGACGCCCCCAAAATCCGCCTCGACCCTGACCAACCTCAAGCTGGAACCCGGCTATAAACGAGTCGCCAACGCAATCGAGGCGCAGATCCTTGCCGGGCAACTACAGGCCGGCGATCTGCTGCCCACCGAAACCGACCTGGCCGAGATTTTAGGGGTCCACCGCTCGACCGTCCGCGAGGGCATCCGCTCGTTGGAAAATTCGGGTTTGGTGCAGCGCGGTGCGGGCAAACGGTTGCGCGTGTCCCGGCCGGACATGTCCGCCGTGGGCGCAGATGTCACCCGCGCTTTGGGCCTGAAACAGGTCAGTTTCTTCGAGCTGTGGGAAATGCAAATGGTGCTTGAGCCATTCGCAGCCAGCCTGGCGGCGCAACGGATTTCCAAGGGGCTTCTGAGCGATCTTCAGGATAATGTTGCCTGTCTGCGCGCGAACCTGAATGATGACGATTACGTTGTGCGCAATGATACGGAATTTCACCAGATGATCGCCGAGGCCGCGCAAAATGCCGCGCTGTCGATCTCGACCGCCCCGATCGGAGCATTGCTGTTTTCGGCCACGGTGAACCTGTATTCCAGCGTCCCCCAGGCGCGGCATCGTCTGCTTGAATCGCACGAGGCCATTCTGGCCGCGATCACAGACAAGGACGCGGAAACCGCTGAGGAATGGATGGCCCGCCATATCCGCGACTTCCACCGGGGATACGAGATTTCCGGTGTGGGCGTGCACGAGCCCATCGCGCTGGATCCCCGCGCAATGGGCTTTGTTAAGGTTGAGCCTGGTCGCGCCGCGGCGCATTAACGACCGCTTGTCAGGATCCGATAGCGCAGTTGATCAAAGATCACCGCCAGGATCAGCAGCACGCCTAGCAACACCATCTGCATGTAGGAACTGACCTGCGCCAGGTTCATGCCGTTCTGCACCAGAACGATAAAGAACCCGCCCAGCACCACGTTCTCGACCCGGCCAATCCCGCCGCGCAGAGACACGCCAGCGATCACGCAAGCGGCGATGGATTCCAAGGCAATGGTCCCGCCCAGATTAGCCTCGCCCGATTCCACGCGGGCCGTCAGCAATAGCCCGGTCAGTGAGGCGATCAGCGCGCAAATGATATAGGCCAGCATCAGCGTGCGTTTTGTGTTGATCGCGGACAGATGGGCGGCCTTGATGTTGCCTCCGACCGCATAGATCTGCGTGCCCAGACGCGTGCGCGACATGAACACCCACATCACCACGATGCACATCAGCGCGATAATCACCGGCACTGGTATGCCCCAAAGCCTGCCGAAACCGAAGGTATCCCCGAAGGCAAACGGCATCCCCGAGACCGGAACGCCCCCTGTCAGGAACAGCGCCAGCCCTGCCCCGACCGAGGATACGCCCAACGTCATGATGAAAGGGGAAACCTCGAAATACGCGATGCCGATGCCGTTCACGACGCCGACCAGAATGGCCGCGCCAAAGCCCAGAAACGCCCCCAAAAGGATCGCCAGCCAGATCGCATCAGGGAAAATTCCCGCCAGCCATACCATTCCCAGCGCGGACACGACCGAGGTCAACGCGATCGCCGTGCCCACGGACAAATCGAACCCGCCCGAGATCAGCACCAGCATCTGTCCCATCGACACCAGCACCAGATAAACCGACTGCCGCGCAACGTTGATCAGGTTCTGCCCGGTCAGGAATTTCGGGGAAAGGATGGTAAAGATCACCAGCGCGCCCAGCAGGAAAAAGGGCAGGACGCCCACTTTGACAAAGACGCGTTTGACCCAGTCCAGCGCGCCAAATTCTTTTGTGTTTTCAGTCATATCTTGGCTCCGCTTTCGTCGAAGAAGTATTTCAGGGTTTGGTCCTCGGTCATGTCATCTCCGCTTAGTTCGGCCGTGATATGGCCATGCGCCAGGACCAACATTCGATGTGAGAGGTGCAGCACTTCGGGCAGGTCAGACGAGATAATAACGACCGCCTTGCCCGCTTCAGCCAGGTCCTTGATCAGCCGGTACAGCGCGGCGCGCGTGCCCATGTCCACGCCCACGGTGGGCTCGTCAAAAATGTAGATATCGGCGTCCTGACCAAAGCATTTGCCGAACAGAACCTTCTGCTGGTTGCCACCCGACAGTTGCGAGACCAGCTTGTTTCGATAGCCCTCGTGCAGCTCCACATGGTCGGCGATCTGCGCGCTTTGCGTACGGACCTCGGGCCAGTTGATGAAGGCGCCACTGGTGGTCCCCTGCCCGCCCATCACCAGGTTCAGCGCCAGGTTATCATTCGAGGTTTTGGCCAGGTCCAATCCCTCGGCCTTGCGGTCGGGCGACAGATAGTACATGCCCTGCCGGATGATCTTGCGCGTGGGGGCGTGGGTGATGTCTTCGCCCTTGAATTCCACCCGGCCACCAAGGCGCGGGGCCACGCCCATCACCGCGCGGAACAGCCTGGATTTGCCCGAGCCAACCAGCCCGGCCACCCCCAGCACCTCGCCCGCACGGATGTCGAAATGCGCGTCATGCACTCCGGGGGTCGAGATCCCCTGAGCGCGCAGCAAAACCTCGCCGGGGTCGTGTTTGATTTCAGGGTAAATCTCGGTGATCGCGCGGCCGGTCATCATTTCGACCAGCGCGTCTTCGTCCGTGTCGGCCATGGCCACGGTGCCGATCTTGGCCCCGTCGCGCAGGACGGTGATGCGATCCGCAATCCGCGCGAATTCCTGCATCCGGTGCGAGATATAGATGATGCCCACCCCGCGCGCCTTTAGCGTTTCGATGAAACCGAACAGGTGATCCACCTCGCGATCCGTCAACGAGGCCGTGGGCTCGTCCAGAATCAGCACCGACAGATCGCCGTGAAAGGCCTTGGTGATCTCGACCATCTGTTGCTGCGCGCGCGACAGTTGAGCCGTGATGGCGGTTGGGTCGATGGGGAAATCCAGCTCGTCAAACATCTCGGCGGCGCGTTTGCGCATGGTGCGATGATCAACGAAGGGGCCGATCATCGGCTCCCATCCAAGGAAGATATTTTCGGCCACTGTCAGGGTCGGGATCAACGAGAATTCCTGGAAAACCGTATAGATGCCAACACGTTGCGCATCTGCGACCGAGCTGAATCGCACCTCTTGATCGTTCAGGTGAATGTGGCCATCGCTGGGGGTATTCGCCCCGGCCAGCATGGAAATCAGCGTGGATTTCCCGGCCCCGTTTTCACCGAACAGGACGTGTACCTCGCCCGGTTTCAGGTCAAAATCGACCGCGTTCAGCGCCAGCACGCCCGGATATTGCTTGGACAGTCCCGTTGTTTTTATGAGTGGTTGGTCCATGTCTGCCTCTGAGAAAAAACGGGCCGGGTTGCCCCGGCCCATAGTTGCGGGGGTTATTCTCAGTTCACCGAAAACACGGGTTTATAGCCGGCGGGCGGCAGGATGTTTTCGCGCGACACGTCGTTGATATTGTCAGGATCGACCACGAAAATCTTGGGCCCGACATGTTTGACATAGTCCTTGCCCTCCAGGATGCGGACGGCCTGGTCCATCGCGATGCGGCCTTGCACAACCATCGAGTCCGCAGGCGCGGCCAGGATGAACCCACGTTGGATGCCCGTGTAGACGCCCGGGGTCATGTAGAAGGCCAGCAAGTCGACCTTGCCCTTCAGCCCACGTTCCCGGATCAGACCTTGCGCGGCTTCGGCCGTCACAGCGGTGCCCGCCAGATAGCGCACATCGGGGTTGGCTTGCAGCACGTCCTCGACCAGTTTCAGCTGTGCCTCTTTGCCGGTGTCACCGAAACGGGGCTCCAGAACTTCAACGGCCGAGCCCTTTACGGCCTCCATAAAGCCAGCATGCGCGGCCTCGACCCAACCTGCGCCAGCGGGGCCAGGGAACCAGCCAACTTGCACGGTTTCGCTGCCCGCGGGGTGTTTCTTGGCCAGATAAGCGCCAGTTTCATAGCCCATGGTTTTGAACGAAACCAGAGACTTGGCCGCAATATCCGAGGAGGACACGCCGTTGATCACGTCGATGACCGGCACGCCTTTGCCTGCGACCTCGGCGATGACGTTGTTCAGGCCCTCATAGGAAATCGCACCCAGAACCACGGCATCGGCACCACTGGCGACGCAATCCTCGATCTGGCTGATTTGCTTGGCCAGCTCGGTATAGCCCCCGGCCTCGACCAGGTTCATGTTGACGCCCAGACGTGCGGCCTCATCCGCGACACCATAGTCAACGCCCAGCCAATACGCGTCTTTCATATGGGGGAAGGACACGCAGATATTCCACGGCTTTTCGGCCTTATCCACGGGGGTATAGGTCACCGGGCTGATCGTACCATCGGCGGAAAACGCGGGCGAGACCTCTTCGGCGTCATAGGGGAACCAGGCGTCGCCCGCCATGGCACCAGTGGCAAACACGGTCGCAAGGGCCGCAGCTGTCGTTAGGGTGAGTTTCATTGTTCTGACCTCCTTGTCAGTTTCAATTATTCTGTGCGGCAAGCCGCGATTTTGTTGGTTCAGAAGGTGGCGCTCTTACCCGAGCGCTTCTCTTATTTTGTTCAGCATGGCGTGGCGGTCTGTGCGCGCCTTCAGCGCCTCGTCCATGTCCACTCGGACGAATTTCACCTGGGTGTTCGGCTGCAACTGCCCGATCAGGTCCATATCGGCCGAGATCACGGCCCCCAGCGTGAAATACCCGCCGCCCGACACCGCATCACGGTGCAGGATGATCGGCTCGGTCCCGCCGGGCACCTGGATCGAGCCATAGGAATAACAGCCATCCACGATGTTCGAGGGATCCGAACCCGCGCCAAACGGCGCCTCGCGGTCCACGAATTCCAGCGGCTGCCCGCCCTTGAAGCGATAACCCATCCGGTCAGCCTCGGGGGCGACGGTCCAGGAGTCGTTGAAGAAGCTTTCGCCTGCTTTCTCGGTCAGCCGGTACCAGTAGAGCCCCGGCAACACGCGCAGTTCGGCCGGATTTCCGGGGCCGCTGCGCAGATCCTCGGGCACGCTGCGCCCCTCGGCCATCATGGGCGCTTCGCCCACAGGGATGTCATCGCCCGCAGCGATTGCGCGGCCCTCGACCCCGCCCAGCGCACCGATCGGATAGGTCGAGCGGCTGCCCAGATCAACCGGGGTCGCGATCCCACCCGAGACAGCGATATAGATCCGCGCACCTTCGGACAGAAAACCGAAACTCAGAAGTTGCCCCGCCTTCACGGTGAAACTGGTCCAGGTCTGTTGCGGTTCTCCATCCACTAGGATCGGCATCTCGCCGCCGGTGATGGCGACGCTGGCGTCGGCGGTAAATTCGATCTCGGGGCCCATGAATACGGCTTCAAGACAAGCGGCATCCTCGGGGTTGCCGACCAGCATGTTGGCCACCCGCAGGGCAAAGCGATCCATCGCGCCCCCCTCGGGAATACCAAGGTGAAAATAGCCGGGGCGTCCTAAGTCTTGGATCGACGTCGCCAGGCCGGGTTTGACAATCTTAAGCGTCATTGAGAGCCTCCATCAGCTTGGCATTGGTGCCGGGGATATCGGCATTGAATGCATCCAGATCGAACTCGACCTCGGCAATGCGCGGCACATAAGTGCCATCGGCCACGGCCTGTTCGATGCGGTCATGTTCAGCCCGATCAATCGGTTTCCATTTCACGATGTCACCGGGTTTGAAAAAGACCATGAAATCCTTCAGGTGCGAGACCTTCTGTTCCGGGTCATAAATCGGCATCGGCGTGATCCCGAACATCTGATACCCGCCCGCGCCACGCACCGAGTAGATGCAGGAAAAACACCCGCCATAGCCGACGGTCAGCTTGGGCGTGTCCGTACGGGGGCGCAGGTATTTGGGCACCTCAAGCTGCTTGTCGCGGTCGACCAGTTGATAGAGGAACGGCAAACCAGCGACAAAGCCCACCATGGACACGAACCAGGGCTGCGAGTGGTGCGCCTCGATAAAGGCGTCCACGCTGTCGAACCCGTTGATCCGCGCGGCATAGTCCAGATCGGTGCCGGATGGATCCTGATGACGTTCGCGGAACCGCATCTGTGTCTCATGGGTCCAAGGGTCTTGATAATACACCGGAATTTCGATGATCCGGGTCGTCAGGCGTTTCTCGGCATCCGCGGATTTATGCTCCAGCTCCTTGATCCGGGCCATCATTTCCTCGGGCGGGGTGATGTCAGGATTGAACCGCACCTGGAACGAGGCATTCGCCGGGCAAATCTCGGTAACGCCGGGGATGTCAGCCTCGCGCACGGCGTTGCTCATGGAAAGCGAAACGAAAAAGGCATCCAGCGACATCTTTTCGTCGACCTCGACATAGATGTGTTCGTCGCCGCCATATGTGTAGCGTGTTTTCACGAGGCACCTCCTGTGCTTGCTGCCGTCAGGTTCCCGGCGTCCAGCCAGGGTTCCAGCCATTGCGTGTGAAAGTCGCCCGCCTGAACACTGGCGTCATCTGCCAGCGCCTTGTGCAGGGGAACGGTGGTTTTCAGCCCGTCGATCTGCAATTCGCCCAGCGCCTTGCGCAGCTTGGCAATCGCATCGGCGCGGTCGGTGCCATGGGCGATCAACTTGCCCAACAGCGAGTCATAAAACGGCGGGATCTGGTAGCCTTCGTAAAGGAAGTGATCAAAGCGGATACCCTCGCCCGAAGGCTCCGTCATCGCGCCGACCTTGCCGGGGAAGGGAAGGAACTGCATCAGCGGGTCCTCGGCGTTGATCCGCACCTCGATCGCGTGGCCATTCCGGGTGATGTCGGCTTGGGTCAGGCTCAGCTTGGCACCGCCACAAACCCCGATCATTTCCTGCACCAGATCGACGCCGGTGATCATCTCGCTGATCGGGTGTTCGACCTGAATACGGGTGTTCATCTCGATGAAATAAAACGCGTTACTGGCCTCGTCATAAAGGTATTCCAGCGTCCCGGCCCCGCGATAATTCACCGATTTGGCCAGCGCCACGGCCGAGGCGCACAGCTCTTCGCGGGTTTCATCATCCAGGCAGACGGCACCGGCCTCTTCCCACACCTTTTGACGGCGGCGCTGAAGCGAGCATTCGCGTTCATAGCAATGCACCGCGTCCGTTCCATCGCCCAGAATCTGCACCTCGATATGGCGCGGGGACTGGACCGAGCGTTCCAGATACAGCCCGCCATCGCCAAAGGCCGCTTCGGCTTCGGCCTGGGCTTGAGGGGCCAGTTTGCGCAGCTCTTCTTCGGTATCGGCGATGCGAATGCCCCGGCCCCCGCCCCCGGCAGCGGCCTTGATCATCACCGGATAGCCGATGGTTTTCGCGATCTCTGCGGCCTCGTCCACCGTGGCGATCCGGCCTTTCGATCCGGGCACCACTGGCACGCCTGCGGCCTCGGCGGCCTGACGCGCGGCCACCTTGTCGCCCATCCGTTCGATCGTATCAGCCGAGGGGCCCACATATGTGATCCCTGCGGCCTCTAACGCGCGTGCGAATTCAGGGCTTTCGGAGAGGAACCCATAGCCAGGATGCACCGCGTCCGCATTGGTCGCTTTCGCAGCGGCCACGACCTTGGCGATATTCAGATAGCTTTCGCGCGAGGGGGCGGGGCCCACGCAGACCGCCTCGTCCGCCAGTTTGACGGCCAGCATGTCCGTGTCGCCCTCGGAATGGGCCTGGATCGTGTGGATGCCCATCGCCTTGGCGGCACGGATGATGCGCACGGCGATCTCGCCCCGGTTAGCAATGAAAAGACGAGAGATAGTCATCGGTCAGTCATCCAGTTCTGCAATGATTTGGCCAGCGGTGACGGGGCCAGAATCCTCGGCCTGATAGCCCGCAAAGGTGCCCGCGATTTCGGCCTTCACTTCGATAAAGGTCTTCATCACCTCGATCAGGCCGATGGTGTCCCCCACGGCGACCGCGTCACCCACGGTTTTGAAGGCAGGCTCGTCCGGCGCGGGTTTGTGGTAGAAGGTGCCGGGAAGCGGTGATTGAATCTGTGCCATGTGTGTCTCCTATCCGGTCTGAAGTCAGGCCGATTTTTCCAATACGGTTGCTGCGGGCGCGATGGTGATCCCAGCGTCAAGCAGCGCGTTTCTGATTGCCTTGCCGTTTTCCAGAGCACCCGGCGTATCCGAGTGAAAGCAGATCGATTCAAATGCGATCTCGATGTCGTTTCCGTCCACGGTGCGCACCACGCCCTCTTTGCAGGCGCGGACACATTTTTCGGCGATAGCAGAGGGATCTTGACGCACAACCTGGCGTGCAAACACAATCGACCCGCTGTCATCATAGTCGCGATCGGCGTAAAACTCGCGCACAACCGGCTGACCCATGCGTTTTGCGGCCTCGTAAGTCTTGGAAATGCCCATACAAAAGACAATCGCCTCGCCACAGGTGCGGCGCAGCGTGTCGATCATCAGCTCGGACAGCTCTTCGTTGACGGCGGCCTCCATGTACAGCGCGCCATGGGGTTTGACATGTTGCAGGGCGATTCCGTGACGGCGGCCAAATTCGCGAATCGCGCCGACCTGATAGACGATGTCGTTCACCAACTCTTCGCTGCGGGTCTTAATATAACGGCGACCAAATCCTTGCAGGTCGTGGTAACCGGGATGCGCGCCCAGCCCCACACCATGTTGTTGCGCCAGTTTGACCACCCGATCCATCGAGTTGGGATCACCCGCATGAAAACCGGCGGCAATATTGGCTGAACTGACCAATGGCATCAGTTGGTCATCAGGGGCCTCGCTCAGCGCCCAATGGCCGAAACCTTCGCCCATGTCACAGTTCAGATCGATAAAATCACGCATCGTGGAAACCTTTATTCAGTTCCCGTTCATCATCACCGCGAGATCTCATCTTTGTAAAATTCTAAAATGCGCGAATGCATTATTGGTTTTTTCGATACCATTAGGGCGCCGAGAAATGCCGGCAACACTGTATTTTCGGGGTAATTTCCCAATTTCCTTGACCATCGGTCAGCATTATCGGATTTTTTGATAATCTACGGTGTTAAATCAGGAATATGCTCGATGAACCTCCGCCATCTGAAATACTTCCTGGCTACTGCCGAGTCCGGGCAGGTCAGTCGGGCCGCGACTTTGCTGTCAATCTCGCAATCCTCGGTCACCGGTGCGATCCGCGATCTGGAAACCGAGCTAAGCGTCGAGCTGTTCGTGCGCTCCGCCCATGGGATGGAACTGACGGATGCCGGCCGCGAATTTCTGGCCTCGACCCGCGAGATTCTGGAAAAGCTGGACGAGGCAAAAAAGGTCAGCAAACGCCACTCGGCCGTCAGTGGCACCATTTCGCTGGCCGCGACCTATACGGTGCTGGGCTATTTTCTGCCCTATCATCTGGACCGGCTGGCGCAGCTGCACCCAAAACTGGACATCCGGCTAAGCGAGCTGAACCGTGAAAGCATCGAAGAGGGGCTGCTGAGCAACCGCTTTGATATGGCGGTCGTTCTGACCTCGAACATCAGCAATCCCGAACTGGAAAGCGAAACCCTGCTGCGATCCACCCGACGCCTGTGGGTCCCAAACAATCACCCGTTTCAGCGCAAGGGCAAGGTCAGTTTCCAAGAGATCGCGCAAGAAGAATACATCATGCTGACCGTGGACGAGGCCGCCCATACCACCATGAAATACTGGAGCGGCACGAATTTCCAACCGAACGTAAAACTGCGCACCTCGTCGGTCGAGGCCGTGCGCTCGATGGTGGCAAATGGGCAGGGCATTACCGTTCTGTCTGACATGGTTTATCGCCCCTGGTCGCTTGAAGGGAAACGCATCGGTACAGCCGCGACGGAACACGAGATTCCCTCGATGGATGTCGGGCTGGTCTGGCGTAAGGGTGCCAAGTTAGAGCAACCCGTGTCGATCCTGTACAACTACTTCAAGGACTCCTACGCGCTGCCCCAGATCCACACACGCTAAGCCAAACAGCAACTAACCAGCCTGAACGGACAGCCAATCGCGAAACGCCTGCAACGGCGCGTCATGCGATTTTTCCACGGGCCAGACCAGCCAATAGGCACCGCGCACGGGCACCGCTTGCTGAAAGATCGGGATCAAACGCCCTTCGGCAATCTCAGTCTGAGCAAGATAGTCAGGCAGTAGCGCGATCCCCAGCCCTGATATTGCCGCCTGGATCATCATCGAAAACTGGTCCATCAGCATCCCCTCGACACCAGGAACCGAGGTGCCCTGCCCTTCGAACCAATCCGCCCAGACCGTGGGCCGCGATTCCAGGTGCAATTTGGGCAATTCGGCCAGATCGGACAGATCATCCAGCCGGTTGCACGCGGCGAATTCGGGCGAGACGCAGGCGGTGACCCGTTCGTCGAACAGTTTCAGATGCTGGCCTCCGGGCCAATCGGGTTGGCCATAAAAAATCGCTGCGTCAAAGGCCTCGTCCGCGAAATCAAAGCGCCCAATCCGCGTGGACAGGTTGACGGCGACCCCCGGAGTTTGCGCCAGAAAATCCCCCAGTTTCGGCCCCAGCCAACGGGTCGCAAAGGTGGGCAGAACCGCCAGCGTCAACGTCCCGCCTTCGGGGTTGGCAACGACCGACATACTGGCGCGCTGCACGATATCCAGCGCCCGCGCGACATGTTTGTGGTACCCAATCGCGGTCGCATTTGGCGTCAAACGACGGCGCGCACGGATGAACAATTCTTTGCCCAGCTGCTCTTCTAAGGACAGGATCAACCGACTGACCGCGCTTTGGGTCAGGTCCAGCTCGGCCGCCGCTGCCGTGACCGATCCCAAACGCATCACCGCATCAAAGGCCAGCAGCAGGCGGGTCGAGGGCAGAAATCTACGAGGACGCATATGCATTCCTATTCCGAATGTTATCTTGCAGAAATTACGCTATTTTTCGCCATTCTGCCTCAATATCATTCCTGAAACTGTCCTAATTTGCAACAGCAGGTGCCCCATGACGCAGGAAACGCCCCTCAAAGGGTTGAAAGTAATCGAGCTGGCCCGCATCCTGGCCGGCCCCTGGATCGGGCAAACCCTGGCAGATCTAGGCGCCGAGGTGACCAAGGTCGAGGCCCCCGAAGGCGACGACACCCGCCGGTGGGGCCCTCCGTTTTTTGAGCGGCCTCTGGCGGATGCAGGCACGGAAACCGTTGCCGCCTATTTCCATTCGGCCAACCGGGGCAAACGCTCGATTACTTGCGATTTTTCCGATCCCGACGCGCTGGCGCAACTGAAACAAATGCTCGTCGAAGCAGACGTTCTGGTCGAAAATTTCAAGGTCGGCGGGTTGAAGAAGTTCGGCCTGGATTATGACAGCATGGCGCAGATCAATCCCAGGCTGGTCTACGCCTCTGTCACCGGTTTCGGCCAGACCGGTCCGCGCGCCAAGCAGCCCGGCTATGACTTTCTTATGCAGGGTATGAGCGGGATCATGCACCTGACCGGTGATGCCGATGGTGAGCCTCAAAAGGTCGGCGTGGCCTGGATCGACATATTCACTGCGCTCTATGGGGTGATCGGCATTCAGGCGGCCTTGGCCGAGCGTGAACGGTCCGGCCTCGGGCAACATATCGACATGTCTTTGCTGGATTGCGGCGTAGGCGTTCTGGCCAATCAGGCCGCCAGCCATCTGCTGGGTGGCACGCAACCCAAACGCATGGGCAACGCGCATCCCAGCATCGTGCCCTATCAGGTTTTTCCCTGTGCTGACGGGCACTTCATCATCGCTTGTGGCAATGACCGGCAGTTTTCGGCTCTGTGCGGCGCGCTGGGTCTGGAGGGGTTGGAGCGCGATCCACGCTATGCCACCAACCCGGCGCGGGTTCAAAACCGCGAAGATATTTGCGACCGGATCACTGCGGTGACGACGCGGCACAACAAGGTGGCGGTGATCGACATGCTCGAACAAGCCGGTGTTCCCGTGGGCCCGATCAACACAGTAGAGGAGGCCCTGAACGAACTCCAAATACAAGAGCGCGGCCTGCAAATCGCACCCGAGGGGATCAAGGGCATTCGCACGCCCATCACCTTTTCGCGCAGCGTGCTGGCAACCGAGCGCGCGGCCCCTGCTTTGGGCGCGGATCAGGACTGAGCCAACAGCGCTGCGACCTCGGCTTTGCCGGCGGTGACCGAGGCCTCTTTGACGGGCCCAAAACCGCGAAACTCCATCGGAGCCGCCAAGATTTTCTGCGCCACTTCTGGCGACAGTTGCTCTAATCGCGCGGGGAGGACCGACAAAATGCTCTCGAACCATGGAATCAAGGCCCGTTCCATCCGGCGTTCGGCGGTGTATCCGAACGGGTCAAACATCGTGCCCCGCATCCCACGCAAGCGCGCCAGCCCGCGCAAAACAGGCGTTAACCACGACCCAAATTGGCGCTTCACGGGCCGTCCGCGCGCATCTTTACGGCCGGGCAACAGGGGTGGTGCCAGGTGATAATTCACACTGAAACCTGGCTCGAATTCTTGCTCCAAAAGCTGGGTAAATTCCGGTCTTAGATGCAGGCGAGCGACTTCGTATTCATCCTTGATCGCCATCAGCTTGAACAAAGACTGCGCGGCCAGTTCACCCAAATCCGGCAAAGTCTTGGGCAGCGCGTCCTGAAATGCCTCGATTGTTTGACGATAGCGACGCGCGTATTCGGCATTCTGATAGGCCGCCAAATAGGCCGTATTTCGGTCAATCAACTGGTCCAAAATCATTGGGGTCGCTGCAGGTTCCGGTACGACCACGCGCGCAGGATCAACTGCCAAAACCCGCCCCAAATCAAACGCCATCGTGTTCTTTTGGACTGCCACAGCGTTCAGTTCGATCGCTTGTTTCAGCGCCATTTCACTGACGGGAACCAAGCCCTTTTGCCACGCAAACCCCATCAGGATCACATTGGAAAAAACGCTGTCCCCCAACAGGTTATCGGCGAGCTTATTGGCGTTAAGGCTGAACACTCCTTCGCCCACAGTGGCGCGGATGGCCGCCTCGCGCTGGTCGATATTCAACGACGCATCCCGGCGCAATACCAGATCGCCCGTCGGCATCTCGGCCAAATTTAGCACGACCTGCGTCCCCCACCGGTAATGCACCGAGGCGCGCGGCGCCGAAGACACCACCGCGTCGCAGCCAATCACGGCATCGGCGGCGCTTTGATCAATGCGCACCTGATTGATCGCCGAAGGGCGGTTGCCCAGCCGGATATAGCTTAGCACCGTCCCAAATTTCTGCGCGAATCCCGTGAAATCCAGCACGCTGGCCCCCTTCCCCTCAAGATGAGCGGCCATGGTGATCAGCGCCCCTACGGTAACCACGCCGGTTCCGCCCACCCCGGTGACAAGCAAGTCATAAGGGTCCGTGAGTGATGGCCACTCCGGGGTGGGCAGGTCGGCACAAAGGGCCTGCATGTCTAACGCGGCCGGGTTGCGTTTCCGTCGCACCCCACCTTCAATCGTCACGAAACTGGGACAAAACCCATTGAGGCAGCTGAAGTCCTTATTGCACGAGGAAAGGTTAACTTTGCGTTTACGACCCAAAGGCGTATCCAGCGGCTCGATACTCAGGCAATTGCTTTCGACCGAGCAATCGCCGCAGCCCTCGCAGACATCCGGGTTAATGAAGGCAAACCTTCTGGGGTCGTCCATCGTGCCCCGTTTGCGGCGACGGCGTTTTTCCGTGGCGCAGGTTTGTTCGTAGATCAGGACGCTAACGCCGGGAATATCGCGGAGTTCACGCTGCACCTCGTCCAACTCCGCGCGGCCGTGGAATGAGGTTCCTGGTGGGAAATCTTGGGGCCGAAATTTGCTGATATCGTCCGAAACCAGGGCAATCCGTTCGACCCCTTCAGCGCGGCAGCTAAAGGCGATCCCGTTGACCGAAACCGGGCCGTCCACAGGTTGGCCACCGGTCATCGCGACCGCGTCGTTGTACAGGATTTTGTAGGTAATATTGGTCTGGGCCGCGACGGCCTGCCGGATTGCCAGAGACCCCGAGTGATACCAGGTTCCCTCGCCCAGATTCTGAAAAATATGCTTACCACCGTTGAACTTACTGGCAACCACATGCGGCACGCCCTCGCCGCCCATCTGGGCATAGCCATCGGTGTCGCGATCCATCCAGCTGGCCATCACATGGCACCCGATCCCCGAGGCCGCGCGACTGCCCTTGGGCACCTTGGTCGAGCTGTTATGCGGGCAACCCGAGCAGAAATAGGGCGTCCGGGTCGCGCCGGGAATGTTCAGAATTTGCGGGGGCTGATCCGTCAGCACACGCGCCTTTTCCAACAGACTTTCCTCTGGGAAAAACCTGTCCAGACGTTCGGCGATATGAGGCACGAGCTCCAACGGCGACATCTCTCCGGTCCAGGGCAGCAACGGATCGCCCGCCGCACGATGTTTGCCCACCATTTTTTCGGGTTTATCCCCCGGCCAGTCATAGAAATACTCCTTGAACTGGCTTTCAATGATGCCGCGTTTTTCCTCGACGACCATGACCTCTTGCTTGCCACGTACAAAGCCCAGCGCGTCGCGGCGGGCCAGCGGCCAGACCATCCCAACTTTGTAGATGTCGATACCCAGACGGCGGCATGCGGGTTCGTCTAACCCCAACAGGCGCAGGGCCTCCATCAAGTCCAGATGGCCTTTGCCGGTGGTTACAAACCCAAATACCGCGTCGGGCAGATCATAGATGCGGCGATCAATTGGATTGGCCTCGACAAAGGCTTCGACGGCGGCCAGTTTATGCGCGATCCGGGCTTCGATCTCGGGGCTGGGCAAATCGGCCTTGCGGACATGCAAGCCGCCGGGTGGACGTTCAATCTCGGGCAGTGTGAACGCCCGGTCCGCTAGCAGATCCACCGATTGCCCGCTTTCCACAGTTTCCGAGATCGCCTTGAACCCCACCCATGTCCCCGAAAATCGACTAAGTGCCAGACCGTATTCGCCGAATTCCAGATACTCTGCGACCGAGGCCGGATTCAGCGTGGGCATGAACCACGTCATAAAGGCCACGTCTGACTGGTGGGGCATCGACGAAGACACGCAGCCATGGTCGTCGCCTGCAACCACCAGAACACCGCCCTTTGGGGCCGATCCATAGGCGTTTCCGTGGCGCAAAGCGTCACCTGACCGATCCACGCCGGGGCCCTTGCCATACCACATCGAGAACACGCCTTCGTGGTCGCATTCCGGGTCCAGACTGGCCTGTTGCGCGCCCAAAACCGCGGTGGCGCCCAGGTCTTCGTTTACTGCGGGCATAAAGGTGATTTTCGCCGCTTGCGTGGCCTTTTGAGCGCGCCACAGCTCCAGATCCAGCGCACCAAGCGGGGAGCCGCGATAGCCCGAAATGAACCCCGCCGTGTTCAGCCCCGCCGCTCGATCGCGACGCGCCTGATCCAGCATAATCCGCACCAAGGCTTGCGTCCCCGTCAGAAAAACCCGCCCCGAGGTTCGGTCATATCTGTCCTCCAACCGATAGCGTTCGATCTGATGAGACTGGTCGGTCATGCGTGGCTCCATTGCGTTTTCACAATTTTGAGCCTGATTGATTGGATTTTTCGGTCTATTTTAGGCGACAAGGAACAACATTTTGACTATCTTATCCACTTAATTACCCATTTTCGGATTCTTCACCCATCATGCAGTTAGATCATCGCGACCGGCAAATCCTCAAGCTGCTGCAAGCGGACAGCCGTATTTCAAACAGCGATCTGGCCGAAAAGGTCGGCATGTCTCAGTCCGCGCTCTGGCGCAAAGTGCGCGCGTTAGAGGAGGCCGGCGCGATCGAAGGCTATCGCGCGGTCGTGTCCGCGCCAGTTGTCGGGCTGCATTTTCAGGCGCTGGTGCAGGTCCATCTGACCCGTCACAACCCCGATCATCTAGGCCAATTCATCCGCGCTGTGGAAACCCGCCCCGAGGTGCAGGAGTGCTATGCCACAACCGGCCAATCCGACTATATCCTGCGGGTTTTGTGCCGGGATATCGGGGCGTATAATACCTTTCTCGAGGATTTTCTGTTCCGCCTGCCGGCTGTTGAAAGCGCCCAGACCAACGTGGTTCTACGAGAGATCAAGCGCAGTCGCGATCTCCCGGTTTGACCGGCGCGGCGGGACCTGACCCAGCAGCAGGTATCAAACGACACCCGGCGGGTATTGGACAGTTTCGGCGCGAAAGGCGAAAATTCATTACCTTTCAAATTGTTCGGGAACAGTCCCTTGCCCAAGATCGACCAAATCGAAACCTCTATCATCGACCTGCCCACCATCCGGGGGCATGTCCTGTCTATGACGACGATGCGGGTGCAATCCATCGTGCTGGTGCGCGTGCGGTTTTCGGACGGATCGGTGGGGCTGGGCGAAGGCACGTCGATCGGTGGCATGAGCTATGGGTCCGAAAGCCCCGAGAGCATCAAATCCGCCATCGACACCTATATTGCCCCCGCGTTGCAGGGGATCGAGGGCGATCAGATCAACAGCGCGATCGCCCTTGTAAACAAGATGGTGCAAGGCAATCCCATCGCCCGATGCGCCGTTGAAACCGCGCTATGGGATGGGCTGGGAAAGCGCCTGAACGTGCCCGTGTCGCAGCTGTTCGGCGGGGCGGTCATGGACAGAATGCCGGTGGCGTGGACGCTGGCCTCGGGCGTGTCAGAAACCGACATTGCCGAGGCGCAGCAGATGCTGGATGACCGGCGGCACAACATTTTCAAGCTGAAGATCGGCAAACGCCCGGTCAAGGACGATATCGCCCATGTCGCTGCGATCAGCGCGGCTGTGGGGGACCGGGCCTCGATCCGGGTGGATGTGAACCAGGCGTGGTCGGTCGAACAAGCCCGCTGGGGTCTGCGTGGATTACAAGAGATCGGCGTGGACTTGGTGGAACAGCCGATTTCGGCGCGTCACACGGACCAGCTGAGGGCGCTGACGGATGGCTACGAAATCGCCGTGATGGCCGACGAGGCGCTGCAAGGCCCCGAAGACGCGATGCTGGTCGCGGCCAACCGTTCCGCGGATGTGTTCGCGGTGAAAATCGCGCAATCAGGCGGGCTAAAGGCCGGGGCGACCGTTGCGGCCATTGGCCGGGCGGCGGGCATTGGCCTGTACGGTGGCACGATGCTGGAGGCCGGTGTCGGCACGGCGGCGTCGCTTCAGGTTTTTGCGACTATTCCCACGCTGGAATGGGGGTGCGAGCTGTTCGGCCCGCTGCTGATGCAAAATGACATTCTAAAGACCCCGATCCGCTATGCTGACTTCTACGTCCACGTCCCAAAAGGCGTCGGTCTGGGCGTCGCGCTGAACGAACATGTCATCGCGGAATACAGCCGTGATCGCGCGCCGCTGCGGTCCGTCGCGACCCCCTAAAACGATTTACGCGCCACACTGCGGGCGATGGATAGGAACGACTGCACATGCGGCCCCTGTTCATCCAGACGGTAGTTCAGCGCCAACGAAGTGCGGCCAAATTCGGGGTCAATCTGGTTGAACCGCACGCCGTTGCGCGCGGCCGAGCTGACGGATTGCGGCACGATACACACGCCCTCGCCAATGGACACAAGGCTTAGCGCGGTTTGCAAATCCATAGTGAACAACCGTTTGCGCACCTTCAGCCCATGGGCCTCGCAACGCTCCAGCACCAGATCGGCATAAGAGGGGCGCGGGAATTCGGGATACAGGATAAAGCTCTGGTCCCGCAGCTCGTCAATCGAAATCCGACCGGATTTCTGTGTCACCACCGTGTCCGGCGTGGCGGCGATCAGCGGCTCGTCCCCCAGCTCGAGCGTACGGAATTCAGCGTCCTGCAAGGCGGGTCGGGCAAAGGCGATGTCGATCTCGCGCCCGATCAGGCTGCGGTTCAGCTGCGCGTTATTCATCGGCGCCAGGGACAGGTTCACCTCGGGAAAATTGGCGCGAAAGGACTTGATGATCGTCGGCAGAATTCCAAAGGTGGACGAGCCGACGAACCCAATGCGCAATCGGCCTTCGGCCCCCTGCCCCAAGCGTTTCACCTCGAGCTTCATGTCCTCCATGTCGCGGATCAGCGCACTGCCGCGTTCCAGCAGGCGTTCACCGGCCTGGGTCAGACTGACGGCGCGACGGCCTCGGTTGAACAGCACCGCGTCCAGCTCTTCTTCGATCTGACGGATCTGTCGCGATAAGGGCGGCTGCGCCATGCCCAGACGCTCCGCAGCGCGACCGAAATGCAGTTCCTCGGCCACGGCGATGAAATAGGTCAGCTGTTTGAAATTCACTGCCGGTCTCCTCTGCCGGTATCTTAGGCCCCTGCAAACGAAAAGAAAGCCCCCGAAACCGAGGGCTTTCTGATCGCGCGAAACGGGGGATTTATTCAGCCGCGATCTGGGTCTCTTCGGCCTTGAGGACAAAGTCGAACTGGACGTGCAAATCAGTGTCCAGATCATCACCGGCCTTACGGAATTCGCCGACCAGGCTGTCCTTGACCGCGAACACGCTGTCATTGTCCAACCAGTCCGAGGAACTGTCGTAAATCTGGCTGATCAGAGGGCGATAGCCGTCTTTGGACAGGATGAAATGCATGTGGCCGGGGCGGTTGGGGTGGTGCCCCATATAGCGCAGCAACTCGCCCGCGGTTTCATTGTCCGGGATCGGATAGGGCACCGGGCGCACCGCGCGGAAGGCATAATGACCGTTTTCGTCGGTTTCAAACCGGCCACGCAGGTTGAAATCGGGCTGATCGGGATCGTGGTTTTCATACAGACCATTGGGCGCGTCCTCCCACACGTCCATGATCACACCGGCCACAGGGGCACCGCTTGCGTCACGGATTGTGCCCTCGAAATAGACGGTCTCTTGACCCTCGAAATCCTTTTGCACGGTCGAGGCGCCCTTGGGCAGAACCGGCGGGTTTTCACGATAGAACGGGCCCAGAACGGTGGACTCGCTTTCAGTGCCGCTGACAGGATTGGACAGCATGTCCACCAGAACTTCGACCCCCAGAATGTCGCCCAACAGGATAAATTCCTGACGCTTGTCATCACAGGTCTGCCCGGCGCGCGCCAGATAATCACAGGCTTGCAGGAATTCACTATGTTGCAGTTTCACATCCTTGCAAAACCCATGCAGGTGCTTGATCAACGAGGTCATGATTTCGCGCTGACGCGCGTCGACGTCGCCATATTGACCCAGCGACGCCGTCACCACTTCGGTGATGTTGTCCAGTGTTACTTTTGCCATTTCGGTATCCTCCCACGTGGCGCAATTCTAAACTGCGCCCAGCATCGCCAATGCAGCGTGTCACACCAATGTCCCCAAGGGTATCGCTCAATACCCATTCCGAGAAGCCAGGTATCGCACGATACCCGATGCGTCATTGCCGCCAGGCGGGCTGGTTTCCATGTTACGCTCAACTCGGATCCGGAGGCGACATGATTCAGGAAATACAGGGGCTGCCCGCCCGCATTGACGCAAAACCCCATCTGGCCCGTCTGGGGAGGCTGGTGTCGGACACGGTGCTGCTGCGGATCGACGATCAGGAACACTATTTGGTGTTCCATCGCGGCCAGCTCGAGGATATCCAACCCGGTCCCTCCAAGAAAATCCCCTATCGTTTCTCGATCGAGACCGACATGGATGCGATCCAGCGGTTCTGGCAACCGATCCCCGAGCCTGGATTTCATGACATCTTTGGCCTGGTCAAACTGGGCCGCGCCAAGATCGCAGGGGACATTCTGGCCCTGGTGAAAAACCTGCGCTTTTACAAAGAAGTGCTGGCCCTGCCGCGGGAGGATCGCACATGAGCATCGAAGTCATCACAGGCCGCTATCTGAACACCGAAATCGGCGGCCGCGCGCATCGCATTTATTTCGAAGAGGCCGGTCAGGGCCGCCCTGTTCTGTGCCTGCACACCGCCGGGGCCCATACCGGCCAATGGCGCCACCTGATGAACGACGCCGAGGTCACGGCAAACCACCGCATGATCGCCTTTGACATGCCGTGGCATTCGAAATCCCTGCCGCCCGAGGGGTTCCAGACCGAAGAGTACATGCTGACCACTCAGGCCTATATTGACACGGTTCTGGCGGTGATTGACGGGCTGGGGCTGGACCGCCCAATCCTTGCGGGCTGTTCCATGGGGGGCCGGATCGCGCTGCAACTGGCGGCGCTGCATCCCGAAAAATTCTCGGGGTTCATCGCGATCGAGGCGTCGGATTTCCAGCCCGCGTGGTACGATATCGACTGGTTCCACCGCCCCGATGCCCATGGCGGCGAGATGGGCGCGGCGCTGGTGTCGGCCAATATCTCTCCTTTCGCACCCGAGGCGGATCGCTGGGCGACCTTGTGGATGTTCATGCAATCCGGGCCGGGCGTGTTCCGCGGGGATCTGAGTTTTTACACCCGCGATGACAGCCTGATCCCGCGCCTGCCGCAGATCGACACCGCCAAAACGCCAGTGCACATGATCGTTGGCGCCTATGATCTGACCTGCACCCCCGAGGACGCAAAACGCACCGCTGATGCCATTCCCGGCGCATCCCTTGCCGTGATGGACGAGTTGGGCCACTTTCCCATGAGCGAGCACCCCGGCGGGTTCCGCCCCTTCTTTGTAGAAGCGTTGGAGAAAATGGCATGACTACCCCTGCGATCATCTGCGTGGCCATAACCGGCTCGGTCCCGACCAAGGCCGACAATCCGGCCGTGCCAATCACCATCAGCGAACAGATCGAAAGCACCCATGCCGCATTCGAGGCCGGGGCGACCATCGCCCATTGCCACGTGCGCGACGATCAGGGGCTTCCGACCTCGGACCCGGATCGGTTTGCAGCGCTGAAACAAGGGATCGAGGCGCATTGCCCCGGCATGATCGTGCAGC
>JBOEGN010000065.1:0-314 GCA_050633445.1 Thalassovita sp.
GCCTTTGATCTTAGGATCTTCAGTGGTGATCCACTCCAGCAGCTCGGCATGCTTGCCACGCAGGTGACCCAGCATACCCGCTTCGTAGCGGCCAACATCGCTGACTTCGACCTTGTCCAGGTAACCGTTCACACCTGCAAAGATCATGCAGACGATTTCGGCGTTGGTCAGAGGCGAGTACTGCGGTTGTTTCATCAGCTCGGTCAGGCGGGCACCACGGGCCAGCAGCTGCTGGGTGGCGGCGTCCAGGTCGGAACCGAACTGAGCGAATGCTGCCATCTCGCGGTACTGAGCCAGCGACAGTTTCACCGGAC
>JBOEGN010000065.1:396-729 GCA_050633445.1 Thalassovita sp.
AGGCTTCACGTCCGGGCGGACGACGCAGCAGCAGCGACATCTGGCGATAGGCCACAGCCTGTTTGGACAGATCATCATAGACGATCAGACCGTGGCGGCCGTTGTCACGGAAATATTCAGCCATTGCGGTCGCGGCGTAGGGTGCCAGGAACTGCAGCGGTGCGGGATCGGACGCGGTTGCGGCAACCACGATCGAGTATTCCATCGCGCCGGTTTCTTCCAGCTTTTTCACCAGCTGAGCAACGGTCGAACGCTTCTGACCAACCGCGACATAGACGCAGTACAGTTTCTTGCTTTCGTCGTCACCGGCGGCTTCGTTGTAGGATTTCTGGT
>JBOEGN010000065.1:758-22844 GCA_050633445.1 Thalassovita sp.
AGGATTTCTGGTTCAGGATCGCATCCAGAGCAACGGCAGTTTTACCGGTCTGACGGTCACCAATGATCAGCTCACGCTGGCCACGGCCAATCGGGATCATCGCGTCAACCGATTTCAGGCCGGTTGCCATCGGCTCGTGCACCGATTTACGGGGGATAATGCCGGGGGCTTTCACATCAGCAACGCCGCGCTCGACATTGGTGATGGGGCCTTTGCCGTCCAGGGGGTTGCCCAGGCCGTCAACAACGCGACCCAGCAGACCTTCGCCAACCGGAACGTCCACGATCGAGTTGGTACGCTTGACGGTGTCGCCTTCTTTAATGTCACGGTCCGAACCGAAGATAACAACACCGACGTTGTCTGCTTCAAGGTTCAGCGCCATGCCCATGATGCCGCCCGGGAACTCGACCATTTCACCGGCCTGCACGTTGTCCAGGCCATACACACGGGCAATACCGTCACCGACGGAGAGCACGCGGCCAACCTCGGCCACTTCGGCTTCTTGACCGAAGTTTTTGATCTGGTCCTTCAGGATCGCAGAAATNNTGTCGATCATCTTCGAGCCCACTTTAACGACGAGACCACCGATGAGATCCTCATCAACGGTCGCATTGATCTTTACGTCTTTGCCGACGCGTGCGGCCAGGGTCTTGGCCAATTTTTCCGATTGCGCCTTGGTCAGCGCTTTCGCGCTTGCGACTTCGGCGGTCACTTCGCCTTTTTCGTCGGCGATCAGCGCGGACAGTTCGCTCAGCAGTGCGGGCAGCACGAACAGGCGACGTTTATCTGCCATCACGGCCAGGCCATTTTTCATGACCTCGGCCAGGCTCATCTTGTCAGCAACTGCGGCGATGGCTTTGGCTTGATCATCGCGCGACACGACCGGCGAAGCGATCACTGCGTTCAGATCATCGCTAGCGCCCAAGGCTGCGGCAAGATCGGTAACATTTGATTCAAGAATCTCCAGAGAATTGCTCTCTTTCGAAATCTCAAAAATTGCGGTGGCATAGCGCGAGGCAATGCCAGAGGAAATCGAAGCTGGTTCGGACACGTCCACCCTTCCGACTATTAAGGCCCCGTCCGAAATATCCTGGATTCCGGGTCGAGGACGTTTGGACCTTTGATTTGCGTCAAAGTATCAAAATCGGCGTGGGTGTAGCAGAGCATTCCTCACCTAGCAAGCTGCCAGAAGAACGCAGTATACAATTGAATACCCTTATATTTCAGCTACTTACCTAAAGTGCGACGGTTTGCGCCGGTTTTTTAGACGCTTTTTTTCCGGTCAGACCGTTGATTTGGGGCAATTCGATGCAAAGGGTACCCGAACCGTTATCGCTATCAAGGTGCAGAACCCTTAATGACGTGACGGAAATCGCCGGGTTTTGGCGCATTTTGACGTGTTGAGCAGCCACCGACAGACGGGATTCGGTGGCGTTTGTGCGACCTTCCGGCGGCACGGTTCTGGCTATGCGGGCTCGGTTGCCGGGCTGGGGTTCAACACGGTCAGCGGGCGCCGCACGGCCTCTTTCAGGCCTGGCCCCACCGGCGCGTGCACGCGTTTGGACGCTTCGACCATGATCACACCGCCGGACACCACAACCGACAGTGACGCGCCCATCTTCTCCCACAGCTCGCCGGTTTTGCGCCAGAATCTGCGCGGCGACGGGGGCTGATACAGGGTCGAGGCATGGCGTTCGGGCATAAAGTGGTGCAGCTTCAGCTGCGTTTCCAATTGCCCCAACGTATAGGGCCGACCAAAGCCAAACGGGGTCTTATCGCTCCGAGACCACAGCCCCGCACGGTTGGGCACGATGAACATCGCCTTGCCCCCCGGCCCCAACACCCGCCAGCATTCGTCCAGCAAAGCCGTGGGTTGTTCGCTTGTCTCCAGCCCATGCATCACGATCAGCCTGTCCACATGCCCTGTTTCGATCGGCCATTGAGTTTCTTCGCACAGAACCGACAGATTGGGCATTCCAGCGGGCCAGGGCATCACGCCCTGCGGGCCAGGCATTAACCCCGTGACCCGGCGTGCCTCGGACAAATAGGGGCGCAGCAAGGGCGCGGCGAAACCAAATCCGACCACGGTCTGGCCAGTTGCTTCGGGCCACATCTGCAACAGCTGGTTGCGCACGGCCTTTTGCGCCGCGCGCCCCAACATGGAGCGATAATAGAAATTGCGCAGGTCCTGTACATCAAGATGCATTGCGGCCAGCCCTGTGATCTGTACTCTGGAACAAACATAGCGATCACAGAAGGAAACACCATGCCTGTCGAGCTTGTGACAATCCCGTGCCTGTCGGATAACTACTCTTTTCTAATCCATGATGACGAAACGGGCGAAACTGCGGTTGTGGACGTTCCCGAAGCAGCCCCCATCAAGGCAGCATTGGACAGCCGCGGCTGGACCCTGTCGCATGTTTTTCTAACGCATCACCACTGGGATCATATCGACGGATTGCCGGATCTGGCCAAAGATCACCCCGCTGCGGTTTTTGGGGCGGCGGCGGACGCTCAACGCCTGCCGCCGCTGGATCAGGAATTGTCCGAGGGCGATAGCTTTCCGTTTGGCGGTGAAACCGTGCATGTGATGGATGTCTCGGGGCACACGATTGGCCACATCGCCTTTCATATGCCCGAAAGCAAGCTGCTGTTCACCGCCGACAGTCTGATGGCGTTGGGCTGTGGTCGCCTGTTCGAAGGCACGCCTGACCAGATGTTCGAAAGCCTGTCAAAAATGGCCGCGCTGGACCCCGAAACCACCGTTTGTTCGGGCCATGAATACACGCAAAGCAACGGGAAATTCGCGCTGACCGTTGACCCGGACAATCCGCAGCTTATCTCTCGGGTACAGGCGATCGCTGCCGCCCGCGAGGCAGGTCAGCCCACCGTACCGTCGACGCTGGCACAGGAGCTGGCGACGAACCCTTTCCTGCGCGGGCACACGCCCGGCGTTCAAAAAGCGGTCGGTATGGTCGGTGCAGACCCTGCTCAGGTCTTTGCCGAAGTCCGCAAGCGCAAGGACAATTTCTAACGCAAATCACGCTTAGCCAACCGGCAGCGCCGCGTTTTGTGAAATAAAAAAGACAGAAAAGACTTGAAGCCCGGCAGTTATCGACCAAACTTTAAACTTATGAGGCCATGGTTGGTTCCGCGACCCCGTAGACCGACCCAGATCAGGAAGGAGCACTCAGTTGCCTTCATTCTCGAACACACTTGAACAGGCGATTCACGCGGCACTGGCGCTGGCCAATGCCCGGAAACACGAATTTGCAACGCTGGAGCACCTTTTGCTGGCCTTGATCGAGGAGCCGGACGCCCTGCGCGTCTTACAGGCCTGCTCGGTCGATACCGAAGATTTGCGTACCACGCTGGTTGAATTCATTGACGAGGATCTTTCGAACCTCGTGACCGACATTGATGGCTCCGAGGCTGTGCCGACTGCCGCGTTCCAGCGCGTTATTCAACGCGCCGCGATCCATGTGCAATCCTCTGGCCGGACCGAAGTGACTGGCGCGAATGTGCTGGTGGCAATCTTTGCCGAACGCGAATCCAATGCGGCCTATTTCCTACAAGAACAGGACATGACCCGGTATGATGCGGTGAATTTCATCGCTCATGGCGTGGCCAAAAACCCTGCCTTTGGGGAATCGCGCCCGATCTCTGGCGCCACCGAAGAGGAAGAGGGCCACAGCACGCCCCCTGGTGGCCAGGATACCGTCGACCAAAAGGAATCCGCGCTGGGGAAATACTGCGTGGATTTGAACGTCAAAGCCGACAAAGGCGACGTTGATCCTTTGATCGGCCGCGATTCCGAAGTCGAACGTTGCATCCAGGTTCTGTGCCGCCGCCGCAAGAACAACCCCCTTTTGGTGGGCGATCCCGGCGTAGGCAAAACAGCAATTGCCGAAGGCTTGGCCCGCAAGATCGTGCAGGGCGAGACCCCCGAGGTGCTGTCGAAAACCACGATCTATTCCCTGGATATGGGCGCGCTGCTGGCCGGCACCCGCTATCGCGGTGATTTCGAGGAGCGGTTGAAAGCCGTCGTCACCGAGCTGGAAGACCACCCCGACGCGGTTTTGTTTATCGACGAGATTCACACAGTGATTGGCGCAGGCGCAACGTCAGGTGGGGCGATGGATGCCTCGAACCTGCTGAAACCCGCCCTTCAGGGTGGAAAACTGCGCTGCATGGGATCGACCACCTACAAGGAGTTCCGCCAGCATTTCGAAAAGGACCGCGCGCTTAGCCGTCGATTCCAGAAAATCGACGTGGCAGAACCCTCGGTCGAAGATTCGGTGAAAATCCTCAAGGGTCTGAAGCCCTATTTCGAGGAACATCACGGTGTCCGCTATACCGCTGACGCGATCAAAACCGCCGTGGAACTGGCGGCGCGGTATATCAATGACCGCAAGCTGCCGGACAAGGCGATTGATGTCATTGACGAAGCAGGTGCCGCCCAACATCTGGTCGCTGAATCCAAACGTCGCAAAACCATCGGCGCCAAAGAGATTGAGGCCGTGGTGGCCAAAATCGCGCGTATTCCGCCGAAAAACGTCAGCAAAGACGATGCCGAAGTCCTGAAGGATCTGGAGAAATCGCTTAAACGCGTGGTCTTTGGCCAGGACAACGCGATCGAGGCCCTATCCAGCGCGATCAAACTGGCCCGCGCAGGTCTGCGCGAACCGGAAAAACCCATCGGCAACTACCTGTTTGCAGGCCCCACGGGCGTCGGCAAAACCGAGGTCGCCAAGCAGTTGGCCGACACGCTGGGCGTCGAACTGCTGCGCTTTGACATGTCCGAGTATATGGAGAAGCACGCCGTTTCACGGTTGATTGGCGCGCCTCCGGGCTATGTCGGGTTTGATCAGGGCGGCTTGCTGACCGATGGCGTTGACCAGCATCCGCATTGCGTGTTGCTGCTGGACGAAATGGAAAAGGCGCACCCGGACGTCTATAACATTCTGTTGCAGGTGATGGATCACGGCAGCCTGACCGACCACAATGGCCGGACGGTCGATTTCCGCAATGTGGTGCTGATTATGACCTCGAACGCGGGCGCAATGGAGCAGGCTAAATCCGCCATTGGCTTTGGTCGCGACCGTCGCGAGGGGGAAGATACAGCCGCCATCGAACGCACGTTCACCCCCGAATTCCGCAACCGACTGGATGCGGTGATCAGCTTCCAACCGCTGCCGAAAGAGGTGATCTTGCAAGTGGTCGAAAAGTTCGTTCTGCAACTGGAGGCGCAGCTACTGGATCGCAACGTTCATATCGAACTGACCCGCCCCGCAGCCGAATGGTTGGCGGACAAGGGCTACGATTCGAAAATGGGCGCCAGACCGCTGGGCCGTGTGATCCAGGAAAACATCAAGAAACCACTGGCCGAAGAATTGCTGTTCGGCAAATTGGCCAAGGGCGGCGTGGTGAAAGTAGGCGTGAAGGACGGAGAGATCGCTCTGCGAATCGATGGCCCAGTGCAAAAACGCCTGTCTGGGGACAAGCCTCCGCTGCTGACCGCCGACTAATGCGTCTTGCGGCCACAATTGCCGTATTCTGCTCCCTCGCGATGCCCACCATCGCGGGGGAGTTGCTTTTGCGCCAACCCGTTGACTGCGATCTGGGGCAAACCTGCTTTATCCAGCAATTTGTGGACCGCGATCCTGGCCCCAGCGCGCAAGATTTTGCCTGTGGTCCGCTCAGCTATGACGGGCACAAAGGCACTGATTTCGGCCTACCTTCGATATCCGTCATGCGCGCGGGCGTCGAAGTCTTGGCAGCGGCCCCCGGCATAGTCAGCGGCGTGCGCGATGGGATGGCTGATACCGGCTATACCAAAGAAACCGCCCCCGAAATCGAGGGCCGCGAATGCGGCAACGGAGTGGTGATTAAACACGGTGACGGCTGGCAGACGCAGTATTGTCACCTCAAACGTGGTTCCGTGCGCGTACGGTCTGGCGACACGGTCGCGGCGGGCGAGGTTCTGGGGCAAATCGGTCTGTCGGGAAAAACCCAATTTCCCCATGTTCACCTGTCTGTCCGCAAAAACGGCAAGGTGATCGACCCATTCGCCCCCAACACTACAGAAATCTGTGGCGAGGCAGATGAAACTCTGTGGGCAACCACGCCCGAATATACCCCCACTGGCGTCCTGAATGCGGGTTTTAGCACAGGCATCCCCAGCTTTGCGCAAGTCAAAGACGGCCCCGTGCCCAAGCCACTGAAACAAATGGACGAAGCTCTGGTCCTGTGGGTCTATGCATTCGGGTCGCAACCCGACGATGTTGTCCAACTGACGATCTCTGGCCCATCCGGTGTTTTGCTAAGCAAAAATGTCCCTCTGGAAAAGACCCAAGCCCAATATTTCAGGGCTGTCGGGAAACGGCGCCCGCGTGGCGGATTTCCCAGCGGGAAATACCTTGGTGACATCCGGTTGATCCGAAACGGGCAAGAGGTGGATCACCACCAAACGCTTGTTTTTGTGGAATAATCACTTCTCGGTCAGCTTCAATTCGATCCTTCGGTTTTGCGCCCTCGCTTGGGCCGTATCCGCCGGGTTGACTGGTTGATATTGACCGAACCCATTTGCGCTCAACCGATCAGGCGGCAGGGCCAGGAAATTGACCATATAGCGCACTACAGACAATGCGCGGGCCTGACTTAGTTCCCAGTTATCAGCGTATTCACCGGCGCCGGACAACGGAACGTTGTCGGTGTGCCCATCGACCCGGATCACCCAATCAATCTCGGGCGGGATATCATTGGAAATGCCGCGCAGAATACGGGCGATCTTGGCAATCTCAGATTGCCCCTCACGAGACAGATCAGCGCTGCCCGGTTGGAACAGAACTTCGGACGAAAACACGAACCGGTCGCCGACAATGCGGATCCCTTCTTGCGCGCCCAGCACTTCACGCAACCGACCAAAGAAGTCGCTGCGGTATTTCTCCAGATCCTGCTTCTCGGCTTCCAGCGCCTTTTTCTCAGCCTCCAAGCGAATGCGCTCGGCCTCTTCCAGCTGCCGTCGTTTGCGTTCCTCTGCTGCGGCGCGGGCCAAGGCCGCGTTCAGGTCAGAGCCCAGCGTTTCCAGCTGAACCCGTGCGACGGCGTCCCGATGTTCATAATCATCCAGAAGGGCCTGCAAACTGCCAAGCTGATTGCGCAAGGCAGCGACTTGTTGGTTTAACAAAGCCTGAGCGCGCTGCGCTTCGGTCGAAATGTCCTTTTCATTCGACAGCGCTTTTTCCGCCGCCGCCAGCAACGCCGCCTGCCGCTCGGCCTCGGACAAACGCGCACGAGCGTCTTGCTGCGCGGCCAATTTTTCAGCCAAAGCACGCTCCAGCGTGTTCTGCGTGTCGGCCATGTTCGCGCGCAGCTCTGCATTGTCCTCACGCGCGGCGTTCAAGTCCGCCTCCAGCGTGATCTTGGCGGCCAAAGCCTCGGCCAGACGGGTTTCCAGATCTGATTGGGTGGCTTCGGCGGTGCCAGCCTGGACCGCAAGCTGCGCTTCGGCCTCGGACAGTTTCAGTTGCAACGCATCCAGTTGGATTTGGCTTGCATCCGCATCAGCCAGCGCCGCCGCCAATTGGGCCTGCAAATTTTCCAGACGGGTTTGCGTCGCGGTGCTCCCCGCTTCTGCCTCGGACAATTGCGCTTGCGTCTGTTCCTGCGCCAACAAAGCCGCGGCCAGCTGAGCGGTCAGATCTTCGCCCGCAGCCTGCGCGGCCGCCAGCATCGTCAGCGTGTCCTCTGCGTTCTTACGTTGCGCCTCCAACGCCAACGTCATTGCGGTCAGTTCGGCATCTGCATTTTTCAACCGTTCGCGCAGCGCTTCGGCAGCAGCGGCTTCGGCCAGACGTGTGGCCTCTTCCGCGCTAAGCTGCGTTTCCAAGTCGGTGATCCGGGTCGCAAGCGTCGAATTGCGCACATCCGCATCCGCGTTCTCGGCCTTCAGATCCGCGATCAACGCCTCAAGGGCCTCGCGGCGCGCCGCCGCCAAACGCGCGGCCTCGGCCCCCGCGTCTATCTCGTCACGCGCCTGAGCCAGCGCCAATTGCAGAGCTGAACGTTCATCCTGAAGCGTGTTTTTTTCCGATTCCAGCGTGGCAACTGTGTCTAGCGCGGTATCGCGTTGTGACAGCAAAACAGCCACTTGCGCTTCAAAATCCGTGATCTGGCGTGCCTGCGCATCGCGCTCTGAGGTCAACGACGCAATCAATGCCAACTGTTGCTGCGACTGCGCGCGTTCCGCGTCCAGCGTTGCGTTCAATTGGCCCAATTCCGAGCCCAGCTCAGCGCTGCGATCCCGCTCCAGCCCTAATGCTTCGGCCAAAGCTGCAATTTCTGTCGACAACGCATCCAGCCGGTTTTCCTGGCCGGTGATGGTCTCGCGCAGCACGGATTGCACCACCATAAAGATGGTCAGCACGAACATCAGAACCAGCAAAAGACCGGTCATTGCATCCACAAAACCGGGCCAAATCGAGGCCTGGAAACGGTTGCCAGTACGCCGGGACAGGGCCATGATCAGCCCTCCTGATGCCTGTTGGGCTGCGGTTGTTTCTGTTGACGACGGCGCAGAACCTGGGTCAGTGCCGCGATGTCAGTGCGCAGTTCTGCCATAGTTTCCTGACGGCCGGCGCTGATCTCTTCGAGAATACGCAACAGCTGAACGTCGATCGAGCGCAAACGCATCCGGCTTTCGGGATCAACGCCATCAGCGCCTTGTTCGGTCAAAACCTCGATCAAGCGATCTTGGGATTCTGCCATTTTCACCATTGCGTCATTTGCGCGCGCCGTGCCCGCCATGCGGTCAGTCAGCCGTTCAATCGAGGTCGCAAGACTGGCCAGGTTCGCGTCCAGATGGGCACGATTTGCCTCGGATTGGGTGAACATATCGCGCATAGAGTCGATCTGCTGGCTCATGTGATCCAGCACGATTGCGACCGGAGAGCCATCCGCGCCTTCTCCCTCGCCCGTCGAAAATCCGACGCGGGTGATGGTGGACAACCATTCCTCAAGCTCGCGATAAAACCGGTTCTGTCCATGTCCGGCGAACAGCTCGAGCAGACCAACGACCAACGACCCGGCCAGCCCCAAAAGCGACGAGCCAAAGGCAACGCCCATGCCAGATAATTGCGCGTCCAGACCGCTCATCAGGCGGCCAAAAACCTCGACCCCGGCTTCGCCCTCTTGTGGGGCGAGCCCGCGAATTGTGTCGACCAATGCAGGCACGGTCGTGGCCAATCCATAGAAAGTTCCCAAAAGTCCTAGGAAAATCAGCAGGTTGACGATATATCGCGTAATCTCTCGCGCCTCGTCGACGCGGGTGGCAACCGAATCCAGGATCGAGCGTGTCGAGGACGCGCCAATCTGCATCCGTGCCCCACGGGTCCGTAGCAACGTGGCCAAAGGCGCCAGCAATCGCGGCGCGTTCAGGCTCGACATATCCTCATGCTCTTGCGCGAAACTTTCGATCCAGCGAACCGAATTGAACAGCTGCGCCACCTGCCAGAAACAGGCGATCACCCCCACAAGGAAAACGAACATGATGAAGCCGTTCAAATAGGGGTTGGCTTCGAACACCGGCAAAATGCTGGGCAGGGCCAGAAACACCACGAATGATGTTAGTCCCAGCACCAGAATCATCAGCATGATCTGGCGGAACGGTTGCGAAAATTGCGGCTCGGCCTCGATGTCTGGCTGCTCCATATCGGACAGCTCCTGACGCTGTTTTAGTTGTCGCGACTGTACGATTAACCGGCAATCAAGCCAAGGATTTATGCAATGATCTCACGTACTCGTGCCGTTAACCAGTCCAGTTCGTGATCACGGATGCCCAACTCGGTCAAATGATCGGCAGTATTGAACAGGTATTCCGAGTTCGGGCCACGCCCCCCATGCGCATGCGCAATGATTTGCGCCTGTTCGTCCAGCGGCAAGCCGCCACAATACTGCACGTGATCGGGATCAATCACATAGGTCAGCGCGGTGACGCTGCGCCCGTCGCGCAATTGCACCTCGTGCTCGACCTCCAGATAGGCCGAAGAGACCAGCTCGCGCTCGCGCAGATCGGCCAGCACTTGTTTTTCGTCCTGGGAATGAACCGCCAGCGCCAGCCCGTGGCACACTGCGTTTTCGGCACGATCCAGTGCCAGAACAAGACCGGGATTTTCGTCGCTCCCACGATGGTGGATCGAGCGCATGCAAAAACTGCGGTGATAGCCCGGCAATTGCGCCAGCTGACTGTCCGCCACTTCAAAGCCCGGATTCCACAGCAAAGAGCCGTAGCCGAAAACCCACATCGTCATGTTACTGGTCCTTTCTTGCGCCCCCCTGTAAACACCACCGCGAGCGCACTGAAAAGAGGCCAGGCTATGAAACGTTTGTTGATCGCAGTTATTGTTCTGGCCTGTATTTGGGCTGGGTTTTGGTTGTCGGCCTCCACCGGCTTGAAATCGGGTTTAGAAACCTGGTTCGAGGACCGTCGCGCCCAAGGTTGGATCGCCGAATATTCGGATCTCAGCGTCACCGGGTTCCCCAACCGGGTCGATACCCAGTTTAGCGACCTTCAACTGGCCGATCCGCGGACCGGTTGGGCATGGGAAGCACCGTTTTTCCAATTGCTCGCGCTAAGCTATCGCCCCAATCACGTGATCGCTGTTTGGCCGAATGAGCAGCTGCTGGCGACACCGACGCAGAAAATTGACATCACCAGTAACTCGTTGCAGGCCAGCGTGGTTCTAGATGCAGGTACGCGCCTGCCGCTGACCCGCGCGAACCTTGTGGCCGAGACTTTGACCCTGCAAACCCGCGACGGACAGGCCACCACGATGACCTCGCTTCGGGCAGCAGTTCAGCACGAAGAGGACACGCCAAACGCCTATCGTTTCGCCGTTGAAACCGATGATTTTGCCCCCCCAATGAGTGTGCGCGGCTTGATTGGGGCCTCGGATAACCTGCCCCGCACCTTTTCAGCATTGCGGGCGCAGTTCACGGTGGGTTTTGACGCGCCATGGGATCTGGAGGCGATCGAGCGCCAACGCCCCCAGCCCACCCGTCTGGACCTGACCCTGGTCGAGGCCCGCTGGGGTGATCTGGAAATTTGGCTGGCTGGCGCGGCTGACGTGGATGCGAAGGGCGCCATGACCGGCAAATTCACCATCAAACTGCGCAACTGGCGCGATATCTTGCGGATGGCCGTAAACTCGGGGCAGATCCCGCAAGGCTTGGGCGATCAGATGGAAAAGGGCCTGGGGCTGCTGTCACAACTGGCCGGAAACCCGAATTCGTTGGACGTGCCGCTGGACATCCGGCGCGGCGTTGCGTTTTTCGGGCCAATCCCCGTGGGCGCCGTGCCGCCGCTGGTTCTGCGCTGATCAGCGGCAATAATTGCCGTTGCGATACCGCGCCGTATCGAAATGAAAATGGTCACGGTGAAACCTGTCTGACTCGGGGCCCAGAACGGTGCCGAACGGGCCGCAGGCGGTCTCGTGCATCTTTCTCAGCATCCGACCCTTTTTGCCTGATTTCCAATCCCGCAATACTGAGATATCCGAGCCGTCCTTAAGCTCTACAACACCGATATCAATCGCGTGCCCTTTGCCGTGCTCGGAAATCTTGGCCCCCTTTTTGCTGTTCCGTGTCCGGCAGGCGTAGCTGGCGAAAACCTTCAGTTCGCTCACCCCACTGCCATAGCGCCCCACAGCGGGCTTTAGCCCCCGATCAATCCATGACTTCAAAGCCTTAGCGGTCACGCAATCAATCAAAGCAGACTGCGACAGGGTGACCCCCGAGACTGAGCGAACCCGCACTGCATTCTTGATTCCACAGCCGGAAATTTTGCCCGGCACTTTGCCCACGCGCTCTCCGATGATGTCGTGTGACCCACAAATGGCGCTGCGCTTGCCCGAGGTTTTCTGCGCCGTCTTGGTGGCCTTTTTCGCGCGTCGGGCCAGCCCTTTGGGGCGGCCCTTGGGGCGCAAAGATCGTGTCAGACCGCGCGTTTCCTTGACGGTTTCATCGACACCGACGACCGCCGGGGAGATTGGTAAAATCACCGTGGGATCGACCTCTCCACGAGCGACAGGCCGCAGGGACACGCTGGGCGCGTTCGCCAACACAGCCGATCCCAAACAGGCCCAAATCAGGGCCATACAGGTCAGCGCGCGGCGGGGGGTCATGCAGGATTCTGGACGCGGCCAAAATCCGGGGCTTCGGTATCTTGACCGGCCTCGATAATGCCCCGCCGAATGGCGCGGGTCCGCGTAAAATAGTCATGCAGCTGATCCCCGTCGCCGGTGCGAATGGCCCGTTGCAGGGCGAACAGCTCTTCGGTGAAGCGACCCAAAATCTCGAGCGTCGCCTCTTTGTTGGTCAGGAACACATCGCGCCACATCGTAGGATCCGACGCCGCGATCCGCGTAAAATCCCGAAAACCGGCGGCCGAGAATTTGATAACCTCGGAGTCCGTCACCCGGTGCAGATCGTCCGCGACACCCACCATGGTATAGGCGATCAGGTGCGGGATATGGCTGACGACAGCGCAGACAATATCGTGGTGCTGAATGTCCATCCGTTCGCAATTGGCGCCCAGATCATGCCAGAAATCTTCCAGCACTTGCGTCGCGTTTTCGTCCGCTCCGTTGGGCACGATCAGGCACCAACGGTTGTCAAACAGGGTCGCAAAACCGGATTCGGGGCCGGAATGCTCGGTCCCGGCCATCGGGTGCGCGGGCACGAAATGCACGCCTTCGGGAACATGAGGCCCCACGGCCTCGACCACGGATTTCTTGACCGAGCCAACGTCCGAAATGGTCGCCCCCGGTTTCAGATGCGGCGCGATATCCGTCATCACCTGGCCCATCGCACCGACGGGCACGCATAGAACCACCAAATCGGCGTCTTGCACCGCCTCGACCGCGCTGTCACAGACCCGATCACACAGGCCAATCCGGCGCGCGGTGTCACGGGTTTCCTGCGAGCGGGCAAACCCCGTTACCTCGCCCTCGAAACCTGCGCGTTTCAGCGCCCAGAACATGGACGAGGCGATCAGCCCCATCCCAATCAGCGCAACCCGTTTATAAGGAGTTTTCATCGTGCGCCCCCTTTAAACTGCCCAATGGCATGCGCGACCCGACGGCAAGCCGGTTCATCGCCGATGGTGATCCGCAGGCAGTTCGCCAGACCATATCCACCAGTTTTACGCACGATAAGCCCCTGAGATTTCAGGTATTCATCACACGCGTTGGCCTCGGTCTCGTTCTTGAAACGGGCCAGAATAAAGTTGGTTTCCGACGGATCAGAAAGCACACCATGCGTTTCGAGCGCCTCGGCCAGCCAGGCGCGCAAACGCGCGTTATCGGTCCGGCATTTTTCGGTATAGGCCGCGTCACGCACCGCAGCCTCGGCCGCAGCCAGCTGGGTGTTGGACAGATTAAAGGGCTGGCGCACGCGGTTCAGCACGTCGATGATCGCGCGCGGCGCATAGCCCCAGCCGATCCGCAAACCGCCCAGCCCGTAGATCTTGGAAAACGTCCGGGTCATGATCACGTTTTCACGGGTTTCCACCAGCTTGGCGCCGCCGTCATAGCCCTCGACGAACTCGGCATAGGCGCCATCCAGCACCAGTAAGGCGCCCTCGGGCAGGCCATCGGCCAGCCGCGCGCATTCGTCCAGATCAATCATTGTGCTGGTCGGGTTGGCCGGGTTGGCGATGAACACGATCCGGGTTTTGTCGGTACAGGCGGCCAGAATGGCATCAACGTCCACTACACGCTCGGCCTCGGGGACCTTCACCGGGGTCGCGCCGGCCGCATGGGCCAGGATCGGGTACATAGAGAACCCGTGCTCGGTATAGATCACCTCGTCACCGGGGCCAGAGAAGCTCTGCGCGATGAATTGCAACACCTCGTCCGAGCCAACCCCGCAGATGACGTTATCGGGGTCCACTTTGTGAATCTCACCAATCGCGGTGCGCAATTGGGCGTGATCGGTGGACGGATAGCGGTGCAATTCGAACGAGGCACGGCGCAGCGCCTCCACCGCCGCAGGGCTGGGCCCATAAGGGTTTTCATTCGAGCTCAGCTTAACGACATCTTTCACGCCGTCGACATGGCTGGCACCGCCCACATACAGGGCGATTTCCATGATGCCGGGTTGAGGCGTGATCTTGGTCATGTTCGTGTCTCCTTCGGACCTTCCTTACAAAGCCCGCACGAGCAAGGAAAGGTCGTATCCCACGTTTTGGGACCTGTGTGACGCGAAGGACCCGCCTGCTTAGCGCCTTTTAGATTGCACGCCCAGCCAGTCCATTGCGGCCATCAGAACCCCCGAGCCAACGAACACCATATGGATCACGACCATCCAGTACAATGCGTCCTGATCCAAAGGTACGTCGGATTTACCGATTTCCATGAACTGTTTCAGCAGATGGATCGCCGAGATCGCCACGATCGAGGCGATCAGCTTCATCTTCAGCCCGCCAAAATCCACGGTCCCCATCCAGCTGGGCCGATCGCCACCATCATCAATATCCAGTTTGGACACGAAGTTTTCATATCCAGAGAACAGCACGATCAGCAGCAGGTTTGCGGCCAGCGACAGGTCGATCAGGGTCAGCACCACCAGAATGGCTTTGTCGGCGGTCATGCTTAGAACCTGCGGCGCGTAATAGGCCAGCTCGCGGCAGAAAACTATGGTCAGCATCCCCAAAGACACCACCAGCCCCAGATACATCGGCGCCATCAGCCAGCGCGAGGCAAACAGCCCCTGTTCGAATTTTCTTTCGATCGTTGGTTTTTTGGCCATGCCTGTGAAACTCCTTCGGTTCGCGGCGGATTTAGACGACAGATTCAGAGGACGCAAGTTGGCAAATTGGCGCGAATTTCACACAGTCCTCATAGGGTGACGACGGAAAGCCCCGTCCGGCGCGTATATTGCTGTGAAACAAGCGCGGCTCGCCCGCACCAAAGGAGACAACATGACCGACAACCATGATCACGACCTGGGGTTCGCCCATGATCTGCCCAAGATGATCGGCCGGCGCAAGGTTCTGACGGTCCTTGGCGGGCTCGGAGTCGCATCGCTCAGCGGCCTGCCTGCGGCAGCGGCGCAATGTATCGCGCTGCCGTGGGAAACAGCGGGGCCCTATCCCGGTGACGGCAGCAACGCACGACGTGGCCAGACGGTGAACACTCTGATCCAAGAAGGCGTGATCCGACAGGATTTGCGCAGCTCATTCGGCACATTCACTGGTGAAGTCGATGGCGTGGCACTGGATCTGGAACTGACCTTGACCGACGCTGAGGACTGCACACCGCTGGCCGGTCACGCGATCTATGTCTGGCATTGCGATACGACGGGCAACTATTCGATGTACGACCTGCCCGAGGCGAATTTCCTGCGTGGCGTCGGCGTGGCGGATGCAAACGGCAAGGTCCGTTTCACCACAATCTTCCCAGGCTGCTATGACGGGCGCTGGCCGCACATCCATTTCGAGATCTTCACCTCGCCAGAGGCGGCGGTGTCCGGCGAAGCCTCGGTTTTGACGGCGCAAATGGCCTTTCGCCAGGCTGACGCCGCCAAGGTCTATGCCGCTGATGCGCGCTATTCCAACGGAACCCGGAACCTTGGGCGGATCACGCTGGCATCGGACAATGTCTTTGCCGACAATACTGCGGACCAGATCGCGCAGCAGACTATTGCCACAACGGGCGACCCGACGTCGGGGTACCAGGGAACGCTGACCATCCCCGTTGATTTTATGGCTGACCGCACGGTTAGCATGGCGCCGCCGCCCGCTGGTGGTGTCCGCGGGTTTTTCCAACGTCTGTTGCGCTGACACGGGTGCCGCCCAAAGAAAAACCCGCCACAACGGGCGGGTTTTCCTGAATTTCGTAGGGTTCGGCGAAGATTAGTTCTTCGCGTAGAATTCCACGACCAGGTTCGGTTCCATCATCACCGGGTACGGCACGTCGGACAGGCCGGGCGCGCGCACGAAGGTGGCGGTCATTTTCGAGTGGTCGGCGTCGATGTAGTCGGGAACGTCACGCTCGGGCAGAGCGACAGCTTCCAGCAGAACGGCCAGTTGCTTGGACTTCTCACGAACTTCGATGACGTCGCCTTCTTTGACGCGGTAGGACGCGATGTTCACGCGCTTGCCGTTCACCAGGACGTGGCCGTGGTTCACAAACTGACGAGCAGCGAAAACGGTGGGAACGAACTTGGCGCGGTAGACAACGGCGTCCAGGCGGCGCTCCAGCAGGCCGATCAGGTTTTCACCGGTGTCGCCTTTGACACGCTCGGCTTCGCCATAGATGCGGCGGAACTGTTTCTCGGTCAGGTCGCCGTAGTAGCCTTTCAGCTTCTGCTTGGCGCGCAGCTGAGTACCGAAGTCGGACAGTTTGCCCTTGCGGCGCTGACCGTGCTGGCCGGGGCCATATTCACGACGGTTGACGGGGGATTTGGCGCGACCCCAAATGTTTTCGCCCATGCGGCGATCAATTTTATACTTGGCAGACGTACGTTTAGTCACGGCTGATCTCCTTCGTTTAGGTTTCGAAGGGCGTTGTCCTCTTGCCGGATTTGGCCGACATGACAGGCATCCCCTTGCGGGGGCCACCAACACCAATGAAGCCGCGCTTATAGACGAGGGTTTGGGGGAGTCAATAGACCTTAGGCAACCTCGTGCATAAGGATCGCGGCTTCGGACCGGTTCAGTGTCCTGCGCGCATAGTCCCCGTATTCTGTCGGGTCATCCATCACGTCGGGGCGAGCCTTGCCCAGTCGCAGGCGGTCGCTGTCATCCAAGGCATCGAAATGCGCGCTGGCTGGGTGAAAGCTTTCGGTCTCCAGCCCGTTCGCGCGGATCACGTGGTGATGCGACAGAAGGATATGAATATAGGTCACCTCGCGCAGCCCCATGTCCACATTAACCGTGTGACCGTTTACCAGATCACGCGCGGCGACCAGCACTTCGGGGGTATTGAACAGGGCCCGCGCCGCATCTCCGCGCAGTAGAATGCGATGATCCGGCGACACCAACAGCTCTTGCTCTGGGCGGTTCAGATCAAAGGCCCCTGCCCGCACTCGGATAGGCCGCAAATAGGGCATCGCATAGAGCCGCGCGCCCGTCATCCGGCGTTGCCCGATCCATTCAATCTGCTGAGCGCCACTGTCCTGCGTCTGAACCATGTCTCCTTCACGCAGGTCCTGCACCAGACGTGCCCCCGAGGGCGTGTCGATCCGCGTGCCAGGCGTAAAGCAAATGACCCCGCGCCGGTTGTCGGCAACCTCGGCTCCGCCATCGTGACGCAGCGCGGCGTGCACAATCCAAAGATCGCGGTTTTGCGGCGGCACATCCCCCATGAACATTGCCAAAGGGGCGCCGCCCGTATCCGGGTCGATCAAAGTAACCGTATAGGATCGGCGACCATCCGTGACGATAAAATATCGGTCTCGCAGCGGCGAGCCCGTGCCCTGCGGCTCTTGCTTACGCTTATCCGAAAGCGCGACGCCAACCAGTCGCGACACCATGCGTGCCGCGCTTCGGCGAAGGTTTTCTTCTCCGTCCGCATTTTCCAGTCGCAAAATATCATTGCGGCCATCTACGCGCAGCGCGTCCCCATGCCATGACCATGCTGCTCCCACGGTCAATTGCGTCAAAGGGGCGGCCCGCAAGCCGTCTAGTTCTGTTTGCGACCAAGAAATGACGAACGTGCCCAAATAGCCCGTTCTCATTGCCCGTTTGCCTGCCATTTATTTTTTTATTGGCATCAGCCTTAGCAGAATCTGTGCCATATGCCTAGCCCGCCTGAGCGGCAATTCCTGACAGATTCCAACGAATTGGAACTATTCCGCCGCGCGAACCTGCGCGCCGCTGCGTCCAACCAGTTCGGTATATAGCGCAGGATCCGTGTCGCCTTCGGTCCCGAACAGCAAAACCCGCGCATCTGCATTCAGATTCAGCACCTGCTCGGCCTTGGATACGGACATTGCCGCGCGCAGGCCCACCAGCCCCGCAACGGCGGACTCTCCGGCTACAATGGGCGTTTCGTTTTCCGCGTCAGCCAGATCGCGCATGGCCTGAACCGCAGCCGCATCCGTCACCGCGATGGCCGCATCCGAGTGGTCCTTTAATATCTCCCATGCCAGGGCCGAGATCTCTCCGCAGGCCAGGCCGGCCATCAACGTGTCCAGATCACCATCAACAGTCGTCGGTGCGCCCGCCCGAAAGGTCTCGAGCCAACAGGCAGATTGATCCGGGTCACACAAAACGATCACCGGACGTGCGTCGCCCCATCGGCGCTTGGCCAAGGCCGCGACGGCAGCCGCCATGCCCCCAACACCGGTTTGCAGGAAAATATGGGTCGGCGGCTGGTCCAGAGCATCAAAGGCTTCGGCGGCCATCACCTCGTATCCCTGCATCACGTCGCGCGGGACATCCATATATCCGGGATACGAGGTATCCGAGACCACAAACCACCCCTCGGCCGTCGCGGTTTCCTGGGCCTCGCGGACGCTGGCATCATAGTTGCCGACACACCGGCGCACATCGGCGCCATAGGCCTCAATCGCGATTTTGCGGGCCTCGGACACGCCTTCGTGGATAAAGATCACACAGCGCGCCCCAAAGGTCTGCGCCCCCCACGCGACCGAGCGCCCATGATTGCCATCTGTCGCGCAGCACACTGTAATACCCGCCGCAAAATCGGGATGCGCGACCGAGGTCACCTCGTCCATCCCGACCGTGCGGCCTAACGCGTTCGTCATTTGCGCCTGCAACAGCCGCGCGACTGCATAGGCTCCGCCCAGCGCTTTGAAACTGCCCAGCCCGAACCGGCCACCTTCGTCTTTGTAATTGATCGAGCTGACACCCAAATCAGCCGCCAGCGCAGGCAACCCAATCAACGGTGTTTTCGCAAATCCCGGCCACCCCTGAATGGTTTGCAGCGCAGCACCCAAAGCCGCGTCATTCAAGATCGCATCCTGCGCGTCCGTCCAAGGAGCGGCACGATCAGCGCCAGCATTTACGCACAGTTCAAATGCTGCATCCGTTCCGGTTCCGTATTTCACTGTATCAGTCATGGCTCACCCCTTGTTACCATCACGCTAACCGATCTTTGCACCGGCGCCATACCTCAATCGCGACCAGGACGCGGCAAATGACGTCGCCAACGCGCCAACAGAATCACTTGCCGGATGACTGCACTCATTTCGCCTAAGCGTTCCCAACTTGCCCAATTTTTCGGCATTTGCAGAAGATTCCCGCGACTTAACCCTCAAAATCTCGCTGCACCGCAGCGGTGAGGTCTTGCATTTCATGCGATCCCAACTAGTAACATTGAGTCTAATCAACAGGCCACAATGGCGTGGCCTTGCCTATTCGATCCCTGTGCGGATCCTCGCGGCAATGGCGCTGCAACTTCGATCACCTATATCCACGAGCCACCAAACGGCTCATGTGACGATGGAGCGCCACAATGTCCAAACAACGTCTTGTCATCATCGGCAATGGTATGGCCCCCGGCCGGATGCTTGAGCATCTTTTCGACCTGACCGATCAATACGAAGTCACCATTTTCAACGCCGAACCGCGCGTGAACTATGACCGCATCATGCTGTCCCCGGTTCTGTCGGGCGAGAAAAGCTTTGACGATATCGTCATCCATGATGACGCCTGGTACGCCGATCACGGCATCACTTTGCATCGCGGCCAGAAGGTCACGCAGATCGACCGAGCGGCCAAAACCGTCACCTCCGAGGGCGGCGTGACTGCCCCCTATGATAAGCTGGTGATCGCGACGGGCTCGTCCCCCTTTATCATCCCCGTTCCCGGCAAGGATCTGCCGGGCGTTCTGGCCTATCGCGATCTGGATGATGTCGACGGGATGCTGGATGCCTCGGACAAGGGCGGGCGCGCCGTTGTCATCGGGGGCGGTCTGTTGGGGCTGGAAGCCGCCGCCGGTCTGAAGGCGCGCGGCATGGAGGTGACAGTCATCCACCTGATGCCCACGTTGATGGAGCGTCAGCTGGACCCCGCCGCCGGATACCTGCTGCAACGCGAGCTGGAATCGCGCGGGATCGAGGTGCGCTGCGAGGCCAACACCAAACAAATTCTGGGCACCGATAAGGTCGAGGGCGTGGAACTGGCCGATGGCACAGTGATCGACGCCTCGTTGGTTGTGATGGCCGTGGGCATCCGCCCCAGCACGCAACTGGCCGCCGATGCGGGCCTCGAGGTCAACCGCGGCATCGTCACCACATCGACCATGCAAACCTCGGATGCCGACATCTACTCGGTCGGCGAATGTGTCGAGGTCGGCGGCATGGTCTACGGCCTGGTCGCCCCGCTGTACCAAATGGCGCGCGTCGCTGCGGCCCATCTGGCGGGCCCTGCCGATACCGAATTCAAACACGCCGAGACGCCAACCAAGCTGAAGGTCACCGGCTGTGATCTGTACTCGGTCGGCGATTTCGCCGAAGGGCCTGACCGCGAGGATATCGTCCTACGCGACGCGACGCGTGGCACCTATAAGCGTGTGATCCTGCAAGACAACAAGGTGATCGGCGCCGTTCTGTATGGCGAGGTTGCCGATGGCGCCTGGTATAACGAACTGCTGAAATCCGGCGATGAGATCGAAGAAATGCGCGAAACGCTGATCTTCGGACAGGCCTATCAGGGTGGCGCGGCTGCCGATCCGCTGGCCGCTTTGGCCAACCTGCCCGATGACGCAGAAATCTGCGGCTGCAATGGCATCTCCAAGGGTCAGATCATGACCGCGATCAAGGATAAGGGCCTGACCACCCTGGCCGAGGTGCGCGCGGTGACCAAGGCCAGCGCCTCGTGCGGGACCTGTACCGGTCTGGTCGAGGGCGTGATGGGGCTGGCTCTGGGCGACGATTTCGTCCTGCCCGAGGCCGAGGGCATGTGCCCCTGCACCACCCACACTCATGCCGATGTCCGCCGTCTAATCAAGGCCAAGGACCTGAAATCCATCCCCGAGGTGATGCAGGAACTGGAATGGTCCACGCCCGAGGGCTGCGCCAAATGCCGCCCCGCGCTGAACTATTATCTGGTGGCCGATTGGCCCGGCGAATACGTGGATGACCAACAGTCGCGCTTCATCAATGAACGCGTCCACGCGAATATCCAGAAAGACGGCACCTACTCGGTCGTGCCGCGTATGTTCGGCGGCATGACCACCCCGGACGAGCTGCGCGCCATCGCGGATGTGGCCGACAAATACGATATCCCCTCGGTCAAAGTCACCGGCGGTCAGCGGATCGACCTGCTGGGCGTCAAGAAAGAGGATCTGGTCCCCGTCTGGAAGGATCTGAACGACGCGGGCATGATCTCGGGCGCGGCTTATGCCAAGGGTCTGCGGACAGTGAAAACCTGCGTGGGCACGGATTGGTGTCGCTTTGGCACGCAGGACTCGACCGGCTTGGGCATCAAGCTAGAGAAAATCCTGTGGGGCTCGTGGACGCCTGCGAAACTGAAACTGGCCGTCACCGGCTGCCCGCGCAACTGCGCCGAGGCCACCTGCAAAGACATCGGCGTGATCTGCGTCGATAGCGGATACCAGATCGTCTATGGCGGCGCGGCGGGTCTGCATATCCAAGGCACCAGCGATCTGGGCACCGTCCCCACTGAACAGGACGTGATCGAAACCATCTGCGCCCTGACCCAGATGTACCGCGAACAAGGCTTCTATCTGGAACGCATCTACAAATGGGCCGATCGCGTGGGCTATGACCACATCAAGGAAGTCATCTATGACGACCTGGAACAGCGTCAGGCCTATTACGAACGCTTCGTCTATAGCCAGCAATTCTCTCAGGTTGATCCGTGGGCCGAACGCGTTGCCGGCACGGACGCCCATGAATTCGCCCCAATGGCAGACATCAAACTGGAGGCCGCAGAATGAACATCCAAGCACAACAATGGGTCTCGGTCGGCGAGCTGTCCGACATCCCGCGCCAGGGGGCCCGCTGCGTCAAAAACGGTGACATGACCATCGCCATCTTCCGCACCAGCGATGATCGGGTCTTTGCGCTGGAAGACAAATGCCCGCATAAGAACGG
>JBOEGN010000066.1:0-15165 GCA_050633445.1 Thalassovita sp.
CATGGCTTATCGCAGAGTATCACGTCTTTCATCGCCTCTTACTGCCAAGGCATCCACCAAACGCCCTTTTCGCGCTTGATTTGATCCAGAAAAAGCAAGACTTCCTATATGTCCTACCGCTTCGCTACTTGAGGACTATTTACATCCGCAACCAACGTTACTGCATAAGACAGAAGGCATGCACGATCGACAGAAGCTGGTAAGAAACTGCCAATCCTTATTCTGGTCAAAAGCATACTTTTTCCCGCCCACTCTTTAGAGTGGACAACGAGGCATGCAGATAGGTGTCAGCCGTGCGGGCAAACACCGTCATACCTCTGGTTAGTGTACTTGACTTGGACAACACGTTCGTTTTCGTCGCGATATACTCAACAGACCGAGGAAACAGCCCGCCAAATACCGGCCCAGAAGGGCAGCAACGAAGATCAACACCTTACTCGGTATGATCAAACAATGTTGTTTGTTACTTCAAGATTACTCTTAAAGTAACTGTATCTCTCTTTACGATGTCAGAGGACTTCCGAAGAAGTCCACGTCGTCCGATTGGACGAGCAAACAGTCTGATGACTGCTTGCTGATCTAATCAAGTTGATGGTGGGTCGAGGAGGACTTGAACCTCCGACCTCACGCTTATCAGGCGTGCGCTCTAACCACCTGAGCTACCGACCCAAACAGACCGGCAGGTCTGTGATTACTTAAACTGAAGAGATATGAGGACGGCCTGACCGTGAGTTTGACCAACTTTGTTTGTTGATCTTATNNACCACCTGAGCTACCGACCCAGTGTGCGCCGAAGGCGCGCACGTCGCACAATTAAGTTCAGCGGAGCTGAACTAGAATTGTGCCAGCGTGTGATAGAAAGGCCTGAATGTGTGGCTGGCCTTGTCCTCTCGGGACATTCGCTGTGCGAATACCCTGCCGGACTTCGCGCTTTTGCAAGCAAATGCGCTTGGTGGAGCCTAGGAGGATCGAACTCCTGACCTCCTGAATGCAAATCAGGCGCTCTCCCAGCTGAGCTAAGGCCCCAAACTTCCAGACTGTTTTGGTCTGTGCGCCGCTATCTATGGGAAGCCGGGGGCGGGATCAAGCGGAAAATTCCGCCCCTGGAAAGTTTTTTGTGACGTCTTAGGATTCGTCTTCGTCGGCGGGAACATCCGCCAATTCGTCCAACGAGACGTTGTCGTCTTCGTCGTCATCCAGCAGATCGTCATCCAGCTCGACATCCACGTCATCTTCCAGCGTTTCGCCGTCCGGTTTGGTTTCTGCTTCGCGCATTTTCTTGGTTGCGGCATCTTCGGCATCAGCAGCGATCATGCGGCTTTTGCTGGTGTCTACTTCCACGATCTCGCCGCTATAGGGGCTGATGATCGGGTTTTTGTTCAGGTCATAGAACCGCTTGCCGGTGGTCGGGCAAACACGCTTCGTGCCCCATTCTTCCTTAGGCATGGGTAATCCCCTTTTATTCCATTAGTCTTGTCGACGATCCGCGCCAACTGCCATAACAGGGCCTGTGTGTCAAAGGCTTTCACTGCCTTTGCAGGATTTCGCGAACAGGAGGCGATATGGGGCATCACATCCTTCCCGGCAACCCCCCAATTCCGCTTCATTTGAAACGGTCGGCGCGGGCGCGTCGGATCTCGTTGCGGGTGTCGGGGCTGGACGGTCGTGTTGTGTTGACCTTGCCCAACGGGGTGCACGAGGATCAGGCCCTGGATTTCGCCCAAGAGAAGGCCGACTGGATTCGCGCCAATATCGCAGGTCAGCCCGACATGGTCAGCGTGGCGCATGGTGTCGCGCTGCCTGTCGACGGCAAAATAAGGGTCATTGCGCCGGGGCCGGGGCGTCGGGTGGTGATGCAAGCCGATCAGTTGCTGGTGCCGGGGCCAGAGACGCGCGTACAGGCGCGCCTGCAAGGTTTCCTGAAGGAGCTGGCGCGGGACAGGTTGGCCGCGGCCTCGGATCACTACGCGGCGGCTCTGGGCAAGCCATATCGCGGGATCACTTTGCGCGATACCCGGTCGCGCTGGGGCTCGTGTTCCTCGGCTGGGGCGCTGATGTATTCGTGGCGGCTGATACTGGCCCCGCCCGATGTGCTGTCCTATGTCGCCGCGCACGAGGTCGCGCATCTGGCCCATATGAACCATTCGCGCGATTTCTGGCAGGCGGTCGAACAGATCCACGGGGCGTATGGCCCCCCTCGCGCGTGGCTGCGAAAAAACGGGGCCGCGTTGCATCGCTATCGCTTTGACGATTGACGCGAACCGGTTTTGTGATCACAAATTGCCTATGCAGCTTATCCAACGTCCTGACCCTTCACCATCAGCGCATGATCGCGTGTTTCGCGGCCTGCGCAGCCGGATTATGCATGGCGAGATCGCGCCGGGTCATTCGCTGACGCTGCGGGGCGTTGGTCGCGAATTCGAGGTCTCGATGACGCCCGCGCGCGAGGCTGTGAACCGGCTGGTTGCCGAGGGGGCGCTGATGATGTCGCCCTCGGGTCGGGTGTCGACGCCGGAACTCACCAGCGAGCGGATCGAAGAGCTGGCCGTCCTGCGCTCCTTGCTCGAGGTCGAGCTGGCCAGCCGGGCCTTGCCGCGTGCGCACCTGGCCCTGATTGATCGTTTGCAGGCCATCAACAACAGCGTCACAGAGATGATCGAGCAACAAGACGCCGTCGGCTATATTCGCTCCAATCTTGAGTTTCACCGGACGCTTTATCTGCGTGCACAGGCCCCTGCGATGTTGGCGATGACGGAAACGGTGTGGCTGCAATTGGGGCCAACAATGCGGGCGTTATATGGGCGGTTGCGCCGCAAGGAGCCGCCGCAATTCCACCGGTTGATTATCGCCGCGCTCAAGGCTGGGGATGAACCTGGTTTGCGGCTGGCCGTACGTTCGGATGTGACGCAAGGTTTGAAGATGCTGATCGTCTAAGCTCTTGTGTTCGTGCGCTTCTTGCGCGACATCTGCGGTATGTCACAGACATCACACCCCAAGACTCAGGTCCTGTTGAAATTCGCGGCGCTTGTCGCCCTGCTGGTCGGATATTTTCTATATCTTGGTCTGAAATACGACTTTGCCACCGGGGGCGTTGCCGCCATCCTGACCTGGAGCTTTTTCGTCTTATGCACCCCCATTGCGGATGCGGGTTTCCTGTTGGATTTCCCGCTGCGACTGTTGTTCGGCATTCGAATGGTCGTGTCCGAGCTGGCCGTCTGGGCCATCGCTATCGGGGTGAATGTGGCCGTGATGTTTCTGTCGCCGCACTACTATCAGACAACGCTGCTGACACGGGTGATGCAGCAGATCCTGCAAACGCCCTGGCCGTACTGGGGGATCGTGGTGCTGTCCGCCGTTGGCACATTTCTGTCGATCCGGTTCGGGGACGAGTTGTTGGATGTGCTCCACCACCGTGATCGCGCGTTTTTTCATGCGCATCACTTTAAGTACGAACTGATCCTGATCGCCTTCTTTGTGGCGGTCTTGTTCGGGTATTACCGGCTAATTGCGTCGCTGGGTCTGAACGGGATTCTACACGGTTAGGCGGCCAATCAGGCCGCCAGCCCCTTGTCACCCATGGCTAGGAATTTTTGACGACGGTCAGAGATCAATTTATCACTGGACTTGCCGGTCAGCTCGGCCAGCATTGAGCCAATAGCATTGCCAACGGCCTCGATTGTGGCGGTCCGGTCGCGGTGAGCGCCGCCCATCGGTTCGGCAATAACACGGTCACAGACACCCAAGGCCTTCAGATCCTGAGCCGTCAGGCGCAAGGCTTCGGCGGCTTCGCGCATCTTTTCGGCATCGCGCCACAGGATCGAGGCGCAGCCCTCGGGCGAGATCACGGAATAGACCGAGTGTTCCAGCATGGCCAAGCGGTTCGACGTGGCAAAGGCAACGGCCCCACCCGATCCGCCTTCGCCAATAACGACGCTGACCAGAGGCACGCCGATTTGCAGGCATTTCTCGGTCGAACGGGCGATCGCTTCGGACTGGCCGCGTTCCTCGGCACCTTTACCGGGATAAGCGCCCTGCGTATCGACCAATGTCACTACGGGCAGGCCGAATTTGTCGGCCATTTCCATCAAGCGGATAGCTTTGCGATACCCTTCGGGGCGGGCCATGCCGAAATTGCGTTCGATCCGCGATTTGGTGTCATTGCCCTTTTCGTGGCCGATCACCATTACAGGCTGGTCGTTAAACCGGGCCAGGCCACCCATCACGGCCAGGTCATCTGCAAAATTCCGGTCGCCCGCCAGCGGGGTATATTCGGTGAAAAGCGCCTCGATATAGTCTTGGCAATGCGGGCGTTCTGGATGGCGCGCGACCTGGCATTTCCGCCAGGGGGTCAGACCATTATACAGCTCTTGCAGAAGGTCGCTTGCCTTCTTGTCCAAAGCGGCTGCTTCGGCCTCGATGTCCATTTCCTCGTTTTGCCGGGCCATGGCGCGCAGCTCTTCTGCTTTGCCTTCGATTTCGGCCAGCGGGCGTTCAAAGTCGAGGTAGTTGGTCATGCATCGTTCTCCACCGTGATTGCGGGATATATGGCCGCACCTACGCGCAGATGCAACACGGCTTGGCGATTTGTCGTGTTTACAGCTGCGCCAGCCCTTCTTTCAAGGCCAGAACAGGCGAGGCAAGCACCGGCGCGGGCAGGTCCGACAGCAGCATCGCAGCCCCCGCCATCGAGGCCTGAGCCAGCACCACGGCCTTGATCCCCGCACGCTGAGAAACAGCATTGCGGATATCCAGTGCTACCGAGCGGGCAAAGGCGTGCGGGTGGCCTTCTTCGAACAGGGGCCAGTGGTGCCCCAGAAACAGCGGAGCAATGGCGTAAGGGTTCCCGGCATCGTCCATTTCCTGTTGCAACAAGGTCTGGCTGGGCCGTTCGGTCGAGCGCAGGCAATAGGCCAGCATGATATCTCCGAAATGCTCGGCGGCGCGGCGCATCATCGGGCGGTCAATGCGAATGGCACCGGCATCCTCGGCCACTTCTCCGAGCGTTGTGCAGGTGCAGATCACAGGGCCAGCGGCGGAGTGAATGGCCTGCGTGACCTCGGCCTTCAGCAGGCCATCGACGCCTTGCTGGGCGCGGAGCAGCCAATCCTCGCGCACGATGTGTTGCAGCGGTGTTCCCGGCGTAATCCGGTCACGCAACCCATCAAAAGTAGCGCGGTGAACATCAGCGGTATGCAAGCACAGCAGGGACATGCCCCTACGTTACAGTACGGGCAACAGAGTCGCCACAAGAAGAAGCGCCATCGTCCAGTTGAAAGCCATCAAGCGTTTTCGGTTCGATAGCACCGTTTGCATCTTTTGTCCCAACACCGTCCAGCTGCTGACGCAGGGCAGATTGATCAGGCCAAAAATCAGCGCCACCATTCCAACGGCCCAAAGCGACCGGTCCGGGGCATACAGGGTGATCGCCGTCAGCGCCATTTGCCACGCTTTGGGGTTCACCCACTGGAACAACGCCGCCTGAAGAAAGGTCATCGGCGTTTTGGTTCGGGTTGTCATGTCTGGCATTTCAGATGTCGCGATTTTCCACGCCAGCCACAGCAGATAGATGACACTTACATAGGTCAAAATCTGGTGTGCCAGCGGATATCGGTCAAACATCTGCATCAGCCCCATGCCGACGATCACGATCATCACGGCGAAGCCAATGCCAACCCCCAGCATATGTGGAATGGTCATTCGAAATCCGTAATTTGCCCCAGACGCCATCAGCATCAGGTTGTTCGGCCCCGGCGTGATCGAGGAGACAAAGGCGAAAGCGGTCAACGCAGAAAGAAGATCATAGCTCATGCCGTAAATTTATTGCAAGATGGGCAGCATGAAATTGAATTTTGACGTGTCCGTGGGGAAATTCAGCAATAAATGATCAAAAATGACCGAATTACCCAAGAACTATTGCGTCACCTATCGGCTGATGGACGGATCAGCAATCTGGATCTGGCGGACCGAGTCGGCCTGTCTCCGTCTGCCTGTTTGCGCCGCGTACAAGAACTGGAGCGCACAGGCGTGATTTCTGGCTATCGCGCAGTGCTGAACCCGCAGGCGATGGGGGTGGGGTTCGTTGCCTATGTCACCGTCGGGCTCAGTCAACATACCAAGGCCGCGCAAGCGAGCTTTGAGCGCTCCATCGCTTTGGCCCCCGAGGTGCGCGAGTGCCATAACATCACCGGCGAACGCGAATACCTGCTGCGGGTCGAAGCCGCCGACCTTGCCGCCTACAAACGGTTCCACACCGATGTCTTGGGGACAGTGCCGCAGGTGGCAGCGATCACGTCATTCGTTGTCATGGATTCGCCCAAGGATGAAAGAGCCTGATTTCACGCCCTTTTCGCAGTATTGTCGGGTCGGTGTCACCTTGGTGACGTGGTGTAACAATCCCACCGTTCGCATTTGATGAAGGGAACGCAAAACGTGGACAAGAGTTACATGTTGATCAAAGACAAGCGACTTGCCAAAGGATGGTCGCAAGAGGACCTGGCCGCCATTTCCGGTGTCTCGACCCGTACGGTGCAGCGCATTGAAAAGGGTCATCCTCCTGGACTTGAGACGCTCAAGAGTCTTGCCGCTGCGTTCGAAACAGATATCGAATCGCTGAACAAGGAAATGACAATGACTCAGATAGTCGACACCACCACACCCACCGAAGCGGAACAAAATCAGCGCGGGTTGAGGCTCCACCTTTGGACCTTCGCAATCGTGGTGCCTGTGCTTGCCGCGTTGAACCTATTTCTCACGCCCGGGGACTGGTGGGTTCTATGGGCTGCGGGGGCTTGGACGGTGGGCATCGTCCTGCATGTCGTGTCTGTGCGGATCATGTATGCCGATTGATTAACGACGCAAAAAGGGGAGCCGGTGGCTCCCCTTGGTAATCTTGCTACGGCGCAATTAGCTGTTCGCGATCAACTCGGATTGGGCAACGATGACTTCGGCCTGCTTGATCGAGGCGATGTCCACCAGCCGGCCCTTATAGACAGTGGCGCCTTCGCCGTTGGCCTTGGCCTGTTCCATCGCGGCCAGAATCTCGCGGGCTTCGGCGACGTCTTCGTCAGACGGCGTGAAGACCTGGTTGGCCAGCGCGATCTGCTTGGGGTGGATCGCCCATTTGCCCACCATGCCCAGCGTGGCCGAGCGTTTGGCTTGTGCGATATAGCCCTCGTCATCCGAGAAGTCACCGAACGGGCCATCCACGGGCAAAACGCCATGGGTGCGGCAGGCGGCGACGATCGCGGCCTGTGCCCAGTGCCAGGGATCCGACCAGTGCTTGGCACCTTCGCGGATCATGTAGTAATTCTCCTGCGTGCCACCGATACCGGTGGTCTGCATCCCCATCGAGGCGGCAAAGTCAGCGGCACCCAACGACATCGCCACCAGACGGGGCGAGGACGCGGCAATTTCTTCGACATGGGCGATGCCCGCAGCCGATTCGATGATCACCTCGAAGGTGATCTTCTTGGTGCGGCCCTTGGCGGCTTCGATCGCTGTGACCAGCGCGTCAACGGCATAGATGTCTTCGGCGCAGCCAACTTTGGGGATCATGATCTGGTCCAGACGGTCGCCCGCTTGCTCCAGCAGGTCCACCACGTCTTTGTACCAATAGGGCGTATCCAAGGAGTTAATGCGCACTGACAGGGTCTTGTTGCCCCAATCATGTTCGCTGATCGCCTGAATGATGTTGGCGCGGGCGATGTCTTTGTCACTGGGGGCAACCGAATCTTCCAGATCCAGGTTGATCACGTCCGCAGCCGAGGCGGCCATCTTGGCGAACAGTTTGGTGTTCGAACCCGGGCCAAACAACTGGCAGCGGTTCGGGCGGGCAATCGGTGTGGGCTGAAGGCGGAAGCTCATGTGCAGACCTCATGGGTAAGGAAATTACGAAATTCTGGTGATGAGAGTTATTAAATTGCGCGCCCATTCGCAAGTCTATTTTGCGGTTGCGGCAGGAATTGCTGCGTCGCCGCAAATATTGAGGCAGCCTTGCTGTCTTGTCTGGGAAAATCATCGAATTCGTGCCGCAAAATTCGAAGAATCTTGTGCCTGCCAGCGTTCGAACGCGAATTTTGCAAGCCTCTCCCGCAGGAATTCGCGGACAGTATTCCAAAGTACACCAATTTCCCGACTCCAAACGCCGACAGAGGGCCACGATATGATTCAGACTCCTTATCTCTTGTTTCTGGGCGATGCGCCCGACCAGTTGGCCGCCAAAGTCGCGCAAGGCATCAAGGATTGGCGCCCCGAATTCGCCGTTGGTCAGTATCGCATGGAGGGCTGTAAGGCCGATATGGGGCTTGCCGACATGACGCTGGAGGACGCCAAAGTAGCCGGGGCCAAGACCTTGGTGATCGGGGTTGCCAACCGGGGCGGCGTGATCAGCCCGGCCTGGAAAAAGGTCCTGGTTGCGGCGCTGGAAGAGGGCTTTGACCTGGCCAGTGGGCTGCACAATCTATTGAAGGATGAAGCCGATCTGGTCGCCGTAGCCAATGCCTGTGGTCGCGAATTGCACGACGTCCGCGTGCCCGAAGTTGAATACCCCATCGCCAATGGTGTCAAACGCACCGGCAAGCGGGTTCTGGCTGTGGGCACCGATTGCTCGGTCGGGAAAATGTACACCGCGCTGTGCCTGGAAAAGGAAATGCGCGCCCGAGGAATGAACGCTGATTTCCGTGCGACTGGGCAGACGGGAATCTTGATCACGGGTGATGGTGTGCCGCTGGATGCGGTTGTCGCTGACTTTATGGCTGGATCGGTCGAATATATCACGCCGGATAATGACGCCGATCACTGGGATATTATCGAGGGGCAGGGCAGCCTGTTCCACGTGTCCTATTCTGGTGTGACCATGGCGCTGATCCACGGCGGTCAGCCGGACGCGCTGATCGTCTGTCACGAGCCGACACGCGCACATATGCGCGGCCTACCGGGGTACAACCTGCCAAGTTTGGAGCAAGTGCGGGACATGGCGCTGTCATTGGCCAAGGTAGCGAATTCAGACGCGCAGGTGGTAGGCTATGCCATCAACACCCAGCATATGGGCGAAGGTGATGCGCTGGCCTATATCGCCAAGGTTGAGGCTGATTTGGGACTGCCCGCCACCGACCCGTTCCGCTTTGGTGCGGGCAAGCTGGTGGACGCGCTGGCTGTGATCTGATTGGGTCTGTTCGGCCGGGCTCTGTCTGGTGGCCGGGAAATTTGAGTATTTGAAGAGCAAAGAAAGGGTGTTGGCGCGTGACGATCACCGTTGAGAAAGATGTGTTTCCGTTGGCGCAGGTGTTCACCATCAGCCGGGGCAGTCGGACCGAGGCAGAGGTGTTAACGGTGCGGGTGACTCGTGATGGCGTGGTCGGTTGGGGCGAATGCGTGCCTTATGCGCGGTATGACGAGACGCTGGAATCGGTAACGCGCGAGATTTTGGGCTTGCCGAGCGAGGTGTCTCGGGCTGGGTTGCAGGATTTGCTTCCCGCTGGTGCGGCGCGGAATGCGGTGGATTGCGCGCTGTGGGATCTTGAGGCGAAACTGGCCGGGAAGCGGGTTTGGGAATTGGCGGGGCTGGCTGCTCCGGGGGCGGAGATCACGGCGTATACGTTGTCATTGGCTTCGCCTGATGAAATGCGCGCGCAGGCGGAAGAACATGCGTTTCGCCCTTTGCTGAAGGTTAAGCTGGGAACGCCGGATGATATGCCTCGGCTTGAGGCCGTGCGGGCCGGGGCGCCAGAGGCCCAGATTATTGTGGATGCCAATGAGGGATGGAGTGCTGAGGTTTACGCCGATCTGGCGCCACATCTGGTGCGTTTGGGGGTCGCTTTGGTCGAGCAGCCTTTGCCGGCGGCAGAGGATGAGGCGCTGATCGGGATGGATCGCCCGGTGCCCGTCTGTGCGGACGAAAGCTGTCATGATCGTGCCAGCCTGCCCAGTCTAAAGGGCAAATATGACGTGGTGAACATCAAGCTGGACAAAACCGGCGGGTTGACCGAGGCGCTGGCCCTGCGCGATCAGGCCCTGCGCGAGGGGTATCAGGTGATGGTCGGGTGTATGGTTGGGTCGTCTTTGGCGATGGCTCCGGCGACGCTGGTGGCGCAGGGTGTGATGGTAACAGACCTTGACGGGCCGCTTCTGTTGGCCGAAGACCGGGACAACGCATTGCAATTCGATGCGGCCGGGGTGCATCCGCCCGCAGCCGCGCTTTGGGGATAAGGAGACGCCCATGACCCGCACTGTTTACGTGAACGGAGAATACCTGCCGGAAACCGAGGCCAAGATCTCGATCTTTGACCGGGCGTTTCTGATGGCGGATGGCGTTTACGAGGTGACCAGCGTTCTGGGCGGCAAGCTGATCGACTTTGACGGCCATGCCAAGCGTCTGGAGCGGTCGCTGAACGAATTGGACATGCCCAAGCCCCCCGAATTCGATGATCTGCTGGACATCCACCGCAAGCTGGTGGCCGAAAATGGCATCGAAGAGGGCATGGTGTATTTGCAGGTCACGCGCGGCTCGGCTGGGGATCGGGATTTTGTTTTCCCTGACCCGGAAACCACCCGTCCCGGTGTTGTGCTGTTCACCCAGAACAAGCCCGGCTTGGCCAACAATCCTGCGGCGCAAAAGGGTGTCAAAGTGATCTCGATCGAGGATATCCGCTGGGGCCGTCGCGACATCAAAACGGTGCAGCTGCTGTATCCGTCGATGGGGAAAATGATGGCCAAAAAGGCCGGGTGCGATGATGCGTGGCTGGTCGAGGATGGCTTTGTCACCGAGGGCACCAGCAACAACACCTATATCGTCAAGGACGGTAAGATCATCACCCGCAACCTGACGACGGACATCCTGCATGGGATCACCCGCGCAGCCGTGCTGAAATTCGCCAAAGAGGCTCAGATGGAGGTCGAAGAGCGGCCCTTTACCATCGAAGAAGCGCAGCAGGCGGACGAGGCCTTCATTACCTCGGCCTCGGCCTTTGTGATGCCTGTGGTGGAGATTGACGGCGTTGCGATTGGCGACGGGAAAGTGGGCAAAGTCGCCCCGCGTCTGCGCGAAATCTATCTGGATGAGAGCCTGAAGGCCGGCATCTAAACGATTTTAAAAAACCTGACAACGCCGCGCTGTGAATCCCACATGGCGCGGTGTTTTCATGCTAGGCTGCGCGAATTCTCATCTGATGGAGCGCGCGATGCCCAGTCCTGTTTACGATACGACTCATCCTGTTCTGGTCACAGGAGCGACCGGTTTCGTCGCTGGTTGGCTGGTGAAACGGCTGCTGGACGAGGGCTTTACCGTCCATGCAGCGGTACGTGATCCTGACAACTCGGAAAAAGTGGCCCATCTGACTGCGCTGCCCGGAACGCTGAAATTGTTCAAGGCGGACCTGTTGCAACCCGGCAGCTATGCCGAGGCTATGGCGGGCTGTCAGGTGGTGTTTCACACGGCCTCGCCTTTTACGCTGGCGGTGCGGGATGCGCAGCGTGATCTGGTGGACCCGGCGGTCAAAGGGACGCGCAATGTACTGGAACAAGCCGACGCCACCAGCAGCGTTAAACGTGTGGTTCTGACCAGCTCTTGTGCGGCAATCACGGGGGATCACGCGGATCTGTCCGCCCTGCCCGGGGGCGTGATGACCGAGGCGCATTGGAACACCTCGTCCTCGCTTACGCATCAGCCCTATCCCTTTTCAAAGACGCAGGCCGAGGGCGTCGCCTGGGATATCGCAGGGGCGCAGGATCGGTGGAATCTGGTGGCCATCAACCCGTCGCTGGTCGTGGGGCCGGGCGTGTCAACGCACCAAACCTCGGAGTCCTTTAACCTGATGCGGCAAATGGGTGATGGCTCGATGAAATCGGGCGTGCCTCCATATGAAATCGGGATGGTGGACGTGCGCGACGTGGCCGAGGCGCATATGCTTGCGGGTTTCATCGCGCAGGCCGAGGGGCGGCATATCGTGTCTGCGGGCAGCTACTCGATGCTGGATGCGGCCGAGATGCTGCGGACAGAATTCGGCGAAACCTTGCCTCTGCCCAGCAAAGAGCTGCCGAAATGGCTGATTTGGCTTGTTGGGCCGATCATGGATAAAACCCTGACACGCAAGATGATCTCGCGCAGCTTTGGCCTGCCTTGGAAAGATGACAACAGCAAATCGAAACAAGCGCTGGGGCTGCAATACCACCCCGTCCCCGAGGCGGTGAATGCGATGATGCGTCAGATGATCGAGAGCGGTCGGATCAAGCCCTAGGCGTCAAACCGGAAGCTAGAGGCCGTCAGCCCGCCAAACACCTCTTTCTGATGATAGGTGCGCACGGCGGTGTCGTTCTCGGCGGCGCCAAGAGCTGCAAAAAGAGGCACCAGATGGTCCTCTTGCGCGTGGCAGGTGCGGGCATAGGGAGCGGATTCCCAATCCAGAATACGCGCAGTGCGTTCCGCGGCAGGCAGGGCCAGCGTTTCGGTCAGCCAGGCGTCAAATACCTCGGAGGGCACGCGGGAGTCCGGGCCCAGCATGCGCAGGTTGTGATAGCTAAGCCCGGACCCGATGATCAGCACGCCCTCGTCGCGCAACGGGGCCAGGGCGCGGCCCAGCTCGAAATGCTCGGCTGGGTCATAGTGCGAGCGCATCGAAACCTGAAACAGCGGAATATCGGCCTGCGGGTACATCACATAGGCGGGTACAAAGGTGCCGTGATCGAACCCGATCTCGTCGTCGAGCCGCGTTGGCAGGCCAGCGTCACGGATCAGATCCGCCGCCTGCTCCGCGATCTGCGGAGCACCGGGGGCGGGATAGACAATCTCGTAAGTTTCGGGCGGAAAGTTGTAGTAGTCATAGACCATCGGTGGCTGCGCGGAATGCATCACCGCGTAGTCCGGGCCCTCCCAATGCCCCGAGATCATCAGGATCGCCTTAGGTTTTTCGTATTCCGAAGGCATCGCCGCCAGACTGTCCGCCAAAGGGGCCAGATGTTGGCTACGGTCGGCCATCCACGGCCAGGGTCCGCCGCCATGCGAAATGAAATAGGTGGGTAAAGTGGTCATGGCAGGCTCCGATCAACAAAAACGAGCGCAACCTAGCGGCCGTGGGCAACGCGCACCATCCCGTTTTGCAAACAGGGCCTGTGCGCCAATTGCGGGCAAGCTTAGCCTTTGTCGCCCACGTTCTCGGCGAAAGCCTTCTGAAAGGCCTCTTGCTTTTCGGCACCTGCCTCGGTCTGGAAGCCGTTTTTCCAGTCGTCATAGGGCATGCCATAGTAAACTTCGCGGGCCTCTTCCTTGGACATTTCGATGCCGCGTTCGTTGGCGGCCTCTTGGTACCAGCGCGACAGGCAGTTGCGGCAGAATCCAGCCAGATTCATCATGTCGATGTTCTGCACGTCCGTCCGTTTTTCCATCAGGTGTTCGCGCAGGGTGCGAAAGGCGGCGGCTTCGATTTCAATACGGGTTTGGTCGTCGATGTTGTCCATGTCGGCTCCTCTGTTCGGTTGCCCATGATGTGCAGGCGCAAAGAGGATTGCAAGCGGCGCGATCAGCCGCCGCAATCATCCAGAGCGGCAGTCAGGATCGGCGCCAGGCGTTTGGCCCATGCGATCTGCTGGTCTTGGGTTTCGATCAAGTCATTGCGCAGTTCAATCAGCGTATTCTGGCGTTCAAAGGCGATGGCGTGGCGCGCGATGGCATCTCCGGGCAGATGGCCGCCATAGGGTTCGTTCTCGCCAACGCACAGATCCGGTTCTTGTTCCAGCCGCCGGATCAAGGGTTTCGAGAACCGCGTATCCGTCGCATAGAGAATTCCGATTTGCCACGGGCGCGGATCGCGGCCCTGCAATTGCCGGGTGAAGCTGTGAACCGACACAATGACGGTATTTTCCTGCCGTGCGGCCAGCTGCGCCAACGCCGTGTGATAGGGGCGATGGCATCGGTTCAACCGCATCTCCAGCTCGGCCTGATCTGCGTGTCGATTGGCGGGAATGATCGTTCCGTCATACAGACGCATCAGCAGGGTCGGGTCATCCTCGCCGCGGTTCGGGTCGATCACCAAACGCGAGAAGTTGGACAGGATGGCAGGCGCGTTTAGCTCTTCGGCCAAGGCACGCGTCACGCCCGCTGCGCCCACATCATAGGCGATGTGGCGATTCATGTCGCCCGCAGCCAGGCCCAACTGGCCATCGTTCACAAAGGGCGGCACCGTGTTTGCCGCGTGATCACAGGTGATCAGCCAGCGACCGGGCCGATCAGCGCCCAAAATTTCATATGGTTCGTAGGTCATTAAACATTCACGTCCTTTGCACATGCTGTTAGGGCAAATTGGCAGGGAATGGAATTGCCGCGAAGTGTAAGCGCGGTTATAGTTAGCGTTAACATGAAAATTTGCGTCCTTTGACGCCAAAGCAATATGGATGGCAGTATGAGACGGCACCGCAATGTGAAAATCGTGGCCACGCTGGGCCCGGCTTCGGACACCTATGACATGATCCGCAAGCTGCACGAGGCTGGCGCGGATGTCTTTCGTCTGAATATGAGCCACGGAAGCCACGACGAAATTCGCGAACGCCATGCCATGATCCGTCAGGTCGAAGAGGACCTGAACAGCCCCATTGGCATTCTGGCCGATCTCCAGGGGCCAAAGCTGCGCGTTGGTGTCTTCGCCAACAGCGCCGAGGAATTGGAAGAGGGCGCGGCCTTCCGTCTGGATCTGGACCCTGCCGAGGGCGACGTGACCCGCGTTTGCCTGCCTCACCCCGAGATTTTTGCGGCGCTTCAGGTGGGCTCGAACCTGCTGGTCAATGACGGTAAAATTCGTCTGAAAGTGACCGATTGCGGCGCGGATTTTGCCAATTGCGTTGTTGTCACAGGCGGTACGATTTCCAACCGCAAAGGCGTGAACGTGCCCGATGTTGTGCTGCCGCTGGCGGCTCTGTCCGAAAAGGACCGCGCGGATCTGGAATTCGTCTGTGAGCTGGGAGTTGACTGGCTGGCGCTCAGCTTTGTTCAACGTCCCGAGGATGTCCAAGAGGCGCGCGCGTTGGCCAGGGATCGCGCGGCGATCTTGTCCAAGATCGAAAAACCCGCTGCCGTGGAGTGTTTCGCGGACATTCTCGAAGTCAGTGACGGTGTCATGGTTGCGCGTGGTGATCTGGGGGTCGAATTGCCCGTCGCCGCGGTGCCGCCGATCCAGAAAC
>JBOEGN010000067.1:0-30505 GCA_050633445.1 Thalassovita sp.
GAGATCGAATACCACGATCACCAGTCCCATACGATCTGGGTGCCGTTTGCGGCGGCCAACGGGTCCGGTGATCTGGCCGAGGCCCGCGTCGTGATCTGGACCACGACCCCTTGGACGATCCCGTCGAACAAGGCTGTCGCCTATAACCCCAAGATCGCCTATGGCCTGTACCGCGTCGATGCCACCGAGGAGGAAAGCTGGACCAAACCCGGTGATCTGTACGTGTTCGCCGACGCTCTGGCCGAGGATGCGCTGACCAAATCCCGCGTGACCGAGTTCTCCCGTGTGCGCGACGTGGATGTGGCTGAATTCGACGGCATGATCCTGAAACACCCCTTCCATGGGGCTGACGGCGCCGACGGGTTCTGGGATTACGACGTGCCGATGATCGACGGCGATCACGTCACCGATGATGCGGGCACCGGTTTCGTGCATACTGCGCCCAGCCACGGTGCGGATGACTATGAATGCTTCGTCAAGCGCAACTGGATCGACCGCATGACCCACAATGTGGGCGAGGATAGTGAATTCCTGCCGCATGTGCCGTTCTTTGCCGGCCTGCGCGTGTTCAACCACAAGGGCAAGGAAGACAAGGCGAACCCCACCGTGATCTCGAAGCTGGTCGAGGTTGGCGGCATCATCGCGCGTGGCCGGGTGAAACACTCGTATCCGCATAGCTGGCGGTCCAAGGCTCCGGTGATCTTCCGCAACACGCCGCAGTGGTTCACCGCGATCGACAAGCCTGCGGGTGGCGACGATACCTATGGCACAACGATCCGCGAACGGGCGCTGAACTCGATTGACCAGCTGGTGAAATTCACCCCGCAGACCGGGCGTAACCGCTTGTTCTCGATGATCGAAACGCGGCCCGACTGGGTGCTGTCGCGTCAACGCGCCTGGGGCGTGCCGCTGACCTGTTTCGTCAAAAAGGACACGCTGCCAACGGCGGATGATTTCCTGCTGCGCGATCCGGCCGTGAATGCGCGCATCGTCGCGGCATTCGACGCCGAGGGCGCGGATTGCTGGTACGCGGACGGCGCCAAGGAACGGTTCCTGGGCAGCGATTATAACGCCGACGAGTGGGAGCAGGTCTTTGACGTGCTGGACGTGTGGTTCGACAGCGGCTCGACCCATGCATTCGTGCTGCGCGACCGTGAAGACGGCACCGCGGACGGCATCGCCGATGTCTATATGGAGGGCACCGACCAGCACCGCGGATGGTTCCATTCCTCGCTGCTGCAAGCTTGCGGCACCAAGGGCCGCGCGCCCTATCGCAACGTTGTCACGCACGGGTTCACCCTGGACGAGAAGGGCAACAAGATGTCCAAATCGCTGGGCAATACCATCGTGCCGGAAAAGGTCGTGCAGCAATACGGCGCTGATATCCTGCGTCTGTGGGTGGCCCAGACCGATTACACCGCCGACCAGCGGATCGGGCCGGAAATCCTGAAGGGCGTGGCCGACAGCTATCGCCGTTTGCGCAACACGATGCGGTTCATGCTGGGCAGCCTGGCGCAGTTCGACGATTCCCAACGCGTCGCCCCCGCCGATATGCCCGAACTGGAGCAATGGGTGCTGCACCGTCTGGCCGAGCTGGATCACAGGGTCCGTTCGGGCTATGCGGCGTTCGATTTCCAAGGTGTCTTCAGCGCGGTGTTCAACTTTGCCACTGTGGATCTGTCGGCCTTCTATTTCGACATTCGCAAGGACGCGCTGTATTGCGATGGCGATACCGAACGTGCCCGCGCCGCCCGCACCGTTCTGGACATCCTGTTCCATCGCCTGACCACCTGGCTGGCTCCGATCCTGGTGTTCACCATGGAAGAGGTCTGGCTGGAACGGTTCCCCGGCGATGACAGCTCGATCCACCTGACGGATATCCCCGAAACGCCCGCCGATTGGTTGAACGAACCTCTGGCCGCGAAATGGGCCGAAGTGCGTCGTGCTCGTCGCGTTGTGACCTCGGCGCTGGAAATCCAGCGGACGGATAAAGTGATCGGGGCCTCGCTGGAGGCCGCGCCGGTCGTGCATATCCGCAACGACGAGATGTTGGCCGCGCTGAAATCCGTGCCGTTTGAAGATGTTTGCATCACGTCGGGCATGGTCCTGACCGCAGATCCCATTCCGGCCGAGGCATTCCGTATGCCCGAAGTTGATGGAGTAGGTGTTGTGTTCGAAAAAGCGGAAGGCGAAAAATGCCAGCGCTGCTGGAAAATCCTGCCCGATGTCGGCAAACACGGCCACGCTGGAACCTGTAAACGTTGCAACGACGCCTTGGGGTGATCTGATCCACTGAGTATTTGAAACGGCCTCGCTTGATCGCGGGGCCGTTTTGCGTTTGTGTGACGGGATGAAAATGACCGTAGAAACCCCGACTGGCCCCGTGATCCTGACCGAGGAGGATAGCGCGATTGTTGGCTGTGAATGGGGGCGTGGCGGGACCGAGACTTCTGCAGTGTTAGCGCGCGCGGCCAGGCAGCTAAATGAGTATTTTAAGGAGGAAAGAAAGGCGTTTGATCTGCCATTGCAGGTGAATGGGTCAGAGTTTCAGCAGCGGGTCTGCGAGGCGATGCTGGCGATCCCGTTTGGGCAGACGCGGACCTATGGAGAGATTGCGGCTGATCTGGGAGTGCCCGCGCAAGCCGTAGGGCAGGGGTGCGGCGGCAACCCTATTCCGATCCTGATCCCCTGTCATCGCGTATTGGGGGCGAATGGATTGGGCGGGTTTTCCGGACGCGGCGGCGTTGAAACAAAGGTGTTGTTGCTGCGCCATGAAAAGGCGGCGGGCTTGTTGATTTAGGCCTTGGCGGGCAGCACTTGTTGCGCGATGCCGACCAGCAGCAAATAGACAGAAGTGATGACAAGGCCCCAATGCGCCCAGCTTTCGGGATGGAAATCGACCCAAGCCGCCCAGCCCGCGAAGAAGGTCCAGGCCAGCGCCATGGGGAGGGACACTGTGCGCCATCGTTGAGTTCGCACGGGGTGGATGAATTTCAGTGGCATGAACATGGCTCCTGCCAGCAGGGCAACCAAGCCCACAATCACCCAGAAATTGGGTTGCAGCGCGAACAGAACCAATACCAGCATGTTCCAGCATCCAGGAAAGCCTTGAAAGGAATTATCCTTGGTTTTCATGCGGGTATCGGCGAAATACAAGGCGCTGGCAAAGGTGATCAGGATGATTGCAAACCACCCTGTCCAGCCGGGCAATAGCCCTGATTTGAACAGCGCGAAGGCTGGAATGAAGACATAGGTCAGGTAGTCGATAATCAGGTCCAGCAACACTCCGTCAAATCGGGCAGCGTAGTGTTTGACATGATATTTCCGGGCCAAAGGGCCATCAATTCCGTCAACGGCAAAGGCGACGACCAGCCACAGGAACATCAGGCTCCATTTTTCATCGACCGCGGCCAGCATGGCCAGCATGGCGAAAACCGCACCGGTTGCGGTGAGTAGATGGACGGACAGGGCTTTGAATTCATTAGAAAAGGGCAACGTCACGGCCTTTGGTCTCAGCTTAGCCCGCCTTAGGGTGGGTTTTCTGATATACGTCCATCAGGCGGTCCAAGTCCACAGCCGTATAGGCTTGGGTGGTCGACAAAGAGGCATGGCCCAGAAGTTCCTGAATGGCGCGCAGGTCTCCGCCTGCGTTCAGCAGATGGGTGGCAAAGCTGTGGCGCAGCGCGTGTGGCGTCGCGGTTGCAGGCAGGCCCAGCTGGCGGCGGGTGGCCTCGGTCACTTTTTGGATTTGGCGTGGGTTCAGGGGGCCGCCACGAACGCCCCGGAACAGGGCAAAATCCGGCTCTGCGGTATAGGGGCTCAGATCGAGGTATCGGGCAACGGCCTGTCGCGCGGCATTGATCACGGGCACAATCCGTTCCTTGCCGCCTTTGCCGGTGATGCGGAGCGTTTCGCCGATGGGGAAATCGCGCCCCTTAAGCGATAGAACCTCGGAGATCCGCAAACCGCAGCCATAGAGCAAGGTCAGCACCGCAGCATCCCGCGCGGCGACCCAATCGGACGAGGATTGCATCTGCGCTGTTTCGATCAAATCGCGTGCGGCGTCTTCGTCCAGTGGTCGGGGCAACTTGCGGTGAAATTTCGGCGAGCGGGTGGACAGGACAGCCGTGGGATCAAACCCCTCGCGTTCAGACAGCCAACGGAAAAAGGTTTTCACCGCGGACAATTTGCGCGCAAGCGAGCGGGGGGCGATGCCGGTGTTGCGGGTCCGCGCCATCCACGCCCGCATATCCGAGGTCGTTACACGTTCCAATGCGCGCAACCCCTGCGGTTCGCCTTTGTGTTCGGTGATGAAGGTCAGAAAATCGACCACGTCGCGGCGATAGGCATCCAACGTGTTGTCAGAGGCGCCGTTTAACGCTTTTTGCCCCTCCAGCCAGGTTTGCAGGGCGTCCCGCGCGGCCGGAGAGATCAGGCTCATGCCAACCAGCGGCGCATCGTCCGCTCGAAGACGCTGGCAAAAAAGCTCAGCAGGTCGGTGCCCTGTTGTGGGCTGAATTGATGCGGGTCTTCGGAACCCAGAACCAGCATACCGGGCAGACGGTTGGGGCCGAAATCCAGCGCCATGCAGGCCTCGGAGCGGACGAAACCGGCCTCTTCACCATAAATCTGCAAATCGCCCTCGTGAACCTGGCGCAATGTCACCTGACGTTGCTGAATGTTACGCCCGCCGGTCAGGTAATCCTGGATATAGCCCGCATGGGCCACCGACAGCACCCCGCCCAGACGTTTCAGAACGGGGTCATCATCTGTTTGCGCTGTCTCCAGAACCAGCTTGACGCAATCCACGCGCAGCACTTCGGCGACGGGGCCGCCCAGATCACGCAGGAAGGCCTCGAAGCTGGTGGGTTCCAGCATCCGCAGGATGGCGCGATGCACCTGATTGGTCCCGGCAAGGTTTTCATACGCGGCGGCGATCACGCTGCGGTGGGTGTCTTCCAGACGGTCCAGCCGGGTTTCCAGCCGCTCCATGGCGACGCCACGCAAATCGACGATATTGTTGCCCATCGCCCGTTCGTTGGCGGCAACAAGGGCGCGCATCAGGTCCTTGTCGTCCAGTATAACATCTGGTTCTGCAATGATTTTTTCACGCAGGGAGTCGTCAATGACGGACTTTGTGCTCATGTCTGCCTCTTGGTCTTTGCCGGGACCATAACAAATATGCCCCGGCATTTCCTTAAGTTTTTTTACGCAGGCAGAGGCCCGCCAAGGCGCAGATCAGAGGATCTTGATATCTGCTGCTTTGATGTCCGCCAGAAAGGTCGCCAGACCCTTGTCGGTCAGCGGGTGGCTGACCAGCGATTTAATCACGCCGGGAGGGGCGGTCATCACGTCGGCACCGATACGGGCGCAATCCAGCACGTGGTTCACCGAGCGGATGGACGCGGCCAGAATTTCGGTGTCGTAGCCATAGTTGTCATAGACGGTGCGGATGTCCTCGATCAGCTCCATCCCGTCGAGCGCAATGTCGTCCAGACGGCCGATAAAGGGGCTGATAAAGGTGGCGCCGGCCTTGGCGGCCAGCAGCGCCTGATTGGCGCTGAAGCACAGGGTGACGTTGACCATTTTGCCTTCGTCGGTCAGCACCTTACAGGCTTTCAGGCCGTCCCATGTCAGCGGCACTTTGACGGCGATGTTTTCCGCGATCTCGGCCAGTTTGCGGCCCTCGGCGATCATCTCATCGGCGTCGGTGGCGGTAACCTCAGCGGATACAGGACCGCTGACCAGATCACAGATTTCCTTGGTGACTTCCAGAATGTCACGCCCGGATTTCTTGATCAGCGAGGGGTTGGTGGTGACGCCGTCCACCATGCCCAAAGCGTGCAGCTCGGCGATGGCGTCGATCTCGGCGGTATCTACGAAGAATTTCATGTCAGGGCCTCAAGTGGGTTGGACTTTGCTTGGGGCAGGCTTTACCTCAAAGGGGATGATCCCGAAACCCTTTTCACCGGACGGAACGTGAGCCAGGCGGAATTCTACAGCGAGGGTACGCTGGTCGGCGTGTTGACCACCCAACCCATCGACCGAGTGCTGGATTACAAAGCACCCGAGGGCGGCTGCCTGCCCGGTGCCTTTGTCGAGGTGCCTTTGGGTCCGCGCAAGGTGATTGGCGTGGTCTGGGGGCCGGGCAAGGGCGACTATGACCGCAGCAAAATCCGCTCGATCATGCGGGTGCTGGACGTGGCCCCGATGCGCGAGGAAATGCAGCTGTTCCTGCGCCGCGCCGCGGATTACACGCTGACGCCCATGTCCGCGATGCTGCGGTTGGCGACGCGGGCGCCGGGGCTCAGCGATCCTCCGTCGATGCAGAAGGTGTACCGTGCCGGGGGGCAAGACCCGGATCGAATGACAGACGCTCGGGGTCGCGTCATGGACGTGCTGGATGAATATGGCGGGCTGGCCTTTACCCTCAAGGAACTGGCCGAACATGCGGGCGTGTCTACCGGCGTTGTGAAGGGTTTGGTCAATCTCGGCTCTGTCTTGGAGGAGGACCGCCCCCGCGATCTGCCGTTTCCCCGGATGGATGCGGATCACGCCGGCAAAGAGCTGACGGGCGACCAGGCCGCCGCGGCCGCGGCCCTGCGCGCCGCCATCCAGACCGAACGCTATGGCACCACCTTGCTGCGCGGCGTCACCGGGTCCGGCAAGACCGAGGTGTATCTGGAGGCCGTCGCCGAATGCCTGCGCCGGGGGCGTCAGGCTTTGGTGCTGCTGCCCGAGATTGCCCTGACCGCCGAATTTCTGACCCGCGTGCAGGCCCGGTTTGGCACCAAGCCCGCAGAATGGCATTCCGGCGTCACCATGACCGAACGCCGCCGCATCTGGAAAATGGTCGGGCAGGGGGGCGCTCAGGTGGTGATCGGGGCGCGATCTGCCCTGTTCCTACCCTATCAGAATCTCGGCCTGATCGTGGTGGATGAGGAACACGACACCTCGTACAAACAAGAAGACGGGGTGATGTATAACGCCCGCGACATGGCCGTTCTGCGCGCCAGTATCTGCGGCGCGCAGGTGGTGCTGGCCTCGGCCACGCCGTCCTTGGAAAGCTGGACCAATGCCGAGGCCGGAAAATACGCCAAGCTGACCCTGACCAGCCGTTACGGTGCCGCCGCAATGCCCGACATGCGCGCGATTGACATGCGCGGGGAGAAGCTGCCCTCGGACCGCTGGATTTCCGGCACCTTGCAGCGTGAGGTTTTGGCGCGGGTCGAAAAAGGTGAACAATCGCTGCTGTTTATCAACCGTCGGGGTTATGCGCCGATCACGCTGTGCCGTGCTTGCGGGCATCAGATCGGCTGTGATCATTGCGACGCGCGGATGGTCGAGCACCGGTTCCTGAAGCGTCTGGTTTGTCACCAATGCGGTGAAAGCAAACCGATGCCCGAAGCCTGTCCGAAATGCGAGGTCGAGGGCAGTCTGGCCCCCGTCGGCCCCGGTGTCGAACGCCTGAGCGAAGAGGCGCAGGCGCTGTTCCCCGACGCGCGGGTGGTGACGCTCAGCTCGGACATGTTCGGCTCGGCACGAGCGCTGAAGGCGCAGATACAGGACATTGCCGAGGGCGCTGCCGACATCATCATCGGCACGCAGCTGGTCGCCAAGGGGCATAACTTTCCGCTGCTGACGCTGGTGGGGGTGATTGACGCCGATCTGGGCCTGCAAGGGTCCGACCTGCGCGCGGCTGAACGCACATTTCAGCTGATGCGACAGGTGGCGGGCCGCGCTGGACGCACGGAACGCAAAGGCGTGGCGCTGATGCAGACCTATCAACCTGAACACCCGGTAATCCGCGCGATCATTGCGGGGGACGAGGAAGGGTTCTGGCGCGCCGAGGCGGACGAGCGACGCCTTGCTAATGTGCCTCCGTTCGGTCGGATGGCGGGGATCATCCTGTCTTCGCCTGATCCGCAGGACGTCTTTGATTTGGGCAATGACATGGCGCGACGGGACGGGCCGCTTAGGCAGATCGGGGCGCAAGTCTTTGGCCCCGCGCCCGCACCGATTGCCAGAATTCGCGGTCGCCACCGTGTTCGGCTGTTGGTCAAGGCCGACAAGGGCACTCCGCTGCAATCGGCGATTGCCCGTTGGTTGGCCCAATTTAAGCCGGGCAGTCAGACCCGCATCAGCGTCGATATAGACCCGCAGAGCTTTTACTGATTGACTGTTCCCAGTTGCGGAGAGGTCGGAATGCAGGATGTTGTGGTGATTGGCGCGGGCCCGGCTGGCTTGGCGTTAGGGGCGTGTTTGAAACAGCAAGGGCTGAACCCGCTGATTTTGGAACGCGAAGCAACGGTCGGCAGCGCGTGGCGGCGACACTATGACCGGCTGCATCTACATACTGATAAGAAACGCTCTCACTTGCCGATGGTGCCGTTTCCCAAGGACGCGCCGCGGTATGTGCCGCGCCAACAGGTGGTCACCTATCTGGAGGAGTATGCCGACGCATTTGGGCTGCAACCGCGTGTGAATTGTGCGGTTTCCCACGTCACTCCGATGACAGGCGGTTGGCGCGTTCAGACCCCACAAGAGGTGATCGAGACGCGCGTGGTAATCCCTGCGACCGGGGTGTCTCAGCAGCCGAAATATGGGACTTGGCCTGGGATCGACGGCTTTCCCGGTCCTGTGCTGCATTCGCGCGATTATCGACGCCCTGCAGATCTGTTAGGGCAACGCGTTTTGGTGATTGGGTTTGGCAACTCTGGCGGAGAGATCGCGATTGATCTGGTTGAGGCGGGCAAAGACGTGGACATGGCAGTGCGCGGCCCCTTGAACCTGTTGCCCAAGGAATTGTTCGGCCTGCCTATCGGGAATTTCGAGCTGTTGCAGAAGTTCCTTCCTTATCAGATCGCCGACCGCCTGACGGCACCGGTCCTAAGAGCCAAATTGGGTGACTATGCGCAATATGGGCTGCAAAAATCCTCGAAAGGACCGATCGCGCAGGTACGCGAGGATGGACGTATTCCGCTGATCGACCTGGGCACGCTGGACCTGATCAAACAGGGGCGGATCACCATCCGTCCGGGGCTGGAGCGGTTCGACGGAGCCAAGGTGCATTTCGTTGACGGAACCCAAGGGGACTACGACGCGATCCTGATGGCGACGGGCTATGGTGTTGATCTGCGCGATATGTTCCCAGCGTCGCCTCAGGTGCTGGATGGCGAAGGGCGGCCCCGCCACTCGGCCCGGCAACTGGCGCCGGGGCTGTGGTTTTGTTCCTATCACACAGTGCCCAATGGGCAGCTTAAGGAAATCGCACTACAGGCCCCGCAGATCGTAACCCAAGTGGCGGATTATTTGGCTGCGGCCCGGCGTAGCGCAGGCTGATCCAGCAGGATGTCGGTGCTCATCGCGCCAATCCACATGCAGAACAAGGCCAACCAGGCGGTGCCGGCAAAGACCGAGCCCCCGGTGACGCCAGCCCCGATGGCACAGCCCCCCGCAAGCATCGCGCCGAACCCCATCAGCACGGCCCCGGTCATCGAGCGGCGCATCATGGATTCGTCGGAAAAGCCCTGAAACTTGAACTCGCCCTTCAGGAAAGAGGATGCGAAACTGCCGATCACTACCCCCGGCACCAAGCCGACCGAGAATTGCAGAACCTCGTTGCGATCCAGGAAGAACATCAAGGTATGGGCCGAGGGGCCGGAAAACGTAACGCTTTCGATGGTGACGGGGTCAAAGGCGATCTGGCTCAGCGCATAGGTGCTGACCCAGCCCACCGCGACGGCGAACCCCACGCCCGCGCCGAAAAACAAACGGCTGACGGTGATTTTGTTGCGCCAGGACAGGACCAGCGCCAGCGCAGCGAATAACAGTCCGATCATCAATCCGCCCCATTCCGGCAGGCCGATAAAGGCGATCAGATCCAGGTTGCGCCCGCCCGTCGTCACCCAAAGTGACGCCAGTGTATTGCGGAATTCTGACAGGATGCCAGAGAGACTCATTTGTGCCACAACGGCAAAGATCAGCCCCGATACGACCGAGCGCAGGTTGCCCGTGGCCGCCAGCACCAGCAGACGCCCCGAACAGCCGCGCGCCAGCACCATGCCCACTCCGAACAGAAGGCCGCCGATGATGGCGCCGGACCAACTTCCGGGAATGGCCATTTGGCGCGCATCTGCGGCATTGAACAGGCCCAACAGTTGCGCGCCCTGCACCCAAACGATCGCGGTCGAGATGGTCAGGAACCACACTGCCACCTTGTCGCCCAACTGACCCCGTGCGAATTCCACCGTCGCCGCGCGCAAACAAAACCGAGAGCGTTGCGCCGAGATGCCAAAGATGATCCCGGTGATGACACCCAACAGGGCGGCGGTCGGGGCCTCTCCGATCCGTTCTACGATGGCCAGAATATCCATGGGCGCGCTCCTCTTTAAACTGGCAGGGGGGTGACATGAACATATTCATATTTCATTGATTCAGATCAGATCAGCGCACAATCCCAGGAATGTTTGCGCACACATGCACAGTGACGGTTCGTCACGCGGTCTCGCCAAAGCTGCATCAGAGGCGTATGGGAAGGACATGTTACGCGTGATCCCCCTTGATCAGGCCCGGCATTTGCCCGTTTGGCGCCGGCCTGTAGTTCTGTTGTTTTTGATGGCTGCAGCCATGCCTGTGGCCTTTGCCACATGGTCGGCCTTGTTGAACAATTTTGTGATCGAGGTCGCCAAGTTTGACGGGTCCGATATCGGCTGGCTGCATACGGTGCGCGAGATTCCCGGCTTTTTCGCGATCGGTGTGATCGCGCTGATTATGTTCATCCGCGAGCAGATCCTGGGCGTTGTGGCCTTGGTGCTGCTGGGCGTGGCGACGGCTGTGACGGCTTGGTTTCCCTCGTTGGGTGGCATCCTGACGATCACCATGCTCAGCTCCATCGGGTTTCATTATTACGAGACGGTGAACCAGTCGCTACAGCTGCAATGGCTGCCCAAGGACCGGGCCCCACAAATTCTGGGGTGGCTGATGGCGGCGGGGTCGGCGGCGACTTTGGTGGCCTATGTGCTGATCGTGCTCAGCTGGGAGGCGCTGGGCCTGACCTATAATCTGGTCTATCTGCTGGCCGGAGGCGTCACCGCTGTGATCGCGGTTTTCTGCCTTGTGGCCTATCCCCAATTCGAGGCCCCGAGCCCGCAGATCAAGAAATTCATCCTGCGCCGTCGCTATTGGCTGTACTATGCGCTGCAATTCATGGCGGGCGCACGTCGCCAGATTTTTGTGGTATTCGCGGGCTTCATGATGGTCGAACGGTTCGGCTTTGACGTGCACGAGATCACGAGCCTGTATCTGATCAATCTGGTGGCCAACATGGTTCTGGCCCCGGCCTTCGGCAAGATCGTCGCCCGCTTCGGAGAGCGCCGCGCGCTGGTGTTCGAATATGTCGGGTTGGTGACGGTATTTGCCTTGTATGGCGGCATCTATTGGTTCGGGTGGGGAGTCCTGCTGGCCTCGGTTCTGTATGTGCTGGATCACATGTTCTTTGCGCTGGCTTTGGCTCTGAAAACCTATTTCCAGAAAATCGCCGATCCTCAGGACATCGCCCCCACGGCGGCGGTGGCCTTTACCATCAACCACATCGCGGCGGTGTTTTTACCCGCGGTGCTGGGATATCTGTGGCTGGTCTCGCCCGGAGCGGTCTTCGCGCTGGCGGCGCTAATGGCAGCGGTTTCGCTGGGCCTGGCGCTGTTGATCCCCCGCCATCCAGAGCCGGGATATGAAACCATCTTTGCCCGCGGCCTTTCCGCACCGGCGGAATAACGGGACGCGCAATGTCACAGGCCAAGTTTACCACCGGCTCTACGATGCGGCATGTCGTTGTGATGACGCTGTCCGGCTCGTTGGGGCTCAGCTTTATGTTTCTGGTCGACTTCCTGGCGCTGTTCTGGGTCAGCCAGCTAAAGAACGAAGCGCTGGTCGCCGCCATTGGTTTTGCCGGGACGATCCAGTTTTTTGTGATCTCGATTTCAATTGGCATGATGATCGCCGCCGTTGCGCTGGTCAGTCGCGCCTTGGGGCAGGGGCGCAGGCGACGCGCCCGCCGGATTGCCACCACGGCCATGATCTATGGGGTTTCATCGCAGGTGGTGATTTCGATCATCGTGTTCTTCTTTCGCTTTCCGTTGCTGCGCTTGTCAGGTGCCGAGGGCGAGGTTCTGGACGCCGCCGCCTCTTTCCTTGCGATTTCGTTGCCGTCGCTGCCGCTGATCGCGGCGGGGATGATGGCGGGGGCTATCCTGCGCTCGATCGGAGACGCGCTGCGTTCGATGCTGGTCACGACGTCGGCCGGGGTCTTTGCCATGGGGCTGGACCCGCTGTTCATCCTGTATTTCGATTGGGGGATCGAGGGCGCCGGGGCGGCCATCGTTCTGTCTCGTGCTGCGATGGCGGTTTTCGGGTTTTACTGGCTGCTAAAGACCCATGACATTCTGGCCAAGCCGGCTCTGCCGGATCTGACCCTGTATCTGGGGGCCTTTGCGACCATTGCCATTCCGGGGATTGCCACGCAGATTTCAACACCCGTCGGCAACTGGATTCTGATCCGCGCCATGGCCGAGCAAGGCGACAGCGCCGTTGCCGGTCTGGGAGTGGTGATGCGCCTGACGATCCTGTCTTTTGGCGGGATCTTCGCGCTGTCCGGCGCTATCGGAGGCATCATCGGCCAGAACGCTGGTGCGGGTCTTAAGGATCGCGTGGCGCGCGCCTATGTGGATTCGCTGAAATTCTGCGCCTTGTATACGGTCATTATCTGGGTGGTGCTGGGGCTGTGCTCGGATCTGGTGTCTCAGGTCTTTGGGCTCAGCGGCGACGGTGCCGCCGTTGTCCGCACGTTCTCGCTGTATGCGGCGGGGACATTTGTTTTTACCGGAGCGCTGTTCGTGGCCAACGCGGCCTTTAACAACCTTGGCAAACCATTCTGGTCCACCATGGTAAACTGGAGCCGCGACGGATTGCTGATGGGGCCGCTGGCCTTTGTTCTGGGCGGCATGTTCGGGGCAGCGGGTGTCATCATGGCGCAGGCTTTGGCGAATTCGATCGTCGGGATCGGGGCTGGATACTGGGGTTGGCGCTATGTTCGGTCCGGGCGCGGGGTCGAGGCTCCTAAACGGCGCGCTGCCCCCTGACAGCTTGACCCGGCGGGCTTTGGTGCTTAGGCGCAAGGCAACAACCTTTGCCCGGAGAGCCCCATGCCCACATTCACCGCCCTGACCACCCTGATGGGAAAAGCCCCCGCCGAAGCGCTTGGCCTGGCAATGGAAGAGCTGTGGCCAGAACCCACTGGCATCGGCGTGTTCGAGATCGAGGATGGCTCGGGCCTGTGGGAAGTCGGCGGCTATTTCACCGAGGAACCCGATCAGGCCGGGCTGGCCCTGCTGGCGGTGGCATATGGCGCGAAACCCTTTACCGTGTCCGAGCTGCCTGAAACCGATTGGGTCGCCAAGGTCAAACGCGAACTGACCCCTGTCACCGCGGGCCGTTTCTTTGTTTATGGCAGCCATGACGCCGACAAGATCCCCGAAGGCTCCGAGGCGCTGCTGATCGAAGCCGCGATGGCCTTTGGCACGGGGCACCACGGCACCACGCAAGGCTGCCTGCGCGCGCTGGATCGGTTGGCCAATGACGGTGTGGTTTGCGAGAACGTGATCGACGTGGGCTGCGGGACGGCGGTTCTGGCCATGGCGGCCGCACGTATCTGGCCCAATCCGGCAATGGCCAGCGATATTGATCAGGTCGCCGTTGACGTGGCCGAGGCAAATGTCCGCGTCAACAACATGGATGACCGGGTGATCTGCCTAGAGGCCGCGGGCTTTGAAAACCCCGCGATCAAGGACAAGGCGCCCTTTGATCTGGTCTTTGCCAACATCCTGATGGCGCCGCTGATCGACCTGGCCCCCGATATGAATCGCTATATGGCCGACGGGGCCTATGCGATTCTGTCCGGCATTCTGAACGAACAGGCCGACGCCGTGGTCGAAGTTTATGCACGAAATGGCATCAATCTTACCCATCGCGAGGAGATTGGTGAATGGACGACGCTAACGTTGAAGAAATGAAGTCATTTCAAGGCTGAATTGCAGCAGGATTGCGGCCCTTGCCTCATTCTTGCCACAATTCATGCCTAGAAAAAGTCATGTTCTGGTGGGGGCCAGCACAGGAGGCTGCAATGGCCGACAGCTTTAATGACTTCGACAACCGGCTTACCCGGATCAGTCAAAACCGTGCGCAGATGAAGCACGGCTATTCCCTGACAGTTGACCGTGATGGCTTGATCGTGGCGCGCCCGAAACAACGGCGCACTGGTTTCCCGCTGAAACTTGTTCTGATGTTTATCGTTGGCTTCTTGAGCTTCAAGATTCTGCTGGTCTCTTTCCTGGGTCTGGACACCTATGAACACCGCGTGTCCGAACTGCAAAATGGCGCGATGGTCGAACAGGCTGGTGCCTGGTTCATGCAGGCCGATCCTGTGACCGTGCAGCTGGCCGCCAAGCTGCGTCCCTTTATCAGGTAACGTACTCTCTCTTCTCTCTCTCTCACGTCCCTAAAAGAAAACAGCCGCCCCAAATCTTGGGCGGCTGTTCACGTTGTGTCAGGGTCGTTAGATGGATCTGGCATGTTTATCCGCGGGTAATTTCGTTGATATCTGCGCGCGAGATTCCGATATCGTCCAAAGCACGGTCCGACAGGTTCGACAGTGCGATCCGGGTGGTGCGACGGTCATTCCATGCCACGACGGCATCGAAAACAGAGTTGATGGCTCCGGACAGGACATTTGCGATTGCGGTGGACAGAACGCCGCCATTTGCATTGGTGTAGTAGACCATTTCAGGCTCCTTGGGCTCAAAGTTTCATTGGAGAAGTTTCTTTCTATGCCGCACATAATCTGCGCAAAATTTCCGCACAAGCGGGAGAGTTTGCATAGTTCCTATGCGGTTTTTGCATGGGTACAGGGCCGAAAATTTTTGCTCGCGGGTTTCGTGCAACTTGACGATGCTGCGACGCAGAAATTTGGCGATTTGCCGATGTTTTCGTCAGTTTGCCGGATTGCGGCTTTGGCGAGATTTCGCAATCCACTTGGCGTTTGTTCTTGTTTCGTGCTAATGCAGTGAAAAACCAAACAGAGCAGGGGACGAATGATGCGGGTATTGGGAATCGACCCTGGCTTGCGCAATATGGGGTGGGGCGTGATCGAGGCTGAGGGCAGCCGCCTAACTCATATCGCCAACGGGATTTGCCATTCGGTCGGGACCGAACTGCCCGAACGTCTGTTGTCCCTGCATGAACAGCTGACGGATGTTTTCAACCGTTTCGAGCCTGACACGGCCGCGGTCGAGAACACCTTTGTGAACAAAGACGCAGTGGGGACGCTGAAGTTGGGCCAGGCGCGGGGGATCGCCCTGCTGGTGCCGGCTCAGGCGGGAATTTCCATTGGCGAATACGCCCCCAACAAGGTGAAAAAGACGGTGGTTGGCGTTGGTCACGCGGCCAAGGTTCAGGTGGATCACATGGTGCGGATGCAGCTGCCGGGGGTCGAAATCAACGGGCCGGATGCAGCGGATGCTCTGGCCATTGCGATTTGCCACGCGCATTATGTCCGGGCACCCGGAATGGTGCTGAAGACAAAAGGAACCGCCGCATGATCGGAAAACTGACATGATCGGAAAACTGACTGGTCGGATCGAATATCGCGGCGAGGATCACGTGCTGATCGACGTGCGCGGCGTTGGCTATATCGTTTATTGCTCGGATCGGACGCTGGCCGGACTGCCCGGCAACGGCGAGGCTGTTTCGCTATATACCGAGCTGCTGGTGCGAGAGGATCTGATGCAGCTGTTCGGCTTCCCCTCTTTGCTGGAAAAAGAATGGCACCGGTTGCTGATTTCTGTTCAGGGGATCGGGGCCAAAGCTTCGATGGCTATTCTCAGCACTTTGGGTGCCGAAGGGGTCGGGCGCGCAATTTCGTTGGGCGACATCACTGCGATCAAGGCGGCCAAGGGCATCGGTCCCAAGACCGCGCAACGCGTGGTTCATGAGCTCAAGGACAAGGCACCAGGCGTGATGGCTTTGGGTGGCACCTTGGCGCAGGCAACAGGGGATGCGGCGCCCGAAGTGTTTGATAACGATCCGGACCCCGTGCCAAAACCGGCGTCCAAACCGGCCGCCCCCAGACCCACGGATGGGGCGGCGGCGCAATCGGATGCGCTGTCGGCGCTGTCAAACCTTGGTTATGCGCCTTCGGAGGCCGCGACGGCCATTGCGCAAGCCGCACAGAATGACCCCGAGGCAGAGACCTCGGCGTTGATCCGCGCTGCGCTGAAACTGCTGGCGCCGAAAGGGTAAGACATGAGCACGCCCGACCCCGCCCTGCGCCCTGATCCCTTGCCCGAAGACAATGATCGTGCCCTACGTCCTCAGGAACTGGACGCTTTTATCGGTCAGGCCGAGGCGCGCGCGAACCTAAAAGTATTTATCCAGTCTGCGCGGCAACGCGGCGAGGCGATGGATCATACGCTGTTCCATGGACCGCCTGGATTGGGGAAAACCACGCTGGCGCAGATCATGGCGCGTGAATTGGGCGTGAATTTCCGCATGACAAGCGGCCCCGTGCTGGCCAAAGCAGGCGATCTGGCGGCAATTCTGACCAACCTTGAAGCGCGCGATGTTCTGTTCATCGACGAAATTCACCGTCTTAATCCTGCGGTTGAAGAGGTGCTGTACCCCGCGCTGGAGGACTACGAGCTGGACCTGGTGATCGGCGAAGGCCCCGCCGCGCGGACCGTACGGATCGAGCTTCAGCCGTTCACTCTGGTCGGGGCGACCACGCGTTTGGGGCTGCTGACGACTCCTTTGCGTGACCGGTTCGGCATTCCGACGCGCTTGCAATTCTACACCGTGGACGAGCTGAACGAGATCGTCACCCGTAACGCCCGCCTGTTGGGTGCGCCAGCGGATGGCGACGGCGCGCGCGAGATCGCCAAACGCTCGCGCGGGACGCCACGGATCGCAGGGCGTTTGCTGCGCCGGGTGGTGGATTTCGCTGTGGTCGAGGGAAACGGTCGTGTGACCCAAGACATCGCCGATCATGCGCTAACCCGTCTGGGCGTGGATCACTTGGGGCTGGACGGCGCGGACCGGCGGTACCTCCGCTTGATCGCCGAGAATTATGCCGGTGGTCCGGTGGGGATCGAAACCATGAGCGCCGCGCTGAGCGAAAGCCGCGACGCGCTGGAAGAGGTGATCGAGCCGTTTTTGCTGCAACAAGGTCTGATCCAGCGCACGCCGCGCGGACGGATGCTGGCGCAGAAGGGATGGACTCATCTTGGGTTGGACGCGCCCAAAGCACCGGGGCAGGGCGACATGTTCGGCTGATTTCCTGCGACCGGGTGCTGGCGGATCGGTCGCGATTTGGGTATTTGGGCCAAGAAGAAGCACAAGAAGGGCCGCGCGGCCCTAAAAAAGGAGCATCCATGACCCCAGCCGAGATCGAAAGCTTGTTTACGCGTCACGATGGCGCCTATGCCTTTGCCCGCTGGGGGCGCCCGATCGTGCCGATCGTTTTTGGTGTGGATGACGCGACGCTGGAGACCGTGAAGGGCGCGATTGAGGCAGTGGTGGCCTTGGCCGGACATAAAATGGCCGAGACCGACCCCGAACTGGGCGCCAACCTGATGTTCTTTTTCTTTCGCGAATGGGACGAGTTGTTGGAGCTGCCCGACCTGGGCCGGATGATCCCCAATTTGGACACTCTTGTGGGCAAGCTGAAATCCGGGGAGGCCAACCAGTACCGCGCGTTTCGGTTTGATAATCAGGGGGCCATTCAGGCCGGGTTTGTGTTCCTGAAGATGGATGCGGAACTATCGCGTTTGCCTGCGGAAACGTTGGCGTTAAGTCAGGTTGTGCAAGCGATGTTGATCTGGTCGGACACGGCATTTGCCAAGCAGTCTCCGTTGGCGGTGGTGGGCGAGGCGACGATCCTGCGACCCGACATCGCTGGGGTCATCCGTGCGGCCTATGACACGGTGATGCCGGTGACGGCCAGCGATCCTGCGCATGCGTTGCGGCTGTATGCGCGGGTGCAGGCGGGCTGATGCGGCTGTTCGTTGCGCTGGACCCACCCGAGGGGCTGCGCGACACGTTGATGGATTTGCAGGATGGCTTGGGAGTCGGTCGCGAGGTGGCCCTTGAAAACCTGCACCTGACCTTGGCCTTTCTGGGGGATCAGCCCGCGGCGACGGTCGAGGTGTTGCATGACATGTTGAGCGCGGTTCGCTCGCCCCAAGTGCGCGTGACCCTGCGCGGGGTCGAAATGCTTGGTGGGGCGCAGCCTCGGGCCGCAGTGGCGCTGGTCGAAAAGGTGCCGGAATTAGTCGCGTTGCAGGACAAGGTGGTGCAGGCCGCACGGATGGCCGGGATCGAGCTGCCGCGCCGGCGTTTCAAACCGCATTTTACTCTGATGCGCCTGCCGCGCTATTTGCCCGATTTTGCAGAGCCCCGGATTGCGGCCTGGTTGGGGCGTCACGGCGATCTGGTGCAGGCGGGTGGGGACGCTTTGAAATTTACCCTCTATCAATCAACCCTGCGCGAAGATGGCCCGATCTACGAGCCGCTGGCGCATTACCCTCTGGTGGATTTGGGGCGTCCTGCCTAGTCTGCAAACCGAATAGCTTTGACAATTCGCGGTGGAACGACATGCATAAACTGAAAATCCGGGTCTACTACGAAGATACCGACATGGCCGGGATCGTTTATTACGCCAATTACCTAAGATTTATTGAACGTGGCCGCAGCGAATGGGTGGCTGATCTGGGGATCGACCAACTGGCGCTGAAAGAGGATGACGGGCTGGTTTTTGTCGTCCGTCGGGTCGAGGCGGACTATCTGGCGCCTGCCAAGATGGGCGACGATCTGGTGGTGGAAACCGAAACCATCAGCTCGACCGGGGTGCGCTGGACGCTCAACCAGCGCGTGAGGCGTGGCGAAGAGGTGCTGTTTCAGGCTGTGGTGACCGTCGTAATGATGAGCGACACCGGCCATCCGGCCAGAATGCCAGCAAATATCCGCCAACTGGTCCACTAATTCCGCCCAATCACTCGGGAATGACGCCATTGTGTTGGCTTTCCCCTTAGAGATGGGCTATTTTTGCCTGTAAACAAGGTCCGCAAATGGGCCGATAACAAAGAGCAGGCTAATGGAAACAGAGACCCTTGCGCTGGCGCAGGAGATTGATTTCTCTATGTGGGCGCTGTTCGCACGAGCGACCCTGACCGTGAAACTGGTGATGATCCTGCTGATCGTTGCCTCGTTCTGGTCCTGGTCGATTATCGTTCAAAAAACCATCAATTACCGTTTGGCGCGGCGCGAGGCGGACAAGTTCGATCGCGCGTTTTGGTCCGGCGAGCCGCTGGACGAGCTGTTTGACGACATTGGCGCCGAGCCCAAGGGCAGTTCGCAAAAGGTGTTCGCCGCCGGGATGATAGAGTGGCGACGCTCTCATCGGGCGGATGGCGGCATGATCGCGAACGCGCAGGCGCGGATTGATCGGTCCATGGATGTGGCCATCGCCAAAGAGGCCGACAGCCTGTTGCGGGGCCTGCCTGTGCTGGCATCGGTCGGGTCGGTCGCGCCCTTCGTCGGCCTGTTCGGAACGGTCTGGGGCATCATGCATGCCTTTATCAACATCGCCGAGCAGCAGAACACCAATCTGGCCGTTGTCGCCCCCGGTATTGCCGAGGCGCTTTTGGCCACGGGGCTGGGCCTTTTGGCCGCTATTCCGGCCGTGATTTTCTATAACAAACTCAGCGCGGATAGTGATCGGATCATCGCGGGCTACGAGGCCTTTGCAGATGAGTTCGCCACCATCCTCAGCCGTCAGTTGGATTCCTAAGCCATGGGTGCGGGTGTCATGCAAAAGGGCGGGTCAGGCGGGCGGCGCAGACGTCATCGCCGGGGTGGCGCGCAGCCCATGTCGGAAATCAACGTCACGCCATTTGTGGATGTGATGCTGGTTCTGCTGATCATCTTTATGGTCGCGGCCCCTCTGATGACGGTCGGCGTGCCGGTTGAACTGCCGAAAACCGCCGCCAATGCCTTGCCCTCGGAACAAGAAGAGCCGCTGGCGCTGACGATCACTGCCTCGGGCGAGATCATGATCCAGAAAACCGCCGTCCCGATGGAGGATCTGGTGAACCGTTTGCGCGCCATTGCTGCCGAACGCGAAGGCGACCGGGTGTTCCTGCGCGCGGATGGGGCGGTGCCCTACGAAACCGTGGTGCAGGTCATGGGCGCGCTGAACCGGGGAGGCTTTAGCAATATCGGGCTGGTGACGGATACCGGCGGTCCTGCGTTGGACGGCTCGGTTCAGGACAATTAGGTCGCATGAGTGCGGGTCACTATATCTCGGGGGTTGGCCATGCGGGGCTGATCGGCTGGCTGCTGCTGGGCGATGCTTTTGCGCCCTCGCCAGAACCGTTTGAAGTGACCGAAGTGGCCGTGATCTCGACCGAGGAATTCGAGCAGATCATGGGCGCTGTGACCCCGCCTGAAACGGTTTCTGAGGCCCCGACGCCGCCGGTGATCACCCCGCCAGAAGAGATCGAACCGCTGCCCGTCGCCCAGCCCGCGCCGGACCCGGAACCGCAGCCCCGGCCCGAACAGCCGGTCGTTGAACCCGCCGCGCCACCGGATGACAGCCCCGATGTGACCCAGATTGTGGCTCCGCCCCCGACCGAGGTCGAGGATACTCCGCCCGAGATTACGCCACCCGCCGAAGAAGTGGTTCTGGCCCCCAAGCAATCCCTGCGTCCCAAGCCGCGCCCTGTCCCGCGTGTGGCCCCGGAACCCGTCGCTCAGCCCGAACCTGACACGCGCCCCGATGATGTGGTGCGCGAAGAGGTCCGCAAAGATGACGCGGGCGAGGTGCAAAAGGAAGAAGCCGAGGCGACCGCGCCCGAAGAGGCCGCCAAAGAGATCGTGACCGAGGCCGACGAGCCTGCCAGTGCGCCCAAGCGGTCCTTGCGTCCCAAGGCCCGGCCCACACGTCCGCAGACCAACGAACCCCAAGATGATTTCCGCAGTGCCATCGAGCAGGCCGTCGCCGAAGCGAACGAAACGCCCAGTCAGCCCGCCGCGCCGTCCGGCCCGCCCTTGACTGCGGGCGAAAAAGATACGCTGCGTGTGTCGGTCCAGCGATGCTGGAACACTGGATCGCTGTCGTCCGAGGCCCTGCGCACCACCGTCGTCGTGGCCGTCAGCATGTCTGAAGAGGGCAAGCCCGACATCGGATCCATCCGCATGGTGTCCAGCAACGGGGGCAGCGACAGCTCGTCCCGCCAAGCATTCGAGGCTGCGCGCCGCGCGATCATTCGCTGCGGGGCCAGTGGCTATAATTTGCCGAAAGAGAAGTACGCGCAGTGGCGCGACATTGAAATGACATTCAATCCGGAGAAAATGAGGATCAAATGATGAAACATATTCTGACCCTCCTGACCGCCATTCTGATGCTGGGCCTCGCCCTGCCGGCCCACGCGGCCCCGCTTCGGATCGAAATTACCGAAGGCGTGATCGAGCCCTTACCCTATGCGGTGCCAAATTTCGTGGCCGAAAACAGCAGCGCAAATCGTGTGGCCAAGGATTTGGCCCGCGTGGTGGCCGATGATCTGACGGGCACAGGCCTGTTCCGCGAGATCCCGGCCAAGGCGCATATCAGCAAGATCACCAGCTTTTCCTCGCCGGTGCAGTTTGCCGACTGGAAAGCGATCAACGCGCAGGCGCTGATTACCGGGTCTGTCAGCCTGCAATCGGGCGGGCGTCTGGTGGTGAAATTCCGCGTCTATGATGTGTTCGCGGGCCAAGAGCTGGGCAATGGGCTGCAATTCGTCGGCACGCAGGACGGCTGGCGGCGCATGGCGCACAAGGTGGCTGATGCTGTTTACAGCCGGATCACCGGCGAGGGCGGGTATTTCGACAGTCGCGTTGTGTTCGTCTCGGAAACGGGCCCCAAGGACAAGCGCCAGAAACGCCTGGGCATCATGGATTATGACGGGGCGAATGTTCAGTACCTGACGGACAGCTCCAGCCTGGTTCTGGCGCCGCGCTTTTCGCCGACGGGGGATCGTATTCTTTATACCAGCTATGAAACGGGATTCCCGCGTATTTACGTGCTGGATGTGGCCAGCATCGGCCGCCGTGCCTTGCAGGATCAGCCCGGCACGATGAGCTTCGCTCCGCGGTTTGGCCCGGATGGGCAGACAGTGGTGTATTCGCTGACCCAAGGGGGCAATACTGATCTGTATCGCATGGATATCCGCAGTGGGAAATCGCAACGCCTGACCAGCACGCCGTCGATCGAGACGGCCCCCAGCTTTAGCCCCGATGGCAGCCAGATCGTGTTTGAAAGCGATCGCAGCGGCACGCAGCAATTGTATGTGATGAACGCCAGCGGTGGCACGCCCAAGCGGATCAGCTTTGGTCAGGGGCGCTATGGGACACCGGTTTGGTCGCCGCGGGGTGATCTGATCGCGTTCACCAAGCAATCCAAGGGCCGGTTCCATATCGGGGTGATGCGCACAGACGGGTCCGAGGAACGCCTGCTAACGGCCTCGTTTCTGGACGAAGGGCCCAGCTGGTCACCAAACGGGCGGGTCATTATGTTCACGCGGGAAACTCAAGGAGCCAGCGGCTCGGCCAGCTTGTATACGGTTGATATCACCGGACGGAACCTGAAACGGGTGAAAACAGTCAGCGGAGCCTCGGATCCGGCCTGGTCGCCATTACAGTGACGCAACGGCGGGTCCATTCCCAGACGGCCCACAATGTGGTAAATCTAAGAAAAACATAAATCGAGTAGGGCAATTCCATGAAACATTTGACGCGCGCCGTATTGCTGACGTCGATCCTGGCCCTGGCGGCCTGTTCGGATCCGGGTCGCTTTGGCGATGACACTGTGAACCTGAACGGATCTGGCTCGGCCAGCGATCCCAGCTCGCCGCTGTATTTCCAGGAAAGCATCGGGGACCGGGTCTTTTTCGCCGTTGATCAGTCGAGCCTAAGCGACGCGGCTAAATTTACGCTGGACGCACAAGCCGACTGGATGGCGACCAATTCGGACTATACCGCGATCATCGAGGGCCATGCAGACGAGCAAGGCACCCGCGAGTACAACCTTGCACTTGGTGCGCGTCGGGCGAATTCGGTTCAGGAATACCTGGTGCTGCGCGGTGTTTCGCCGGCTCGACTCAAGGTGGTCAGCTATGGCAAAGAACGCCCGATCGAGATTTGCAGCCAAGAGGCCTGCTATGCCAAGAACCGCCGTGTCGTGACGATCATCTCGGCTGATTACACCGGATAAAAGGGAATTAGGGATGCGTTGGGTTTTTGCCGTTATCATTGCTGCTTTGATTGTTCCCTCGGTCGGGTCCGCCCAGGACCGGACGCAGACTTTGGCCGATATCCGTCAGGAATTGTCGGTTTTGTATGTGGAGATACAAAGGCTAAAGCGTGAGCTGAGCACCACAGGTGCGCCCTCGGGCGTTGGGGGTGGGTCGGTGTTGAACCGCGTTGACGCGATTGAACAGCATATGCAGCAGCTGACCTCCAAGACCGAGCAGTTGGAATTCCGCATTAACCGTATCGTCGCAGATGGCACCAACCGGATCGGCGATCTGGAGTTCCGTCTGGTCGAGCTGGAAGGCGGGGACCTTAGCAAACTGGGCGAAACCTCGACCCTGGGCGGCGCCGATCAGGGCAGTGCGGCGCCTGTCGCAGTCCCGCCCAGCAACGGTGGTGCACAGCTTGCCGTGGGCGAGCGCGCTGATTTCGATGCCGCGCACAAAGCCTTGCGGAATGGCGATCATTCCGGCGCCGCGCGCAAGTTTTTGGCCTTTACCGAGGCCTATCCCGGCAGCCCTTTGACCTCGCAGGCGCATCTGCTACGCGGCAAAGCCTTGACCGAGATGAAGGACACCGCCGCCGCCGCCCGTTCCTTTTTGACAGCATTCAGCACCGATCCTCAGGGGGATGACGCGGCCGAAGCGTTGTTCCTGTTGGGGCAGTCGCTGGCTGATCTGGGTCAGACTCAGGACGCCTGCGTGACATTGGGTGAGGTTGGCGTTCGATTCCCGACATCCGCCTCGGTTGAACCGGCACTGGTCGCGATGGAGCAATTGGCCTGTCAGTAACGGAACTCCCCTCGGTTTTTGCCACACAGATGGCGCTAATCCCGGCCACTCGGCTGGGATTGGCCGTTTCAGGGGGCGGAGATTCCATGGCCCTGTTGCGGCTGGCTGCTGACTGGGGGCAGGCCCAGCTGTTTGTGGTGAGCGTGGATCACGGCTTGCGCCCCGAAGCCGCAGACGAGACGGCGATGGTCGCCCAAACCTGCGCGAAATTGGGCCTGCCGCATTGGGTTCTGCGATGGCAGGGCTGGGACGGCAGCGGGAATTTACAAGATCAGGCGCGCGCAGCCCGCTACCAGCTAATCGCCGCTTGGGCAGAGGCACAGGGCCTGCAAGACGTGATGTTGGCCCATACGGTTGAAGATCAGGCCGAAACCTTTTTGATGCGGCTCGCACGGGCGTCGGGTGTGGATGGGTTGTCGGCCATGTCCGACCGGCAAACTGGCGGAGTTCGGTTCCATCGGCCTTTGCTAGGTGCCAAACGGGCGGATTTACGCGCCTATTTGACGGCGTTGGGACAACCCTGGGCCGAGGACCCCTCGAATACTGATCACGCCTATGATCGTGTCAAAATTCGCGCACAGGCCGACCAGCTGGCGCAGATTGGGCTGACCTCCGAGGCGTTGGCTTTGGTTGCTCAGAACATGTCGCAGGCCAAAGAGGCGCTGAACTGGGCGGCACTTGGCTTTGCGCGCGATCATGTGCGGATGGTGGGGCCGGATTTGACGATTGAGGCCGGTGCCTTTGCGTTGTTGCCGATTGAATTGCGCCGCCGCCTGATTGTGGCCGCCCTGCGCTGGATGTCGGGGACGGGCTATGCGCCGCGCCGTTCGTCCGTCGCGGGGATGTTGCAGGCGATCGAACAGGGGCAGAGCGCGACACTGCATGGATGCCGACTGACCCACCGCAAAGGATGCCTGTGGCTGTTCCGCGAATTCTCGGCCGTCGAAGGGGTCGAATCGCCCACGAATGATGTTTGGGATTCCCGTTGGGCTCTGTCTGGCCCCGCACAGCCTGGCGATATCGTGGCGGCACTTGGCCCGCACGGATTGTCCCAACTGCCCGAGAAACGAGATCCAGCCCGCCCAGCCGCGGCCCTGTACGCTGATCCGGGTGTTTGGCGCGGTGGTACGCTGATTGCTGCGCCACTGAGCGGTTGGCCGAACGAATGGCGTGCGAAACCCGCGTCAGACCGCTCAGATTACCTTTCATTCCTTTCAACGCATTGAAGATGGGTGCATGATCTCTATTTAAGTACCGTGGCGGCTGTGATAGGCGCAGGGCCAACGAATATTTAGGGAGACTTTCCTTGGGCAACGCGAAAAATATCGCCTTCTGGGTCGTTCTGTTCTTGCTGGTCCTCGCCCTGTTCAACTTGTTCAGCGGCTCGGGGTCGACCTTGCAGAACCAGGCGATCAGCTATTCGGACTTTGTTCAGGCTGTGGACGAAGAACGGGTAAGCAAAGTGACCCTGGACGGCGAGAAGGTAACCTATCGCGGCACCGACGGGCGCGATTATGTGACGATCAAACCGGACGACGCCGAGATCACCAAGATGCTGATCGAAAAAGGCGTGCCGGTTTCGGCCGAAAGCCAGGAGCAATCCGGGTTCCAGTCCTTTATCCTCAGCCTTCTTCCGTTCCTGTTGCTGATCGGGGTGTGGATTTATTTCATGAACCGTATGCAAGGCGGCGGCAAAGGCGGGGCCATGGGCTTTGGCAAATCCAAGGCCAAGCTGCTGACCGAAAAACAGGGTCGTGTGACCTTTGATGACGTCGCCGGTATCGACGAAGCCAAGGAAGAGTTGGAAGAGATCGTTGAATTCCTGCGCAACCCGCAGAAATTCAGCCGTCTGGGCGGCAAGATCCCCAAAGGCGCGCTGCTGGTGGGCCCTCCGGGCACCGGTAAAACCCTGCTGGCGCGTGCCATTGCGGGCGAGGCGGGCGTTCCGTTCTTCACCATCTCGGGGTCTGACTTTGTGGAAATGTTCGTGGGTGTGGGCGCAAGCCGTGTCCGTGACATGTTCGAGCAGGCCAAGAAAAACGCACCTTGCATCGTGTTTATCGACGAGATTGACGCCGTTGGCCGTGCGCGTGGCGCAGGCTATGGCGGTGGCAACGACGAGCGCGAACAGACGTTGAACCAGCTGCTGGTCGAAATGGACGGTTTCGAGGCGAACGAGGGTGTGATCATCCTGGCCGCAACCAACCGTCGCGACGTTCTGGACCCTGCTCTGTTGCGTCCGGGCCGTTTTGACCGGACCGTCACCGTGCCCAATCCCGACATCAAAGGCCGCGAGAAAATTCTGGGCGTTCACGCGCGCAAGACGCCTCTGGGTCCCGACGTTGATCTGCGGATCATCGCGCGCGGTACGCCCGGTTTTTCGGGTGCCGACCTGATGAACCTGGTGAACGAGGCGGCTTTGATGGCTGCGCGTATCGGCCGCCGTTTCGTCACCATGGAGGACTTCGAAAACGCGAAGGACAAAGTGATGATGGGGGCCGAGCGCCGCTCGATGGTGCTGACGGTCGACCAGAAAGAAAAGACGGCCTATCACGAGGCTGGCCACGCCATTGTTGGCTTGTCTCTGCCCAAATGTGATCCGGTCTATAAGGCGACGATCATTCCGCGCGGTGGTGCGCTGGGGATGGTGGTTTCCTTGCCGGAAATCGACCGTCTGAACTGGCACAAATCCGAGTGTGAGCAGAAACTGGCCATGACCATGGCCGGCAAAGCCGCCGAGATCCTGAAATATGGCGAGGATGATGTCTCGAACGGTCCGGCTGGGGATATCCAGCAGGCCTCGGGTCTGGCGCGGGCGATGGTTCTGCGCTGGGGCATGTCGGACAAGGTCGGTAACATCGACTATTCCGAAGCGCACGAAGGCTATTCGGGCCAAACCCCCGGTTTCTCGGTGTCGGCGCACACCAAGGAGATGATCGAGGATGAGGTCCGCACCTTCATTCAGGACGGGTATATCGAGGCGATGCGCATTCTGACGGAACGCCAGGAAGAATGGGAGCGTCTGGCGCAGGGCTTGTTGGAATACGAAACCCTGACCGGCGAGGAAATCGAGCGTGTGATCCGTGGCGAACCGCCCCATTCGGGACCGGACGAGGATGACAGCTCGGATGCGGGCAATGCGCCCTCGGTCACGGCGATTCCCAAGACCAAACCGAAGAAATCCCCACCCGAAGGCGGGATGGAACCGGAACCGACTGCTTAAAGATAAAGCCGGGGGAGACCTCGGCTTTTCTTTTGTCTCCCGACTTGGTATGCAATAGTATACAGAATAGGGGCGCGCGACCATGACCGATTGGAATCCAGATAAGTATCAACGGTTTTCTGACCTTAGATTGCGTCCGGCGCTGGACCTGATGGCGGCGGTTCCGTCCTTGCCTGGCGGTGATGTGATCGATCTAGGGTGCGGAGCAGGGGCAGCGGCGGCCAGTCTGAAACTGCGCTTCCCCGACCACAGAATGATCGGAGTCGATACGTCCAAAGCGATGCTGGAACAGGCAACCGCCTTGGGTCTGTACGCCCGTCTGGATCAGGCCGACATAGCGCTGTGGCGCCCCCATGAACCTGCGGCGTTGATTTACTCTAACGCAGCTTTGCACTGGGTGCCGGATCACGAGCGGCTGCTACCCGAATTGGCACGAACCCTTTCGCCTGGAGGCGTTCTGGCCGTTCAGGTGCCGCATCAAAACCCCGCCCCATCGCATCGCATGTGGATCGAATTGGCCTCTGAAATGTTCTCGGGTCGCGTGGATGTTGACAACGGGCCCGGCGTCTTACTGCCCGAGCGCTATTTTGACCTCCTGAGCCCGCTGGGACAGATCAGCATCTGGCAGACAGAATATCTGCAACGGCTCGCGCCCGTCGCCCAAGGACACCCCGTTCGCCATTTCACGGAATCCACGTTCGCGCGCCCTGTTTTGGGGGCGTTGAACGCAGCTGAACAGGCGCGTCTAATCGCTGCCTACGATGAGGCCATGACCTCCGCCTATCCCTTGCGCGATGATGGTTCGGCCCTATTCCCATTTCGCCGGTTGTTTTTCACGCTGCAAGTGTGACCATGTGCACTGCTCCTGAAATACCTGTCGCCTGAACACGCCGCAACTTGGCAAGGAAATGTCGGATTTGCGGTCCCTTTGGGTCAGCCTGCGCGCTATACCTGATGCATGACCAAGGGCGTCCCCGCAGGGCCATCCGGGGGACGGAGGGAGGACCGTCATGAGCTATAAATCCGACATCGAGATCGCCCGCGAGGCCGACAAAAAACCGATCCAAGAGATCGGCGCCAGGCTGGGCATTCCCACCGAACATCTGCTGCCTTTCGGGCATGATAAGGCCAAGATCGGGCAGGACTTTATCCAATCGGTTCAGGATCGCCCGGACGGCAAGCTGATCCTTGTCACCGCGATCAATCCCACCCCTGCGGGCGAGGGGAAAACTACAACCACCGTCGGCTTGGGCGACGGGCTGAACCGCATTGGCAAGAAGGCCGCGGTTTGCATCCGCGAAGCCTCGCTGGGGCCGTGTTTCGGGATGAAGGGCGGGGCCGCAGGGGGCGGCTATGCCCAGGTTGTCCCGATGGAAGAGATGAACCTGCATTTCACCGGGGATTTCCACGCCATTACCAGCGCGCATAACCTGCTGAGCGCCCTGATCGACAATCACATCTATTGGGGCAATGAGCTGGGCATTGACGAGCGCCGCGTGACCTGGCGTCGGGTAATGGACATGAATGACCGCGCGCTGCGGGACATGGTGACCTCGCTGGGTGGGGTTTCGAACGGGTTTCCCCGTCAGACGGGGTTTGACATCACCGTTGCCTCCGAGGTGATGGCGATCCTGTGCCTGGCCCGTGATCTGGAGGACCTGCAAAAACGTCTGGGCGATATCATCGTGGCCTATCGCCGAGACCGCGCGCCCATTTACGCCCGTGATCTGGAGGCTGACGGCGCCATGACCGTGCTGCTAAAGGACGCGATGCAGCCGAACTTGGTACAGACGCTGGAAAACAACCCGGCCTTCGTGCATGGCGGACCGTTTGCCAATATCGCGCATGGCTGCAACTCGGTCATCGCGACGACGACCGCGCTGAAACTGGCGGATTTCGTGGTCACCGAGGCCGGGTTTGGCGCCGATCTGGGCGCCGAGAAGTTCATGAACATCAAGTGCCGCAAAGCGGGTCTGGCCCCTGATGCGGTGGTCATCGTCGCCACCATCCGCGCGATGAAAATGAATGGCGGCGTGGCGAAATCTGACCTGGATACCGAGAATGTTCAGGCCGTCATTGACGGCTGTCCCAATCTGGGGCGCCACATTGGCAATGTGAAATCCTTTGGCGTGCCCGTTGTCGTGGCGATTAACCATTTCGTCTCGGATTCCGAGGCCGAAGTACAGGCCGCGATGGACTATGTCACCGCGCAAGGGTCCGAGGCGATCCTGTGTCAGCATTGGGAAAAGGGGGGCGAAGGCGCCGAGGCATTGGCCGCTCGCATCGTCGAGCTGACTGAGGCCGGTTGGTCCAGCTTTGCGCCGCTCTATCCGGACGAAATGCCCCTGTTTCAAAAGATCGAAACCATCGCCAAACGTATCTATCATGCCGACGAGGTGCTGGCCGATAAAAAGATCCGCGACCAGTTGCGCACATGGGAGGAGGGGGGCTATGGCCACCTGCCGATCTGTATGGCCAAGACCCAATACAGTTTCTCGACCGATCCCAATCTGCGCGGCGCGCCCACCGGCCATTCGGTTCCTATCCGCGAAGTCCGGCTGAGTGCAGGGGCCGGTTTCGTGGTCGTCATCTGCGGCGAGATCATGACAATGCCGGGCCTGCCACGTCGCCCCAGCGCGGAACAGATCATGTTGAACGACCTGGGCCAAATCGAAGGGTTGTTCTGAGCGTAGTTTTCCTTTGGCCTGCGCTCTGTGCAGATCGGAAACCATTTGGGTCGGTTTCCGTTGAATTCCGGCCCGGATGGTCTGGTCTCGGCAAGCCTAAGAGGCTAAATGCTGCGTGAAACAAGGGCGTTGGCCCACTGACCAGACGAAAAGGGGCATCCCATGACGGCCACAAAGATAGACGGCAAGGCGTTTGCGGCTGATGTTCGGGGGCGTGTGGGCGCTCATGTTGCGCGTTTGAAGGAAGAGCAGGGGATCACGCCCGGGCTGGCCGTTGTGCTGGTGGGCGAGGATCCTGCCAGCCAGGTTTATGTGCGCTCGAAGGGGAAAATGACCGTCGAGGTCGGCATGAATTCCTATGAACATAAACTTCCAGTCGACACCGCCGAGTCTGATTTGCTGAGCCT
>JBOEGN010000068.1:0-194 GCA_050633445.1 Thalassovita sp.
ATGCCGGTTCCGATGGATGTCTATCGCGAGCAGGTCAAACGTCAATCCATCCGCAACATCCAGATCAGCCGTCAGCAATTGACCGACGCGATGGGCCATCTGGTGCTGCCGTCCGACCTGCTGGGCAATCTTGGACCCGCTGTCAGCTCAGGGCGGTCGATCCTGATGTATGGCCCGCCGGGCAACGGGAAATC
>JBOEGN010000068.1:326-20468 GCA_050633445.1 Thalassovita sp.
TATAACCCCACCGCGCGCACCTATCAGGCGCCGCTGCAATTCAAATCCTCGGGCGGGATTTTCATCGTGGACGACCTTGGCCGTCAATCCGAGCCGCCCCAATCGCTGGTCAACCGCTGGATCGTTCCGCTGGAAGAGGGCAAGGATATTCTGGCCCTGCAATCGGGCGAGAAATTCGAGGTGCCGTTTGACACGCTGGTGATTTTCTCGACCAACTTCCACCCGAACGAGATTTTCGACCAAGCCGCCCTGCGCCGGATCTTCTTCAAGATCAAGATCGACGGGCCCAGCCAGGAAAACTTCCTGAAGATTTTCGCACTGGTCGCTCGAGCCAAGAAAATGCCGCTGGACGAGCCATCGCTGATCCACCTGCTGCAAGAAAAATACCCGACCATCGACAACGTCTATGCCAACTATCAGCCGGTGTTCCTGATTGACCAGATGATCGCGATCTGCGAATTCGAAGGCATCCCATATCAAATGACACCGGAGCTGATAGACCGCGCATGGGCGAACATGTTCGTGAAAGACGAATTGATCGTGAAGTGATCGGCGTCGCCGGCTGCGGTCGGATGGGCGCGCCTATGCTGGCGGCATTGCACGCGGCTGGGTTCGACGTCCGTGGGTATGATGTTAGGGATTTCGACAAATTTGGCGATCTGTCGACGCTGATGCTGCCGCGCGATGCTTTTGCGGACGGGCTAACCACCCTGATCTCTGTTGTGCGCGACATTGATCAGACCGAAGACGTTCTGTTTGGTGCCCAGAATTTCGCTGGCTGCCCCACGCTGCGACGAATCATCATCTCGTCCACGCTGTCCCCCAAATACGTGCGTGCTTTGCGCACCCGTATCCCGGCGCACGTTATCCTGATTGATGCGCCCATGTCCGGCGCGGCGATTGCAGCACAAGAAAGACGCCTGTCCTTTATGCTGGGCGGAGATCCCCAAGACCTGGACGCGGCCCAGCCGTTGTTCGACGCGATGGGCCAGCACTTTCACCGCATGGGAGTCTTTGGCAACGGGATGCAGGCCAAGGTGCTGAACAACATTTTGGCCGCCGCTAATACTGCCCTGACCCGGATGGTTCTGGACTGGGCGGATGCGGCCGATCTGGACCAAGATGCGCTGCTGGGTCTGATCCATGATTCTTCGGGGCAGAACTGGTTTGCCTCGCATTTTGACCAGATCGAATTCGCTCGTGACGGTCTGGACGCGGAAAACAGCATTGCAATTCTCGTCAAAGATGTCGAAAGTGCCTTGGACGCCGCGCCGCCGGATGCGGACCTGACCGCACCGCGCGCCATTCAGGCCCTGCTCAGCCAACTTGAACCGCGCAAAACCTGACGTCTTCTATGCCCCCCCATTGACCACGCCGATGTTCGACCATGCATACAATTCATGCCGGAGGCGATTTAAAATTGATCAGGTTTATGTATTATCCATTTTGTCCGGTCTGGTCACTCGGAGGACTTGAGACCAAAGGTGCCTTCGCACCTTAGCGCCGGATAAATGGCCCGAAGCTTTGCGCCAGCCACGCCGCCCCTTTTGCTGAATCATGCGATTTTGGCAACGGCGGAGCTGTGCCTGAAGCCAAGGAACACTTTCAGATGCCCTAGGGAGGGATACAAATGAACCTGAAACACGTATTTTCGGCCGCCGTACTGAGCGCCGCCGTCGCCGTTCCCGCGGTCGCGGAAGAAATCCGCGCAACGTCGTCCTTTGGTCCCAGCCACGTGCTGGCCACAGACGGCTACCCCGCCTTGTTTGCCAAAATGTCCGAACTGACCGATGGTCGCTGGACTGGCTATGACACTCCGTCGGGTCTTCTGGCCCCCAACGAGATGAACACCGGTCTGCGTGACGGCATCTCGGATATGGGTCCGATCATTCTGCCATACTTTGCGGCTGACTATCCCGAAAGCGGCCTGGTTGGCGAGCTGTCCATCCTGGGCACCGACAACCGCGCCATTGCCTCGGCTGTGACCGAATACATCGCGACCTGCGCCGAGTGCCAGGCCGAGTTCAAAGCCAACGGCCACGTTTTCCTGGGGTCGGACGCGACCACCAACTATCAGTTCCTGTCCTCCAAGCCGATCCGTTCGCTGGACGACATGAAGGGCCTGCGCATCCGTACTGCGGGTTCGGTCTTTACCCGCTTTGTTGAAAGCATGGGTGCCGAGCCGGTTCAGATGCCCTCGTCGGAACTGTTCGAAGGCCTGTCCTCGGGCGTGATCGACGCGACCTATTCGTCGGTTGCCGACCTGAAAAACGCGCAGCTGTATGACGTTGTCAAAGCGGTGACGCTGGTCGACCAAGGCGTGTTTAACGCGGCTGCGATGACCAACGTGTCCAACATCCTGTGGGACGGTATGACTCCTGCCGATCGTAAGGCCCTGGCCCATGCCGGTCAGTACGCTCAGACCATCGGCATCCAAAGCTGGATCGACAAAACCAACGAAGCCCGCACCACCGGCGCTGAAAAAGGTATCGAGTTCATCACCCCCCCGGAAGCGATGAAAGCCAAAGGCGCTGAATTCCGCGCAGCACACCTGGAATCGGCTGCTGCGACCCTGGAAAAACGTGGCGTGACCAACGCTGCTGACAAGATTGCCCGCTACGAAGCTCTGCTGACCAAGTGGGAAGGTCTGGTCCAGAACGTTAGCACCGAAGCCGAACTGGCCGAGCTGCGCTTTGCCGAGATCTGGGACAAGATCGACTACGCGAAGTACGGTCTGTAAGTCACCATGCATTTCGCGGACCGTTTCATAGCGGCCACGACGAAATGGGTCGGAAGCGCCATCTTAATTTTGATGGCGCTTCAGATCGTGATCGACGTGGCGATGCGCAATCTGTTGGGGGCCGGGTTCCCCGCCACCGCAGAACTCGTTTCTAAATATTACATGTTGGCGGTCAGCTTTTTGCCCATCGCCTATGCCGAGCTTCAGCGTCGTCATGTCGAAGCATCTATTTTCACTGACATGATGCCGAAATGGACACGCGTCCCGATCTATGGGTTGGGGTTTGTCCTGTCGCTGTTCGTCTATTCCGTTCTTGCCTATGGCACCTTCCGCGAGGCAGTGCGCCAAACCAGCCGCGGCTCTTATGTCGAAGCCGGCACGATGGATTTCTACACCTGGCCAGGCACCTGGATTCTGCCGGTGTGTTTTGGGCTTATGCTCGTCGTCTCTTTGATGCGCCTGATCGAAATTGCGACCGGTCGGTTCAAAGATGTCCACGCGGACACGATGATGATCACCGAACCAGTCGAAGAGGAAAAATAGTATGGATCCGATGACGATTGGTATCCTGTGCGTCGTTGGCGTACTGGCTTTGATCATGCTGCGTGTGCCGATTGCCGTAGCACTGGTTTTCGTTTCCTTTGTGGGCATCTGGGCCGTGGTGGGTGAACGCCCTGCCATGTCGATGCTGTCCACCGTTCCCTATAACTTTGCGGCAAGCTGGACGTTGTCTTCGGTGCCGATGTTCCTGTTGATGGGCTATGTTGCCTATCACTCGGGGCTAACGCGCGGCATGTTCGAGGGCGCACGCGCCTGGCTGGGCTGGATGCCCGGCGGTCTGGCGATTGCTTCGTTGGCTGGCGCGGGTGGCTTTGCCGCTGTGACCGGGTCTTCGATTGCGTGTTCGGCTGCCATTGGCCGAATCGCTGTCCCCGAGATGCACCGTCAGGGCTATGACATCCGTATCGCGACCGGCTCGGTTGCGGCGGGTGGCACGATCGGCGCGCTGATCCCACCCTCGATCCTGCTGATCCTGTTTGGTATTCAGGCCGAGGTGTCGATCACCAAGCTGTTCATGGGTGGCCTTGTGGTCGGCGTGATCTCGTTGGCGCTGTATATCGGCGCTGTGCTGATCAGCTATGTTCTGGCGCCCGAGCGCCTGCCCCGTGCCGCTGCCAGCACATGGGAAGAACGCATGGACGGCCTGCGCGAAGTCTGGCCCGTTCTGGTGCTGATCTTTGTCGTGTTTGGCGGGCTGTTTTCGGGCCTGTTCACCGCGACCGAGGCCGGGGCCGTGGGTGCCGTTATTGCCATCATCATTGGCATCGCACGTCGCACCCTGACATGGAAACTGTTCAGCGAAAGCTGCGTCGATACGCTGTTGTCGTCGGGCTCGTTGTTCATGATCGCCATCGGCGCCAACCTGTTCACCCGTCTGGTCGCTTTGTCCGGCCTGTCGCGCTGGATCGGCACTGGCATCGAAAGCCTGGGCCTGGGCATTCTGGGTATCCTGATCCTGATCACGCTGATCTATCTGGCCCTGGGCATGTTCCTGGAGCCGATCGGCGCCATGCTGCTGACCCTGCCGCTGTTCCTGCCGCTGATCCAAGATCTTGGCATCGACGTAATCTGGTTCGGCATCCTTCTGGCCAAACTGCTGGAGATCGGGATGATCACGCCACCCGTGGGGTTAAACGTGTTCGTCATCCACTCGGTCGCCAAGGATTTCGTGAAGCTGGAACAGATCTTCGCCGGAATCCTGCCCTTCCTTGCAGCTGATCTGCTGCTTGTGGTGGGGATGTTGGCCACACATTCGCTGTTCTGATCGAACAGCGTTTCAGATCAGGGCCCCGTCCAATCGGTTTCTGCGACACAGCTTTTCACCATGCTGCGCAGCCACTTGTTGGCGGGGTCCGCATCAGAATTCGAATGCCAGTACAAATACGCATCCACGCGCGGGGCCTCGAACGGGACCGGAACGATCTGGTTGTCGAACCAGACATTCGCGCGATGCGCGAAAACATCCGCCATCGTCAGCACCATATCCGAGGCCGCAACGGCCCGCATCGCGGTGTTAATCTGCTGGCAGCGCGCTACGATTCGGCGCGCGTTTCCGTCCCGCGACAGCGCCACATCCTCGGGGCCCATGCCCTGCGCGCGCGAGGTGACGATGATGTGGTCCAGGGCCAGATAATCCTCCAGGCTGACATCACCATCGACCAGCGGGTGACCACGTCGCGCGACCACCACCGAGGGGGTCGAGACCAGGTGCTCGCGCCGGATATCAGGCGACAGGGGCAGGAAAACGTCAATGGCGGCGTTCAGCTCTCCGGCGGACAAATCGCCATCAATCCGACGCCGGTCCAATGGGGACGACGACACCGTGACCTTGGGGGCTTCGGACTTCAGCAACATCACCAGAGGCAGGAAAAAACTGTTTTCCATCAAGGACCTCATCCCGATCGAGAAATGCATCTCGGCGGTTTCGGGATCAAAGCCGTCCAGCTCGCCCAAGGTGGTTTCGAACAGTTTCAACGCTTCGCGCGTCGGGCCGATCATCTTTTGCGCCAGCGGGGTTGGCACCAACCGTTGACCGTGGCGCACAAACAGGGGGTCACCGACCCGATCCCGCAAGCGTCCAAGCGCGTGGGAAATGGTGGGTTGGGTCAGGTGCAACGTCTCGGCCGCGCGGGTCACCCCACCTTGCGAGTAGATCGCTTCGAACACGACAAACAAGTTCAGATCAGTTCGCGATACATTCATGTCATCTATGCCCATACATCTTAGTAATTCATTTTCTTATGTCGCCAGCATGTGGCATCTGTCAACAGGGAGGCGAACACATGACGACCAATAACGGCACTTTGCCATTCGATCCGAACACGCTTTCGGACTATCTGAGCACCGTACTTCCGGGCTCGGGTCCAGTCGCGCTAGAGCAGATCGCAGGCGGGCATTCGAACCCCACCTATTTCATGGATTTCGGCGGCGAAACCTATGTGCTGCGCAAGCAGCCACCGGGTAAACTGCTGCCCTCGGCCCATGCGATTGACCGCGAATTTCGGGTGATCAACGCGCTGGCTGGCACCGGCGTGCCCGTCCCCGCCACCCCGCATTACTGCGAGAACCGCGAGATCATCGGCACCCCGTTCTACATCATGGAGCGGCTGGACGGCCGGGTCTTTCACAACAACAGCCTGCCCGAGCTAAGCGCCTCTGATCGCGGTGCCCTGTTCGAGGCGATGAATGACACGCTGGCCCAGCTCCACTCGGTTGATATCGAGGCCGTGGGCCTGTCGGATTACGGCCGTCACGGTGGCTTCTTTGACCGTCAGATCGCCCGCTGGACCAAGCAATACGAGGCCGGCAAAACCCGCGAGATCGAAGAGATCCCGCAGCTGGCCGCCTGGCTGGCCGACAACAAGCCCAGCGATGACGAAACCACGCTGGTGCATGGCGACTATCGTCTGGGCAATCTGATCATCCACCCCACAAAGCCCGAGATTCTGGGCGTGTTGGATTGGGAACTGTCCACGCTGGGCCACCCTCTGTCGGACCTGGGCTATAACCTGATGCCCTGGACCAATCTGGACGAGGAATACCACGGGCTGGGCGATCGCGATCTGGCCGCGCTGGGGATTCCCAGCCGCGATGCCTATGCCGCCCGTTACTTCAAAAATCGGGGGCTGCCGCTGGATGACAGCCCCTTCTACACCGCCTTCGCTTACTTCCGCCTTGCTGTGATCTTCGAGGGCATCGTCGCCCGCGCAGCGCAGGGTGTCGGCAGCGCCGAGGGCATCGACCACCTTAGCCGGGTCTGGGCCCGGCACGGACTAACACTCGCAGGAGACTGATATGGAATTTACCTTTTCTGAAAAAAGCCTGGAGATGCAGGCGCGTGTTCGGAACTTCATGGAAGACCATGTCATTCCGCGCCACAAGGACTTCATGGCCGAGCAACATAACGGCACCTACACTCTGTCCTTTATGAATGATCTCAAAGCCTTGGCGAAATCCGAAGGCCTGTGGAACATGTTCCTGCCGTCGCTGAAGGATGACGAACCCGGCACGCAGATGTCCAACCTGGACTATGCCCCCCTGGCCGAGATCATGGGCCGCCTGCCCTGGGCGTCCGAGGTGTTCAACTGTTCCGCTCCTGACACCGGCAACATGGAAATCCTGCACATGTTCGGCACGCCCGAGCAAAAGGAAACCTGGCTGAAACCGCTGATGAACGGCGAAATCCGCTCGTGCTTTGGCATGACCGAACCTGACGTTGCCTCGTCCGATGCCACCAACGTGCAGACACTGATCCGCCGCGATGGTGACGAATACGTCATTAACGGGCGCAAGTGGTTCTCGACCGGGGCGGCCTCGCCGAACTGTAAGCTGTGCATCGTCATGGGCAAAACCGACCCCGAGGCCGACCGCCACCAGCAGCAGTCGATGATCCTGGTGCCGATGGACACCCCCGGCATCACCGTCACCCGCAACATCCCCGTGATGAACCACCACAGCTATGAGAGCCACTGCGAGGTTGTCTACAAGAACGTGCGCGTGCCTGCGACGAACCTGCTGGGTGCCGAGGGCTCGGGTTTTGCCCTGGCACAGGCGCGCTTGGGGCCGGGACGTATCCACCACATGATGCGCTCGCTGGGTCAGGCCGAACTGGCGCTGGAACTGATGATCGAACGCTCGCTGGAACGCAAACCTTTCGGCAAATACCTGCACGAACAGGGTGTCGTCACCGAAATGATCGCTCGTTCGCGCTGCGAGATTGAACAGGCCCGTCTGCTGGTTCTCAAAGCCGCCTGGATGATCGACAATGTCGGCGCCAAAGAGGCTCGCAACGAAATCGGCATGATCAAGGTCGTGGTGCCTGAAATCCAGGGCAAGGTCATTGACCGCGCGATCCAGATCTTTGGTGGCATGGGCGTGACACCCGATACGCCACTGCCCGATCTGTGGACCATGGCACGCTGCCTGCGTCTGGCCGACGGCCCCGACGAAGTGCACCTGCGTTCGCTGGGACGCTCGTTGGTCAAGGCCGCGCAGAAAGGCCCGATGAACTCGCACCGGTTCTACACCGTGCCAGATCGCGCCAGCGAAACCGACATGCGTCCCGGTGTGGCCGCTGCGGTGGCTGCTCTGGCGAACGAGGCTGCGGAATGAGCACCGAAGCGCGTCTGAACGCGTTGCGCCAGCTGGACGAGGTTCAAACCTATCTGGCTGACGCAATCAAAATCGCCGGCCAAGTGCCCGACACGCCCCACGCTGATCCCGCCGGGATCAGCACTGTGGGTGTGTTGGGGGCTGGCGCGATGGGGCGAGGCATTGCGATGGCCTTTGCCCAGTCGGGCCATTTGGTCACTCTGGTCGATCCGGCCGCACAAGCCTTGGAGGCCGCGCAGGCGCATCTTCAGGGTCTGACGAACCGCGCTCTGAAAAAGGGTAAGCTGGACGAGGACGGTGCCAAAGCGCAGATGGATCGGTTCACCTTTGCTGATGCGATCAGCGCCTTTGCCGGTTGCGATCTGGTGGTCGAAGCCGTGCCCGAGATCATGTCGCTGAAACAAAAGGTCATGACCGAGATTGAACAGGCCGTCAGCGATGATGCGCTGATCACCTCGAACACCTCGACGCTGGATGTGGACGCCATTGCCTCGGCACTGGCCAAGCCCGGTCGGTTCCTTGGCACGCATTTTTTCATTCCTGCGCAGGTCAATCCGCTGCTCGAGGTCATTCCGGCGACGGACACCGATCCGGCCACTTTGGCGCTGACCATGGCGCTGGCACTGAAGCTGCGCAAACGCGCGGTGATCGCGGCCAATGGCGACGGATTTATCGGCAATCGGCTGTTCGATCGCTTCCACCAAGAGGCCATGTATCTGGTCGAAGAAGGCGCCTTTCCGCAAGACGTGGATGATGCACTTGAGGCATGGGGCATGGCCATCGGTCCATTCCGCGCCCTGGATCTGGTGGGCAACGACATTCCCTGGGGCGTACGCAAACAGCGCGCTGAACGGGCCAATCCGCCCTTCCAGCCGCGCATTGGCGATGCTCTGTGCGAGGCCGGTCTGTACGGTCAAAAAACCGGGCGTGGTTGGTATCTGTACGATGACGCCACCCCGCGCGGACGTTGTTACGAAGATTGCCGCGCCCTGATCATGCGCATCAGCCGCGAGCTGAACATTCAGCGCCGTGCTGTCAGCAATGACGAGGTCGTAGGCCGCGTCATCACCGCTGTGATGATCGAAGCGATGGCGATTCTGGCCGAAAATCGGGCCGCGCGTGGCTCGGATATCGATGTCGTCTATACCACGGGCTATGGTTTTCCGGCGGGTGTTGGCGGGCCGATGCGCCTGGCAGACGAGCTGGGGCAGGACCATGTGCTGAAACTCGCTGAACACTATGGTCAGATCAGTGGCCGCGCCGACAGCGCGTGGAAACTGCCGGCCTCTTTGAGCAAGGAAATCGCCTGATGGGATTGTTTGATCTGACGGGCAAAACGGCCCTGATCACCGGAGCCTCCCGAGGGCTGGGCCTGCAAATCGCCGAGGGCATGTCTGCTGCGGGTGCGAATGTCATCCTGACCGCGCGCAAACAGCCGGAACTGGACGAGGCGCAGGCCCATCTGGAGGCTTTGGGGGCAAACGTGGCCACCATCGCGTGTGATCTGTCCGATCTGGACAGCATTCCCGCCGTCGTAGACCAGGCAAACGGGCTGTTCGGCCCCATCGACATTTTGGTGAATAACGCGGGCACCAGCTGGGCCGCTCCGACCGAGGATCACCCCTTGGACGGTTGGAACAAGGTGATGACGCTGAACATCACCTCGCCCTTTGTGCTGACCCAGGCGGTGGCGAAAACCTCATTCCTGCCGCGCAAGACCGGCAAGATCCTGAACGTCGCCTCGATTGGTGGGCTGTCCGGCAACCGGGCGGATTCCGAGATGTTTACGATTGCCTATAACAGCTCGAAAGCGGCGATGATCAATTTCACCCGCGCGCTGGCCACTGAATGGGGACGGCACAATATTAACGTGAATGCACTTGCGCCCGGATTTTTCCCGTCCAAGATGTCCGAGAAACTGATCGAGCGGTTGGAGCAAACGCTGCTGCCCTCGATCCCGTTGCACCGCTTTGGTGGCGAAGAGGATCTGAAAGGGGCCGCCGTGTTCCTGGTCAGCCCCGGCGCGCGCCACATCACCGGGCAATGCCTGGCCGTGGACGGTGGCGCAACGGCTTAAGTCGACCCGAGGGAGAGAGAATTGGAACGACTGCAACACAAGGTCTGGCCTCCGGGCCGGCCGCATGACGTCCCCGCTGCGGACTGGACACTGAACGACAACCTGTTCCGCAACGTGGCCGCAACGCCCGACAAACCTGCGCTGGTGTTTTATAACCGCGTCACGACCTATGCCCAGTTGGGCAATCAGGTGGAGCGTACGGCAGGCTATCTGCAACAGGTCTGTGGGGTGAAGGCTGGGGATCGCGTGGCGGTCTACCTGCAAAACTCGCCGCAATTCGTGGTGGCGTTCTATGGGATCATCCGGGCGGGCGGCGTGGCCGTGCCGATCAACCCGATGAACCTGACGGCGGAAACAGATTACATCGTCGAAGATGCGGATATTCGCACCGTGATGACCGCGCAGGATCGTGTCGAAACGCTGGAGCCGTTGCTGGCTCAGGGCATTTTGGACCACGTCATCGTCTCGGCCTATTCCGAGGCACTGCCGGACACACCCCCTGCGGGCATTCCTGCGTCGATTGCCGAGCCCAAAGCCGCCCTGCCCGACGCCTTCACCGAATGGAGCGTGATGCTGGATGCAGGCCACGCCCCGACCCCGTTTGATCGCAACCCCGAAGATCTGGCCGTCATGCCCTATACCTCGGGATCGACCGGGCGCGGCAAGGGCTGTATGCACACCCACCAGACCACGCTGCACGCCACGCGCTGCATGATCGACTGGTTCGACCTGCGCCGAGACGATGTGTTTCTGGCCGTCGCACCGATGTTCCATGTTGTGGGGCTTCAGGCCGGGCTGAACTCGGCCATCGAGGCGGGCGGCACCGCCGTGATCCTGCCTCGTTGGGATCGCGACATTGCTGCGGGTCTGATCCGTGAATTCGGCGTTTCGGCCTGGCCCTGCGTGCCGACCATGCTGATTGATTTCCTCAATCGCGAAGACCTGAAAGAGGATGATCTGGCCACCTTGCGCGTCCTGTGGGGTGGTGGCATCGCCATGCCCGAGGCCGTCGCCAAAAAGCTGCAAGACATGACCGGCCTGACCTTTTTGGAAGGGTACGGCATGACCGAGACCATCGCGCCCTCCACCGCCAACCCGCCGCATCTGCCCAAACCGCAATGCGGTGGTGTGCCGGTGTTCAACACCGATGTCGCCATCGTGGACCCCGACACACTGGAGCGGATGCCAACGGGCGAGATTGGCGAAATCCTGATTTCCGGGCCACAGGTGATGCTGGGCTATTGGAATAACGATGCGGCCAACGAAGAGGCCTTTGTTCAGATCGACGGCCAGCGGTTCATCCGCTCGGGCGATCTGGGGCGCGTCACGGAACAGGGCTATGTCTATATCGTGGACCGGCTGAAACGCATGATCAACGCCAGCGGCTATAAGGTCTGGCCGACCGAGGTTGAGGCCAAACTGTACCACCACCCCGCCATCGAAGAGGCCTGTATCATCTCGACCCAGGATCCCTATCGCGGGGAAACCGTGAAGGCCGTCGTCGTGCTGAAACCGGGTGCTGCGCTTGCTGAAAAAGAGCTGGCCAAATGGGCGCATGACCAGATGGCCGCCTATAAGGTCCCCCGCAAGCTCGAGATCGTGGACGCCCTGCCCAAATCGGGCTCGGGCAAGGTTCTGTGGCGCGAGCTGCAGGAACAGGAAAACGCCAAAACCAAGGAAACCGTCGAATGAAAGACGCTGTCATCGTATCCACCGCCCGTACCGGGCTGGCCAAAAGCTTTCGCGGCTCTTTGAATGCCACCCATGGGGCCACAATGGGTGGCCATGTGGTCAAACACGCGGTCGAACGGGCCAAGGTTGATCCCGCGCTGATCGACGACGTGATCCTGGGCTGCGGCTTCCCCGAGGCCGCGACCGGCATGAACATCGCGCGCCAATCGGCCATCCGTGGGGGCTTGCCTGTGGGCAGCGCGGCGCAAACCGTGAACCGGTTCTGTGCGTCCGGCCTGCAGGCCATCGCCATGGCCTCGAACGCGGTGCAACTGGGCCAGGCAGGCGCGATTGTGGCCGGGGGTGTTGAAAGCATCTCGATGGTGCAGCCGGTGCTGAACAAATCCAACATGGAAGAGGCCTGGTTGCAGGAACATAAACCCGCCGTCTACATGCAGATGATCGACACGGCCGACATTGTGGCGCAGCGCTATGGCATCTCGCGCGAGGCGCAGGACGTGTTTTCTGCTGAAAGCCAGCGCCGCACCGCCGCCGCCCAACAGGCCGGCCTGTTTGACGCCGAAATCGTCCCCATGGACACGGTGATGGCCGTGAAGGACCGCGAAACCAAAGAGGTTTCGATGCAGCCCACCACCGTTACCCGCGACGAATGCAATCGCCCTCAGACCACTGTCGACAGTCTGGCCGGGCTGGAGCCAGTGATGGGTCCGGATAAGTTCGTGACGGCGGGCAATGCCTCGCAACTGTCCGACGGGGCCTCGGCCTGCGTGGTGATGGAGGCCGACATGGCCGCCGCCGCTGGCGTAAAACCTCTGGGCGCGCTGCGCGGCTTTGCCGTGGCCGGGTGCGAGCCCGACGAGATGGGCATCGGCCCCGTCTTTGCCATCCCCAAGCTGCTGAAACAGACCGGCCTGAGCATGGATGACATCGACCTGTGGGAACTGAACGAGGCTTTCGCCAGCCAGGCCCTGTATTGCGCCGACACGCTGGGCATTGATCAGGCGAAACTGAACGTCAATGGCGGCTCGATCTCTGTGGGGCATCCCTTTGGCATGACCGGCGCGCGCCTGTCTGGCCACCTGCTGATCGAGGGCCAGCGTCGCGGTGCCAAATACGGTGTCGTGTCGATGTGCATCGCGGGCGGCATGGGCGCCGCAGGCCTGTTCGAGATTTTTCCAGCCTAAAGCGGCGACCAGTTTTCCTGGTCTGACGCGTTCTCCACATCGAATGAGGGGCCAAGTGGCCCCTTTTTCATGCGATCAGTCAGGAAATGGAAAGGGGGCCGCGCAGCCCCCTTTCTCTTGCGTTGTGCTTACCGGATGGCCACAGGATTGATCACCATCTGCAAAACATACGCAATCTGCTGTTCCTTAGGGCGACGCAAAAAACGGATCAACGGCGTCGGGGCCCTTAGCGGCCACTCTGGGCTACGGCGGCCAATAGCTCCAATGAAACGTCCACATGACCCTTCATCGGCGGGCTCTATGACATGGCGCGATCCGTGCTGGATCAACGCGGCGCGATGCTCTAGCTCTGAGGTATGAGTGATTTGCCCCCCCGGTTTCAACAATGGCTCAAGGCCCGTGGCTGGGGCCTGCATCCGCATCAAGCCGAGATGCTGGCCCGCCGCTCCGACCCGGCCAACCTGCTGATCGCACCGACGGGCGGGGGCAAAACATTAGCGGGATTTCTGCCTTCTTTGGTCGAGCTGGCGGACGGCCGGCACCAGGGGATGCACACGCTGTATGTCTCACCGCTCAAGGCTCTGGCGGCAGATATCAAGCGCAACCTGACCGCGCCTGTCACCGAAATGGGCCTGCCCATCCGGATCGAGGACCGCACCGGCGACACGACCTATACCCAGAAACGCAAACAGCGCGCCGACCCGCCCCATATCCTGCTGACGACGCCGGAATCGCTGGCCCTGTTAACCAGCTACGAAGACGCGCCACGTATCTTTGCCGGTCTCAGCCGGATCGTTGTCGATGAAATCCACGCGCTGGCCGAAAGCAAACGGGGCGATCAGTTGATGCTTGCGCTGGCACGTTTGCAGCAGATGAACCCCGGTCTGCGCCGTGTGGGTCTGTCTGCGACGGTTGATGATCCGGGCGCGATCGCCCAATTGCTGGCCCGCCATCCAGATCCCTGTCACATCCTGCAGGCCGATCCCGGCCCCAATCCTGACATTCAGATGCTGCATACGGACGAGCTGCCGCCTTGGGCAGGGGGTGGGGCTGCCTATGCGATCCCTGCGGTGCTGGAGCAGGTCAAACGCCACAAGACCACGCTTATTTTTCACAACACCCGCGCGCAAGCCGAGATTTTCTTTCATAACCTCTGGCTGGCAAATGACGACGCTCTGCCCATCGGCATTCACCATGGCAGTCTGGACCGCGGTCAACGCGAAAAGGTCGAGGCCGCAATGGTCGCCGGTCAGCTCCGCGCGATTGTCTGCACCGGCTCGTTGGATTTGGGGATCGACTGGGGCGATGTGGATCTGGTGATCCAAATCGGCGCGCCCAAGAACGTCAAGCGGCTGGTGCAGCGGATCGGGCGGGCCAACCACCGCTATAACGCGCCCTCCAAGGCGCTTTTGGTGCCGGCCAACCGGTTCGAGGTGGTGGAATGCGTCGCCGCGCTTGAGGCCGTGAAGGCTCATGATCTGGACGGTGATCCGCGTGGGCCTGGCCCGTTGGATGTTCTGTGTCAGCACATCCTGATCGCGGCATGCTCGGGGCCGTTTGATGCCACGGACCTGTTCCAGGAATTGCGCAGCGCCGGGCCGTTTTCCACGCTCAGCCGGGCACAGTTTGAGGACTGCCTGGAATTCTGCGCCACGGGCGGCTACGCGCTAAAGGCCTATGACCGCTGGCAACGGCTGCAACTGCGTGACGACGGGCTGTGGCATCTGCGCGACCCGCGCAGTGCCGCTCTGATCCGCCAGAATATCGGCACCATTCAGGACAGCGATCTGCTAAAGGTCCGAATGCGCGGCGGCAAACCACTGGGCGAGGTCGAAGAAGCCTTTGCCGCCAGCCTGACCCCCGGCGATACGTTCCTGATTGGCGGTAAGATCGTCAAATACAACCGATTGCGCGAAATGACGGTCGAAGTGACGCGCGAAAAGGGGCGCAAACCCAAGATTGCCACCTTCTCAGGGACTAAATTCGCGACGTCGACCCAACTCAGCCAACGTATCTTGCGTCTGTTCCATCAAGGCGACTATGCCGCCCTGCCCGACCACACAGCCGACTGGTTAAGATTGCAGGCGCAGGTGTCCTCTTTGCCCTCGTCCGACAGCCTGCTGGTCGAGTCCTTTCCCCATGACGGGCGTCAACATCTGTGCGCCTATGGGTTTGCCGGACGGAACGCGCAACAGACGCTGGGGTTGCTGCTGACCCGCCGGATGGAGGCGCTGAAACTGGCGCCGCTGGGCTTTGTATCCACCGACTATGCCACCTTGATCTGGGGGTTGGACGAGGTGCCGGACCCCGCCCCGCTGTTTGATCCGACGGCGTTGACGGACGGGCTGGAAACATGGCTGCAAGGCAACGCAGTGATGAAGCGGACCTTTCGCGGCTCGGCCACCATTGCAGGCCTGATCCAGCGCAGCATTCAGGGGCAACGCAAATCCGGGAGGCAGGCGACGTTCAGCTCGGACATCCTGTATGACACGCTGGTGAAATACGACCCCGACCACCTGTTGCTGCGGATCACCCGCCAAGAGGCGATGCGTGGTCTGGTCGATTTTGGCCGTATCGAAGAAATGCTGACGCGAATTGATGGCCGCATCACCCATAACAGTCTGGATCGCGTCAGCCCTCTGGCCGCACCGATGTTGCTGGAGGTTGGCAAAGTCCCTGTCGAAGGCGAAGGCCGCGAACGTCTGGCCGCAGAAGAGGCAGAACGCCTGATGCAAGCCGCAGGCCTGAGTTAAAGCTTGATCCAAGCCAGCGAGACGGGCATGAACATAGCATGAACGCTGTTCCCTTCACCTTGGCCGGTGTGCCGTTGCTTGCGCTTGGATCGGGCGCGCTTTTCTGGGCAGATCGCAAGTTGCTCTGCGTCTCGGACCTGCATATCGGCAAGGCTGAACGGCAGGCGCGTCTGGGCGGCGCGCAATTGCCGCCCTATGAAACCCATGACACGCTGCAACGGTTGGAACAGGATCTTCAGGAGACCGGTGCGACCACCGTTATTTGCCTGGGCGACACCTTTGATGACAACACAGCGATGGGCGAACTGACCGAGGGCGAAAGCCTGTGGATCACCCGCCTGCAAGCCGGCCGCAAATGGATCTGGATCGAGGGCAATCACGACCCTGGCCCCGTCACGCTGGGTGGCACACATCTGGCGGAATTGCCCCAACCTCCGTTGATTTTCCGCCATATCGCGCAACCGGGCAGCAGCGGAGAGCTGTCGGGCCATTACCACCCCAAGGCCCGGATGCGCGCGCGGGGCCAATCCTTGTCGCGCCCGTGTTTTCTGGTGGATAGCGACCGGGTGATCCTGCCCTCTTACGGCACCTATACCGGCGGGTTGCGCAGCACAGATCAGGTTCTAACGTCGTTAATGCGCCCCGAGGCACTGGCGATTCTGACCGGCCCCGTGCCCCGTGCAATCCCAATGCCGCGCTAGGGTCACAGGAACCCGGCATCCTCCATGCGGGACCGATAGGTTCGGCTAACTGGCACCTCGTCGCCGTTGTTGATTATCAGGTAAATCCGACCACCATCACGTTTCACACCTGTGACGGCCTCGAATGTCACCCAATGCGACCTGTGCGCGCAATCGCCGGGCACGCCGTCCATTTCGTCGATGGCATCGGTGAACCGCATCCGCAGCGTGTGGGTTTCAGCGGGCAAATGGACGTCGACAAAATGATCTCGGGCAGACAAACGCAGGATCGGCCCTTCGGCCCCGTCCGGCAAACGACGCATCAAGCGAGGTGTCGGGTCCAGCTCGGCAGAGGGTTGAAGCGTCCCCGCCCCGTCATCATCATTCAAAAATGCAGCGGCCTCGGCCCGCAGGATGCGTCGCAGGGCATGCACGATGATCCCGGTCAGCGCCACGAAAATTGCCATCACCCAGACATTTGGGATCACACCGGGCATGCGCGTTAACCACAGTGTCCAGCCATACAGAGCAGGCGTAAACAGCAGGCACATGCCCGCCATCCGCATCAGCTCGAACCGCCAATCCAACCGGTCTGAAAAGCGCAGGGCGATCACCTCGGAGATCACAGCGGAAAAAACCATGGCCAGCCCAACCACCACGGACCAGTAGATTCCAAGCCAAGGCCAGGTGAATATTTCGGACGAATGGAACGGCGCCATGATCGTCGCAGCCGATGAAAACAGCAACCAAATCGAAAGTGTTCTTCGAGTCCGCAGACGCGCTGCGGACATCTTGCACAAGGATTTTATGATCGCAAAAGTAACGTGGGTCATCACAAAAACCGCCTAATAACAAATTCTTATATACCCTAATCCCAAGGTTGCACCAGCCTGCCCGGGCTGTAAAACTCGGGGTTGTTGCAAGTCACTCGCGCATTTGGAGAACCAGACAATGGGGCAAAACAACCCACAGCAGACCGTGGCGAAATTACGGGCGCGTATTCAGGCCAGTTTCGACCGGCAGAGCATGATGACGACCTTTGGCGCGCAGCTGGCCACGGTTGCGACGGGCCGAATCGAAATTACCGCACCTATTCTACCGGGTGCGATGCAGCAGCAGGGTCACGGTCATGCAGCCCTAAGTTTTGCCTTGGGTGATACGGCGGCGGGCTATGCTGCGCTGACCATGATCCCCGAGGACCACGAGGTCGTCACCGCCGAAATCAAGATCAACCTGCTGGCCCCTGCGCGTGGCGATTTGTTGGTCGCGCGCGGCAAGGTTCTGAAACCCGGTCGACGGCTGGTCGTCGTGACATCCGAGGTTTTCGCGCAGACGACTGGCGCGGCTGGCCTTCGGGAAAAACTGATCGCGGTGTTGCAGGGCACGATGGTGCCCGTACCGATCTGAGCCCCTCAGGGCGTCAGTCCGGCCTCTTCCACAGCAGCGCGATATGTCCGGGACACTGGCACCTCGGCCCCGTCTGTTAGCGTCAGGATCACTTTGCCCTCACGGCGCGATACTTTTTGCACCTGATCGCGCGCGATCCAATGAGACCGGTGCACACGCAGGCCATCAAACCCCGACAGCTCGGTCAGGGCATCGCTTAGCCGTTGCAGGATCAACGCTTCGCCCGCCTGCGTCACCACTTTCAGGTAATGATCCTGTGCCTCAAGCCGCACCAAAGCCCCGCGTTTTTCATAGGGTAAGCGTTGTTGAAAATCGGCGTCCGGGGCGGGCGCAGTCTCTTCGGGGACATGCACCATCCGGCTGAGCGCCACCAACCCCTCGATCGCGATCGACAAGACCCAGACCACTCCAACCAGCCACAACCAGGCCGTCCAGCCGATCCAGCCGGAAAACACGGCCATGTTCAGCCCGTGCACCAGCCCGCCCACAACCATGGCAAAGCCCAGACGCCCTAGCGTTCTTTGTACGCCGGATCGTCCGCGAAACAGCCAGCGATACCCTGCATCCACCAGAATCGAGCCACCGACAACAGTCGCCCAATAGGCCAGACGCGGCAGGGGCGACAGCACTTGATAGGTTTCAAACGGTCCGGTCATTGCTGCCAGCAGAGACAGCACAATCCAGATCACCAAAGGCACAAAAACGCCGCGCCGTTCGCGAAACGTGAATGCAAAGAGGCCCAATTTTCCGGTCACTCGCGTATCTCCTTAGCCAATCGCGTAACCCATGTTGGTTTGCAGCGTCTATAGCGTCATCAGAGGCAAAACGCATCCAACAAGGGCTTTCTTATGTCGCTTTCTCCGTTACTTGCCGCGCCACTGCCTATTCAATTTCACGCGGTGGCTGCACTGGCGCTGATCCCGCTCACCATCACGATTTTCCTGATCCCACGCGGGTCCAGCCTGCATAAGAAACTGGGCTGGGCCTGGGTTTTGGGCATGATGATCGTGGCAACCTCCAGTTTTTGGATATCCGAGCTGCGGACATGGGGCGCGTTTGGCCCAATTCACCTGCTGTCGATTTACACAATTGGGGCGTTGGTTTTTGCCATCATCAGTATTCGTCGGCGCAAGGTCAAAAGCCACCGCAGAGCGATGTTGGGCCTGGTCTATGGGGCGCTGATCGGCGCGGGCCTGTTCACACTATTGCCCGGACGGATCATGAACCAAGTCATTTTCGGAGCCTGACATGACCATTCTGACAAACGCACCAATCTGGGTTTGGCCCGTATTTCTACTTCTGCTGATGCTCGGGTTGCGCGCGACCCGCGACAGGAAAGCCCCCTTGGCGCTGATCCTGGCGCTCCCCTTGCTGGGCGTGCTTAGCATCCGAACGCTTGCCGGTTTGCCCGCCCCTGTATGGGGATGGGCCGTATGGGGCGGCGCGCTAATTCTCGGAGGCGTGTTGGGCGCCAAACTTCAATCTCGTTGGCTGATCGAGCGCGAGGGCTGGACGGTTACACTGCGCGGAGAATGGTTAACCTTAACCACAATGATGTTCATTTTCTGGTCGAATTTCGCAACGGGGATGCTGCAAGCTGTTGCGCCGCAGATATTGACCGCTCCGGGCTTTGTGGCCGGATTGGCCTGCACTCTGGGCTTGTGTTCGGGCAGTTTCCTGGGTCGCGCCATTCGCACGTTGCGCACTTGAAACGAACAAGGGCGCATCATTGAATGCGCCCTTTCCTCTGTATTGGTTCAGACCGTCAGCCCCTCGGGTTCTGTGAGGCCGTTTGCGCGGCAGCAGGCGGTTAGGGTGTTGGCCAGCAGGCAGGCGATTGTCATCGGGCCGACGCCTCCGGGGACGGGGGTGATGGCGCCCGCGACGGCGGCGCAGCTGTCGAAATCGACGTCGCCAACCAGGCGTGTTCTGCCCGTGCCGCGCTCGGGCGCGTCGATCCGGTTGATGCCCACGTCGATCACGGTGGCGCCGGGTTTGATCCAGTCTCCGGGCACCATCTGAGGCCGCCCGACGGCCGCCACAACGATGTCGGCCTGGCGCACCACGCCGGGCAAATCCTGCGTCCGGCTGTGGGCAATCGTCACCGTGCAGCTGTCGCCCAGCAGCAGCTGCGCCATCGGTTTTCCGACGATATTACTGCGCCCGATCACCACCGCATTCATGCCCGACAGGCTTCCGTGATGGTCGCGCAGCATCATCAGACAGCCCAGCGGCGTGCAGGGCACCATGGATTTCTGACCGGTGCCCAGCAGCCCCACATTCGAGATATGAAACCCGTCCACATCCTTGGCCGGGTCGATGGAATTGATCACCAGATCCTCGTTCAGATGATCGGGCAAGGGCAGCTGTACCAGGATGCCATGCACCGCAGGATCTTCATTCAAGTCACTGATAAGGCTCAGCAAATCAGACTCGG
>JBOEGN010000069.1:0-589 GCA_050633445.1 Thalassovita sp.
AACATGATCTACCAATACAAGGCGATGGACGGCAGCACGGCCTTCTGGCTGGCAGTCAAGATCGGCCTCATCGGGATATTCGCGACCAACTGGGTGCAGTTCAACGCCCTCTCCACCGCCATCCTGGCCGGCATCGACAGCATTGCGGGCGCGCTTGTCGCCTCAGTCGGTGGCGGCACCCCGGGTCCCTCTGGGACCTTTGCCGAAGAGTTTGACCGGCTGATCGCGGAACTCGGCGACTACCTCAATGCAGCCGGATCAGAGCTGAACTGGATGGCAGGTGCCATGCTCGACATTGTCGGGGTGCTGTTACTTTCGATCCTCGGTGGGCTCGCCGCCTTCATTCTCGTGGCATCCCGCCTGATGATCACACTCCTGATTGGGATTGCCCCGGTGATGATCTTCCTGACCCTCTTCGAAGTGACCAAAGATTACTTCGCGCGATGGCTTTCGGCACTGGTTTCCTTCGCGCTCTACCCCATCGTCGTCGCCGGCGTGTTCGCAACGATCACTGGCGTCTCTTCCGCTCTGATCGGTGAGCTTGGCGACCCGGAAGGGGCTTCAAACATAGGCGCGCTCATCCCCTTCT
>JBOEGN010000070.1:0-15211 GCA_050633445.1 Thalassovita sp.
ACCGCAACCTGATCCGCGACGACACCGGTCAGCCGCAAACAAAGATTCGAGACCCGCTGCCAGAGGTGCTGCACGGCAATCCAGACCAAACCCGCGACCTGATCGACGCGAGCCCCAACAAGTGGAGCTACACGGCAGGCGTGATCAGCTTTGCCGATTACGATGATCCCAGTCCCGACGCCCAGCAAGAGGCCATTGAGCTATTTGAGGCTCTGGCCTTTGCTGGGCTGGACAGGGATCAATATGACTGTCTGTGGGTGCGGCATACACACGAAGGCAACGTCGAGCTGCACTTCTGCGCGCCACGCCTTGAGCTAAGCACGGGCAAGGCGCTGAACATCGCACCGCCAGGGCACGAGAATGCCTTTTCTAGCCTCCGCGATTTGATGAACAAGACTCACGGTTGGGCAGACCCTTTGGACTCAGAACGTACTCGCGAAGTGAGGGAAACGATTGAAGCGCCGACGCGCGCGCAAGGTCGCGAAGCGATTCACGGCTGGATCCTCGATCAGATAAGCGTCGGCATCATTACTGACCGCGCCAGCATGGTCGACGCTTTGGCCGATGCGGGCTTCGTGATACCCCGTGCCAGCAAAAATTACATCACCGCCCAAGATCCCGACACCGGCGAGCGCTGGCGTTTGAAAGGAGAGATTTTCCATGAAGACTGGCAAGCCGAACCGCCTCGCCGAGAAATTGAACGCGGACCTGGAGACGATCCGGAGCGACCACGCCGCCTTGATGGCATCTCAGCTGGAGAGCTTCAGGAGCGATTTCAGCAGAATTGCGACCAGCGCGCTGCATACAATCGAGACCGATATCAGGTTCTTTCTCAGCGACAGCAAGAGCGAGTTGGAGAGTCGGAGCGAAACGATCAGGCGTTGGCTGACGATCTCGCCCTGGGTGATCGTGGGGATGGTCTTAGCCTGGATCGTGACAGTGTTGATCGCGAGTTGGCTTTGGACGGGTTTGATCACGCGCTCGGAGATGAGGGGGCTTGGCCTGACACGGATCGAACGGGCTGGGCAGACATGGGTGATGTTGGATCCGAACCGGACAGAGTCGAAGACCTGCACATTGGCGCAAACACCCATCATCTGCATCGAGATCAAGGAACCTTAAATGACGAAACCCCTGACAGCATTGGAACGCGAATTGCTCACATCCGTCGAACGATTGGTGACGGCTTGCGAGAGTTCAGCAAAGGAATTGCACGCCTTAGAGAAACGCTCGACCAGCAGGATCGAAAGCAAGGTGAATGGCTTGGCGCATTGCGTGGCGCTATTGATGAAATCACATCTCACGTCCGTCTCCACATTGGCCGACTTGCTGCGCGAGGAGCAGAATCACGACACGCTTCAGGCGGGATTAGAGACCAGCTGGAAACTAGCGAAAGACGCCGAGAAGCGGCTGAACGAGAGCTAGACGCGAGAAATAGTTACCGCAGCGCGGGACACTCGCTTTGACGAATTTCCAAGACGCAGAAAGTCACTACATGCAATTTGAACACACCCAATTCACGCTCGGTTTCCGCCAAGCTTTAGAATACGGCATCGACTATCGCGACTATAAAAAAGTCGATCGACTGCCAGATGGCATTCCCCTGATGGCCATCGCAGGCGTCTGGGGCGATTACAGCGACATTCGCTGCCTGTTTATCGACGAAACTGGCAAAACCTACCGCCGCCATATAACCGGCCGCGCAGGCCAGTACATCATCCGTGAGCTGGATCTGAATGCAAAAGAGATGGAGGTCGGGCAGGTAGTTGTGGAGGATAATGCCTAACTAGCGTCGTTGCGGACGAAAAGGAGATATTTGCAGCTCAAGCGATATCGTGTTCGCGGCTTAACAATAGCAGGCGTTCAAATGTTGAGGCGAGAAATTCGCGCGAATGAAACGACGTTGCCGTTTGCCACTCGCAATATATAGTCCCGTTACCACCATAGTTTCCAGCATTTAGAGAAATTTACTATGCAACTTGATCCCGTCCGTCCGAGTAGAGCAGGAGATCAATTCCACTACCTTTGGGCTGCACGACGTAGTCTGCGCCTTCTGATGTCTTCGTCGGATTTGGTTGCAATCGCGATCGAAGGCGTTTCAGAGTCTGAAACCAGTGAACCAAGTGGTGAGAGCGGCGAGGAAGTGATTGATGTCGCTGAGTATTTTGGAAGTGAAGAGCTCGGCAAGTGTAAAAAGGTGACTTATCTCCAACTCAAGCACTCGACCTTGAATACAGGGAAACCTTGGGTACTAGGCGATCTGAAGAAAACAATGGTGGGCTTCTACAAGAGGTACCATGCGTTCCTGTCAGGCATTGCGGATCCGGAAGAGCAGTCAGTAGAGTTTGTGTTTCTGACCAACCGGCCTGTTGCGGACTGGGTTCACAGTTTGCTGGACAGGATCAAATCAAGAAAACTTCTGCCGACTGACACCAAAAAGTGGCAGCAAATTAAACGGTACCTTTCGGCGGACGATGAAGCCGCATACGATTTCCTTCGGCATTTCAATATTTTCGATACGACCGGTGGGTACTGGGAACAGCGTAACATCTTGCACCAGGAATTGACAGGCTATCTTCCTGGTCCAGACCAAGACGCAGCGGACCAACTGCTGCTTTTGGTAACCAAAAAGGCACTGCCCGAAAGCTCAACAAATCCGTCCATTAGAAAGGAAGATGTCCTTCGTGCTCTGAAGACCGACGAAGAGCAACTCTTCCCTGCGCCATGTCTTATCGAAGAGGCAGCTGAACTACTTGCTCGAGAGCAAGAAGATGAGTTCGTCGATGCTATCTTGAGTGAGCCCAATGATCCAATCATAATTCACGCTGGTGGCGGCGTCGGAAAAACTGCGATGGCCCGTAGGGTGTCGAACCGGCTGCAAGACGAATGTGAAGTCGTGCTGTACGATTGCTTTGGAAACGGCGGATACCGAAGCACAATCAGTCCCAGGCATCGACACGAAGTCGCATGCTGTCAGATAGCCAACGAATTGGCCGCAAGAGGTTTGTGTCACCCACTTATCCCATCAAACCTCGCAAATGCGGCGGATTACTTGAGAGCCTTCAATCGCCGCCTGACTCAGGCAATGGAAGTACTGGCCGTCGAAAATGCACACGCCAAAATCGTCATTATAATCGACGCTGCCGACAATGCTCAGATGGCAGCACAAGAGTGTGATGAACGAACGAGTTTTCCTCGTGATCTATTGAGGCAGAGCCTACCCAAGGGCGTTGTTTTGGTATGCTTGAGCCGATCGCACCGTGTCGCTGAATATCTCGCTCCGCCTCTGGACTGTAAAACCCTGGAACTAGCGTCTTTCTCACAGGCGGAGACAAAACAGTTTCTCCACAAGACCTACCCGAAAGCGTCCGGGCATGATTTGCTAGAGTTTCACCGGCTAACTTCCCAAAATCCAAGGGTTCAAGCAACAGCACTTGAAACAACTTCGTCTCTCAGTGAAGCCTTGGAGGCATTGGGTCCCACAGCAACTACGGTCGAAGATACTATCCGCCAGTTGTTCGCTCGATCAATTGAAACATTGAGAGATCAATCGCCCAACGCAGAATCGGCTCAGATTCAGTTGTTTTGCGAGGCGTTGGCGGCGCTCAGGCCGTTTGTTCCAATCAAAGTTCTATCGCTCGCTTCGGGCCTGCCAGAAGAAGCAATTAAGAGCTTCGTCGTGGACATCGGTCGCCCTCTACAGATCCGGTCCGATGCTGTTCAGTTCATAGATGAACCTTCCGAGACTTGGTTTCGAGAAACCTACAAACCGAGCCGCCGGGAAATGTCAGATTTTGTCGACAAGGTCATGCCACTTGCGACGAGCAGCAGCTACGTAGCATCAGCTTTACCGCAACTCCTGCTTGAAGCCGGTAGATACAACGACTTAGTGGAGATGGTCTTATCAGAGGCCGCGCTTCCTCAAGGCACTCCAGCAGAAATGCGGCAGGCGTCACTCAGCAGACTTCAGTTTGCTCTCAAGGCGGCTCTGCGAGACAAGCGTTTGGCTGATGCAGCGAAGTTGGCATTGAAAGCTGGCATTGAAACGGCAGGGGACGATCGTCAGCAGCAATTGTTTCAAGACAATGTTGATCTAGTGGCGCATTTTCTGTCGGACGATCAAGTGCGCGAAACAGCCGCAAACAACGGATTCTCCACTTCTTGGCATGGAGGTCAGCGCGCCTACGAGGCAGCCCTACTCGCAAACAATGAAAGCACAATCTCAGAAGCAAGAAACACTCTCCGCGTTGCGAAGAGATGGCTGAAAGCATGGGCTGGTCTCGACCCAAAGACACGTGAAAAGGAGGAGATGTCGGATAGTGACATCGCCGCACTAGCACTCGCTTCATTGAAGGTCGCTGGAGCCGCCGCCTTCGTAGCGGAGCTTGAGAGTTGGACTCCAAAAAGCGTGGCTTATCGTGCGGGGTTTATTGTTGCTGAGAAGCTAGTCGATCTCGGCTACTACGAACTCCTCGACGAGATCAGTAACGCGGCAAAAGATAACCTTTGTATTCTGCTGGCAATAACCCGAGCGCAGTCGAAGGTACTGCGGTTCCCGCCGAAAGACGCCGTGCTACGTGCCTTCAACGGTGTGGTTGCTTCGCCGAAACGTTTGAAAAAATTTGAGAACCAGCATGACTACAGGCAGCCGCTCCTATCGATCGTACGAGATGTAGCACTTGCTGCTGCCCATCACGGCGTCGCCCCCCGTGCAGCTATTGCAGCCATGCTCACGAAGTATATTCCTGATCCGTCCAAAACCTACTTCAGCAATTTTTCATCCGAGCCGAAGTCGACCATAATTTCTGCTCAGTGCCTAAGAGCCAAACTAGCTGGCGACAACATCAAGTTGGAAGACTTGGCGAAATCAGAAATTCGAGAAGAACTGGCTAAGGACCGGCAGGTACATAGTAGAGAGGCGCGAGAGTTTCTTGACGAAGTTGGACCAGTGTTTCGGTGGCATATGCTTTGGGCCAGCGTCCAGCTTGGTGAAGCAAACACAGACCAACTCAACGACCAGATAACTCTCTGTATCGAAGACTATAACAAGAACCTAGAATACCGAGATCGCGATCGACGCCACATTGCCGGCGAAGTATCGAGACTCTGGGTGCAGGTCCTTTCTCGGATCGATGATCCAGCTCTCTGCATGTCTCGGTTCATCGAGTGGAAAAACGGCTTAAAGCGTCAGTTGTTCACGCCCGACCTGTGTCTCCTCGCACGTGTCTGTTCGAGTTCGAACCCGCTCAAAGGCTATGCGATAGACTTTGCGGTGGAAGCCGCCGACATCCTCCAGAACGAGCGTATGGAGGCTGAGCAAAAAGTTGAGGGTTTCTGCGAAATATCACGCTCTATCTTTGTTCTAAGTCCCGGTGAAGCGAATTGCTATTTTGACCAAGCAGTCGAGGTTGCAGGTAGGATGGGACAAGAGCACCTAGACTATTGGAAAGCAATCATAGAGCTGTCTGAGCAATCAGCGACGGTAGATTCACCCCAATCCGAGCTAGCATATCGTGTCTCTCGCGGAGCCGAGGTCGCCTATGAGTACGTCGCCCGCGACAAGTACTTTGACTGGGAAGGTACCGTGGAGGCAATCACGATGCTCTGTCCTGCATCGTCGCTCGCAATACTAAGCCGCTGGAGAGACCGAGGTTTTGGGTGGCAGGAGCGAATTCTACCGATCGCTTTGTCGAAGCTGGTTGATATGGGCGAAATCAGCCACGTAGGGCAACTATCTACGATCGGATTTGATATTCACTCACGGACACCCGAGTTACTTGAGGCGGCTTTGGCCACCTGCGAAAGTGAGTATCTCCGACGGAGGATCTTTGATGAGACCGCAAAATATACATTAGTTTCAGGCGCTTCATCTTCACACCTCAGCAGTTTTGTTAAAATTGGCCAGTCAAATGGCTGGCCGGTCGAACGGTTCAGCGCACACTTGTCCATGGCAAAGTGCAGGGAAGCAAAATCCGACAACAACAGTGGTTTCGCGGGAACAGGCGAGAGAAGCGAAGAAAAGGATTGGAACCAAATCTTCTCCGGATTGCAGTTAGATGATCCGGTTACCGTCCGAGGGTGTTATCAGCGGTTTAGGGGTTCTGAACCTCCGTACTATTTATCGAGCTTTTCTGCTCGGTTTTTCGAGCGCACCAGTATCGGGAAAGAGGCCGACGCACTGAAGTCGCTGTTCTTGATGAAAGACATCAGCCTCTATGACGTGCAAGGTATATTGGAGGCGGTTCCTGAGGATTGGAAAAAGCTTCAAAGCGTAAGACGAGCGCTAAGAGAAATCATAGAAGAGGTATGCCGCACCCATTTTTATGAGATAGCAAAGAGCAGATACTACCAACCTTTGCCCTTTGAATTCATTGCTGAAGTGACGGAAATATCGACATCAGAGATTTTTGGTTTTGTAGTGGACGAAAGTGCGAAGCATCCGGATCTTTTCGGCTCGCAGCGCTTGTTAACTCTTGTTGGCCTGATAGCAAGTCAGATCTCACCGAAAGAAGCACAAGATGCCTTGAGCTACGGGTTGGCTCTCTTTGAGAAAGAAATGAATGAAAGTGATGGAGACGGGGCATGGAAGCCTGAGTTCCTCCCACCTTCTGATGCGACAACTGGCTTGGCTGGGTACTTATGGTCCAGTTTGGCAGCTCCTGAAGTATCAACCAGATGGCAAGCGGCACACGTCGTTTGCCTATTGGCCAGTTTCAGTGAAACGAAGGTCTTGGGAGCTCTCGGTCGGCTGGCGAAGGCCGAACAACCCAACGTTTTCTACGACTTTTCGTTACCGTTCTACAAACATGCTGCTGAACAATGGTTATTGCTTGCACTTCGGCGAACACTCAATGCGGGCCATAGTGTCCCCCAAGAATTGACAAAGTTCATCCTGGATTCCTGTTCGCCAACGGTGACACACACAATCATACGCGGGTTCGCCGCTCAATGCGCGTTACTGTTGAACAAGAACGGTACTGCGACGCTTGATGAGAAAGAGGTTGCCAGGTTGCAAGAAATCAATACGTCCGATTTTGCTCCAGTCTCTAAGCAAGACATGAGTACTGAACTAACGAACCAAAGCCAGCCATTAAATGAAGATGATCGATATTACTTCGGCCATGATTTACCCCAATATTGGTTCAGTCCCTTGGCACGTGTTTTTGGGATTCCGCAAAAAGAAGTCGAACGACGGGTTTTAAGTGTCATCCGAAACAAATGGAAATCAGCCGCCACCGGCGCCTGGGTGGAAGACCCTCGAGGAAAACGGGGCCATTATGAAGGTATGAAAACCCATCACTCTCACGGAAGTTATCCGCGAATTGAGAGCCTAAGCTTCTATCACGCATATCACGCCATGATGGAGGTCGCTGGTGCTCTGATCGATGAAGTTCCAGTCCTGGAGAACCCGGATTATTATGATAGCCTTGAAGACTGGACCCAACGACATTGGATCACCCGTTCTGACGGCAACTGGTTGTCTGATCGTCGCGATCCAAAGCCTCCCTCCTGGCCTGATTGGAAAAACACCGAGGAAACGGATGAATGGCCCACTTCGGTAACAAAGGACGTTTTACTAACGCAAATCGAGCATCAAGATTTCATTCCGGTTTGGGGCAGCTGGAGGGAAGTCGCCGGGGACAGAGAGCAGTTCGTCCGTATATCTTCCGCTCTTGTCTCACCGGAGAGGTCAAGGTCGTTGGTGCATGCTCTGCAGACCGCCACCAATCCAATGGACTATCGCATTCCGCCAGCGGGTGATGAACTGGAGATCAATGCGGGGGCGTTCCAGCTCCAAGGTTGGGTCGCAACGGATTCAAGAAGTGAAGGAATTGACGAGTATGACCCTTGGGCTGGGGTCGTCCATTTTCCAAGCATTCGTCCGGCGAGCTGGCTCTGCGATGAGTTCGAGCTGTCTTCCGACAGCGAACGTCGAATCTGGCAAAATCGTTCGGTTCCAGATGGTGTTCAGTTCAGGTCGCTGACATGGGGTCGAAAGGAAGAAGAACGGGAATTCCGGACCGCAGAGACGGGTTCTCGTCTCGAAATTCAACGAGACGCACTCTTGGCGTGTCTAAAGCAGCTAGACCGAGAGCTTGTTTTTGAGGTTCAAGTTGAGCGGGAGTTCAGGAGGGACTCCTATCGAAATCGCGAAAGATCATTTGGAACCTACACGCCACCATACACACTTATTTTAACGATGGATTTCGATGGAACACTCCGAACAATCTAAGAAAACAATCGAACTGGGAAAAAGGATCGTCCAAGATCTAGAGCTCGATCAGAGTTGCGATACGCTAGGGCGCTGGATGGCCCATCATTTGGCCCAGCTTATTGCCAAAGCTGAAGATGGACCTGAAGAAGACAGGAGAACGGCACAACAGGAATGTAGGGCCGCAATCCTTGAGCTTTGGGAGCACATACTCTCTGTTCCAACTGCGTCCAAACCATTTCGCGACCTGGAACCTGTTTTTGAAACGATAAGGGCCCTGGATCCCGACGAACGCTTGTACTTCTACCAGACGCGAGCTCAGGAAGTGGCTGATAACTCAGATCTGCCCCAATCAGCAAAGGAATGGCTGAAGCTATCGAGGGGGATTGATTACAGTGCCCGGCTCCTAATCCAGATGTGCTTCGAGCGCGTCGCTGCTGAGACTTCAGGCAAACTTAAGGAATGGATTGAACTAGCGTCAGATGCTGGCGCGCGCGATCTGCCAATTGCAAAAATAATCTACCAACTGGACGAACAGAAAAGCGACCCGAAGAGAGATGTGGAAGAGAAGAGAAAAAAGCTTGAAGAACGCCTAGAGCGCCTAAACAGCATGGTTCGGCTTTCTGATTTGCTCGCACAGGACATCCAGCATCAGCTTGATGAAATGGACAGACGTTAGGCCACATTCTGTCGAGACAAAACGATGCCAACTATTAGGTTCAAGCATGCGACGGACTACCGTTTTACTTGAGGACGCGTTATTGCGCGGTCAATTCCAATGCAGGGCAATGGTGTTTCTACGGGGTTTGGAGGCGAGTTTGAAATTCGCGCATCCAAGCCTGCGCCATCGCAGAGTACGGTTGGTCCTCAGCGCACATAAGGGCGAGTTCCGCCAGCGTTCGATTGCCGAAGGCATCTACCTGTTGCCCGGCACGAACGATCTCCGGGTCCGCATTTTGTTTCAGGGTTTCTGCCAGTTTTTTGAGGTCTATCGCGAGGTCGGCCATAAACTCCAGCCGACGCAGGAGCCGCGTCCGTGCTTGTACCAGCCTAAGCCGGTTCAACCCGTAAATATGCACGGACGTAGCGCCCTTCAGGCTCAACCCATCTTCGCCCGAATAGTCCGGGTCCCCAGCGAGATTTTTGGCCAGAACGAAGGAAACAGGGTGTTCTCTGTTGAAAAAGTACGTCAAGTGCTGCTCAGGATCGTCCTCGCAGGGATTGAGCAATAGCGGCTTCTCCACGGCTATACGGTCGGCACGGCTCTTGGCGCGGGTGCCGGTGGGCGCGATGGGAAAGCTGTCCTTCTTGCCCGACCCGACGGTGACCGCGGCAGAGTATCCGGCAGTGTCATCGAGCAGCCGCACTTGGGACGTCTCACCCTTTGGTGTAATTTGGTTGCGCTTGCGATTACAGTCGATGCAACTCGGTAGAAGGTTGTCCCAGTCCGCCGCCAGCCACCAGTAGCCACGGTGCCCATTTTCTCCTGCAACTGCACCTTTCGGACGGAAATGCTCGACATCGAGTGGCTGCGAACTGGCGTAGAAAGTTTCGCAATAGGCGCACTTGGCATGGAAAATGCGTTCGAGCGCGTCCTTTACTGACTTCAGTTTGTAGCGCTTGAACGCGAAGCTGTCCGGGTTGGGAGGGTCATTTTCGAAGTGCTGGATCGCCTGCTTAAGTTCCTCCGCCCCTTTTTCTTCGAGATCCTCTGGGGCCGCCTCTCTGCGCTCGACCCGTCTCATCCAATGCTCCTGAGCGCGTCAAGAATAGATTGTCGGGTTTGTTCCTTCAGGCCACGAAGTTTAGCGTCTCTCACCTTGCGACGCTCGCGCAAGAAATCCGCTATGGCCCGCTGCACGATCCTATGCGCTTCAGTGTGGCCGATTGGTAGATCGGTCGAGAACTCCGCTAGGTAAGCTTGAAGCTCGGGATCTTCCTCCGGGTTTGCTCCCCGCGCCAAGCGGTCCTCCATACGTGCTGCTCGCCGCTCCGCCTCAAGGCTTTCGGTCGAGCGCATCTGGAAGAAGTCCGCTGTCAGAAGCTGCTCCACTGTCCAGTTCTCGTTGTCCGGTAGATCGACGAGACTGTGGGTGAAAACTGGCAGATTTGTACTTGCTTGATCGCCCGAGATCCGCTCGAGTACCATCACTTCGCCCTTCTTCATGCCGCGCAGGCACAGCGGGTCGTGTGACGTTGCGATGAAGGTTACGCCCGGCAGTGCTTTTCGCAACCCCGTCATAATCGACATTTTCCAGCGCGGGTGTAGATGCGCTTCGACTTCGTCGATCAGCACAAGCGCTGTGGCATTCTCGAGCGAGCTGAAGTCACGGTTGACGCGGTTGTCCATCAAGCCATTCATGATGTCGCAGAGCATGGCCAAAATTGCGCGAAAGCCGGATGAAACAAGCTCAATGGGAGTGCGAAGAAGCGGGCCATCGTCAGTATTTTCGGGCCTAACGACCACGTAAATCCCGTCACCGTTGCGTTCGAGCACGTCAAATGCGCCTTCGATGTTAAAGACCTCGCGTAAGGCACGCACCACCATGTTGAATTCGGGTTCGTCGAGCTTCAATAGCCAGCGTTCTGGATTCGGTAGCAGTTCGTCAGGGTGAAACAGCGATCTAACATGCTTGTGGACGACGAATTTGCGGTCGCCTTTGAGATACTGACGGTAAGCACCATAGGCGAAAACCGGAAGTATAACTTCATCCGATTGGGAGAACTGTCCGAGCGGGTCACGAGATAGCGTAACTGAGATGTCGGTGCCGTCGGCAAATCTAGCCCGGAGTTCCGCTTCCATAGGTGCCAACTGTTCGGGCGCGCCGAGAAAGCGTGGGTCAAGGATCAGCTTTTCGGGCTCCAGGCGCAATTTCGCCCGTGCAGCCTCAGGCATTACGGTCAGCGCGATTGCCTCTAGGATGGTGCTCTTTCCAGTGGCGTTTTCGCCCAGGATCAAAAGGGCCGGTGCCGGCTGCTCGGGCTCCGGCGGAGCCAGATCAAGATCTATTTCCTCGAGCGATTTGAAGTTCCGAACCGAGACCGATGTCAGCGCTGCGCGCCGCTCTGATGACCTGACGCTTGCCGTATCTGGCGAATCCTCAATGATACGCGCGTCTATTTCTTTGATAGCGGCACGGAATCGAGCCACCCCGTCGTCCATCCGCGCAAGCCGCGCGATCTGTCGGCTCCTATCTCGCGGGCCAACGCGCCCAAGGGCTTCGAATAGGACTTCGCGCAGAAAAAGCTCGCAGGCCCCCCCGTGACCAAGATCGACGCGCGGCTGCTCTATTGGATGGCGCAAGACTTCGCTTTCTGTCCGCCTTATCGCTTCTTCAATCGCAAGCCGCCGACTCTCCCACAATTTGCCCCGATCGAGATTAAAGTGCTGGATTGTTTCGCGACCACGCCGACTTATGCCAACAACCTCTCCGGTGGACCGGAAGAATAGGCTCCGCCAGAAGTGCTCGTTCCGGCAGGGGTCCAAAAACTCGGGAGCTTCCTCCAGCGGAAAGTCTGGCCACCGTCCATCATCACGCTCGGCGAAGCGTTCGAGAAGCTTCGTGTCTGGAAGCATGACGCGTCGGCCCTTTACAGGGAAATATGAAGAAGCGCTTGGCATGCAGTCCCAGCAAATGGGATAGAGATTTTGCCACGCCTCCGCGAGCCAAACGTAGTACAAGTGGGAGACGCTGTAGTCCTCAACAGGCTCCGCATTACCATCGGGCCGAAATCGGTACACCAATGGATCACTCACGGAGCATTCGCAAAAGGCACATCTACCCGAAAAAAGCTCCGACAGTGCGTTGCGCACCTCTTCACTTTTACTGGGAGATTCTTCATTCAAAAAAGCGGGGCCACGAGACTGGGCCAGCACCTGAGTATCTTGCGAAAACATCTCCAACAATGAGCGACGACCCTCCTTCGCCGATAGACGAGAGAACGCTTCTGGCGCTGCGACAGAGTCACGGTTTACAAATCGCATTAATTCGCTCTTTTTGCTGTATCATCTTTTACTCTACTCATAATTGCCTGTGAGTATCCACAATGTCTCAACGGTAAGGGGTCCTGGGATTCTCGCCAATCGTAAAGGTTGAATTATCTACGAGTTATCTCAGCCAACCTGTCTACTTCGCATGGCGTCAGCCAAGCTGGAATTTTTCGCTTACAGCGAATGTTGAGACTAACGGGCTGCACCGCAGCACCGACTTATATTGGCGAACGCCAGGAATGGTCCTTTAGTGAATACAACCTAGGTAATTCTCTCCAAAACGGTCCATCGCTTCAGGAGCAACTCGCTCGTTGACGCTCTCATCAATGGATAGGCCCCAAGGGTAAACTTCGACATTCGCGAGCTCGAAATCATCTTTTGGGTTCGGCTTGTTTTGGCTAAGAAATGCGTAGCGGATTCCGGCCCACATCTCGAAGCCGAGCTCGACCTCGAGACCATCGTAAACGCTGTCCCCAGGGGCGTTGACGATCACCTTTTTGGTAATATCACCAAGTGCTTCCAACAGCATGATGCTGCACGTATGGGCCATGATGTCGGCCAGTTGGATACCCATTATTTCCTTGGAATCTTGTTCAAAGTGGAAGTTGCAACCTACGAGCTCCGCGTCGCCTGCAACTAAAGCCTCTGCCGCACTTTTCTGTTTGAAGAGACCTTCATCAAAGAAGACCTCATGCTGCCTACCCACGAGCCGGGGATGCTTCAGTGCGTTCCGCAAAAGCGCCAGAGAAGCAGGGCCTAACTTTCTGACGTCATCTGCACTATCCACAACGCACAAGGCCATTTTGCAGTTTCGCGTGATGAAACTTTTCAAACTGTTCCGCAGCGTTTGAAGATCATTGTCATCTTTCATTGGTGCCGAAGACTTGAATTCGAACGTGCTCGGATCGAAGCCGTGCTTGCGGAATAGGGCGCCCATTTTTTCTGTGGGATCCACATCGCAAATGGCGAATGCGGCAAGTGAAAATCCGGATCTATGGTGCTTACTGTCGTCTAAAAATAGATAGGCCATTACTGCTTAAAACAATTCTCTCTGTGCCAGGTTACAAACTCACTCCTTGGCCGGTTGGCGAGGCGGTCCGGCACCAAGATCTTGCCGGACGAGTTGATCATCGACGTCACGGCTTCGATGTCGTTGCTCTGACGGGAAACCAGAATAGTCAGGTCGTCTGCCAACCCAACGAGACCGCGATCAAACATCCAATGCGCAGTTCCGGACAGGGCGAGCCCATTGCTGACGATGTCGGGTCCGTCATGCTCTACAGGTCTGATATGAGCGGCTTCCACCTCGGCGCGGCCACCGCCATTTATCAGACGTAAACCAGTGATGGCGCAGCGCTCGCCGTAGGCGCGCAGGACGTTCTTTCTGAAATTTCGATCGCGAACCGCGCGATTGGTCAGCTGGTTGACGCGTTCCCGTGCAGGCATGTGCTGGAAAGGTGTTTGCGCGTCCTGAAACCCTGGCAACTGCATCGTGTCGCCCACACGAGGCAGGATGTCCTCATCTCGTCCAAGACCACGCTCGACTATTCGGGCAAAGTCTGCAGCTGAAAGGGTTCTTACTGCGGCTTGCGCGCGACCAGATATCTTGCCTTGATCGTTCAACAACCCTTGTTCGACGATTGAGTTTTCGTCTCGGAATGAAACAGGGTCGCCGAAATCAAGATACGTTCCTGGCTCGATAACTGCCAAGAACATGTCCGATTCCCTAGGATCCGGAGTGATCTCCTGGACCTTAGCGACAGCGAAGTACCCTTTGGTCTTTTTGACCTTGCTTGGCTCTAGGTAGACGATCCAGTCCCCTTCGCACTGTTGGGCACGCGAGAGGTATTGCTTGGGAAACTGATACCGCTCCGAGGGAATGTCGTCGTAGATCGAGTCGCTGCGATGTATGAAGATACCGAATGCCACCGGATCAACCGCGTTGAAGACGTTCCAGTTTTCGATCGGCCGCGCGTAGGGTCAGTACCGCACCTGTCAAAAATGGAAGCGCCAAGCCAGCCGCAGCGATTGCAATAATCATGATGGTGGCCAAAACTGAGTATTCGGCGGTCTGTTGTGCCAATGATAGTCGGCCCAAGCCAATCAGGTAGAACACGCTGGTTCCCAGGAAGATCAGGTAAAGCGGCCCAAAGGGTTCAATCACCTCACGACGGGTGCGCTCCAAGACTGAGTGTCGCAACATGTTCCAGCGTTTGCTTGCCTTGTTCACTAGGCTACTCCCTTACCAACTCGATCCATGTGTGCACGTCGTCATCCGTCACTTCGCGGCCTTCGACATGCGATTGATACCAACGGGCGACGATGGCCCCGCGCTTTTCGCTTTTGATTTTCATGCCCTCTTCGGTGAGGTGCTTATCCAACGAGCTTTCAATGTGTTTGAGCGCTTCGAAATCATGCCCAGCCCGAATGGATTTGGTGCCCAGTAGTAGCCAAGGAACGTCCACCTCGAACCGTTCACCCATCGCGACCAGGGCTTCTACAGGCATGCCGCGTTGGCCCTTTTCGTAGCTGTGATACGCGCGCGGTGAAACACCGATGGCTTCCGCCATGGCCGCTTGTGAGAAGCCGATTTCATTGCGAGCAATGGTGAGACGTGCACCCATTGCTGCAAAAAGATCAGCATGTTTCTGCGGCATCTGCATTTTCCAATTGACTACTTCGCCGAATTTCGCGAACTTTGCAAAAAATGACGAACATTTACAGTTAATCCCATCTGACCACGTCAGAAGGTGCAGAACAAGCGATTCCATGCGTGTCGCCGATTCAACTTAAGCGGACAAGGATGACGGAAATGGCAGAGACTAACTATTCAGACAGCTCTCAGATCCTGGGGCTTGGGAAAACACCCGCGCAGTGGGTCGAAGTCATGGCCGGGATGGGGATCGATATTTCGGAACGCACGTTGCGCGAACGCGCCAATGAGACGGGTGCATTTTATCGCCTTGGGCGGACCATGCTGATCACGCCCGCGCAGATTGATACGATTT
>JBOEGN010000071.1:0-55611 GCA_050633445.1 Thalassovita sp.
GCGGTAGCTGCATGTCCTCTAGGTCAACCGGCGGCGGAGGAGGGGTGACACCAGTATTTTGCGGGGCTTGCATGTTCATATGCGGATTCCTGTCCAGACTTCTGGATCAAACTGCCGCAACAAGGTGGCAAAAAGATGGACGCAAAACGAAAAACCTGTGAGGCCTAGCCCCCGAAAATCGCAGCCAAAAGCAGGTAGAGCGACAGTGTGCTGGCCAGCGGCAGCCCCATGGGGAAGTCGCGTTTGCGGCTCCAGCTTTCCCAGTCAGGGGCGAGTTTACGCAGCGGCGAGTGCTTGGCCAGGCGATGGGTCACGAACCCGGCCAGCAGGCAGGCCGCGAACAGAGCGATCAGAAAACGATAGTCGGCCCAAGCGATGTAAGGCGCTGCTGCGGCTGCAAATTTTGCGTCGCCAGCGCCGACCAGACCCGCGGCATTCAAGATGATCCCGATCAGCAGGACGATCACCAGGTTCAACAACTGCCAGCCCACCGTCGGCAGCGGCATCAAAAAGGGCGCGACTCCGATGAACAAGATCGCCAGGATCAAAACGGATTTGTTCGGGATGCGCATGGCCTTCATGTCGGACCAGGCCACCCAGACGCAGATCGGCAAGGTCAGAACAAAGAACACCAGCCCGGCAGTTGCGGACAGATGCAGGCTGAAATCAGAGAAAAACTGAGACACTGGGCGACCCTAAAACGTCAGTTCGAGACGTTGGATTCCAGCGCTCTCAGGCTACGCACGGCGGCCTCGAAATGCTGGGGATGAGTGTCGATCGCGTCGCGCAATAACCCTTTGCCTGTGCTGATATCACCTTGTTTCACGGCGCTTAGGCCCAAAGTGTGCAGCAGTTGCGCGCGCTCAGTCTGAGACATCGGAACCACGGGCAGAGAATAGTTTCGCTGCGCTCCACGGGCCAAAACCAGGTTGTTTTTCGCGGTGAACAGCTTCTCATCGTTGCGGATTGCATCGGTGAACAGGCGCTCGGCCTCGGTGAAATCTCCGCGCGTCAGTTTCGAATAGCCCCAGTTGTTCAGCACACCAGCGGGTCGCGTGGTCAGACCCACGGCGATCTCATAGAAGCTGTCGGCCTTTTTCCATTCCTTGTTGGAATCGGCGACCATGGCCTCAAGCCGGTAACGCTTGAAAGTCTCGAAGGTCGGGGGAACAGTGTCCAGAACCTCGTCTGCCTCGTCCCATTTTCCCGTTCGGATCAGCGCGTCGGCCAGATCAACGTGGTCGTCATTTGTGACGTCGGGATGAGCGATAACCTGGCGCCAAACCGGCACCGCCTCGGTCGGGCGGCTGGCCCGGATCAACGAGGTCGCAAGCCCGCGTTTCAGGTCGATCCGATCGGGATCATCCTTTACGGAACGCTGAAAATAGGTCACAGCCTCGTTCGGGTCTGCGACTGTCAGCATGATGTCGGACAGGTTATTTTGATCAACGGCGTTCACAGCCGTGATCGCACGATCTACGTCATTCCCGCGCATCTGGTCGCAGGCTGTAACGCCAAGCGCCCCGGTCAGGCACAGGATTATCGTGAATGGGTGGCGCATTTGTTGCGTCCTTTTACTGCTCGGGCCCAATCATGGTATTTGGCGGATCAGATAGTCGCTACTGCCGCGCCGTACCAATTTATAATCTTGTTCTTGTTCAGCATCATAGGGGGTTTTTTCCGATTTTGCGAGTGCCAAGCGCAAATTATCACGGATTGAGTCACTTTCGCCATCATCCAACGCATAGGCTTTCTGGAAAATCTGGGTAGCCTCGGCGATTTTGCCGCGCTCCATCAGCACGACGCCAAGGTTATTCCAGACCTCTGGGATGGCTTCATCGGTGGCGACGGCGCGGCGCAACAGTTTTTCTGACTGGCCCAGACGGCCCAGCCCCAGATTGGCCGAGCCCATGCCCGCCAGCACGTCCACAGTCAGGCCCTTGTCCAGCGCGGCGCGGGTATAGGATTTCAGCGCCAGCTCGTATTCGCCAGCATCCATAAGGCGTTGTGCAACCAGTAGATTATTCACTGCTTGTCCGCGTTTCGCCAGACCAGGCGCGTTGACCCCATCACGAGACGCACCAAGGCCGCCCGGTGAACAGGCGGCCAAGCTGATGGCGATCAGCAGGGCGGTACCTGCCTTGAATGTGTTCATTTATCTGCTCACTTGCCCAGATCCAGGATGCCGACTGCCGAGGGTGCGACCAGAATGATCAGCAGCGGCGGCACGGTCAGCACCATTGTGGCAAGTGTCATCTGGGTCGGCAACTTGTTTGCCTTCTCTTCGGCGCGCATAACGCGTTTGTCACGCATTTCCGCCGCGTAAACCCGTAGAGCTTCGGCGATCGACGTCCCAAATGTGGCCGATTGCACCAGCACCGTGACAAAGCTGGACACGTCCGGCACGCCACAACGGTTGCCCATATCAGAAAGAACGGTGCCCTTGTCCTTACCGGCCTTGATCTGGTGGCTGACAATCTCGAATTCGTCGGCCAGTGCGGGGAACGAGCTGTGGAGCTCGCGCGAAACCCGGATGATCGACTGATCCAGCGATTGCCCGGCCTCGACGCAGACCAGCATCATATCCAGCGCGTCAGGAAAACCTTCGGTGATCTCTTCCTGGCGTTTTTGCTGGCGTTTGGTCACCCAGTATTTGGGCATCATATAGCCCGCACAGCCGGGGCCCAAAATCCACATCATGGTTTGTTGAGTGGTCGGTTCCTGGCCCGAAAGAACGAACAGAAAATACAGGGTTCCCAAGGCCAGACCGCTTAGACCCAGAGCAAATTGAGAGAAATGGTAGAACCGAACGGCGTCTTTGGTGCGATAGCCCGCTTGCAGCAGCTTTTGCTGAACGGCCGAGTATTCTTTTTCGTCCTGCGGCTCTAGAAAGCTAGAGTATTTCTCCAACTTGTCATTGCTTTTGGCGGTCCGCAGCGTGGCCTGGGCTTTCTGCTCTTTCTTTTTGCGCTGTTCCGGCGTTTCGTTCAGCCGTTCCAGAGGGTCGCTTTTCTGGTTCAGAAAGATCAATATCGCGGCGACGATCAACGCAATGGCCAGAAAACCGACCAGCAGGACTGGGCCAAAGGCGCTCAGTTCCGGGCCGAGGATGGTGTTGAAAATATCCATTGTGTGTCTCCTCAGACCTTGATGTCCACAAGTACGCGCATCACGAACAGGTTGACTGTCAGGAACCCGGCGACTGCGATGCAAGCGGGGATGAACAATTCGTGGTCCAGCACGTTGTCATAGTAGTTCGGATCCATCACGTTGATCGCCAGCAGAGCAAGCAACGGAAACGCCGACAGGAATTTGCCCGACCACTGCGCCTCGGCAGTGATGGCTTTGACCCGGCGGAACAGCTTGAAACGCGCGCGGATCACTTTGGTCAGACCGGCCAGAATTTCGGCCAGGTTACCACCCGATTGCTGCTGGATGGTCACGGCCACGGCCAGGAAACGCAAATCCTGCATGTCCAGACGTTCGGCCATGTCTTTCAGCGCCTCGCCGACGTCGCGCCCGTATTGAGCCTCGTCCGCGATCATGCCGAATTCGGTGGCCAGGGGGTCTGCGACCTCTTTGGCGACGATCTGAATGGCCGAGCTGAACGGGTGCCCAACGCGCAAGGATCGCACCATCAGTTCCACCGCGTCGGGCAGCTGTTCCTCGATCATGCTCATGCGTTTCTTGGCCTTGGAGTTCACCCAGAAATAGATCCCGCCGACACCCATAGCGATAGAAACACCAATGCGGATCGGCACCGAGGTTTCGGTGCCCACGGTCAATCCGACAAAGGACACGACGCTTAGCACGCCCATCATCATCATCAGCTGCGTCGGGGTAAAGGCGATCGCCGCCTTTTGCGCCCGGTCCGCCAGCATCGCGTAGATCGGGATCGAGCGCGACTTCATGTGCTGGCTCATCTCCTTGCGGAGCGTTTCCATCACCTCGGCGCGATTGGTGCCCTTTTCCAGCATCTCCAGCCGGCGATTCACGCGGCTGTTCAGGCTGATCGAGCGGCCAAAAACCGTCAGGTACACCCCTTCGACCAGCACCAGAACGCCGACGAAGATGAGACCGTAAATGAGGGGTTCCATTGAAATGGCCATGTGCGTTACTCCGCTGCGACTGGTTCAAAGAGGGATGCGGGCAGGTCATAGCCCCACAGGCGGAACCGTTCCGAGAAGTGCGAGCGCACCCCCGTCGCGGTGAAATGTCCGATGATCTTGTTTTCCGGGGACAGGCCGACGCGCTGGAAGCGGAAGATTTCCTGCATGGAAATCACGTCGCCCTCCATCCCGGTGATTTCGGTGATCGAGGTCATGCGACGCGACCCATCCTGCAAGCGGCTGGCCTGCACGATCAGGTTCACAGCCGATGAAATCTGGCTGCGCACGGCCTTGATCGGCATTTCGATCCCGGCCATGGCGATCATGTTTTCCAAACGGCTGACACCATCACGCGCGCTGTTGGCGTGGATCGTGGTCATCGAGCCGTCGTGGCCAGTGTTCATGGCCTGCAACATGTCGATCACCTCTTCACCACGGGTTTCCCCCACGATGATCCGGTCCGGACGCATCCGCAGCGCGTTGCGCAAACAGTCGCGCTGGCTAACCTCGCCCTTGCCTTCGACGTTGGGCGGGCGGCTTTCCATCCGGCCAACGTGAACCTGTTGCAGCTGAAGTTCGGCCGTATCCTCGATCGTCAGAATACGTTCCGAGTTGTCGATGAAAGAGGACAGCGCGTTCAGCGTCGTCGTTTTACCAGACCCCGTACCACCCGAGACAATCACGTTCAGACGTGTCGCCACAGCGGCCTGCAAATAGGCGGCCATTTCTTCGGAAAAAGCCCCGAAACGCACCAGGTCATCAATGCCCAGTTTGTCCTTTTTGAACTTACGAATGGACACCAAAGACCCATCCACCGCGACCGGTGGCACCATGGCGTTAAAACGCGAGCCATCGGCCAGACGGGCGTCAACATAGGGGTTGGATTCATCAACGCGACGACCCACGGCGGATACGATCTTGTCGATGATCCGCAGTAGGTGCTTTTCATCCTTGAAGGTGATGTCGCTGAGTTCCAGCTTGCCCGAGCGTTCCACAAAGATGCGCTGGGGGCCGTTAACCAGAATATCGTTGACGGTGTCGTCTTTCAGCAGCGCCTCAAGTGGGCCCAGGCCGGTGACCTCGTCATACAGTTCCTGATTCAGGGTCGAGCGGTCCTCGCGGTTCAGCACGATCCCTTTCTCTTCCAGAATCTCGGTGGAAATGGCGCTGATTTCCGCGCGCAGCTCGGCCTCAGAGGCGGTTTCCAGGGCGCCAAGGTTCAAGTTGTCCAGCAGGGCGCGGTGCAGTTCCAGCTTGATCTCGCCCAGACGCTCTTTGCGTTTGCGCTCTTTGTCGGCAGCAGGGGCCTGCGCGGCGACTTTGGGCATGGGTTTGCGGATCGCAACGGTTTTTGGGGTCGGCGCAGCATCCGTGGCAGCGGGTTTGCTGGCGGCAGAGACTACCGCGCGCGGTGCAGCCTGACCATTGGGTTTTTTGTAGCGTGAAAACATTGGCTTAACCTCTTATCCTATCCGGCTGCTGCAACTTCTTGCTGGCCGATCTCGTGCAGATCATGGGCCAGCTTTGCGATCTCTTTGCGCAGCGGGTTTTTCGCAGCGCTTTGCGCCAACGGCTGTCCGTGGTCCCCTGCCTGAACGACGGGTTTGCCACCGTCGGGCATGTGCAGCTCGATCGAGATGCCCAGGCTTTCGGCCAGTCGTTTCACACGGGACTTGCCGTTCAGATCGGTGAATTTCGGGGCGCGGTTCAAAACAAACCGCAGCTTTTCAAAGGGCAGGTCTTCGGATTGCAGCGCGCGTTTCAGGCGCAATGCGTTCTGAGCCGAGCGCATGTCCAGTTCCAGCGTGGCCAAATAGACATGCGCCGCGCTCAGAATGGCCTCGGTCCAGACGACCAGCGTTTTGGGCATGTCGATAACAACATAGTCAAAGTGACGCCGGGCCAGTTCAACCACGGCCATGATGTCTTCGGGGGTCAACAGGTCCAGCGGGATGATATCGGCGGGCGAGGTCAGCACTTGCAGATTGTCATCATCCCCCATCAGAGCCTGCATGAACACGTCGTCATCCATGTTTTCGGTGTCGGACAGCATCTCGAAGACGGCCTCGCGGCGCGGCAGATCGAAATAGGTCGAGACCGAGCCGAATTGCAGGTCCAGATCCAGAATGCAAACACGCGGCTGGGTCTCGCCCTTTTTGGCGACATGCGACAGCTCCCAGCCCAGATTGACGGCCAGCGTGGTCGCACCAGTGCCTCCCGCCAGACCGTGCACTGCGATAACCACGCCTTCGCGGTTATGGGCGGACTTTGTCTTGGCAGCAGGTCCCTGCGCCGAGGCGTACTGAATTTCAGGTTCCGGCGTGCGGATACGTTCCACCGCGGCCATCAACTCGTTTTCGGGCAGAGGATAGGGGACAAATTCGTCGGCTCCCTGGCGCAGCAACTGGTGCAGCGCGGCGGGGGTCACGTCGTCGGCAATCAGTATAACCTTGATATTGCGCGATTTGGCTTGGTTGATGATCTCGCCCAGCAGGATAAGGTTGCTCTCGTCCTCGGCGTCCACGGCCATCGCGATGAATTCCAGCGTTTCAGCGTCAGGTTGCTGGAAAAACGCCAGCGCATCGCCAAAGCCCAGGTCCCCCCAGCTTTCGCCCAGCAGGGTTTCCATATCCTCGATCAGCAAATCGAAATTCTGCACATCCCGGCTGATGGTACAAGCCAACAGGGGGCTTGCCTCGGGTTGCAGGTTTGCGTCACTCGTCATCGCCTTGTCTTCCTTTTCAGGTTCGCGAACGAAAGGTCGGAGCGTGGCGTTGACTTGCTGTATCTGCCCCAACCTGCGTTCGCTGCGTTCCATCATGGAAACGCACCAATCCCATTGACGTTAAAATCGCGGTCAACTTGGGCGGAATTAGGGCCAAAAGATCGTAATTGTTGGAAATCTTATGACGATCATGGCAAATCGGCAGGATTGTTTAAGTCACCGATTTTATTGAGTTGTTGCGAACTCAGAGCCTTCGATCGTGCTCAAACCGATCTCGGGTTCGGCGCTTTTGATGTATTCGCGATACACCACCGCAGCGTATTTACCGTCCAAGATCGTGGGGTGACGTTTCACAAAGCCGCTGACCTCGGTCACGGTGCGGCGATTGCGGCGTTCACGGCCTTCGGAAACGATCAACGGCTGCGTTTCGCCAAAGGAAACCACGGCCTCCAGGCGTTTACGGCTGATCCCTTGCGAGGCCAGATAGCTGACGACCGAGCGCGCGCGGCGCAGGCCCAGACGTTTGTTATAGGCGTTCGAGCCAACGGCATCGGTGTGGCCGTACACGCGGAACCGAATTTCGGGGTATTGCTTGATCCAGCTGGCCTGCTTGCGCAGTGCCATCCGGGCGTTTTCATCCAGCTGCGCCGAGTTGAAGGCAAAGGTTACGGTCGAGCCGACCTCTTCATCGAAACGGCGTGCTAAGTCAACGACATAGCTCCTCTCGCCACTCATCACCAAGGTGTTGCTCATGGTCGAGTTGCCGAAATCTCCGCCCCCGATCAATGCCCCGGCTTCGTTGGTGAAAGGAGAATAGGAATTGGTTCCAGCGCAGCCCGTCAAAGCAACGGCGCCACCAATCAACAATGCGGGCAGAACGGAGAGTTTCGACATCATATCAATCCATTACGTAGCCATAAGAACCGCTGAAATCCTGCCGGGCAACTTCGCCGGCAGCGCCTTTCAGGCGGCGGGTACCATCACGGGCAACTTTGCCGTTCAGGAACAAATCTTTTTCCGATGGTGGCATGATCCGATCGGTGGGCAGGGCCAAAGCCTCGCCGCGGGTCGGGGTCACCAGATGGGCTGTGATGATGATCACCAGCTCGGACTGCGAGCGCTGATATTGTGCGCTGCGGAACAGGGTGCCCAGGATCGGAATATCGCCCAGCCACGGGACCTGACCATTGGTGTCGATGAATTCATCTTGCAGCAGCCCGGCCACTGCAAAGCTTTCGCCATCGCGCAGCTCGACCGTGGTCGAGGTTTCGCGGCGGCGGAACGCATCAATGGTAAAGGCGTTCGAGGTAAAGCCGTTTGTCGGGTCAATCGACGAGACCGCGGCCTCCAGCTCCAGGTTGATCAGGTCGCCATCCACCACGCGGGGGATGAAGTTCAGCTCGACACCGAAGGGTTTGAACTCGACAGTGATCGAGCCGCTGTCCTGACTGACCGGAACGGGATATTCGCCGCCCGCAAGGAACTTGGCCTCTTGCCCGGACAGGGCGGTCAGGTTCGGTTCGGCCAGGGTGCGCACAACCCCTTTGGTTTCAAGCGCTTCCAGCAGAAGCCCAACTTCAACCGAGCCAGCGCCAAAGCCGAAAAGCATGGCGCCGTTTGACTCGGAAGTTGCAGGAATAGTGCCAGCGAGCGAGTTGCCCTGAGAGCCAGAGTTACTGTTGGTATTGGTGCCGCCTGACACGTTGGCTTTGCCGCCTAAAATTCCGCCATCCAGCGCCAGCGAGGTGCTGAGCGACTTGGAGACGTTGCGCTCCATCTCGGCGAACCGGACCTTTAGCATGACCTGCTGGACGCCGCCGACGCTCATCAGGTTGGACACGCGTTCAGGGGCATAACGTTCGGCCAAGTCCAAGGCGCGCTGCAATCGTGCCGCGCTGGACACGGTGCCCGACAGAACGATCCCGTCATTGGCGGTGCGCACTTCGATCTGCTCGCCGGGCAGGATTTGACCCAGGCGCTGTTTGAATTCGGTGATGTCGGCCGCAACGATCACATCCACATTGGTCAGCAGCCGCCCGGCCGCGTCCAGAATGGTCAGGGTGGTGACACCCGGTGATTTGCCCAGAACATAGATCGTGCGGTCGGACAGAGACGAGATATCAGCAATCGCGGGGTTCGCAATCGACAGCTCGGCAAAGGGTTGGTCGCTTTCGACCACCACCGCACGGTTCATCGGCACGTTCAGCGTCGACGAAGTGCCTTGTTTGACCACGCGCAAGGATTGCGCCTGCGCCTCAGAGCCCAGAGCGGATAGTCCAATTGCGAATGACAGCCCCAGAGTGGCTGCTTTCAGAAACGGTACAATTTTCATGTGACCTGCCTTTTCGATCACGCCTCGGAAACGGGTCTTTTTGCCCGATATTTCTTAGCACAATGGGGGAAATCGGGAAACTTTGCAAGAATCAATAGGTTCGAGGGTGAACCTGTCACGATTTGGGCCGGGTTTGCCCCGAGGATGCGGCCAAATTGCAACGGGGCGGCCTGTATGCAGACCGCCCCGGATGTGTTCGATATTTCCGCTGCTGGCGGGTCAGTTCGTGCAGGGGATCGGGATTTGCACCACTTCCGAGCCGCGACGGTTACGGATCGTGCAAACCTTTTCTTTCTGAGCGACCTGCTCTTCGACCACCTGCACCTCTTCTTTGATCCCCAAGAGCGAACGCATGTCCACTTCGACCGATTGGGCAACGGTGTCATCCTCGGCGCCGACCAGGGCCAGCGACAAACGCCCGCTGGACTGCGCCTGAGCAAGGGCCGCGACCTGCTGAGAATTGGCGGTAACGGTGACTGTCCGGGCGATTGTCGCCTCGGCGTCGTCGCCATTTGCGGTCTGATCGACCGCGATCAGCTGAATGTTTGGCTGGATCAGTGTGGTCACATCGCGACGATCGCCGCGTGCCCCATTCCCAATCTCTCCTGTCCAATAGACGTCAACCACGTCGCCAGGACGCAAGAAGCCGGACACACCCGTGGCCACATCCACCTTGATCGTAAAGGCGCGCATGCCCTTTTTCAGGCGCGAAGTCAGGCCGGCATCTTCGCCAGGTTCGGTAACCTTCAGGGCCATGACGGCCTCGTTCGGTTCCATCGCGCGCAGCACAATGCGGCGCATGTCAGGGTTCTTTGCGTCGGGGAACAGCTCTTCGGCGGTTTTGAACACGCCTTCGGGCAGGGATTGTTCGGGCCATTTGACGAAACGAACATCCTCGGTTTTCAGCACTTCACCATAGCGCAGCGGACGCTTGGCCACGATGACATCCACGGTCTGGATAATCTGAGCGTTGGCAGCGTTGGCGGCAGCCAGTTCGTTCTGGTAGCCCGAGATATAGTTCTTGGCCATGTAGACAGCAAAGCCCGCAAGGGCCAGGCCAGCGATCAGAACAAGTCCAAAGACGGCACGCATGACGTTTCCTTTCGATACTCGTTAGTTTTCACGTCGGAAGACCGACGGGTTCATCGTTATTTTTACTGCCCGAATATGGCTGAATAATGCCCGCCACCGGGCAGTTTGGCGGCGCATACGAAAAGAGCCGCGCCAGCGCGCGACTCTTTGTATCTTGTGTCGGGGTCCGTGTCGGTCCCCTAGGGTCAGACCCTATTAGCTGCCGATTGTGGTCGTCGCGTCGGCGGTGCCCAGGGCAGTGGTCATCTCGGTGGTCAGGGTCGAAGTCGAGGACTCTACTGCGGTGAAGGCTGCAACGCCCAGGCCAACAACGGCTGCGGTCAGCACGACCCAGTCAACAGTTACGGCGCCGTTTTCGTCTTTGCGGAAGTTTTTGATGAATTTGATCATGGTTTTGTCCCTTCGGGTTTTGATTTACTGCGGAACCGCGTTGTGGGCCTCTCTCACCTTGCCCCGTTGTTCCGAACTGGCTTTAATCTGACGGTGAAATCGGGCCGGAATTGGGCAGGATCGGAACCTTTTCAGGAAGATTGCAGATCAATTTTATGCCCATCCGGTTTTTTGCTATGCGTTCCGAGACTATTCGAACGTGGTTGTCGCATCGGCGGTGTTCAGAGTGGCCTGTGTGCGACCAGTGACGGTGCCAACAGGGGCTTCGACCAAGGGCACGATCGCGATGATCAACCCCACGACGCCCGCGGTCAGAATGATCCAGTCGATCGTTACTGCACCGTCTTCGTCCTTGCGAAAAGAGAGCCTGCGTTTTGCCATTCCAGAGCCTTTCGATTTAACCTGATACGGTTGGCGGCAGGCCGCGCGTATCGCATTTTTCACACCACAATCTGTCTTTCTGAAATGGCGAAAGCCGGACGCAATTGTGGCAAAACAGGAAGGCTTCGGTAAAATTGCACGTTTCTGGCAAAGCTCCGGTGCCTACGAAAAAAGAGCCGCGTTTCTGGCGCGGCTCTTCTTGTTCTCAAACCGAAATCCATTCAGGACATCGGGATCACGCGCTATTAGCTGCCGATTGTGGTCGTCGCGTCGGCGGTGCCCAGAGCGGTGGTCATCTCGGTGGTCAGGGTCGAAGTCGAGGATTCGACGGCGGCAAATGCTGCAACGCCCAGGCCAACAACGGCTGCGGTCAGAACGACCCAGTCAACAGTTACGGCGCCGTTTTCGTCTTTGCGGAAGTTTTTGATGAACTTGATCATGGTATTGTCCCTTTGGGTTTGAACTCTCAATGTCTTGACCTTGGCGGTGTTTGCTTCGGTTCGCTTCTCTCTCAAGAACCTTGGCTGCCTTGGTATGAGAGTATTAAGCACCTGAATTCGGGCGAGACTTGGGCACGATTCGTACAATTTCAGAGTATTAATGGATCGCTTTAATGACATGTTCAGAATTTCGTGGGCGAATCTGAATTCCGAATCCTTGGCGCGTGGGCAAGATGATAAGAATCAGCCCGAACGAAAAAGAGCCGCGCATTTGCGCGACTCTTCCGATCTCTGCGACAGGCCAATTCTGGCCCGCGGGATCACACCCTATTAGCTGCCGATTGTGGTCGTGGCGTCAGCGGTGTTCATGGCGGTCGTCATTTCGGTGTTCAGGGTCGAGGTCGAGGATTCGACGGCTGCGAACCCACCGACGCCCAGGCCAACAACGGCTGCGGTCAGAACGACCCAGTCAACAGTTACGGCGCCGTTTTCGTCTTTGCGGAAGTTTTTGATGAATTTGATCATGGTGATATCTCTTTTGTTTGTACGCTTAAGTTTACTAACCTTGGCTAAAACGCTGAGATCCATTGCTCTCTGATGGACCGTTGCTGCCTTGGTGCGAAACAATAGACACAGAAGGTTGGGCGAAAAATGGGCGTGATTTTAGCGAATTTGTACCTATTGCGGTACAGTTTTTAGACTTCAAGTTTTCGAATGTTTCCACTTGCTGGGGGTATGCCAGCGCGGGTCTTGGCCTGGCCAAAGCATGAATCGAAAAAGAGCCGCGCAAATGCGCGGCTCTTTCGATCTCTGCGACAGGCCAATTCTGGCCCGCGGGATCACACCCTATTAGCTGCCGATGGTGGTCGTGGCGTCGGCGGTGCCCAGAGCGGTGGTCATCTCGGTGGTCAGGGTCGAAGTCGAGGATTCGACGGCGGCAAATGCTGCAACGCCCAGGCCAACAACGGCTGCGGTCAGAACGACCCAGTCAACAGTTACGGCGCCGTTTTCGTCTTTGCGGAAGTTTTTGATGAACTTGATCATGGTGTTAGTCCTTTGTGTGTCGTGTTGCTCAGTTTTCTCACCGCGGCGTTAAGGCTGCCTCTCTTTGCCTGTCCCGTCGTGGTATGCATAGATATAGCCACCGGATTGGGGCGAGACTTGGGCGCGAAAAAAGCAAAAATTTAGTTTTTGGTAAGGTTTTCGAAAAACTTTGTAAGTGTATAAAAAGTAATGGAAATTTTATGATAATTCTGGTTTTAAGGTGGTCAACTCGCTCGAATATGGCGAAAACTCCAGAATTCAGCAGGGATTTGGGCCGGAATGCTGGCCCCAAACCCGGTTTTTTGCGACACTCAGGCAAAAGAAGCAGAGCAGTTCAGGCGAAAAAGATGAAGATCGCGTTAAAACGGGTGGCCGTCGCGACGTTTTTGGCTGTGGCAACCAGCGCTACAGCGGACAGCCCGCCGCCATTTCCCGAATTCACCTTTAAACGGGTGAAGCCGCCTGCCTCTGGGTCTTCGAAACGCATTACGGTTCAAATCGCGCCCCCGGCGACCCCTGCGGCTAAACCGGCCACGCCTCAGGATGCGCCCAGCCAGGCCGCCACAAAACAAGCCTCTGCGCAATTTAGTTGGTTCTGGTCTGATATTTCGCCGTCCATGGATGACAGCGGCCCAGGCCGGCTGGAGCCTGCGCTGATCCGATTGGCGAATCCTCCGGCTGGTGACGGTGTGCCTGCGCCACGTCTGGCGACCTTGTTGGGAATCGCTCGGGACCGGAATGCAGAGTTATTGCTGAACACCGTGGGCACAAATGTGTCGCCCGCCTTGGCCCTTGCAGTGATCGCCGTCGAATCCGGAGGACGCGCCGATGCCGTCAGCGGGGCAGGGGCGCAGGGGCTGATGCAGTTGATTCCAGCCACGGCGGATCGGTTTGGGGTCGAGGACGCGCTGGACGCCGCACAGAACATCCGAGGGGGCGTCACGTATCTGAATTGGTTGCTGCAAGAATTCAGCGGAGATCCGATCCTTGCCTTGGCGGCCTATAATGCGGGCGAAAACGCGGTGCGCAAACACCAGGGCGTGCCGCCCTACGCAGAAACCCGCGCTTATGTGCCCAAGGTTCTGGCGGCCTTTGCGGCGGCCAAGGGGCTGTGCAAGACACCGCCTCAGCTGATCTCGGACGGTTGCGTGTTTAATCTGCCCCGCTGAAATAGCAAAGCCCGACCGCAAGGGGCCGGGCTTTGACATTCATACGGGACAGCGATCAGACGATGGTCGCCTGGGTCGCGGCGCGCAGTTCGTCCTCGGTGACACCGTCGGCGGTTTCAACGATCTTCAGACCGCCCTCGACCACATCCAGAACGCCCAGATTGGTGATGATGCGATCCACCACCGATTTACCAGTCAGCGGCAGGGTGCATTCTTTCAGAACCTTCGAATCGCCATGCTTGTTGGTGTGATCCATCACGACGACCACGCGGCCAACACCGGCCACCAGATCCATCGCGCCGCCCATGCCTTTGACCAGCTTGCCGGGGATCATCCAGTTCGCCAGATCACCGTTTTCGGCAACCTCCATGGCGCCCAGAATCGCCATGGCGATTTTGCCGCCACGGATCATCGCGAAGGACTGCGCACTGTCGAAATACGCGGTCTGTGGCAGTTCGGTAATCGTCTGCTTCCCGGCGTTGATCAGGTCGGCATCCTCGTCGCCCTCGATGGGGAAGGGGCCCATGCCCAGCATGCCGTTTTCCGATTGCAGCGTGACCTCGACCCCCTCGGGGATGTAGTTGGACACCAGCGTCGGGATGCCGATGCCCAGGTTCACATACCAGCCGTCTTGCAGTTCTTGTGCGGCGCGGGCCGCCATTTGGTTACGATCCCAAGGCATTATGCTTCCTCCCGCTTGCGAACGGTGCGCTGTTCGATACGTTTTTCGTGCTCGCCCTGAATGATGCGATGCACGTAGATGCCGGGCAGGTGGATCGTGTCGGGATCCAAAGAGCCGGTGGGCACGATTTCCTCGACCTCGACAACGCAGACTTTGCCGCAGGTGGCGGCGGGCAGGTTGAAGTTACGCGCGGTCTTGCGGAACACCAGGTTGCCGGTTTCGTCGGCTTTCCAGGCTTTGACGATCGCCAGGTCCGCGAAAATACCTTCTTCCAGGATATAGTCCTGGCCGTTCCAGGTTTTCACGTCCTTGCCCTCGGCGATCACAGTACCCACGCCGGTTTTGGTGTAGAAACCGGGGATACCCGCGCCGCCTGCGCGCATGCGTTCGGCCAAAGTGCCCTGAGGATTGAATTCCAGCTCCAGCTCGCCCGAGAGGTACTGACGCATGAATTCCGCGTTTTCGCCCACATAGGACGACATCATCTTTTTGACCTGTTTGGTCTGCAACAGGATGCCGATGCCGAAATCATCCACGCCCGCGTTGTTGGACGCAAAGGTCAGGTCCTTAACGCCGGATTGTTTGATCGCTTCTAGCAGCAATTCCGGAATGCCGCACAGGCCAAAGCCCCCTGCGGCGATCAGCATGCCGTCCTCTAGCAGCCCGTCCAGGGCCTCGGTGGCATTTGCGTAGACTTTTTTCATGGATGTCTCCCTCAACCCAAAAATCCGACGCGGTCAGGGCCGATGCCCCGACGTCGCGCGCCAGTCTGAGGAGGGTTCTACGCCCAGAAACTACGTAATCCAATACGTAGAAATACCAGACGCCGACGGAATCGGCGCCCCAGGCGTTACTCTTTGGCCTTAGCCTTGGTGGTTTTGGCCTTCGTTGTTTTTGCCGCGGTGGTCTTGGCTTTGGTCGTCTTAGCCTTCGTGGTTTTTTTCGCAGCCGTTTTGCGCGTGGGCTTTTTCTTGGCGGCTTTTTCGGCGATCAGAGCGACGGCCATTTCCATAGTGACATCTTTGGGCTCGGTGTCTTTGGGCAGGGTGGCGTTGACCTTTTCCCATTTCACATAGGGGCCATAGCGGCCTTCCATGATGTTCACCGGTCCGCCGGATTCGGGGTGTTCGCCCAGCTCTTTCAGCGGTTTTGCGGGTGTACCACCGCGACCACGGCCCGGATTGGCGCGTTTTTCGGCCAGCAGTTCGACCGCCCGGTTCATGCCCAGTTCGAACACGTCATTCGGGTCTTTCAGGTTCACATAAACCGGTTTCGCGTCCTCGGGGCCTTTGTGCATCACATAGGGGCCAAAGCGGCCAAAGTTGGTGCTGATCATGCCACCATCCGTGTGCTCGCCAATCTCGCGGGGCAGGGACAGCAAGGTCAGGGCCTTGTCCAGATCCATGTCCTCTTTGCTCCAGCCACGGGGCAGAGACGCCCGCGGGGGCTTTTTGTTCTCGGGCGTGGGTTCGCCGCGCTGCACATAGGGGCCAAAGCGACCGGCTTTCAGCCAGATTTCGTCGCCCGCATCTTCGCCCAGCAAGCGTTCGTCACCATCCGCACCTTCGCCCGCAATTGGGCGGGTATAGGTGCATTCAGGGTAGTTACCGCAGCCGACAAACCCGCCAGTCCGAGAGGTCTTCAGGTGCAACTGGCCATTGCCGCATTTCGGACAGACCCGCGGGTCGCTGCCATCCTCGCGCGGTGGGTACAGTTGAGGCGCCAGCGCCTCGTCCAGGATGTCCAGCACTTCGGCGATCCGCAGATCGCTGGTTTCGGCAATGGCCGCCGAAAAGTCGCGCCAGAATCGGGCCAGAACATCCTTATAGTCGCGATCCCCGGCGGACACGTCGTCCAGTTGTTCCTCGAGATTCGCGGTGAATTCATAGCCCACATACTGGTGAAAGAAATTCAGCAAGAAGATGGTAACGATTCGGCCCTTATCCTCGGGGAAGAGGCGATTCTTGTCCTTGCGGACATATTCGCGGTCCTGAATCGTGGTGATCACCGACGCGTAGGTCGAGGGACGGCCGATGCCCAGCTCTTCCATTTTCTTGACCAGCGTCGCCTCGGTATAGCGGGGCGGGGGCTGGGTGAAATGCTGCTCGGGGCTGATGTTGCGTTTCTCGGCCGGTTCGCCCTGCATCAGTTGCGGCAGGCGCTTGTCGTCGTCGTCCAGAACGCTGTCGTCGCGACCTTCTTCGTAGACACGCAAGAACCCGTCAAACAGCACGACCTGCCCGGTGGCGCGCAGCCCAATCTGGCCATCGCCGCTGGCGATATCGACGGTGGTACGCTCCATCCGAGCGGCCTCCATCTGGCAGGCAATTGTGCGTTTCCAGATCAGATCATAGAGCTTTTTCTGGTCGGGCTCGGTCACTTTCAGGCTGGCCGCGTCGCAGGTCATATCCGTCGGGCGGATACATTCGTGCGCTTCTTGTGCGTTTTTGGCCTTGTTTTTATAGATGCGCGGGCTGCTGGGCACATATTCCGCACCATAGCGATCCGTGATCGCGTCGCGGGTGGCGGTCACGGCCTCGGGCGCCATGTCGATGCCGTCGGTCCGCATGTAGGTGATGTAGCCAGCCTCGTACAAACGCTGCGCGGTGCTCATGCATTGGCGCGCGCCCATGCCGAATTTGCGGCTGGCCTCTTGTTGCAAGGTCGAGGTCATGAAGGGCGCGGCAGGGTTGCGACTGGCGGGTTTGGCTTCGACCGATTTCACGGTCAGATCTCGGCTGTTGATCGCCTGCACGGCCAATTCGGCCTGTGTTTCATTCTCGATCGAGTATTTGTCCAGCTTGTCGCCAGCCAGAATGGTCAGACGCGCCTCGTATTCTTGACCACGGGGCGTGGCCATCAGCGCTTTGACCGACCAATATTCGCGGGGATTGAACGCCTCGATCTCCATCTCGCGTTCGACGATTAGACGCAGACAGACGGATTGAACGCGGCCCGCACTACGTGCACCGGGCAATTTGCGCCACAAAACCGGGCTGAGGTTGAAGCCCACCAAGTAGTCCAGCGCCCTGCGTGCCAGGTAGGCATCGACCAACGGTTGGTCGATCTCGCGCGGGTTTTTCATCGCCTCGGTCACCGCAGTTTTGGTGATCGCGTTGAATACCACACGGCTGACCGGGGTGTCTTTTTTGATGGCGCGACGTTTGCGCAGCGTCTCTTCCAGGTGCCAGCTGATCGCCTCTCCTTCGCGATCAGGGTCAGTCGCCAGAATCAGTGCGTTGTCCTGTTTCAGGGCATCAGCGATGGCTTTGACATGCTTGCGGCTGTCGGTCCCGACCTCCCACGTCATGTCGAAATCTTGGTCTGTATCCACCGACCCGTTCTTGGCGGGCAGGTCGCGGACATGCCCGTAAGAGGCCAGAACAATGTAGTCGGAACCCAAGTATTTATTGATTGTCTTGGCCTTTGCAGGGGATTCGACGACGACAACTGGCATGGAAATTTCCTTTCGACTCGCACCTCGGCCTATGGCGGCGGAAAATGTGGGTCGAAGAGGGGGTTTGTCAATGCATTGAAAACGTGGGGTGTCGTCGCACCTATGGTGCGGCAATTATGGCACCAATGACAACAGCCCTCCGGGTTGGCGCTGAATCTTGCCGTCCAGTTCCAGATCCGTCAGCACTGGCGCAACGGTGCGCGCCCTTCTGCCAAGATCGCGGATCAACTGATCCTCGGCCATAGGAGAGGGGCCCAGATGTTGCAAAATCTGGCCGTGCAGTTGCGCAGTTTCCCGCAGGCTACGCTTGGGTTTGGGGGCTGGTTTCGGCGTGGAAACCTGTGGCGTTTGCAAATCCAGTTGAGGCTGGATCACGTCTGTTTCGACCGGGGGCAGAGCTTCGATGATGTCCTCAGCGTTTCGAACCAAGCGCGCGCCATCGCGGATCAGCATATTACATCCCGCGGCACGCGCATCGAATGGGTGACCAGGAACCGCCATCACCTCGCGTCCTTGATCAAGCGCGTTCTTTGCGGTGATCAGGCTACCGGATTTCGCGGCTGCTTCTACGACGACCAGCCCGCGAGCCAACCCCGAGATGATTCGGTTCCGGCGTGGGAAATGACGGGCTTGGGGTGCCAGACCAAACGGTTGTTCGGACAGTCGCAGGCCGGTTTTTGTAATGTCTTCGCCCAAACGAGTGTTTTCTCGCGGATAAATGACGTCCGCACCGCCCGCCATCACAGCGACGGTTCCGGTTTCAAGGCTGGCGATATGCGCGGCCGTGTCGACTCCGCGCGCAAGACCCGAAACCACTGCGAATCCGCGCTCGGCCAAATCCTTGGCTAGCGCTTTGGCCATACGGGTGCCCAGCGATGATGCATTGCGTGCGCCAACGATGCCGATCAGTGGGCGTTTCAGGACATCCATGTTGCCGATGGCCCAAACAAAGGGCGGCGCGTCACTGATTTGCGCCAGGGTTGCCGGATAGTCCGGCGCGCCATGGCACAGCATTCGGGCACCAGCGGCGCGGGCGGCGTTAAGCTCGGCCCAGGCCACACCTTCGGGACATATTTCGTATTTTTCGACCCCAGCGGCTTTGGCAACTTCGGGTAATGCCTCAAGCGCTTCGGCAGCGGTGCCGTGTTCGCCCATCAGCCGATGAAACGTCGCCGGGCCAACCCGACGGGATCGCAAGAGGCGAAGCCACAATACCCGCTCATCTTCCGTGGTGGGTGGGAGTGGGGGGTGAGTGGAAGGATGAATGTGTTTGGTCATCGTCGCCTCGCCGTCTTGCAGAATCAGGTTTAGCGGAAAGGCGGTTAATGACGGGTAAACCAATATCGGAAGTTCAGGTTATTCTCTGACGAAATGCGGTTATTGCCGCGCCAATGCCGGCGCGGCTCGCAGATGCAAACGGGAAACCTTTTGGGCCTAGGCCGCCGCTCCGCCCACGGTCAGGCCTCCGATCATGACGGTAGGCTGTCCGACGCCAACGGGGACCCATTGGCCTTGTTTTCCACAGTTTCCCAGCCCCGGGTCCAGCGCCATGTCGTTGCCAAGCGCACGGATTTGTTTCAGCGCAGTGGCCCCGTCGCCAATCAGTGTTGCGCCTTTTACTGGTGCGCCGATCTGGCCATTCTTCACGCGATACGCTTCGGTGCAGGAAAAAACGAACTTGCCGTTGGTCACATCCACCTGACCGCCGCCAAAGCCAACCGCATAGATGCCGTCCTTCAGGTCAGCCACGATCTGAGCGGGGTCCACGTCGCCTCCGGTCATGTAGGTGTTGGTCATGCGCGGCATCGGGATATGCGCAAAAGATTCGCGGCGGCCATTGCCGGTGGGGTCGACCCCCATCAGGCGCGCATTCTGGCGATCCTGCATAAAGCCGACCAGCACGCCATCCTCGATCAACACGTTTTTCCCCGAAGGCGTGCCCTCGTCGTCGAAAGACAAGGAACCGCGACGGTCGGGAATCGTGCCGTCATCCAGCACGGTGACCCCCTTGGCGGCCACTTGCTGGCCCATCATGCCCGCGAAAATGGACGCACCTTTGCGATTCGCGTCGCCCTCCAGCCCGTGCCCCACGGCCTCGTGCAGCAGGATGCCGGGCCAGCCGGGGCCAAGCACCACGTCCATCACGCCCGCCGGGGCAGGCTCGGCCGTTAGATTGACCAGGGCGATCCGCAGGGCCTCGCGGGCTTTGCCTTGCCAATCGGCCGGATCCAGCAAACCGTCCAGGCCAACACGCCCGCCGCCACCCGCCGTGCCGGTTTCGCGCCGCCCGTCTTGTTCGACGATGATCGAGATATTCACCCGCGTCATGGGGCGCACATCGCGCAGATGCGTGCCCTCGGGGCGCAGGATTTCGACCTCTTGCAACGATGCCGCGATCGAGGCGCTGACCTGCACGACGCGTTTGTCCAGTCCGCGGGCAAAGGCATCCATCTCGCGCAGGGTGTCCAGTTTCACAGGGAATGACACCCCGCTGATGGGATCGGAATCAGTGTACAGGCGCGCATTGGTTGCGCTGGGGGGCAGGGCCATCGTGCCGCCGCCATCCCCCACGGCCAGACGGGTGGTGGCCATGGCGCGTCGCAGGGCTGATTCTGAAATCTCGGTGGAATGGGCGTATCCGGCGACCTCGCCATGTACAGCACGCAGCCCGAAGCCTTCGGAGGCATCATAGCTGGCCGTTTTTACCCGACCATCGTCGAATACGATGGCCTCAGAGCGGCGCCGTTCCAGGAAAAGCTCGCCATCTTCGGCCCCTGACGTGGCTTCTTTAAGTACTTCAAGGGCTTTGTCCTGATCCAGCGACTGCTCGAACGGGCGAAAAGGAGTATCGCTCATATCTGTTTTTCCTGTCTTTTCAGCGGCGGCGATTTGATCTAAATCAAACAAAGCGTCCGTTTGCCGCAAGTTCCATTGTTGTTCTGCGACATAGAATATGGTTTCTAGCGGCGACAAAACAACGGGTTTTGCCCTTTGGGCCGAATTCGGCGTCTATAGATGAACAATACACACCTCAACCGATCAGGGTGACATATGAAACTGAAATCCAGCCTACTGGCGGCAGCAGCAGCCATTACCGCGACCCCGGCCCTTGCCCAGGACGTGGAAACCATTGGCAAACCGCAACCTGGCCTGTTGGGCTTTCAGCCTGCCGCAACCGAACTGGCGCGCGACCTGCAGGCGCTGGACCATCTTCTGCTGGTGATCATCACCGCAATTACCCTGTTCGTGGTTGCCCTGATCGCGATCGTCATCGTGCGCTACAACCGCCGCGCCAACCCGACCCCGGCGACCTTTACCCACAACTCGCCGCTGGAAATCGCCTGGACCGTCATTCCGATCGTGATCCTGGTGTTCATCGGGGCGTTTTCGCTGCCGGTTCTGTTCAAACAGCAGGAAATCCCCGAGGGCGACATCCACATTAAAGTCACCGGGTACCAGTGGTACTGGGGCTATGAATACACCGACCATGATTTCGCCTTTGACAGCTACATGATCGGCCAGCCCGCCACCATGGATGACGAAGACGAGGCCGCCGGTGCCGCTGCTTATGTGAACAGCGACGCGATGAAGGCCAAGCTGAAGCGCATGGGCTATAACGAAGATGAATTCCTGCTGGCCACCGACACTCAGGTCGTGATCCCGGTCAACAAGGTTGTCGTTATGGACGTTACCGGCGCTGACGTGATCCACTCGTGGACCATCCCCGCCTTTGGTGTGAAGCAAGATGCGGTTCCCGGCCGGATCGCCCAGCTGTGGTTCAAAGCCGAGCAAGAGGGCATCTACTTCGGTCAGTGTTCGGAACTGTGCGGCAAAGACCACGCCTATATGCCGATCACCGTCAAAGTCGTGTCCGAAGCCGCCTATGAGGCCTGGCTGAACGGCGCCATCGAAGAGTATGCCGGCACCCCGCGCACTCTGACTGTGGCTTCGGCCAACTAAGGATCGGATCGCGCCCCAAAAGGGGGCGCATCCTCTCTACCCACTGATTGGCCGCGCCCTGTGCGCAGCCGCTGAAGGCAGACCATGAGCGACGCAAGCATCAATACCGAGACCAATACCGGCGAGGCTGGTTTCCGCGACTACTTTGCGCTGCTAAAGCCGCGCGTGATGTCGCTGGTCGTGTTCACCGCATTGGTCGGCCTGCTGGCCGCGCCTGGTGGCGTGCATCCGTTCATCGCCTTCTGTGCCGTTTTGTTCATCGCTGTGGGCGGCGGTGCCTCGGGCGCGCTGAACATGTGGTGGGATGCGGATATCGACCGCGTGATGAAGCGTACAACCTCGCGCCCCATCCCCTCGGGTAAAGTCACCGGAGACGAGGCGCTGGCCATCGGTCTGACCCTGTCGGTCTTTGCCTGCATCATGCTGTTCCTTGCGACGAATATCATCGCGGCCGGATTGCTGGCCTTCACCATCTTCTTCTACGCTGTCGTTTACACCATGTGGCTGAAACGCTGGACGCCGCAGAACATCGTGATCGGTGGCGCGGCAGGGGCCTTCCCTCCGATGATCGGTTGGGCGGCAGTAACTGGCGGCGTTAGCGTTGAATCCGTACTGATGTTCATGCTGATCTTCATGTGGACGCCCCCGCATTTCTGGGCGCTGGCGCTGTTCATGAACTCGGATTACGAAAAAGCGGGCGTGCCCATGCTGACCGTGACCCACGGTCGCCGCGTGACCCGCAATCATATCCTGATCTACACGATTCTGTTGGCCCCCATTGCGATTGGCGCGGGCTTTACCTCGATCGGTGGACCGATTTATCTGACCACAGCGATCATTCTGAATGTATTGTTCCTGTTGGGCGCTGTGAAAATCTGGCGCCGTAAAGAGGAGCAAGCCAAGGTCGACAAATATCGCCTTGAGAAGTCGTTCTTTGGCCTGTCGCTGATGTATCTGTTCCTGCATTTCGGCGCGATTCTGGCCGAGGCCGCCCTGAAACCCTATGGTCTGGGAGGCTGGTAAGATGAGCATCCAAGTCGAACACGAACTGCACAAACGTCGCTTTGGCCGCAATCTGGGCGTCGGCCTGGTGCTGGCCGCGTTCATCGCGATTGTCTTTGGCCTGACCGTGGTCAAGGTCACCTCGGGTGGGCTGGGTCCGAACCCCGCAACGCAAGAGGGCCAGAACTGATGGCCATGGAAGGCAAACAAAAGACCGTTATTCAACTGGTCGCCGTGGTTCTGACCATGGGCGCGCTGGCTTGGGCGTCGGTGCCTTTCTATGACTGGTTCTGCCGCGTCACCGGCTTTGGTGGCGTGACGCAAACTGCGGATGCCGGCTCGGATACGATCCTGGAGCAGACGATCAAAGTTCGCTTCGATGCCTCCAAGGAACGCGGAATGCCGTGGGATTTCAAACCCGTGCAGCGTGAAATGGAGATTCGGATCGGCGAGACCGGGCTGGCCTTTTATGAGGCCTATAACCCCACCGATCATCCCGTGGCCGGGCAGGCGTCTTATAACGTCGCGCCCTATGCTGCGGGTCCGTTCTTTACCAAAATCGATTGCTTCTGCTTTACCGAGCAGGTGCTGCAACCTGGCGAGCGTGTGATGATGCCCGTCAGTTTCTACGTGGACCCTGAAATCGTTCAGGACCGCGAGGGCAAGTACCTGTCCAACATCACTCTGTCCTACACTTTCTACGAAATCGACATGCCCGAACAGCACGCAGCGCTGGACGCAGGCAAACCGAGCAACCTAAACTAAAGACCTTCCAACGAGGGAAACGCGATGGCGCACGAAAAAAACCACGACTATCACATTCTGCCCCCAAGCCTGTGGCCCCTGTTGGGCGCTCTGGCGGGCTTCATCATGCTGTTTGGCGCGGTGATTTATTTCCACACTGACTCGCCCTGGATGCTGTTGATCGGCTTCATTGGTGTTCTGTACGTCATGTTCGGCTGGTGGGCCGAGGTTGTGCACGAAGGTGAAACCGGCGATCACACCGCAGTGGTGAAAATCGGCCTGCGGTATGGCTTTATCCTGTTCATCATGTCCGAGGTGATGTTCTTCTCGGCTTGGTTCTGGAGCTTCTTTAAGCACGCCATGTACCCGATGGGCGAAAACAGCCCCATGGTTGATGGCGTCTGGCCCCCCGCTGGTATCGAAACCTTTGATCCCTGGCACCTGCCGCTGATCAACACGCTGATCCTGCTGTGTTCGGGCGCGGCGGCCACTTGGGCGCACCACGCGATTGCCCACGAGAACAACCGCAAAGACATGATCAATGGTCTGGCTCTGTCTGTTGCTCTGGGTCTGATCTTTACCGTGTTCCAGGTCTATGAATACAGCCACGCGGCCTTTGGCTTCTCGGGTAACATTTATGGCGCCAACTTCTTTATGGCGACGGGCTTCCACGGCTTCCACGTTGTTGTCGGCACGATCTTCTTGTTCATCTGCATGATGCGCGCCATCAAGGGTCACTTCACCCCCGAGGCCCATGTCGGTTTCGAGGCCGCGGCCTGGTACTGGCACTTCGTTGACGTCGTCTGGCTGTTCCTGTTCGCAGCAGTCTACGTCTGGGGCGGCTAACCGCACCGGTTTGAGGTTGAAAAACCCACGATAAACGGCAAAAAGCAAAGCGCACGGGGAACGCCCTCGTGCGCTTTCGTTTGTAAGGGGCCACGTGATGCGGCGCATCCTCATTCCTTTGGTGTTCGGGCTGATCGGCGCGGCGATTCTGATGTCGCTGGGTCTGTGGCAGCTGCGCAGGTTGGAGTGGAAGGAAACCGTTCTGGCTGAGATCGAGGCGCGCATCCACGCCGCCCCTGTCGCTTTGCCCGCGCAGCCCGACCCCGAGGCGGATCGTTTCCTGCCCGTCACCGTGACCGGAGATATTCTGGGGCCGACCATCCGTGTGCTTGTCAGTCAGAAGACACAGGGCGCAGGATACCGTTTGATCAACGCGATGGATCTGGACGGGCGTGTGATCCTGGTGGATCGCGGCTATGTCCGGTTGGAAAACACCCCACCGATGCCGCCCTTTGAAAATGTCACCGTCACCGGAAACCTGCATTGGCCCGACGAACGCGACAGCTTTACCCCCGAAAATGACCGCACCGCCAATATCTGGTTCGCCCGCGAGGTGGACGTGCTGGCGCAGGCGCTGAACACCGATCCCGTTTTGGTGATCGCCCGCGAAACCTCTTATGACGATGCTCCGGTCGCCCCGCTTCCTGTTGGGGTCGAGGGCATCCCGAACGACCATTTTGGCTATGCCGTGCAATGGTTCGGGCTGGCCGCCGTGTGGACGGCGATGCTCGGCCTGTTCCTCTGGCGCCAAAGGAAACCCGCGAAAGGGAAAGAACAGTGAAATACATCTCGACCCGAGGCCAGGCCCCCGTCCTGAATTTCGAAGAGGCCATGCTGACCGGATTGGCCCGTGACGGCGGGCTTTATGTGCCCGAAACCATCCCCACGATGTCCAAGGACGAGATCGCTGCCCTGTCCGGCCTGTCCTACGAGGACACCGCCTTTCGCATCATGCGCCCCTATATCGGGGACACGTTCACCGACGATGAATTCCGTGAAATCATCGCCAAGTCCTATGCCGGGTTCGGCCACACCGCCCGCGCGCCGATGGTGCAGCTGGACACGAACCACTTCCTGCTAGAGCTGTTCCACGGCCCGACCCTGGCCTTCAAGGACTTCGCCATGCAGCTGATCGGTCAGCTGTTCCAGGCCGCGCTGAAACGCAACGGCAACCGTGTGACCATTGTGGGCGCGACCTCGGGCGATACCGGGTCCGCCGCGATCGAGGCGTTCAAGGGGCTGGACGCGGTCGATGTGTTCATCCTGTTCCCCAACGGCCGTGTGTCCGAGGTGCAGCGCCGCCAGATGACCACGCCTGCCGAAGCCAACGTGCACGCGCTGGCGGTCGAGGGTCATTTCGACGATTGCCAGGCTCGTGTGAAGGACATGTTCAACGATTTCGACTTCCGTGATGGGGTGAAATTGGCGGGTGTGAACTCGATCAACTGGGCGCGGGTGCTGGCGCAGGTTGTCTATTATTTCTACTCGGCCGTGGCCCTGGGCGCGCCGGATCGCAAGGTCAGCTTTACCGTGCCCACCGGCAACTTTGGCGACATCTTCGCCGGGTATATCGCCAAGCGCATGGGCCTGCCCATCGACCGTCTAGTGATCGCCACCAACCAGAACGACATCCTGCACCGGTGCCTGACGACCGGCGAATATCGCCCCGATGGCGTGATCCCCTCGATCAGCCCGTCGATGGATATTCAGGTGTCCTCGAACTTCGAACGCGCGCTGTTCTTTGCCTATGGCCAGGATGGTGCCGCCGTCAGCCAGCTGATGGACGAGCTGCAAAACGGTGGCTTCACCGTCAGCCAGGGGGCTTTGCAGGCGTTGCAGGAACTCTTTGACAGTGGCAACTGCTCGGAAACCGAAACCAGCGCCACCATTACCCAAATGAACGCCACCACCGGCGAGCTGATGTGCCCGCACACAGCCGTCGCCGTGAAGGTCGCAAACGAGCAGCGCAAACCCGACGTGCCGATGATCACCCTGTCCACCGCGCACCCCGCGAAATTCCCGGCGGCTGTGAAAGAGGCCACCGGCGTGCATCCGGACTTGCCAGCGCGTATGGGCGACCTGTATGAGCGTCCGGAACGGGTAACCGAGATTGGCAACGATCTGGGCGCCCTTGAATCCCTGATCCGCGAGCGTATCCAGAATTGACGGTCCAACTGCACACTCTTTCCAACGGCTTTCGCATTGTCACTGAACATATGCCCGGCCTGCAATCTGCCGCGATTGGCCTTTGGGTCCTGGCCGGCGGGCGTCACGAAAGGGTCGAGCAAAACGGCATCGCCCACTTCCTGGAGCACATGGCCTTTAAGGGCACGAAACGGCGCTCGGCGCTGGATATCGCCGAAGCGATCGAGGATGTGGGCGGCTATATGAACGCCTATACCTCGCGCGAGGTGACGGCCTATTACGCCCGTGTGCTAGAGGCTGACGTGCCCCTGGCGCTGGACGTGATCGCTGACATCGTGCTGAATCCGGTGTTTGACCCGCGCGAGATCGAGGTTGAACGTGGTGTGATCCTGCAAGAGATCGGGCAGTCTTTGGACACGCCCGACGACATCATTTTCGACTGGTTGCAGGAAAAAGCCTATCCCGATCAGCCGCTGGGGCGCACAATTTTGGGCCCTGCTGAACGCGTCCGCGCCTTCTCGCGCGAGGATCTGGCGGGTTTTGTGGCGGAACAATACGGGCCGGGTCAGATGATTCTGTCGGCTGCCGGGGCCGTGGATCACGATGCCTTGGTGCGCGAAGCGGAAAAACTGTTTGGCCATCTGTCCCCTTTGGTGAGCGTCGCGCCGTCTCATGCGCAATTCCATGGCGGCGAAGTCCGCGCCGAAAAGTCTCTGGAACAGGCGCATTTCGCCATTGGCTTTGAAAGCCCGAACTATGGTGACGAGACAATCCACGCCGCGCAAATCTACGCGAACGCCTTGGGCGGGGGCATGTCCAGCCGTCTGTTCCAGGAAATCCGGGAAAAGCGCGGGCTGTGCTATACGATTTTCGCGCAGGCCGGAGCCTATTCCGATACGGGCATGATGACTGTCTATGCGGGCACGTCGGCTGAACAGTTGGCTGAATTGTCCGTCGTCACGCTGGATGAAATGAAACGCGCCGCGGATGACATGAGCGACGAAGAGGTCGCCCGCGCCCGCGCCCAAATGAAGGCCGGGCTGCTGATGGGGCTGGAAAGCCCCTCGAACCGGGCCGAGCGTTTGGCGCGGATGATCCAGATCTGGGGCCGTGTGCCTGATCTGGACGAGGTTGTGCAGAAAATCGACGGTGTCAGCACCTTGGATGTGAAAAACTTCGCCCAGGTGATGGCCGTTCAGGCCCCCGCCGCCATGGCGCTATACGGTCCCGTGGGCAAAGCCCCCACGCTGGAGGCACTGCAGGAAAGGCGCGCTGCCTGATGCTTCTGCCCAAGCGCAAGGTTCGGATTGAAACCGAGCGGCTGACTTTGCGTCCGCCGATGCATTCGGACTATCGCGAATGGTCCTCTCTGCGCTTGGACAGCCGCGCCTTTCTGCAACCATGGGAGCCGACCTGGGCCACTGATCACCTGTCGCGCAAGGCGTTTTCCAATCGGGTGCATTGGGCGCAGCGCTCGATCTCAGGCGGGTCTGCGATGCCCTTGTTTCTGTTCCGGCGCGAAGATCAGGCCTTGTTGGGGGCCATTACGCTGGACAATATCCGCCGCGGTCCCGCGCAGGCCGGTACGCTGGGATATTGGGTCGGCGAACGCTATGCGCGCCATGGATATATGCGTGAAGCCATTCTGGCCGTAGTGCATCACGCCTTTCGCAAGCTGGATATCTCTCGGATCGAGGCGGCCTGCCTGCCAGAAAATACGGCCTCTCGTCGGGTGCTGGAAACCTCGAGCTTCAAGTATGAAGGCGTGGCGCAGTCCTATCTGCAAATCGACGGGCGGTGGCGCACACATGTGCTGTATTCTTGTCTTCGGATGGATCGGCGCGGCCGCACGGATGTCGGACAGGCGTGACACGGCCCCTTTGCGTGCTAGATTTGCGCGCAGGAGGTACTGCCGATGGTCCGTTTTGTCCTGTTCTTTATCGCTCTAAGCTCCACTGCAACCGCTCAAGAGCCGCGCCAACCCAGCCATTGCATCGCAATTGCGGATGCTGCGCCGGGGATCGAATACCTGCACAAGGCCAGCTTTCGCGACCCATTGCCGACCTATACGGTGCGGATCAGTTACCTGGCCCACGCGTCCTTTTTGATCCAATCGCCCGAGGGCGTGTCGGCTGTGACCGATTACACCGGATTTATCGGCAACGCGGATTTCATCCCTGACATCGTGACGATGAACCACGCGCATGAAACGCACTGGACCCCCTTTCCCGACCCTGCCATTCAACACGCGCTGCCCGGTTGGGGTGAATATGGCAAGGGCATCGACCACTATCTGACGGTGGGTGACATGCTGATCCGCAATGTTTCGACCGATATTCGCAGCAGTTTCACGGGGATCGAGCCTGAGGGAAACTCGATCTTTGTGTTCGAAGTGGCGGGCCTGTGCATCGGTCATCTGGGGCATCTGCATCACGAGCCTGACCCCGCGCAATACGCTGCCCTGGGCCGTCTGGACGTGGTGATGGCCGCTGTGGATGGCGGTATGACGCTGGATCTGCCGACGATGATCGGGGTGCTGAAACGGCTGCGCTCGTCCGTGGTGATCCCGATGCATTGGTTCGGCGATTTCACGCTGGAACGATTTCTAGAGGGGATGGAGGATGACTTCGATGTGCGCAGGACCGCTGACAGCGCGCTAGAGATTTCGCTGCGGTCTCTGCCGGATCGCCCGACGGTTGTCACGTTGCGACCCCGCTACTTGCGCGACGCTGACTAGACCTTGCGATTGATCATGATATGGATTTGGCATGACTTTGAATGACGCCACCCCCGCCTTTCTGGATGCCTTGGCCCAAGCGTTGCCCGCCAAAACCCTGCGCCCGATAGAGCCTCGATACCTAGAAGAACCGCGCGGCAGTTGGGCCGGGCAGGGCGCCATCGTTGCTGCGCCCGCAACCACGCAAGAGGTCAGCACGATCCTGCGCCTGGCCAACGCCGCGCGGGTGGGCGTCGTGCCCTATGGCGGAGGCACTGGGTTGGTCGGCGGTCAGGTCATGCCAGAGGGCCCGTTGCCGATTCTTCTGTCCTTGGAACGCATGAGCCAAATCCGCGAAACCTTTCCCACAGAAAACGTGTTGATCGCCGAGGCGGGCGCCATACTGGAGGACATCCATTCCGCCGCCACCGCCATAGATCGGTTGTTCCCGTTGTCCATTGCCGCCAAGGGGTCGGCTCGGATCGGGGGGAACTTGTCAACCAATGCGGGCGGAGTGAACGTGCTGCGCTATGGCAATGCGCGCGATCTGTGTCTGGGGCTGGAGGTCGTTCTGCCGGACGGAGAAATTCTGAATAATCTCAGCCGTTTGCGGAAGGATAATACCGGGTACGACCTGCGTGATCTGTTCATCGGGGCCGAGGGAACGTTGGGCGTGATTACGGCAGCGTCGCTGAAACTCAGCCCCATTCCGGCGGGCAGCGGCACCGCATTGATGGTCGTCGACAGCCCCGCTGCGGCTTTGGATCTGTTGGCGCTGGCGCGGGCGCATATGGGCGAGGGGATCAGCGCATTTGAGTTGATCCACCGTACCGGGCTGGAGTTTTTGGCCGAAACGCTGCCCGATCTGCGCCAGCCCTTTGCGACGCCGCCCGACTGGTTTGTGCTGATTGATGTGGGGCTTGCGCAGGGCTTGGTGCCCGCTGACGCACTTGAGGCCTTGTTCGCTGACGCCTTTGAGCGCGACTTAGTCAGCGACGGTCTGATTGCCCAGTCCGAGGCGCAGCGCACGGCTTTTTGGGAGGTACGGGAGCAGATACCAACCGCCAATCGACGCATCGGTGCGGTGTGCTCGCATGACATCTCGGTTCCGCTAAGTCTGATCCCCGAATTCATCACGCGCGGCAATGCTGCCATCGCGCAGATGGGGGATTTCCGCATTAACTGTTTCGGCCACCTGGGCGACGGCAACCTGCACTACAACGTCTTCCCACCGAAGGGAGGACACAAATCCGACTACGCCGCGCAAAAGGCGGAAATCAGCCGCGTTGTGCATGACCTGGTGGACGCGCTTGGGGGCTCGTTCAGTGCTGAACACGGCGTCGGACGTCTGAAAGTCGACGATCTGGAGCGATACGGCGACCCGTTAAAGCTGGCGCTGATGCGCAAGGTGAAACAGGCCTTTGACCCCAACGGGATCATGAATCCTGGCGCTGTTTTGCGGGCCTAAGTCGGGATCACAATCCCTCGAAGGCGCATAGCGCGTGGACGTCCATGCCCATGCCGTCCAACCGCTGACGCCCACCCAGATCAGGCAGGTCCACGACGAAAGCGCAGCCGACGATTTGACCGCCCAGACGCTCGACCAATTTGATCCCGGCCTCGGCGGTGCCGCCGGTGGCCAGCAGGTCATCCACGACCAATACGGTTTCACCCGCTTCGATCGCGTCCTCATGGATCTCGACGATGGCTTCGCCATATTCCAGCGTATATTCTTCGCTGATGGTGGTGTGTGGCAGCTTGCCCTTTTTGCGGATCGGAACAAAGCCGGTGCCCAACTGATGAGCCACCGCGCCGCCAAGGATAAAGCCTCGCGCCTCGAGCCCGACGACTTTGTCGATGCGTTGCCCGGCATAGGGATGCAACAGCTGGTCCACGCACATACGAAACCCGCGCGGGTCCGCGAATAGGGTGGTCACGTCCCGGAACATGATGCCTTCGTGCGGGAAATCGACGATGGTGCGGATATAGTCGCGAACGGATTTCTGGGGTGCCATGGTGCCTCTTGTTTCAGCTGAGTTCAGCGGTCGGGCACAGGTTTGGCGGATGGGGCCTCTTAGGGCAAGGCCGAAAGGAAAAAACCGCCCCGTTTCTGGGGCGGTCTTTTGTCAAACGATCAATGGTCGTTTGAAAAGAAACGATAAAACCGTGAAGGCAACCAGCGAACATGCGGCTTACGCCAGTCCATCCGGTCACGTACGAGCATTGATTTTGCTGCCTGCAGTGTCATTTCCTCTTTCCTTTTTGTTGTTTTTGCCGCTATGGAAGGTGTGTAGCAGCTGGATATATAATGTATATACACTTGCTGTACGAAAAGTCAAGTAGGATGGGGATGTCTGCCTTGGGAAAGAAAGATCCGAAGAAAAAGGCAGGCAAAAAAGACAGCCAGCTGGTCCTGCGTCTGGACAAAGAAGAGCGCGATGCGTTCGTTGAATTATGCAAGGATATGGACACCAGCGCCGCCCGCGAAATTCGCGGGTTCATCCGTGGTTTCATGAAAGAGCACGGCGACAACTAGCGCCGCCCGTGCTTAGGTCGCGCGACGCAACGTGGCCGTCACCAACCCCATTCCGATCAGGGTCGCTCCGCCGAAACGGGTCAATCCGCGCAGAACTGCGGGGCGCTGGATACGCGCGCGCAGACGATCCGCCAGCAGCGCATAGGCCAGAGCATTCAGTGCAGCCAGACTGACAAAGGTCGCGATCATAATGGCGAATTGCGGCAGCAGAGGCGTATCAGGATCAACGAACTGCGGTACAAAGGCAATGAAGAACCCGATGCTTTTGGGGTTCAGCGCGGTCACGATGGCCGCATGGCCGAAAACTGCGCGGGCCGCACGCGGGGGAGCGTTGCCCAGCTGGCCCAGCTCGGCTTGTCCTGCACCACGCAACATCTTGATGCCCAGCCAGACCAGGTAAACGGCTCCGACCCATTTCAGCACGGTGAACGCCAGCGCCGAGGTCAGCACAATGGCTCCCAACCCCAGCAAGGACGCGGTCATCGCGATCAAATCCCCCAGCGCGACCCCCGTGGCCGAGGCGACGGCGACACTGCGCCCCTGGCTCAGCGCATAGCTGAGCACCAGCAGGATCGTGGGGCCGGGGATCAGCAGCAACGCGGTCGAGGCCGCAACGAAGGTGAGCCAGAGTTCAAACGTCATGCCCGTTATCCCAAGACGCGGCCCGCGACCGCATCCAGCTTGGCCAATACGGCGGGGTCTCGTTTTTCGGGGGCAGTCAGGATGGCGTATTCCAGCGCACGATCACAGCCATGCGGGCAGGGGTCGCGATCCGCGCCCAGCAGCGCGGGCAGACGTTTCACCATGTTGCGGCCCTTGTCAGCATTGCCCATCAACGTGGCGATGATGTCCGAGATATCGACCTCGCCATGTTCGGGGTGCCAGCTGTCATAGTCGGTGATCATCGCGACCGAGGCATAGCACAGCTCGGCCTCGCGGGCCAATTTGGCCTCGGGCATGTTGGTCATGCCGATCACATCGCAGCCCCAGCTTTCGCGGTACATCTTGGATTCGGCCAGCGTGCTGAACTGCGGGCCTTCCATCGCCAGATAGGTGCCGCCCTTGTGGACGGTGACTCCGGCGTCTTTGGCTGCGGTGTGGCACGCGTCAGAAAGGCGGGGGCAGGTGGGGTGCGCGACGCTGACATGGGCCACGCAGCCAGTGCCGAAGAAAGATTTCTCACGGGCAAAGGTTCGGTCGATGAACTGATCGACGATCACGAAATCGCCCGGTGCCATTTCCTCGCGGAAGGATCCACAAGCGGACACCGCCACGACATCCGTCACGCCCAGGCGCTTCAACGCGTCGATATTGGCGCGATACGGGACCGTGGTTGGCGAATGCACATGCCCACGCCCGTGACGTGGCAGAAAGCACATTTTCACCCCGTCCAGCGTGCCGGTCAGGATCTGATCCGAGGGATCGCCCCACGGCGTTTCAACCGTGACCCATTCAGCGCCTTCCAGCCCTTCGATCTCGTAAATACCCGATCCACCGATCACACCAATTGTCGTCTGCATTCTTGCTTGTCTCCAGTTGAGTCACTGGAAAGTTGGCGCAACCGGGGCTGCGCCGCAAGGCACTTATTTGTCATCCGGCCGCGCAAGTGAAAACAGATCGCGCACGGTTGAATAATCACGATAGCCCAACCGCGAAAGTGGGTTAAATTTAGTCACATCAAAAACGCCGTCGACCATGCAGGCGTCGTCCAGATGGACGCCGGTAACCTCGCCCAGAACCATCCGGTTGTTTTCACCTGGCAGCTCGATGATCTGGGTCAGTTTGCATTCCATCACGGCCGGCGCCGCGGCCACATAGGGGCAATTAACCGTGCGGCATTCGCCCTTGTCCAGCCCGGCATGGGCGAATTCGTCCTGATCGGCGGGCAGCGCTTGCGAACTGGCGTTCATCGCGTCCTTCAGCGCATAGCTGACCACGTTCAGGGCAAACACTCCGGTGTCGCGAATGTTGCTGACCGTGTCTTTCCCGTCGCTCTGATCCGGTTTGGTTCCGGTCGAGGCAAACATCACCTGCGGCGGGGTATAGGCGACGGCGTTGAAGAAGGAATAGGGCGCCAGATTGTCGACGCCGTTTGCGCCACGCGTCGACACCCAACCGATGGGGCGAGGGGTAACAATGGCGTTGAACGGGGTGTGTGGCAGGCCGTGGCCGTCCTTGGGTTCGTAAAACATCTGCTCGGGCGTCCTTTGGTCAGTCGCGGTTTGGCGTTTGTCACAGACCTAGCGTCGTGCTAGGGGCGTTTCCACTGGAATTTATGGAATGGTAAGGACCAAGACCTCGAATGTTGACCCTGACCGAGGAAACGCCCGACGATTGGTGGGAGGTCGAAGCCCTGTACGACCTGTGTTTCGCACCGGGGCGGACGGCTTTGTCGTCGTATCGCCTGCGCGAGGATATGCCCCCGGTCGAGGGCCTGTCCATCGTGGCGCGCGATCCCGACGGGATCGTGGGCGGCGCAATCCGGTACTGGCCGGTGAAGATCGGTGATGATACCGCCCTGTTGCTGGGCCCCGTGGCTGTTCACCCCACACGGCAGGGCGAGGGCTTGGGCGCATTGCTGATCCATGACAGCCTGCAACGGGCCCGCGCTTTGGGCTGGTCCCGCGTGATGCTTGTGGGGGACGCGCCCTATTACCGGCGCTTTGGGTTTGAGCGCCTGGACAGCGTGCAGATGCCGCCGCCCACCAACCCCGACCGCGTCCTGGGCCAAGAGCTGACACCCGGCGCATGGCAGGGCATTTCGGGCCGGGTCGAACGCCTGAAGGCTTGAAATTCGCCTGAGGCCTGCCAATGTTAATGGGGTAAACTTTTTCTGGTGGACCCATTGAACGAGATTTTTCTGACCGAACCCGTGAAACCCGTCGATCTGGATGCCGAGCTGGAGCAGCTATCTCGTCGCTATCAGACCGCTGGGGGCGTCGGAATTCAGGTGCTGAACATGATCGGAGGTCAGGCCGACAGCTTGCTGGATCGGCTGCCCGAAACCGTGCGCTTGCGTCTAGAGGACGGCACTGTCAAAGCCCTGAATGTGGCGATGAAGGCCGCGCATGGGTCGCGCGGTGTTGTCGGCGATCAACCGGCGTGGCTGAACACCGCCGTTGCGACTGCAATGGGGGCCGCGGGGGGCTTTGCTGGGCTGCCCGGTGCATTGGCCGAGTTACCCGTGACGACAACCGTTCTGTTGCGCGCCATCCAAGACGTAGCAGTAGAGCATGGCTTTGATCCCGCTGCGGAAAATGTGCAGTTCGATTGCATCCGCGTGCTGTCAGCGGCTGGTCCGCTCGAGGCAGATGACGGTGCAGACCTGGCCTTTTTCGCGACGCGCGCCAGCCTTCAGGGCGTGGCCGTGCAAACGCTTATTTCGCGTGTGGCACCCAAGCTGGCGACGGTTTTGGGACAGAAACTGGCGGCGCAGACCGCGCCGGTTCTGGGCGCTGTTGCGGGGGCCGCGACCAACTATGCCTACACCAGCTACTATCAGCAGATTGCGCATGTGCATTTTCGCATTCGCGCCCTTGGGATCGAAACAGATCACCCCGAGGAAGAGCTGCGCGAAGCCTTGCGTCAACGTGTTGCTTTGCCGGGGCCGCGCCGCGCTTAGTCGACCTTGCGCAGGTACTCCATCACCGCTGGGCGCACAGATTGTTCACCACTTTCAAAGGCCGCATGGATCACATCCCGCAGTTCCATCAGGTTAATTCGGCGCAGCATGTGTTTTACGGGTCCGATTGACGCGGGCCGCATCGACAGCATTTTGAACCCCAGTGCCGCAAAGCAAACAGCTTCGACCGGGCGGCCGGCATCCTCGCCACAGAAACTCAACGCGGTGTCCGAGGCTTCGCAGCGGCCTATGATCTGCTCCAGGAAGGTCAAAAAGCTGACATTCAACGTGTCATAGCGGCGGCGCACCCGTTCGTTTTCCCTGTCAGCGGCAAAAAAGAACTGCTTGAGGTCATTGCCCCCAATCGACAGGAAATCCACGTCCCGATAGAACTGGTTCGGCGCAAAGGCCAGCGACGGCGTCTCGAGCATCGCGCCGATTTCAAGGTCCGCTGGCAGCGCATGACCCAGAATGCGCTCCCGCTCGAGTGCTTTGTCGATTTCGGCTTTGGCGGCGGTGAATTCTTCGGATTGGGCAACAAATGGGAACATCAGCGTCAGCGGACGGCCATTCGCAGCCCGGATCAACGCCTGCAACTGCATCCGCATCACGCCCGGTTTGTCCAGACCCACACGGATCGCGCGCCAGCCCAGGGCCGGGTTCGGCTCGTCATGGGGCTTCATATAAGGCAGCACCTTGTCGGACCCGATATCCAGCGTGCGGAACACCACACGCTTGCCATTCGCGGCATCCAGAACGCGGGCGTAAAGCGCGGCCAGCTCTGTTCGTTTTGGCATTTTGTTGCGGACAAGGAATTGCAGCTCGGTACGGAACAAGCCAACACCCTCGGCACCCGAGCCATCAAGACTGGGCAGGTCCGCCATCAGGCCCGCATTCATATGCAGCGCGATGACCTGACCGCATTTGCTTTCAGCAGGTTCATTGCGGATCGAGCCATAGCGTTCCTGTGCATGTGCCTGCATCGCGATCTTGTCGCGGAACGCTGTGACAACTGTATCGTCGGGGCGCAAATGCGCGATGCCCTGATCCCCGTCCACCATGATGTGATCACCATTCAGGGCTTCGGTTGTGATCCGGTCGGCATGGATGATCAGAGGGATCGCAAGAGCACGGGCGACGATCGCTGCGTGCGACCCAACCGAGCCTTCCTCCAGCACGATCCCTTTTAACGAGCGGCCATAATCTAGCAGCTCAGCAGGTCCGATATTGCGGGCAATCAGGATCGGATCAGCGGGCATCTCTGCCCCAGTTTCCGTTCCCTGACCCGTCAGAATACGCAAAAGCCGGTTCGAGAGATCATCCAGGTCATGCAGGCGGTCGCGCAAATAAGCATCGTTGATCTGGCTGAGCCGCGCGCGGGCGGTGGATTGCTCTTTTTCCACGGCGGCTTCGGCAGACAGGCCCCGACTGATGTCCTCCTCCATCCGGCGGGCCCAGCCCTTGGAGTTGGCGAACATCCGGTAGGCTTCCAGCACCTCGACCTGTTCGGTATCCCCCGAGGTTGAGGCACCTTCCAGCAACTGGTCCACGCTGATCCGCAGCTGATCCACGGCGTGCCGCAAGCGCTCAAGTTCCTTATGCGGGTCCTCGGCGATAGGGTTGGTCACAACGACGCGCGGTTCGTGCAGCCAGACATGGCCCTCGGCCGCGCCCTCTTGACCAGCGGTTCCGCGGAACATTTCCGATTGCTGGTGACGCGCGGTCATTGCCGCATTGTCACCGACAAAGGCGCCCAGCTCGGTCATTTCGGCCAGAACCATGGCGACGACTTCCAGGGCATAGACTTCGTCTGCCGAGAAGGTCCGCGCCTGTTTCGACTGCACCACCAGAACGCCCAGATTTTCGCCCAGCCGCTGCACAGGCACACCCAGGAAGGACGAGTAAATCTCTTCGCCCGTTTCCGGCATGAAACGGAACCCTTTGGCGCTGGGGGCGTCAGCCTCGTTCACGACCAGACCAGATCGCGCGACACGCCCGACCAGACCTTCGCCCAGTTTCAGGCGGGTCTTGTGAACGGATTCAGGATTCAGGCCTTCAGTGGCGCACAGTTCCAGCGTTTCATCGTCGCGGAACAGATAGATCGAGCACACCTCTGTCCCGATGGAATCGGCGATCAGATGCGTGATTTTGTCCAGACGTGTCTGGCCTGCGCTTTCCTCGGCCATCGCATTACGAAGCCTGCCGAGCAGTTTGCGGCTTTCACTTTCCGTTGTGTCGGTCATGCCGTTGGCTGTCCCAATTGATCCGATACAGTGTTGTCGTCTTAGCGAGCGGTTTCAACGCGTTATAGAGCACAACGCCTGTAGAAGGAAAATGCTATTAGTCGGGTGAGTACGATTTTTGCGAATTTTAACCCCAAAGCGGAACTAAATTGCGTGATTTGGTTCTAAAGTTGTGCGGCTATCCAGTTTGCGCCCAGAAATACATCTATAAATAGAATATTGCCAGCAAAAGATCGCCCGATTTTGTGCGTTTTCCCGTCCTGAATCCACGTCCCTTGCGATCATTCACGCCAAAGGGTGGCATCCTGTCAATTCCCTCTGCGCAAAAAGAAAGCCGGAGGAATGAATTCCTCCGGCTTGGATCAGCAGCTAAGCGGCGGGATGCTTAGGCGGATTTTTCCAGCTCGAACGCGTCATGCAGGGATTGTACGGCCAGTTCCATGTATTTGCGGTCGATCAGCACCGAGATTTTGATTTCGCTGGTGGCGATGACCTTGATGTTGATGCCTTCGTCAGACAGCGTCTGGAACATCCGCGCGGCCACGCCTGATTGCGAGCGCATACCGATGCCCACGGCGGACACTTTGCAAACTTCGGTGTCGGCGATCAGCTCGGCAAAATTGATCTCGCCCGAGGCTTTGGCCTCGTCCAGCGCCTTTTGCGCGCGCAGCACCTGATCGGTGGGGCACGAGAAGGTCATATCGGTGCGACCTCCTTCGGCGATGTTCTGGATGATCATATCCACGTTCACGCCAGCCTCGGACAGGGGGCCGAAAATGGCGGCGGCGATGCCTGGGCGATCAGCGACGGAAACGAGGGTCATCTTAGCCTCGTCACGCGAATAGGCGACACCGGATACAGGGCGGTTTTCCATGACTTCCTCCTCGGCACAGACAAGCGTGCCGGCTTCATCAGACGGTTCTTCGAAAGAGCTGAGCACGCGCAGTTTCACCTTATAGCGCATGGCCAGCTCGACCGAGCGGGTTTGCAGGACTTTGGCGCCCAGCGAGGCCAGTTCAAGCATTTCCTCGAACGAGATTTTATCCAGTTTACGGGCCTTGGGGCTGATCCGCGGGTCGGTCGTGTAAACGCCATCCACATCGGTGTAGATATCGCAACGTTCAGCGCCAAAGGCGGCGGCAAAGGCCACTGCGGTGGTGTCACTGCCGCCACGACCCAACGTGGTGATCCGGCCCTCGGGCGAAATGCCCTGGAACCCGGCCACAACTGCCACGCGCATGCCCTCGCCAAACTTGGCGGTAATGTTGTCGGTGGGGATCTCTTCGATCCGGGCCGAACTGTGGGTATTGGTGGTTTTCACCGGCACTTGCCAGCCTTGCCAGCTGCGCGCAGGTACATCCATTTCCTGCAAGGTGAGCGCCATCAAACCCGCAGTGACGTTCTCACCCGAGCTGACAACGGCGTCATATTCACGCGCATCATAGAGCGGCGAGGTTTCGTTTACGAAGCCCACCAGCTTGTTGGTTTCACCCGACATTGCCGAGACGATGACGATCACGTCATAGCCTTTGGCCACTTCCAATCCCACGCGTTTGGCAGCGCGTTTGATCCGGTCCAGCGTGGCGACGGAAGTGCCGCCGAATTTCATCACGAGAACGGGCATGGTCAGTCCTTGTTCTTTGGTTCAGCGCGGATTAGCGGTTTGCGACGGTAAGGGCAAGTTTTCATCGCGCCTGATGCCTGTTTTTGACGCATCTGTCGCGACTGGGCGGCGGTGCTGCGCAAGCTGATAGGGCGGATTTGGGTATTTTTGCCAAGAAGAAACGGCAGGGCGGTGATCTTAATAGGCGTGGGCGCGCCCATCCCAGGTTTCAAAACAGCCCGTTGTGGCGGGTGTCAGGGCATCGAACCGTTGCATCAGGCCATGGGCGGCTTCTTGGACGGAAAGCTCGCCCGCGTCGCCCCCCATATCGGTGCGCACCCATCCGGGGTGATAGATGCCGACTGAGATGCCCAGCCCCTTGAGGTCGGTCGCCAGGTTACGGCCCAGATTCAGGACGGCGGCTTTGGACGCACGATAGATGTATTTCCCACCGGGCGCACGGGTATGAGAGGCCATTTGCGAAGAGATGATGGCAATTTTGCCACCTTCAGCCATTTGCAAATTCGGCAGCAGAGTTTGGACCGTTTGGAAAACGCCGGTGACATTGGTGGCCATCATCTGAGCCCACATCTGGGGCGGATAGCCATCGGCAAGGGTTTCGGATTTGTCCAGAAAAAGCCCGGCGTTGCAGATCAGCAGGTCCACGGGGAGGGTGTCCATGGCTTGGGCAAGGTTTGTGAACTCGGCGGGCTTGGTGACGTCCAGCGGCACGTAATCGCCGCCCTGACGTGCGGTGCCTGTGACCTCGTGCCCGTCGGCTGCATAGCGGTTGAACAATTCGTGGCCGATCCCGCGATTGGCACCAGTGATGACGATATGCATGAGAGGGTCCTTTGGTCTGGTCGCTCAGTTGGTTTTGCGGCCGGGCAAGAAGGGCAGGGGCAGGACGGGGACGCCATCCTCGATCAGTTGTTTGGCGTCGTCGATCTTGGCCTCGCCATAGATGGCGCGTTCGGGGCTGTCGCCATCATGCATGGCGCGGGCCTCTTCGGTGAATTTATCGCCCACATATTCCGAGTTTTCCTCGACCTGGCGGCGCAATTCGGTCAGCGCTTGTTCCGCCGGGTTTTGCGGGGTGCTCAGGGCAGGAGCAGCGGGTTCTGGCGCGGCTTTGGCGGGTACATTTGCCGGAGGGTCGGACGGAACAGGGGCCGCAGATCTGGCCGGGCGCACACGGGGGGCCATGATGGCCTTTTCCACATTCCCCGAGCCACAAACGGCACAGGTTACCATTCCCGCGGTTTTGAGCTTGTCAAACGCCGCGCCAGACTGGAACCAGCTGTCGAACCTGTGGTCGTTGTCGCATTTAAGCGTGAACTGAATCATAATCTTGCCGTTTGGCCCCGTTTGGAACTGACCCACTAAATACCCCCGGATGGGGAAAAAGCAAGCTAGGCCTTCAGGCGGGCAGGATCGAAATCCCTGAGGGCACGGGCCAATTCCGGGCTGTGGACTTTGCGTGCGGCCTTCTTGGTTGAAAACCATTTCCGGCGACGCTGACCGACTTCGGGCCAGCGCTTTTTAACGCAATCTACCTGTACCGGATAAATCAGCGCGATGCAGGGCAGCGTGACACCATATGCGGTATTCTTGGTGTAGGAATACAGGCCCAGACATTGGTCGATCGGAGTGCCCCTGACGCCGGCCTCCTCCCAGGCTTCCTGGGCCGCAACCTGCGTGGGAAGGCGCCCTTTCATCGGCCAGCCTTTGGGCAAAATCCACTTGCCCGACTTCCGAGAGGTGATCAGCAAAACCTCGGTCTTTTTGTTGCAATTGCGGAAACACAGCGCAGCGAATTGGGTGCGCAGCTGCGTCTTGGCGGGCAATACCGGATGAGCCGCAGGCGAAGGCTGTAATCGAACGTATGACATTATCTTACCTGTCGTGATTTCGCGCCAGTCGTCGCCCTAATACTGCCTGCACAAAGGCTCCGTGTCACCCGAAAATTGTCATGTATTTTGTGGCAAAAGGGCTGTTGGCCACAATCCCTGACCTCAATCGGCGCGGATTTGACATCTTACGCTCCGTCAGTTCAGCCGCCCTCTTGCCTGCGGCTCAGCCAACAGAAAGACTGCGCCTTAGGGAAAACGAGGGAGGAAAGTATCATGCAAATCGAAGGCATAATTGCCGTGGTCACAGGCGGGGCAAATGGGATCGGCAAAGCCTTGGCCGAGGCGCTGCACCAGCGCGGCGCGGCCAAGGTTATCGTCGCAGATCTGGACGGAGCCAAGGCCCGCGAAGTGGCTGACAGCATCGGCGGGCGCGGCGTTCAGCTGGACGTGCGCGACGGTGATGCCATCGGTGCGATGATCGAACAGATAGAATCCGAGGACGGCCCCATCGGTCTGTTCTGCTCAAATGCGGGCGTGTTGATGGGGCTGGATGACAGCCTGTCTAACGCGACCTGCGGGACGGACGCGGATTGGCAGATTTCCTGGGAGGTCAACGTGATGGCCCACATGCACGCCGCGCGCCATCTAACGCCACGGATGGAGGCACGCGGTGGTGGCTATTTCCTGAACACTGTCAGTGCGGCGGGCGTGCTGAACCAGATCGGCAGCGCGGTCTACGGCACCACGAAACATGCCGCGATTGGATTTGCCGAAAACCTGGCCTTTACCCATCGCGATGCGGGCATCCGCGTGTCAGTCCTGTGCCCACAAGCGGTTCAAACCGCGATGATCGAGGGCACCGACGGGGGCGGCTCTGCGGGCCTCGATGGCATCTTGACCCCCCAAGAAGTTGCGACGTGCGCGCTGGATGGGATCGAGGCCGAACGCTTCCTGATCCTGCCCCACGCTCAGGTCGCGGGCTATATGGAACAGAAATTGGCCAACTACGATCGCTGGCTCGGCGGTATGGCCAAACTCCAACGCATGCTGCGAAAGGCCCAATCCTAAGGAAATCACAACATCAGCACCGGGCGCCAAAGGGCCGCAACGCGGCCCGCACCCCGAGGGCAAATCCGAAGGATATGCCCGAGATATCCAGAGCGCGCGAGCGCTCCATCGTATCAAGACCGCGCTACATTCGGTCAGCTCTCGGGGTAGCGCGCGGCCAGCAAATCCAGATATCCATGCAAATGCGCGCGTACACGGCGTTCGGCCAGCGCCGCATTGCCCTCAAGAATCGCAGTGCCAATCCGGCAATAAACCTGCCGTTTATCCTCGGCTGCCATATTCATGCGGTGCCCGATCATATGCGCATTGATGTTTGACAACAGCGCAGCCAACTCGTCATTCCCACCGATCCTCGCCAAGGTCCGGTTGAACCTGTTGCGCATCCTTGCGAACTCGAATTTGTCTTGCGGGGGCGCTTTGGTCCCAAACGGAGCCAAAGCGGCCTCCAACTGTTCCCGCGATCCCGGCGCGTCGATATTTTCGGCCGCCTGCCGCGCTGCCAGCGCCAACAGCTGTTCAAGGATCAGCACAATATTTCTGGCCTGTTGCAGCGTCAGCTCGCGGATTCGCGCGCCGCGGTTCAAATGGGTCTCGACCAGCCCCTGTGCCGTCAGTTTCTGAATGGCCTCGCGCACGGTCGACCGACTGACGCCAAAGCGCTCCATCAGGTCGGGCTCGACCAACCGTTGGCCCGCCGTAAATTGCCCCTCATACAGGCCTCGAACGATGTCTCGGGCCAGCGTATCGGCCGAGCTGAGCGTTTTCTGTGCGTTTCCCATGCGTCCCCACCGATTTTTCTTTTCATTTCACGATATTGTCCGGGCATTGGCAACACGCACGCAGCGGAAATTCCGCTTTGCGTCGCTTGCTTAGGGCCCAAGCAGCGGGCATGCTACCCCCATCGCTCGCAAGGAGGCCCAAATGATCACCACACCCGCCCTGTCGCCCCCGGCGTTGCGTCATGTTTGTGACCTCTATGTCGATCTGGATCCGATCTTGGAAATGGGGCCGGGGCAGGCGGGTCAGCGTCGTATTATTCCGATCATTGGCGGTCGTGCAGAAGGCCCCGCGCTGAACGGAGAAATCCTACATCTGGGTGCGGATTGGCAAACCATTTGGGCCAACGGAGTGGCCGAGCTTGAAGCGCGCTATGCCATCAAAACCGAGGATGGAGCCCTGGTCGAGATCCGCAATTACGGCTACAGGCATGGCCCCGCCGAGGTTTTGGCCGCAGTCGCGCGCGGCGAGGATGTCGATCCCGCAACTTATTACATGCGCACGACAGCCCAGTTGGAATCCGGTGATCCGCGCTATGATTGGGTGAATAAAACCATGTTCACGGGGGTCGGCGCACGACTGGCCGGGCAGGTCGTGGTGTCCCTGTTCGCGCTGGAATAGGCTTATTGAGCGGTTGCGCCGCCGACGTCCGCTTGGGCGACCGAGACGGATTTCACAATCGCAAAACACTGTGATCCAGGTCGCAGGTCCAGCGCTTGCGCGGACCGTCTGGTGATCCGGGCCAGCAACCGGTCATCGCCACTGCTCAGCCGTATCAATGCCCCCGGTCCCGAGCCCATGCGCACGGTTTCCACGGTCACCGGCAGGACATTCAGCGCCGAGATCGCCTTGGGGTGTTCCAAAGACAGCATCACCTCATGTGCATGAATGCGGACACGTAAATCAGTTCCTTCGGGCGCAGAAATCTGCGGCAACAGAAAGACCCCGCCCGAGCTGTGCAGCTCGGTCAGACCATCCGGGTGATGCCGATGGACGGTGGCTGGCAGCACGGCTCCGGCCTCGCGCAGACCGATCAACGGTGCTACATCTGGATCCGCCAGCAAGGCCGAGACCGGCCCGCTGCGCCCAACTTCTCCATCCTCAAGCAACACCAGAGTGTTGGCCAGGCGCGCCACCTCGGACACGGAATGGCTGACATACAAAATCGGTAGGCCAGCATGGTCGCGCAGCCGTTCCAGATAGGGCAAGATTTCGTCTTTGCGGGCGGTGTCCAGTGCCGCAAGCGGTTCATCTAGCAGCAGAATTTCCGGCGCCGAAAGCAGTGCACGACCAATGGCGACGCGCTGTTTTTCGCCTCCAGACAGGGCCTGTGGCATGCGGGTCAGCAGGCTCGAGATGCCCAGCATTTCAATTACATCCTGTTCAGGCAGGGAGGGGCGGCGGTGAAATCGCTGCCCATAGCGCAGGTTTTTGAGCACGTTCAGATGCGGGAACAGACGGGCATCCTGAAACACGTACCCAACCCGACGTTTATGGGGGGACAGATCGGTGCCAGCGGCACTGTCGAACAGGACGCGCCCGTTCACCTCGATCCGTCCGCTGTCAGGGCGCAAAAGGCCCGCGATGGTGTTTATCAGCGTGGTTTTGCCTGAACCGGAATGGCCGAAAATAGCGGTAACGCCCTGATCTGCGTGAAACTGGGTGGACAGGCGAAAGCCCTTGAAACTGTGGGATACATTAACGGAAACGCTCATCCCTGCACCCGTTTCTGGGCCCGTCGCGCCAATGCCTCTGAGGTCAAAAGTGCGCCCATCGCTAGTACAACCGAAATGCCGACCAATTTCAGCGCCGAGCCTTCGCCGCCGGGCACTTGCAACAGTGCGTAAATCGCCGAGGGCAGCGTCTGCGTCTGGCCGGGTATGTTGGACACAAAGGTGATCGTCGCGCCAAATTCCCCCAGCGCCTTGGCAAAGGCCAGGATCGCGCCAGCAAAGATGCCGGGCATGATCAGCGGCAGCGTAACCGTGGCAAACACTGCCCAACGCGAGGCCCCTAGCGTTGCGGCGGCCTGTTCCAGTTTGGGGTCCACGCCCTCGATCGCCAAACGGATGGCGCGCACCATCAAGGGGAAGGCCATGATTGCGGCGGCCAGTGCGGCGCCGGTCCAGCGAAAGGCCAGCACGATGCCGAAATGCTCGTACAGAAAGGCCCCCACCGGCGCGCGTTTTCCCAGGGTGACCAACAGCAGATACCCGGTGACGACGGGGGGCAGGATCAACGGCAGATGTACCACTCCGTTTAGCACCTGTTTGCCCGGAAACTGGCCGCGCGCCAACGCCAATGCTGCCAGAATTGCCAGCGGCAGCGCGCCCAGCGTGGCCCAGGTGGCGACCTTCAGCGACAGCGAGATCGCGTCCCATTCCTGAGGGCTGATCCAATCGGTCATTCGTCCTCCGGGATCAGGAAACCTGCGGCGCGAAAGATGTCCTTGGCGGTGTCGGATTGAAGAAAGGTCAGGAATTCGGTGGCCTGTGGTCCGGTGCTCTCGGTGGTGATCGCGGCGGGGTACAGGATGGCCGGGTGGCTGGTGTCGGGGAAGGTGGCCAGAACCGTGACCCTGGGCTGGGCCATTGCGTCCGAGGCATAGGTGACGCCCAACGGCGCCTCGCCCAAAGCGACAAGCGCCAGTGCCGCGCGAACATTGTCGGTTTGCGCGATTTTGTCGGCCACTTGCGGCCAAAGACCCAGCGCGGTCAACGCGGCCTTTCCGTAAATTCCTGCGGGCACCGCTTGGATCAAGGCCATCGCCATGCGGTCCGCACCAATGCGCGAGGTCAGATCAGTCTCGGGGCCCAAAGCGCCAAGTGGCGCGGACCCAGCAGGCCCAATCAACACCAGCGTGTTGCCCAGCAAGTCCACGCGGCTGTCTGTCTGTATCACCCCCAAAGCGGCCAGATGATCCATCCAACCCTGATTGGCCGAGATAAAGATGTCCGCTGGCGCGCCCGCATCTATTTGCCGTGCCAACGCCGAGCTGCCGGCGAAGGAGAGCGTTGCGGTGTGGCCGGTCTGTGCGGTCCATGCGCTGGCCACGTCCTCTAGGGCGGTTTTCAGGCTGGCGGCGGCGAATACGGTCACGTCCTGCGCCCAAAGGGGCGCGGGTAACAGCATCATCAGCAGAGCAAGGTGTCTTAGCATCGGGCCTCAATATGTTTTGTCAAACATATCGCCTTGGCAGGGCTCACATAGCAAGCGTTATTTTTCACCGGACATATCGCGCAACAGGTCCGAGATCACTGCAATCTCGTCTGCTCCGGCGGTTTCCATTTTGGTTTCCAGGGTGCGAAAGGCCGTCAACACGGTCTGTCCGGCCTCGGTCAGGGCGGCGCCCCCGCCTTTGGCTCCGCCGCGCGAAGAATGAACCAAGGGTGTGGCAAAGGCCGCGTTCATCTCGTCCACAAGGGACCACGCGCGTTTGTAACTCATGCCCATTTCGCGGCCAGCAGCGGAAATCGAGCCTGTCTGTGCGATGAGTTCCAGAAGGTCAGCCTTGCCCGGTCCGACCTTCAATCCATCATCAAAAACAAGGCGAATGCGAAGACGCGCCACCGCTTAGCAGGTAGACCCAGTGGCATCTTCGGGGCCGCAGAACAGGCGATACAACAGCTGGATCACCTCGTATGTGTTCTGGTCGGCCAGCGAATAATAGATGGTCTTGCCGTCGCGACGTGTGGCGACCAGCCCCTCTTCGCGCAGACGGGCCAGCATCTGACTGACGGCGGCCTGACGGATGTCCAACAGGCTTTCCAGTTCGCCCACGGATTTTTCACCGGACCCCAAATGGCACAGGATCATCAACCGGCCTTCATGGGCCAGAGTCTTTAGATAGGTCGCCGCTGCCTGGGCGCTACGGGCCATTTCAGAGGGCGGGGCGGGGGGCGCTTGCATATTCACGTTCGTCAGATCCTGCGCTGTTTCACACTTTTTAACACGCTCGGAGAAAAAGGACGAGAGGGCCCGCCCAATCCATTGGCTAAAAGAAATATGTGGCGCATTGCCGGTATTGGCAAGCCCGGTCCCACAAAGCGTCAGACTGTGGCACGGACTTGCCGGCTATATGCTGTGAAAACCAGCCCCCCCAAGGCCATTAGAATAGCCGCCAACAAGAAGGGCGCGCCTGGCAGCAGCCAGGGTGCCTCGCCGCTTGCGAAATAAGAGAACACCTGCGTCATCAGCAACGGCCCGACAATCATCGAAAACGAGGCGATCGAGGCCAGAACGCCTTGTAATTCGCCTTGGGCATCGTTGGGGGCGATACGGGACAGGATGCCCTGCAACGCCGGTTGCGCGATGGCACCCAATGCGGAAATCGGGATCAGCGCCATGATGATCCAGCCGTTTGGTATCAGCGCGACCAGGGCCAACGCGACCACTGCGATCCCGATGCCGATCTGCACGGTGCGACTGTCCCCGAAATAGCGCGTGGCCGGTCGGATCAGAACCCCTTGGACCACCGCCATCGAAATCCCATAGACCGCGAGTGACATACCGATCAGGCTCGGGGACCAGTCAAATTTAGCCGTGGTGAAATAGGCCCAGATAGCCGGATAAACCCCGGTGCCCAGGTGATACAGGAACAGCACCAACAGCAGTGGGGTCACGGACCCTCCGAGTTTCGAGATAGCGCGGAACGCCGAAAACGGGTTGGCTCCGCGTCGATCGAACGCGCGGCGGGTTTTTTCGGTTACGGTCTCTTTCAGGACGGTCAGGCCGAACATCGCGTTGGCAAAGGCCAGAAAGGCCGCTGCATAGAACGGCGCGCGGGTGCCATACTCGGCAAGCAGACCGCCAAGCATCGGCCCCAGCACAAAACCCACACCAAAACCCGCGCCGATCAGCCCGAAATTGGCGGCCTTGTCCTGCGGACGAGAGATATCGGCCATATAGGCATTCGCGGTCGAATGGGTGGCAGCAGTGATCCCGCCGATGATCCGCCCCAGCAACAGCAACCAGATCGACCCGGCCAGCGCCATCACCAAGTAGTCCGCCGACATGACAAACAGTGACACCAGCAGCACGGGTCGACGGCCAAACGCGTCAGACAACCGCCCCAGCAAAGGGCTGAAAAGGAACTGCATCATCGCAAACGAGGTGGTCAGGATGCCGCCCCAAATCGCAGCCGAGGCCAAGGTGCCGCCGCCCACTTCTTGGATCAGGTCGGGCATGACAGGCATGATCAGCCCGATGCCCATCGCATCCAGCATCACTGTGATCATGATGAAAATGATCGGTAAACGTTTGCTCATTGGATAAATCGCTCGTCAAAAATGGGTCCTGCCTGCGCAGTCCCATATAGATAGGTTCGCAAGACCGATCCGGGAAGAGGGAAATATTTTGACCAGCCGTCAGCTTTGATCGCGAACCCTGGCAGCAAAGGCGCGTGCTTGGGCCGGAGCCTCGCCGAGCTGCTGAGCGGGATCAAAGATATCGTCCAATTTCAGATCCGGATAGGTCGCACGCGCCAGATCGGCCAGCGATTGGCCCGCTCCCAGTTGTTGGCACAAGGCTTTGGTCGCAGCTTGTGCTTCGGGTCGAGGCAGGATGGATGTCAGGCGAAAGGACAGGGCCTCGGCGTGGATCAGATCATTTTTGGCCAATGCTGCGGCCATGGTCTGGGGGTTCGGGGCCAAATCGCTAGCCAAAGACTTTGCGTGCTCTACGGCCGAAGCCACAGACAAGCAAAGCGGTGACAGCGTCAGCCATTCCGTCATCCATGCCGCGCCGTCGCGTTCCTGCCGATGCGCCCCGGCAGATTGCAGAGTGGCATTCAACCCAATCACCGAACGCCCCAGCGCAACAACGGCCGAGGCCGCGACAGGGTTCTGTTTCTGCGGCATGGTCGATGAGGCACCTGCGCCGTTCAGCGTCACCTCGCCGATGCCGGTCTGGGTCAGCAACAGCAGGTCTTCGGCGCATTTTGACAGGGCGGTGACGACGCGCGTGACCCATGCAGCCAACGCCAGAATGGGCCCTCGATCGCTGTGCCAGCTGCGACCAGGATCACGCAGGTTTAGTGCTTTGGCCAGCTCGGCGCGCATCTCCCCCGCACGATCCCCCAGCGCCGAAGAGGTTCCCGCAGCCCCCGACAGCGACACCCACAAAACGCGGTCGCGCAGGGCGGGCAATTCGTCCAACAGCTCTAGCAACGGCGCCCCCCAACTGGCGACCACAGCCCCGAACGACGTGGGTGTCGCATGCTGCCCCCATGTGCGCGCAGGCATGGGGAGGGCGGCGTGACGCTCGGCCAGCGCGGCGAAGTTCTGGAGCAACGCGGTCAGACCCTTTTCGATATGGGTCAGGAACTGGCGCAACCGCAGGCTTTGCGCGGTATCAATGATGTCTTGCGAGGTCGCGCCCCAATGCAGGAATTGCGCATGTTCGGGGGCCTCCATCGCCTTGCGAAAGGCCGCGACCAGGCCGGGGACGCTGACTCCGTTCAGGCCGGTTTCTGCCGCCAAGCCGCCGGGATCCAACGGAATTTCCAATGCAGCACGGTGAATGAAAGTGCCAGAGATTTCGGGGATCACACCCATCTGCCCCTGCACCTTGGCTAGCGTGCCCATCACCAGCTGCATGGCGCGCACTTCGGCGCTGTCGGTGAACAGGCGTCCGGCCTCGTCGACCGGAAAAAGGCGGGTGTAAAGTTCGGAGGAAAAAACCGACGCAGCCATAAAATGTCCTGACTTAGTTCTGAAGGATGGAGTCGATCAGCCGCGATAGCCCCGCAGGATCGGAAAGAAACGGAGAATGCCCGCACGGCATTTCATGGATGTCCTCTGGCGGCCAGTCGTCGGTCATCGTGACCTGAAACTCGGGTGGGATCGTGTGATCGTCCAGGCACCTGACATAGCTGCGCGGCACGCGGGCATAGTTCGCACCCGTATCGACGGGAACCGATGTCGGTTGCGTGGCCTGAACCGTCAGATTGTCCAGTGCAAAGGCCACGGCCTCGGGGGGGCAATCGTTGTAAAAGATGCCGGGGGCAAGGGCGGGGTCGGCGCTCCATCCCTTGCGGTCTGCGGTCATGCGGATGGCGGGCAGCAATGGCTGACGGGGCGCTTGGGACCGGCGTTGGGCCAGCGACAGGCCGGGGGCGGGGACATAGGCGCACAGATAGATCAGGCGTTGAAACAGATCGGGCGCGCGTTCAGCGGCCAGCGTGGCCGGATAGCCCCCCATCGAATGCGCGACGACCACGGCGGGGTCGTCCAGCGCGTCCAGAATGGCGCTGGCATAGCTGTCCAAAGTGACCTGAGTATAGGGCGTGGGATCGTCACCATGACCGGGCAGGTCAATGGCTTGGGCTGTGTGACCAAGCTCTGTCAGAGCGGGGATCACATCACGCCAGCACCACGCGCCATGTGCTGCGCCATGTACCAGCAGAATATTTGCCATGCCTGATCCTCGTCCTTGATGCAGGCGGGGTGTTAGCACGGGCAGGGGCGTGGCCGAAAGGGCGTTTACAGATGCCCGATGTCGCGCAGAAAGCTGCTGAGCGCCTCGGCATAGGCGTCGGGTTGTTCAACAAAGGGCAGGTGCCCGGCGCGGCGGATCAGCTGGAATTTACTGCCGGGCACCAAATCAACGGTCTCGCGCACCAGATCCGGCGGGGTCGAGCCATCCTCAGATCCGGCGAGCCCCAGCACCGGCAAGCGCAAGCCGGAGGTCGGGGTATAGAAATCCGTCCCCGAAATCGCCGCGCAACAGCCTTTGTATCCCTCGGGACTGGTGTCGTTGATCAGGCTGCGCCACGGGGACAAATCAGCCTCGGCCCGGTAGGCGCGGGCGAACCATTTCTCTAGGGTCATGTCCACGACCGCGTCAACGCCCTGGGTTTGCACCAGATCGATCCGGTCGCGCCAGGCGTCGGCTTGTCCGATCTTGGCCGCAGTATTGGACAGGACCAGCGCGCGGATTTGGTCCATGCGCTTCACGGCCAACCCCTGAGCGATCATGCCGCCGATGGACAGGCCAACGAAAACGCAATTGCGGATATTCAGATGGTCTAGCAAAGCCTCGGCATCGCGCACCAAAGTGCCCATCGAATAGGGCGCTGGGGTCGCCTGCGATTGACCATGGCCGCGCATATCCATGCGGATCACGCGCAGGCCTTTGGGCAGGCGCGCCACAACCGGATCCCAAACGCTCAGATCCACACCCAACGCATGCGCAAAGACCACCGGCGCACCGGTGGTCTCTCCGTCTTCACGGTAATGCTGCCGAAATCCTGAAAGGTCGGCGAATGGCATCAGAAGGGCAGCCCGACATAGTTTTCGGCCATGACCTTTTGTGCGGCGTCATTGCTGCGCAGGAATTCCAGATCGGCGCGCTGCATTTTGACGTCGAACTCGGACTGATCGGGGAATCGGTGCAGCATATTGGTCATCGACCAGCTGAACCGCTCGGCCTTCCAGATGCGCGACAGAGCCTTTTGCGAATAGATGTCCAATCCGTTGGAATCCTTGTCCTGATAGTGCTGTTTCAGGCCAGTATACAGGTAGTGAATGTCAGATGCAGCCGTGTTCAGGCCCTTGGCGCCAGTGGGCGGCACGATATGGGCAGCGTCGCCACACAGGAACAGCGCGCCATACCGCATCGGCTCGGTCACAAAGCTGCGCAGTGGGGCGATGGATTTCTCGATCGAGGGGCCGGTGATCAGCTTGTCCGCGGCCTCTTCGGGGATGCGGCGCTTCAGCTCGTCCCAAAAGGCGGCGTCGGTCCAGTCATCAGGGCTGTCAGACAGCGAACACTGCACATAGTAGCGGCTAAGATTCGCATGGCGCATCGAGCACAGCGCGAAGCCGCGATCCGAATTGGCATAGATCAGCTCGTCATCAACCGGAGGCGTTTCCGACAAGATGCCCAGCCAGCCAAAGGGGTAAAGTTTTTCATATTCCTTACGCACGGACAGCGGAATTGACTGCCGCGAGGGGCCATGGAAGCCGTCACAACCGGCAATGAAATCACAGTCCAGGCGTTGGGATTGGCCGTCCAGCGTGTAGGTCACATAGGGCTTTTCCGTCAGGTCGTTCAACGCGACATCATTGACGCCATGGATGACTTTGCCATCCATCGCCGCGCGGGCGTCATACAGGTCACGAGTGACCTCGGTCTGGCCGTAAACCACGACGTGATCGCCGGTATGTTTGGCGAAATCAACGCGGAACTGCTCGTTGTCATAGGCGATCAGGGTGCCGTCATGGATGAAGCCTTCGGCGTCCATGCGTTTCGCGACTCCGGCCTCGCGCATCAGGTTAACAAAGCCGGTTTCCAGCACGCCTGCGCGGATACGGCCCAGCACGTATTCACGGGTTTGGCGTTCCAGAACGACGCTGTCGATGCCGGCCTTGTGCAGTAGTTGAGACAACAAAAGGCCCGATGGGCCGCCCCCGATGATGGCAACTTGAGTACGCATGATTTCCTCCCTGTTCGCTAAGAAGTTTGGCGAATTTAATGTACAGTGTCAATTAATTTATGAAATATAATTAACTACGTCAATTACTTTTTGTCACCAGAAGGATGGCGTTTGTAAGTGTCTGTAAACAAAAGAAAGGCCCGACCTGGCGGTGCAGGTCGAGCCCAATAATTCGTGCTTTGGCGGGTCTAAAGGAATCGCTGGAGGGCGGTTTGGAACATGCCCGTGTCGACATTCCCACCCGAGATGGTCACGATAACTGTGTCGTTCTGGAGCGTGTCGCCATGGAACAACGCCGCCGCTAGGGCCGCGGCTCCACCCGGTTCGGCGACCACTTTCAACCGCTGGAATGCCAGCGCCATCGCGCGCAGGCAATCATCATCGCTAACCACCAAACCCAGCCCGCACAGGCGGTGCATGATGGGGAATGTCAGCTCTCCGGGTTGGGGCGAGATGATGGCGTCGCAGATCGAACCTGTCATCTGCGGATTCCGTTCGATCCGGCCGCTTTCCAGCGACCTGCGCACATCGTCAAAGCCCACAGGCTCGGCAGGACGGACCCGCATTTTCGGCGCATATTTTTCGAGCGCGAGCGCAACGCCCGAGGTGAAACCGCCCCCGCCGCAGCACACGATCACCTCGGCCTCGGTGACCCCAAATTCCGCCGCTTGTGTCGCGATCTCAAGCCCCGTGGTGCCCTGACCGGCGATCACCTGGGGATCGTCAAAGGGTTTGATCATGGTCAAACCGCGCTCGGCAGCCAAAGCCGCGCCAATGGCGTCCCGATCCTCTGTTGCGCGGTCATACAGGACAACTTCGGCCCCATATGCGCGGGTGTTATCGATCTTCAGAACCGGCGCGTCCGAGGGCATGACGATCACCGCCGACACCCCGTGCAGCCGCGCCGCATAGGCCACCCCCTGCGCGTGGTTGCCGCTGGAAAAGGCGATCACGCCACGGTCGCGTTGTGCGGGCTCCATCGCGGACAAGGCTGACCATGCGCCACGAAATTTGAAGCTGCCGGTGTGTTGCAGGCATTCTGGTTTCACCAACACCCGCCGTCCCGCGATGTCATCCAAGAATGGCGAATTCAGCAGTGGCGTGAGGCGGGCATGACCCCTTAGGCGCTGGGCCGCCGCCTCGATCATGTCGATGTTCATTGCATGGCCCGCAACCAAGAATGTAGCGCCTCTAACGCGGCGGGTTCATCCAGAAAGGGCACATGCGCCCGGTCCGGTACATGAGCGACAATCAGGCCGGGCATTGCGGCTGCCATTTTGTCCACCGCCTCGGCGGTCAAAAGATCCGAATTCGCCCCGTGGATTACCGCGCAGGGCAGGGGTGCAATGGCGCTGAACACAGGCCACAGATCCGGGGCCTCGGCATTGGTCATGCCTTCGATCACCGCGTCGCGCAGTTTGGGGTCATAGTTAATCTGCACGCCGTCCGGGGTTTCGGTGTGGTTATGGGTGGCCTCTTGGGCCCAGCGTTCTGTTGGAACATTGGCGAAACCGGGCAGTTTGCTGCGCAGCGCCACGAATTCGTCCATGGTTTTCGCCGCAGGGTTCAGGCCCAGATAGCCCATGATCGCGGTCAGCCCGTCCATGTTAAGCTCGGGGCCAACATCGTTTAGCACGACACCTAACAAGCGGTCTTTGGCGGTGGCGGCCAGCACCATCGCGATCAATCCGCCGCGCGAAGTGCCCAGAATGGCGACTTTATCCAGCTTTAGATGGTCCAGAAGTTCCAGCACGTCCTGCGCCTCGCGCGGGACCGAGTAGGTGCTGTAATCCGGCGCCCAGTCAGATTGCCCGCGCCCGCGATAATCCAGCCGGAGTATGCGGTGGCCAGACAAATGCGGGGCCACGAAATCAAAGTCGCGCGCATTGCGGGTTAACCCGGCCAGACACAGGATCGGCAGGCCTGCGCCCTCGTCCTCGTAATACAGAGTCAGCCCGTCCGAAGTCGTAAATTGCGGCATATCAGTCCTTTTAGCAGCGTGCAGCCAAGTCCGGGATGCCGGACAAGTCAGTCAGTATGTGATGCGGTTTTCCTGGCAAACGGTCAACCGGATCGCCCGCGCGGTTGACCCAGGCCGTGGTGAATCCGTACGCCGCCGCAGCCGAGGCATCCCAGCCATTCGAGGACACAAACAGCACTTGCGACGGCGCGCAAGCATATCGCTGCCCGACAAGGTCATAAACCCGCGAGTCAGGTTTGAAATTGCCCACGGATTCGACGCTCAGGCTTTCATCCAGCAAGTCCTCTAATCCGGCCGAGCGTACTGCGCCCGTCAGCATATCCGGCGATCCATTGGACAGAATCGCAGCCGTCAGACCAGCCTGTTTCAACTGCTCCAGCATTTTGGGAACCTCGGGATAGGCGCTGAGCTCCCAGTACAGCGACAATAGCCGTTCGCGCAGATCGAGGTCGCCATCCAGGCCAGCGGCCTCGAGCGCCCAGTCCAGCCCGTCTTCGGTCACTTGCCAGAAATCGGTGTATTGCCCGGTGACGGCACGCAGCCAGCTGTATTGCAGTTGTTTCAGGCGCCAGTTTTCGGCCAGTTTGGGCCAGCTTTCGGCCAGTTGTTCGCGACCCGGTTCGGCGGCGGCCTCGCGTGCGGCGGCTGCGACGTCGAACAAGGTGCCGTAAGCATCAAAGATGCAGGTGGTGATTGTCATGAACGCTCCTCCCATTCGGGGGCAGGTTTGCACGGCTTTCCTGTCTGGCAAAGTCCAAATAGCTGTCGATTTGCAATCCTGTGACCTCGCCGCTAGGGTGCCCCCCAAATTTGCACCCGAGCACCCGCAACACGCGGCCTCTTTATCCACCCCCCAATCATATGACTGGAAATCTTATGACCGAAGTCAAATCGGGCGATACCGTCCGTATTCATTACACTGGCACACTGGCCGACGGCGCGACATTTGACAGCTCCGAAGGGCGCGACCCGCTGGAATTCACCGTTGGGTCCGGCCAGATCATCCCCGGTCTGGACAAAGCGCTGCCCGGCATGACCGTTGGCGAGAAAAAGACCGTCGAGATCGAGCCCGCCGAAGCCTATGGCGAAGCTCAGGCCGATGCGATTCAGGCGATCCCGCGGTCGAACGTCCCCCCCGAGGTTCCGCTGGAGATTGGTCTGCAACTGCAAATGCAATCGCCTTCGGGTCAGGTTGTGCCTGTGACTGTGGTGGAAATCACCGAAGAAGAAGTCACCCTGGACGCCAACCACCCGCTGG
>JBOEGN010000072.1:0-1236 GCA_050633445.1 Thalassovita sp.
TGTATATGGCCGTGACCGACCCAGATCACGTGGACCCGCTGCGCGCTAGCCGAGGGTATGGCGATGTCGCGGATCAGGCCGCCTTGCGTTTGGACGTGATGACAAAACTGCGCCAAGAGGTCGAGACCGCAACGCCAGACACCTTGATCCTGTCAGCCAGCCAGCTGGGTGCCTCGCTGTCGCGTCGCTCGGAAATAGAGCGTCTGCGCGACCTGCTGTTGCCCTTGTCCCACGACATTCAAATCGTAGCCCATGTGGACGAACAAGCGCAGCTGCTGGCCCGCCACTATGCGCATCAGGTGATGTCCGGCCGCGCCCAATCCTTGGCGCTAGAGCTTGAGATGGCAGGCNNCTGCGGATTGGTGGGACGACGCCCTGCTGGATGGTCATGAAATCCAACCAGAATTGGCGCAATTCCAAGAGATCCAGTGCCCGCCTTTCTGGCTGGATTATACCCGTCTGGTGAAAGAGTGGGAGGCCGTGTTCGGCGCGGGTCGCATGTCGCTGCGCGCCTATGACGAGGTGCTGTTCCATTCGAAAACCGCGACGGACGAACTTCGGGCCGCTTTCGGCATTCAGGGACAGATTGGCAAGGCTGCGGCTGCGGATGCCCCTATGCCCCCGGCGGCTGCGCATGTCACGCGTGCTCGGCAGTTGAACGAATTGCTGATGGCCCTGCTGAAACGCACGGACAAGATCATCCCGCGCAAATTGTGGAACGCCTTGACCAAAGATGTCGGGATCGACGGGGCTCCGATTGATCCGGCGTCTCTGAGGGCTGTCTCCGATGGTTTCACCGACGCGAACACTCGACTGGCCGAAACATACCCCGCGCTTGGCACAGTTTTGCAGCCGGGCCCTGACACCGCCCCCACCTGGACCGAAGCGGAGCCAAGGAATGGCTATCGGGCCTCGCAATACCTGTTGGCCTTTATGGGACGGATCGACCGGGCCACGCGGCAGGAACGTCGCGCTGAAACCCCGGCACCTGCGAGCGCCGAACTGGCCGCCCATCTGCCTGCCGAGCTCCGCGCGATCATGCCGCCTTTGGCCCAGCAGAACCTGATCAAACTGCAACGCTCGTCCTTTAAACCGCATAACCAGCTTGGTATCCTCAGAGAAGACCAGCTGGGCGCGCCCTATCCCCCGCGTCTGTCTGGCACCGATACCCCACGAACGGCCATTGTTGGCTGCATGAAAAACGAAGCGCCCTATATTCTGGAATGGATCGCCTAT